>JBLIRN010000004.1:0-105539 GCA_049472315.1 bacterium
CAGGCGGGGCACTTACTGCGTTAGCTCCGGCACGGACTCGGTCTCCGACCCCACACCTAGTGCCCATCGTTTACGGCGTGGACTACCGGGGTATCTAATCCCGTTCGCTCCCCACGCTTTCGCGCCTCAGCGTCAGTCACTGTCCAGAGAGCCGCCTTCGCCACTGGTGTTCCTCCCGATATCTACGCATTTCACCGCTACACTGGGAATTCCGCTCTCCTCTCCTGTACTCTAGCCTTGCAGTATTAGATGCGAATCCTCGGTTAAGCCGAGGGCTTTAGCACCTAACTTACAAGGCCGCCTACGCGCCCTTTACGCCCAGTAATTCCGAACAACGCTCGCCCCCTCCGTCTTACCGCGGCTGCTGGCACGGAGTTAGCCGGGGCTTCCTCTGATGGTACCGTCAAGCATAATGGGTTTTGACCATTATGCATTTCTTTCCATCTGACAGGACTTTACAACCCGAAGGCCTTCATCGTCCACGCGGCGTTGCTGCGTCAGGGTTTCCCCCATTGCGCAATATTCCCCACTGCTGCCTCCCGTAGGAGTCTGGGCCGTGTCTCAGTCCCAGTGTGGCCGGACACCCTCTCAGGCCGGCTAACCATCTTAGCCTTGGTAGGCTTTTACCCTGCCAACAAGCTAATGGTGCGCGAGCTCATCCCTGATCGACAGCTTCCATGGAGAGGCCATCTTTGATCCTGAAATGATGCCATTCCAGGATATCATTTGGTATTAGCAACCTTTTCAGATTGTTATTCCAAAATCGGGGGTAGATTACTCACGTGTTACTCACCCGTTTGCCACTTTACTCGGGATCCGAAGACCCCTTTCTCGTTCGACTTGCATGTGTTAGGCACGCCGCCAGCGTTCGTTCTGAGCCAGGATCAAACTCTCCGAATATAAACTCAAAAATTGACTGAAGGTGATACCCGCGATTCATTTATCAAAGAGCGTACTAGTCCACTTCAATTACTATTTATATCATCGGTATGTCATTTTGTCAAATGTCACATTCGCCGTTTCGAGAATGCTAACTATACAATAACCAGTTTTTGTTGTCAAGCGCCTTAATTTTTTATTTTTTGATAATTATTCTTAGTTTTTTACCAAAATAGCCGTTGACTCTTCCTGCCTTGAATGGATTACAATGAATTGGAGGAAATTGCGGGGCCTTGGGACTATTTCGGCACGACCTTCAGGAAGCCTCTCTTTCCCACCTTGATGATGCATGCGCGTGACAGGTCAAGGACGAAATCCTCATCCACCACCCTTTCTCCGTCAATGCTCACCCCGCCCTGTTTGATCATCCTCCTCCCCTGGCTGCTCGATTGGACAAGTCCCCGGTCCACCAGAAATCTCACCAGCCAGACCTGTTCCGCAACCGGGGGGCAGAATGTGGGTATGTCATCCGGGATTCCTCTTTTTTCGTGGACCTGTTCAAACCGCTCCTGTGCCTCCCGCGCCTTCTCCGAGCCATGGAATCGCTCCACCAGGGTGAAGGCAAGCCTTTTTTTCGTCTCCTTCGGATTGACGGTTCCTTCGCTTATCCGGTTGCTCAATGCATCAACCTCGGCAGGTTCCATATCGGTCAGGAGTCGATAGTATCTCAGCATGATCCGGTCGTCTATCGACATCACCTTCCCGTAGATATCGCTGGGTAATTCATCGATTCCAACGTAATTTCCGAGGCTCTTGCTCATCTTTTGAACGCCGTCAAGCCCTTCAAGGATGGGCATCATGATGACCACCTGGGGGGGCTGGCCGTAGTCTCTTTGCAGTTCGCGTCCCATGAGCAGGTTGAATCTCTGATCGGTTCCCCCCAGTTCCACATCCGCCTTCATCATGACCGAATCGTACCCCTGGATGAGCGGATAGATGAATTCATGGATGCTGATGGGGAGCTGTTCGGTGAACCGGGTATGGAAGTCCTCCCGCTCGAGCATGCGGGCCACGGTCTGCTTCGAGCAGAGCCGGATGAGATCCATGCTGGTGATCGTCTCCATCCACTGACTGTTGAAGACGATCCTGGTCTTTTCGGGGTCCAGGATCTTATAGATCTGCCGCTCGTATGTCTTGGCATTCTCGAGCACCTGCTCACGGCTCAAGGGCTTTCTCGTCTCCGATCTGCCGCTGGGATCACCGATGAGCCCGGTAAAATCGCCGATCAGAAAAAACACCTCATGCCCGAGGCGCTGGAAGTCCCTCATCTTTTGAATCAACACCGTATGACCGAGGTGCAGATCAGGGGCGGTTGGATCAAAACCGGCCTTTATGCGCAGAGGAACCCCCGTTGAACGGGAACGGGAAAGCTTGGCCTCGAGCTCGTCCTTAGAAATGACATCCTCCACGCCCTTGAGAAGGATGCGCAGGTCATGTTCCATGCTATGGTCCATTGTCTCCATTTCCGTTGTTGTTTTCCGTCCGCCATCGGGAATGATAAGGATACCAGAATGCATGTATCCCGGTCAACATCCCCATCCAAAAAATGGTAATTCTGATTGTGGCGCTGCGGCGTCGGGGGCAGGCATGGTTACGGAGCGATATAGGGAGGCTTTTTGCTATATAAGGAAAAACCGTTCAATACACCAGGCGCCGGTAAGATACAGGAGCACGCATCCGAATGCATACACATCCTTTCGCCCCATGGGTGTGCCGATCCCCTCGCTGCCCCGCCCGTCACTCCCTGTATCGGCAGAACTCCTCGCCTCCATTGCCAGGGCGACCTTTTCCGAACGCCTGAATATTCGTATCAGAAGAAGCGGAACAAGTCCGATGATGCGGCGAGCCCTCTGACAATAACCGCCGGTATCGAAGCGGATACCCCGTGCCTTTTGAACCATGATCAATCGGTCCGCCTCCTCTTTCAGCAGGGGGAGGAAGTGAAGGGAGAGCCCTGCCATGATCGATATGTCATCAACGGGAAACCCGATTCTGCGGAAGGGACCGAGCAGGGCCTGAAACGTCCAGGTCAGGTCCGAGGGAGGGGTGGTCATGGTAAGGAGGAAACAGAATCCGATAAGGATCAGCCATCGGATCGCCGCGGTCATTCCGGCAAGAAGCCCGAAGTGTATCCTTGACCACATCGGCAGCGTCAACCCCGCATCGCGATACCCACGCCATCCATACAGGAGGACGAGTATGGCAAAAAACCAGACGAAGATGCGGAATCCCTTCAGCCATGCCTTGACAGGCACATGAGAGATCATGAGAATACACGCCAGCAGCAGCCCGAGCATGAGAAGGGATATCACGGTCTTTAACAGGATCAATCCTGCACCGATTGCGCACAGGGAAAGCAGCTTTATCCGCGGATCGAGACGGTGGATAAAGGAATCCTGATAAAAGTAGCGCCCAAGGGCGATATCCCGCATCATACTACTGGTCTCCACTCAGCTCGATCTCACCCCAGACCCCCATGTAGTGATCCACCAGGATCACCACCCCCTCGATATCCTCCACATGAGCACACCAGTCAAGCACCCGATCCAGGTCTGCGCGACTCCCGATCCGATTGCTCACTGCGGTTGCCCATACATCCGCCAGGCAGGCATTTTCGGCAAGAATCGTCACCGCGTAGGACCTCCCCATATTGACCGAATGACCTGTGATGCCGGAGGAGGTGCACAGTCCCTTCCCTGCTGCGGGAGGAACATGCATACACACCTTTCCGTGAAAGGGGGAGCCGGGCGCACTTAAATAAACCCCCTGTTTTTCCGGAGACTTATAGAATATATCCCCGCCGTTGTTACAGATGATCCGGCGATGCCCTTCCGACAGTCCTTCCCCCACAAAGTCCGCCACCGCCCCTGCGACCCCTGCCATCGGACCGACCCCCGCTCGCATCGCACATCGGGCCATCCGCCTGATGACCTCGGGCGCGGTCTCAGGAACCTCAAGGGGATGCAGCGATGAGAGGAACGAGCCGTCCGATGCCGCATATCCCTCGATCTGCTCGTAGACCTTCCGGAGCCAGCCCTCCACACGGACTCGGTCGAGCGCGCCGTCGGCCTTGATCCATAGATCGGTATGTTTATAGATAATATGGAGTGATGAGAGATCCGTCAATTGGAAAAACCGCCGTGGTCCGGAGTAACGGTGATAATTCCCGGGAGGCCACAAGGAACGGAGGGGAATTGCTTCACCCGGGACAGGATGCTTCAGTGACCCTATGCATGCTCATCGCTCGCACAGAGACCGGGATCCACTCCCCATCATCCCGGCTGAGGGCGCACCCTCAGCCTACCTGATGATCTCGGGAACCCATGCCAATGCCTTTTCATTTCATTATACCCCTTTCGCGGGTATTTGTCCTGTGTTCGGATGACATAGACCATCGTAAAAGGGATGAATGGGGTGTCGGGGCAGGCGAAGGGCATTCGAAGGCACTTCCGGCCGCAGGCATGCATTCATCTTCGGCCCGGATCTGTATGCCGTGTCCACATCGCGCCCTGCACGGGGAGATATGCATGACATCGCCGCATTCCTGCCTAATCCACCTGCCTTCTCAAAAAGGTGGGGACGTCGTAGTTCGGATCCGGTTTGTCGTCGTCGTCCTTGATGATGCCGAGATCCTTTGCATTCATCTCCCGTTCGAATATTCGAGGCCGTCTGACAGGCTCCGATGTTTGGGGCTTCATCCGCTCATTCCTGCCCTGGGGCCGCAGGTTCAAATGATCCGGCCTTTTCGGAAGATGCTGATAGTCCACAACCTTGGTCGATTTCTGCTGCGTCAGGACATGGTCCGTGCCGGTGGCAATGACCATCACCCTCAAATCCTCGCTCATATCAAGATCTTCAACCATTCCGAATATGATGGTCGCATCCTCGTGAACAGCCCCGTGGATGGTCGATGCCGCATCGTTGATCTCCTTGAGGGTGATATCCTTTCCTCCCGTTATATTCAAAAGGACACCGGTGGCACCCTCAATGGAGGTATCCTCCATGAGAGGATTGGAGATGGCCAACCGAACCGCATTGATTGCCCTGTTGTCCCCTTTTGCCGTGCCGGTCCCCATGAGCGCTGTTCCCTTGGCGGACATGATGGTTTTGACATCGGCAAAGTCCAGGTTAATCTTACCCTGATTGGTGATCAGGTCGGAAATACCCCGCACCGATTGGCAGAGGACCTGATCAGCCACGTTGAATGCCTCTTCGAGCTGGATACTCTCATTGCCCATGGTCAAAAGCCGCTGATTGGGAATGGTCACAATCGAATCAACCTCACAGTTCAATTCCGAGATCCCCATTTCGGCGTGGGTCATCCGCTTTCTTCCCTCAAACAGGAAGGGCTTCGTTACGAATGCCACCACCAGCGCCCCGGCCTCCCTCGCAGCCTGGGCCACTATGGGCGATGCCCCGGTGCCGGTTCCCCCTCCCATGCCGGCGGTAATGAAGACCATATCCGCCCCCTCAAGCATTTCCACGATTCGCGGATAATCCTCTTCGGCCGCCTTCCTGCCTGTTTCCGGAACTGCCCCCGCACCGAGACCCCTGGTCAGTTTGGCCCCGATCTGGATCTTGACCGGTGCGGGGGAGCGTTTGAGGTCCTGGGCATCGGTGTTGATGACGATAAAATCGACCTTCTGTACCTTTTCATTGATCATCCGGTTTACCGCATTGCCACCGCCTCCACCCACGCCGATCACCTTTATCTTTGCACCGGAGGCAATCGCCTCTTCCAAATCAAACAACATCTTCTTCTCTGGCATATGGCTTCCTCCCCTTCTCCTCACGAAAAGCTCTTGAATAATTGTATATGTATTGGTAACAACCTCGCCCTGATTCGCTACACTCCGTGACTAATGCACAAAAAAATCATTCACCATGCTTTTCATCCGATTTGCAATGCCATAGATGAATCCGCTATCCTGCGGTTTCCTTGAGGCATAATGATGCTGGGCGCCATAGAGCACCAGCCCCACGCCGGTTGCATGTACAGGGCTCCGCACCACATCCTTCAACCCCTCAACATTGTCCGGATACCCGATACGGACAGGAAGGTCGAGAATCTGTTCACCCACCTCCACCATGCCCTCCATAATGGATGCCCCCCCGGTCAATACCACCCCTGCGGATATGAGCTCTTCGTAACCGCTTGCATGAATCTCCCGTGCAATCAAATCGAATATCTCCTCGGCCCTTGGCTGAATGATCTCAGACAGGACCTGACGGGAAATGACCCTCGGCTTGCGCCCGCCCACGCTGGGCACCTCGATGACCTCATTCTCGTCAACCAGGGAGGTCAAGGCACATCCATATTCCCGCTTGATCTTTTCAGCCTCGGAAATCGGCGTCCTCAATCCCACCGCAATATCCTTGGTGAAGTTGTCCCCGGCAAGGGAAAGAACACTGGTGTATCGAATGCTCCCGTCAACGAATATGGCGATATCCGTGGTGCCGCCGCCGATGTCCACCACCGCTATCCCCAGGTCCTTCTCCTCCTGGGTGATGGTGGAATGGCTCGATCCGAGCTGTTCCAGGATGATATCCTTTACCTCGATCCCCGCCCTGTTCACACACCTGATGATATTCTGGGCGGAGGTGATGGCCCCGATGACGATGTGGACCAATACCTCCAATCTGACCCCGTGCATCCCGAGGGGCTTCTTGATCCCCTCCTGTTCGTCTATGAGAAATTCCTGGGGTAAGACATGGATCACCTCATGGCTCACGGGAAGTGCAACGGCCTTTGCCGCGTCGATTGCCCGATCGACGTCGTCCTGGATAATCTCCCTGTTCTTCCCTGAAACCGCGATGACCCCCTTGCTGTTGATTCCGCGGATATGCCCCCCCGCAATGCCGACATAGGCCTCGTCAATCTGATGACCGGACATCAGCTCCGCCTCCCTGACGGCAAATTTGATTGACTCTACCGTGCTGTCGATATCGACCACCGTGCCCTTGCGGAGGCCTCTGGACGGGGCCACTCCCATGCCGATGATCTCCACAGCAGAAGCGGAAGGGCATTCTGCCACGATTGCAGCAATCTTCGTCGTTCCTATATCCAATCCTACGATGATGTTATCCTTTTTTATCATGTTCCCCTTGCCCCCCTCCTGTCAAAGATACACCTTCCATCTCGCTACCCTGCCGAGAAACAGACAAAAGGTGTGCATTCACGCTGATGTTTTTCATTGAGAAAATCCCGCACATATTCCGGTATAACCATTCAATGCTTCTATCCGAAGATGATCTTGTTATCGAATCGCACATCACAGTACCCCATGGATCGCCACTGCTCGGGCATTTTATGGATCAATGCCTTCAGAGGGGGGAACTTGGCGCGAATTGTCTCCATATCCACCAGGAGCTTCCTCCCCTGGGTCAAAAAGACAGTCACCTGATTTTCCGAGACAATGCAGATCTTCACCACCTCATTCATGAACTCCGGGGCGCATTCCTTCATGATCTCCACCATGCTCAGCCCGTTGGACCAATACGGGAAGGGACAACGCCGCCCTGCCTTGCAGTCGAAATGCCCGAAGCATGTCATGACCGGTAACGAAGAAAAGGAGTCCCTGCCCCGGACAGGTTCCAGCAGGCAGCCGAATTCGTCCATCAAGAAACGATTGTCTTCTTCCTCCCAGATCGCAACCGGCAGCTTTTCCTCCACCTCGATGGAGACCGTATAGGGGAACTTCCGTTCCACAAGGAGGGACCTGATCCATGGCTGGGCCTCGGCAATCCCGGTAACCCCGCGTAAATCAAAGTTCAGCATATGGAGACCCTCCTTGATGCCGGTCCACATCTTGATCTGTTCCGATGAAATACGGCTGTTCCCCGTGATTTCGATCCTCTTGATGGTGAGGTACCCCCACCGTGTTCCCCATTCGATCAGATGCCTCCCCAACGGGATCAGGGCCAGCATGGCGAACACCACCACATAGGGGAGCACCATGGCGCGTTTGCGCGGGGTCTTGCCCTTCCGTTTGCACACCCTCTGCGGCGTCCTTTTGATCAAGGGTGGTTTTGAGGTCACGGGTCGACTCATACGCTCCTCAGTCTCCCCCACTCTTGCCACCTGTTGTCATGGCAAGGCCCTTGTCACAGCATCCATGGCACATGGATCTCTCCTCGTTCCCTTTCCGTTCGGACAGGTCATTCCGTCGCGCCAAGGCCATCAGCAGAATCCTTTCCACCAGCTCCGGGAATTGTATCCCCTGCACCAGGGCGGCCTTGGGCAAGAGGCTCGTATCGGTCATGCCGGGTATGGTATTGATCTCCAGGCAGAAGGGGCTACCATCCTCCCTGAGGCGGAAATCAACACGGGAAAAATCCCGGCATCCCAATGCCCGAAAGGCATGAGCACCAAGCTCCTGCACCCTCCCGGCAATATCCTCGCTCAACGGCGCCGGACAGCGATATTCCGACTGACCGTGGGTATACTTTGCCTGGAAGTCATAAAATCCGGATCGGGGGACGATCTCCAGAACGGGCAACGGCTCCGTTCCCAGGATTCCCACGGTCAGCTCACGGCCCGGCACATATTCCTCGACCAGGACGGCATCGTCGTATCCGAATGCGTCCGCCACCGCATCCTTCAGCTCCGAGCGCCCATTGACGATGTGGATGCCGATGGTCGAGCCCTGGGTGGCAGGCTTGACCACCACAGGGTATCCGAAGGGGCTCTCCTCCAACGGTCCGTCCGTCTTTCCCAGAGGGACGAATAAAGGTGTGGGAATCCCTGCGTGTTGAAGGACGATCTTGGTGAATATCTTGTGTATGGCCACCGAACTGGCCAGTACCCCCGATCCGGTATACGGGATTCCCATCATCTCGAGCACGCCCTGGATGGTCCCATCCTCACCGAAACGGCCGTGGAGTGCCAGGAAGGCCACATCAATTCCCTCATGCTTGATGCGATCACACACATTGCGGTCCACATCGATCGGTATGACCTCCCAGCCCTTGGCAATGAGCGCCTTTGTGATTGCCTGCCCCGTTTTTAAGGAAATCTCACGCTCATCAGACCATCCGCCAAGAAGCACCCCGACCCGCAGTGATTCCTTCCGTGTGGCATGATTGCCGGATTCATCGTTCATCATCATTCACCCAAAATTTCACCTCTGGTTTCAGGTATACCCCGGATACCATGTATACCCGCTTCTGAACACTCTCCATAAGACGAAGGAAATCGTCGGAGGTGCCCCCTCCGCAATTGATGAAAAAATTCGCATGCTTGCGTGAAACCTCGACCTGGCCTATTCGATGCCCCTTGAGACCCGCCTCGTCAATCAGCCTTCCCGCCGAGTATCCGGGGGGATTCCGAAAAACACATCCCGCGCTCCTCTCGCGATACGGCTGGGCACTCCATCGTTTCGCAAGCGTCCTTCGCACCGCATTCTTGACATCAATCCCGGGCTTCAGCCGCAGCCGCGCACCCAGGACAATCTTTCCATTGCTGATTCGGCTGCGCCGGTACCCGAATCCCATCTCCTTTGCCGACCACGTCTCGATTCGGCCATCCGTCAGGATGTCGACCTCCTCGACAAGATCTCCCAGGCTTCCCTGGTCGGTACCCGCATTCATGGTTATCGCCCCCCCCAGCGTGCCGGGGATACCGGCGAGCGGGGCCGCGCCGTTCAAATCGCAGGTGATGGCCTCTTTCAGCAGACAGGCAAGCGGGCATCCCCCTCCCATGCCGATCCGGTCGTTGTTTCTCTTGATTTCACTCAGCGTCCCGCCGAGTTGAATGACAATCCCCTTCAGCAGTCCATTCTGGATGACCAGATTGGTACCCTTCCCCAGTATCCTTACCCTCAGTTGCTCTGATCTGGCCAGGTCCAAAATCCTGCGCAATTCCTCCAGATCATAGACCATGGCCCAGAATTCAACCAATCCCCCCATATTGAGGGATGTCAATGGGGCCAGTGGGCGGTTCATGCGAAACCGGCTGCCCAGAATCCTCTTCATGCCCTTAATGCACTCACACGTGGCAACTATCATTGGTTCCCCCCTGATGACCCTACCAAGAATCGTTCTTGTTTGATCATCCCCTCGAGTTTCTCTCCCACCTTCCACACATCGCCGGCGCCAAGGGTCAAAACCATATCCCCCGGCCGCACAATCTCCAGTAAGAATGCCGGGATTTCATTGAGGTCTGTCAGATAATGCACATCCTTGTGCCCGTGTTCCCTGAGTTCCTCGGCTATCAACCCTCCGTGAACACCCTGGATGGGTTGTTCTCCCGCAGGATAGATATCCGTCACCACCACCAGATCCGCGTCGTAGAAACAGGTGGCGAACTCCTCCAAGAGGAATTGTGTACGGGTATAGCGATGAGGCTGAAATACGCATATGATTCGTTTCCCCCATCCCTTTTTCGCCGCCCTCAAGGTGGCCTTGATCTCCGTGGGATGATGGCCGTAATCGTCCACGATCACCAGGTCACCGATCTTTGCCTTGACCTGGAAGCGCCGGTCCGCGCCCTTGAATCCTTCCATGGCCTTTTGAATAACGATGAAGGGCATTTCCAGATCGAGGGCCACCCCGATGGAGGCAAGGGCATCGTATATGTTGTGGATACCCGGGAGATTGAGATCGATTGGACCGAGTGGTGTGCCGTGATAAAGGACGTCGAAATGGGAGTGGAGCCCTTCTATACGTATGTTCTCGGCACGCAGGTCGCACTGAATGGTCAGGCCGTAGGTAAGAATCCTCTTGGTAAGACGGGGAATCATCTCCTGAAGGATCGGGTCGTCCAGACACAGGCATATGAGTCCGTAGAACGAGACCTTGTTCATGAACTGTAGAAAGGTATCCTTTATATGATCAAGATCCCGATAGAAATCGAGGTGTTCCCGGTCGATATTGGTTACCACCGCAATGGTCGGGGAAAGCTTGAGAAAGGAGCCGTCGCTCTCATCCGCCTCGGCGACCATGTACTCTCCCTGACCGAGTTTTGCCGTGCTGCCGATGCTATCCAGTCTGCCTCCGATGACGATCGTGGGATCAAGGCCTCCCCTCCCCAATATGGACGCGACCATCGAGGTCGTGGTGGTCTTTCCATGGCTCCCGGCCACAGCGATACCGTACTTCATGCGCATGAGCTCGGCGAGCATCTCCGCCCGGGGGATGACGGGTATCAGGGAGGCACGCGCCGCCCTGATCTCCGGATTCTCGTCCGATACCGCGGAGGAATAGACTACTACCTGGGCGCTCGTAATATTCTCTTCCTTATGGCCGATGCGAATGGTGATCCCGAGATCCTGGAGCCGTTGCACGGTGGCGCTGTCATGAAGATCGCTTCCGGTCACCGTGTACCCCAGGTTGTGCAGCACCTCCGCGATCCCGCACATCCCTATCCCGCCGATGCCGACCATATGAATTCGTTTCAATTTAGGGTGCATTGCGTCCTTCCCTGGCTTTCAGCAAGCCATGCGATGGCCTGATCGCAGATTTCCCGTGCCGCATGAGGCCTTCCCAGCACCCGACTCGCCCGGGCCATACCCCCAAGGATCTCGGGCGCGTTCAGGAGTTGTCCGATCTCTTTTGCCAGTACCTTGCCTGAAAGATCGCACTGGCGTATCATCCGCGCCGCACCTGCATTCACCATGGCCATTGCATTGGTGGTCTGGTGATCCGCCTTGGCATAGGGATAGGGTATGAGCAGGGCGGGCGTTCCCGTTGCGGTGAGCTCGGCGAGGGTTCCCGCACCCGCTCGGCAGATAACGAGATCCGACAGGAGATACATCTCCATCATGTTGTCGAAAAAGGCCCCGGTCTTCGCGCGGATCCCTTCCCCTGCATACCACCCGAGGACCCGATCATAATCCTCATCCCCGGTCTGGTGGATGACCTGAAACGGAATCCCCTCCGATTTCAATTGTGCAAAGGCATCCATTGCATTGAGATTGATTGCATGGGCACCGCGACTTCCCCCGGTTACCAGGAGCGTGATGAGATCCGGTTTCAGCCCCAGGGTCAAACGGCCTTGCGTCCTGTCGATATTCGATGGTATGGAGCGCAAGGGGTTGCCCAGCATCCGCACCTTGTGCGCAGGGAAATACCTGTCAGTCTGAGGAAACGAGGTAAAGATTCCGTCGGTCCAACGTCCCAAAAGGAGATTTACCTTTCCGGGCACCAGGTTCTGCTCGTGGATAAAGGTGGTGATGCCCTTGAGCTTGCCGATGCTTATCGCCGGAAGGGATACATAGGCGCCCAGGCCGATGACGGCATCCGGCCGGTACGAGGCGATGATCCGCCATGTCCTCACAAAGGAGAGGGCCAGATGATACACATCGGCGATCCTCCCCGGTGTAATCCCTTGGCGCAATCCCTTTACCGGAAGGGCTGCATACGGCATCCGTTCACTCTCCATAATGTGTCTGTCCATGTCCTTTGACGTCACCACCATCAGGCAATCAAACGAGCCCCGGGCCAGGAATTCCTGCGCCAGGGCCACCCCCGGATAAATATGCCCCCCTGTGCCGCCTCCTGCAAGAAGGATCCTGATCTCCTTATGTGTACTGGGAGACATTTAGAAGGATCCCCACGCCCAGGGCATTGAAGACCAGCGAGGTACCTCCGTAGCTGATAAAAGGGAGCGTGATCCCCTTCGTCGGCAGAAGCCCGGTCACCACCCCCATGTTGATCAATCCCTGATACACGATCAGGCAGGTAATGCCCACGGCAAGGTTGACCCCGAATGAATCCCTGCAGTTGAGCGCGATCCGTAGGCCCCGCCATGCAATGAGGAAAAAGAGGCACACGATGAGACAGGTCCCCACCAATCCCACCTCTTTTCCGATTATGGCAAAGATAAAATCCGTAAAGGGCTCCGGTATGGTTATACCGCTCTGCACCGCATTCCCGAGCCCTGTTCCCATCTTCCCTCCGCTCCCAATGGCCACTATCGACTGGATGAGCTGGTAGCCGCTGCCGGTCGGATCTTCCCATGGATTCAAATGGGAAAGGACCCTGGTGACCCGGTAGGGCGTTATCCAGATCAAAATGCCCGTACAGCAGATAAAGACGAGCAACGGCAGGATCAGATAACGCAGGCGGAATCCCGCCACATAGAGCATGGTCAATCCTACGATGACCAGGAGGGCTGCTGTGCCCAGATCGGGCTGGGCCACAATGAGGGCAAAAAATGCACCCAGCATCAAGAAAAGGGGAGACGAGATGGATTCCAACTCCTCCGGTTTGTTTTTCTTCTTGGCTATAAATGATGCCATAAAGAGAATGATCGCCATCTTTGCCAGCTCGGACGGCTGAAAGCTCAAAAAGGGGGTGATTTTAATCCACCTGCGCGCCCCTCCCCACTTGAGACCGATTTGGGGGGCGAACACCAGAAGCAGCATGCCGAAGCTCGCAATGAGGAGCACCGGTGCCCACCGTTTCCATACCGTGTAAGGGCTCTTCATTGCCGCAACGAGAAAACACAGGGCCACGAACAGGTGACACAGGTGTATCCGTAAGAAATGAAAGGGGCTCTGGCCGTATTTGGTCACGGCTATGATGGCGCTCGCATTGTAGACCATCACCACCCCGATTCCCATCATGATCAATGCCGTTACCAGGAGCAACTGATCAAAGCAGCGTTTTCTGGGCATGTGCCAACTCCATCACGATTGTTTTGAACTGGTTTCCTCTGTCCTTGTAATCCTTGAACATATCGAAGCTTGCACAGCCGGGTGAAAGGAGGATGGTGTCACCCGGCTGGGCCATTTTGTATGCATCTTCCACCGCGGACCGCAGATCCGCAGCGGCGACAATCCGTGTGGAGGTCCCCCATGCCTGTGCAATTGCCGCTTGCGCCTCTCCGATGAGGAAGACCGCCCGCACCTTATCCTTTACAAGCGGGGCAAGACTGGTGAAATCACACCCCTTGGCCTGACCTCCGGCAATGAGCAGGATGGGGGCTGGGACCGCATCGAGGGCCTTTTGGACCGAGCCCACGTTGGTTCCCTTTGAGTCGTTGATAAAGGTGATCCCCCCGATATTCCCGACCGTCTCCAGGCGATGGGATAATCCCTTGAAATCCCTGAGAACCTGCCGGATCGACTCCACGGAGACCCCGGCGCAATAGGCAGCAAGGCTTGCCGCCATCATATTCTCCAGGTTGTGGCTGCCCGTCAATCCCATCCCCTGCACCGGCCCCAGATCAAGCTCGGAGTCATTATCCCGGACGATCATGCGGCCCTCCCCTATCATGGCGCCCCGGGTGACCGGCCGGCAGGTGTCGAAAAGGTATACCTTGGCGGCGCATCCCTTTGCCAGTCCCGCCACCCAGGGGTCTCCCCCGTTCAGGATGGCGTAATCCCCTGCGGCCTGATGTCTCAGGATCCGGGCCTTTGCCTCCTGATACGCCGCGATCCCCGGATAGCGGTCCAGATGATCCGGGGTAAGATTGAGTATGACGGCGATGTGGGGGGCGAAGGTACTCACCCCCTCCAGTTGGAAACTGCTCACCTCGGCAACCAGGTAGTCATATTCATTTCCTTCATGGATGGAATCGAGGATAGGGGTACCGATATTGCCTCCCACAAAGGCCTTCTTGTTATCCGCATGCAGGATCTCCCCCACCAGTGTGGTGGTGGTGGTCTTTCCGTTGGTCCCGGTTATGGCGATCATGGGCGTTGCAGTCAGTTGAAAGGCAAGCTCTATGTCGCTCACCACCGGTATCCCTTGGGCACTGGCCTTCACCAGCGGGGGTATGTTCATGGGCACCCCAGGGCTGACCAGTATCAGGTCCTGGTCCACAAAGGTCTTCTCCTGATGCCCCCCGAATTCCCACTGCACATCCCTCGTATCCAGGTTCCGAAGGGCACCCTCGCATTCGGATCGCTGCTTGGATTCGGACACGGTAACCCTGCAACCCCGCTCGGTCAGGAATCGAATCGCTGCAAGGCCGGTGACGGCGCATCCCACGATCAATACATTCCTGCCGGGCAGTGACTCGATGGCGGCACAGGTTTCCGGTGCCTTTTTTGATTTTTCTCTGCCTTTCCGCATATCGATCACCGCAGTTTCAACGTGCTCAGGCTGAGCAGGGCCAGGATGATGGAGATGATCCAGAAACGAACAATGATCTTCGGTTCGGCCCATCCCTTCAGCTCAAAGTGATGATGTATGGGCGCCATGGCGAACACCCGGCGGCCGCTCAACCGGAACGAGATGACCTGAATGATCACCGACACGGTCTCGATGACGAACAGCCCCCCGATCAGGATCAGTATCAACTCATGCTTTGTCAGAAGCGCAACCGTACCCAGGGCTGCCCCCAAGGAGAGGGAGCCGATGTCCCCCATGAAAACCTGGGCGGGATAGGTGTTAAACCAGAGGAACCCCATTCCCGCACCGATCATGGCACTGCAAAAAATGGTGAGCTCCCCTGCGCCCTTCACATTGATGATCATGAGATAATCGGCAAACCTCGCATGCCCGGTGACGTATGCGATTGCCGTATACGTGGCTGCGGCGATGATCAATGGGCCGATGGCGAGCCCGTCCAGTCCGTCCGTGAGGTTGACGCTGTTTGATGTGCCCACGATCACCAGGATGCAAAAGGGGACATACAGCCAGCCCAGATTGGGGCTCACGTTTTTAAGAAATGGAATCGCCAGCTCCGTGGTGTACGAGTTTGACGGATTCAGGTAGAGATAGAGCCCCGCTGCAAGGGCGATAATGCACTGCCAGGCGAATTTGGTTGATATGCTCAATCCGGAGGACTTTCCCCGGCCCTTCAATTTCAGATAGTCATCCACAAATCCCACCAGGCCGAATGAAGCGGTAACCAGCAGTATGACCCATATGTAGCGATTGGTAAGATCCGCCCACAAGAGGGTCGGCACTATAAGGGCGATCAGGATGAGTATCCCCCCCATGGTGGGAGTGCCTGCCTTTGCCCGGTGAACGCTGGGGACCACATCACGAATCTGCTCACCGATCTTGAGTGACTGCAGCCTCCTTATGAGCCATGGTCCGAGAACAAAGCTGAGGATCAACGAGGTCAGTGCGGTATAGGCCGCCCTGAAGGTGATATACCGGAAGACATTCAGGAAGGAGAGGCGGCCGTGCAATGAATATATTAAATGGTAGAGCATCAGTACAATCCCTCCGTGTGTGCCATTCTCTTCTGCACCCCGTTTCGTGCATTGATCAATTCCACGATCCTGGCGGAAACGCGATCCAGACCCATCAGTCTGGAGCCTTTAATGAGCACCCAGTCCCCCGAATCGACCAGGGAACATGCCAGGAGGGAAATCTCCTCATGCTCCTTCAACGACCATACATTCCGGCAAGGATACCCCATCTTTACCGCCTCCTCGGCCATGATCCGCGCCTGGGGGCCGATGGTGATCAAAAAATCCAGCCTCCGGTTGTGCCCCAGCCATTGTCCCAATTGACGGTGCAGGCATTCCGATTGATTTCCCAATTCGAGCATATCGCCCAGGATTGCCACCGACCGGTTGGATCCCTTGCACTCGGAAAGGGTATTAAGGGCCGAATGCATGGACTCAGGATTCGCATTGTAGGAATCATCCAGGATGTGAATTCCCCGCACCACCTTGTGATGCATGCGGTTTAAAACGGGGGTGAATGCCGCCACCCCGTCCATGATCTCGTGTTTCCCGCACCCCATGTGTAGCGCAACCGCAACCGCCATGGAGAGATTGTATGCGGCCGTTCTTCCCAGTATGGGAAGGGTTGCGGTGATCGGCTCTCCTTTGACGATTACCGTCACCTCGGTCATTCCCTCCTCCGGGAGCAGCGTGATGCCGTGTATCCTGACATCGGCGTCATCGGATTCGCCCACCGTGATCACCCCATTGGGGCACCGTTCCACCAATATGTAATAGTAGGGATCATCCCTGTTGAGAACCGCCATGCCGTCCGAATCCATCCCTTGCAGGAGTTCCGATTTCGCATCGATGATGCAGTTCACCGATCCGAGAAATCCTATATGGGCCCTGCCGATGTTGGTGATCACACCGATCGACGGCCGTACCATGGAGGTGAGCTGTGCGATCTCGCCCAGATGATTCATCCCCAATTCCACGACCGCAGCCTCGTGCCCTTCGGCCATATGCAAAAGGGTCAGGGACACGCCGATGAGGTTGTTCTTGTTTCCCTCTGTTTTCAAGCAGTTATACCGTTGCATGAGAATGCTCGATATCAATTCCTTTGTGGTTGTCTTTCCTGAACTGCCGGTTACCGCTATCACCCTGCACGAATGTCGTGCGCGCCACTCGGCTGCCATGTGCCGGAGGCTCGCCAGCGTGTCATCGACCTTGATCAGCCTGTTCCTGACGCCATCCGATCCGGTGGCCCTTGAAACCACCGCAGCCACCGCCCCCTGCTCAATCGCCGCATCCACAAAATCATTCCCGTCAAACCGCTCTCCCTTGATGGCCCAAAACAGGTCTCCCGCACATACCGTGCGTGAATCGATGGATATCTCCCGTATGGCAGTCCGGGCGCACTTCGCATCCGGATGTGCCAGCCATTCCCCCCCGATAGTACGAGCTACCTGATCGGGTGTCAGTTTCATTGAATCAGATCCCAACCCTCTTTTCCGTGAATTCGGTGAGAATCTCTCGTGTAACCTCACGGTCATCAAAGGGGAGCACCTGTGAGCCGATTGTCTGTGTCGTTTCATGTCCCTTACCCGTAATCACCACCATGTCGCCCGGTTTCGCCATATGTATCGCTCGATGAATCGCCTCCCGTCGATCAATACAGATCTCGTACCCCTCCTTTCCCTTTTCCCGCACAAAGCCCGCCTCGATCTCCCGGATGATGTCCTCCGGCTCCTCCCCCCGGGGATTGTCCGAGGTGAGGATAGACCAATCGCTTCCCCTTGCCGCAGCCTTGCCCATGAGGGGGCGTTTGGTTCGATCCCTGTTGCCGCCGCAGCCAAACACGCAGATCACCCTCCCCCGCGCATGGGCCCTCACCACGGAAAGCAGGTTGGCCAGGGCGTCATCGGTATGGGCATAATCAATGATCACATCGAAATCCTGTCCTGCGCTGATCCGCTCAAACCGCCCGGGAACACCGGTCACCTTATGGATGCCCGCCTGCAAATCGTCGCCTTCGACACCAAATGCCATGGCCACGCACGAGGCGGCAAGGATGTTGTATATGTTCGGCCGTCCCATAAGGGACGACCCAATGTGATGGTCACCCCACGGGGTGACCATCCGGAACGATACCCCTTCCATACGATGCTCAATGTCACGGGCGGTGACGTCAGCATTCCCCTCAATTCCGTAGGTGACGGTCGACGAGGGGTTCGCGGTAACCCTTTTCCTGTGCTCCAGGATTTCCCTGGAGGCGGGATCATCGAGATTAAACACCGCACAACGGTCCGCTGGACTGCCCGCGGATTCGCGGTCGAGCATCTCGAAAAGCCGTGCCTTGGCCCTCCGATATTCGCCGTGGGTGGTATGAAAGTCCAGATGATCCTGGGTGATGTTGGTCAACACGGCTGCATCAAAGGAACATCCGGCCACCCTTTGCAGGACCAGGGAATGGGAGGAAACCTCGACCACCCCCCACCCGCATCCCCCCTCCACCATCTGATGTAGAATTCTATGTAAATCGAGGGATTCAGGCGTCGTCCGCTGGGAGGGGAATTCCTCGCCGCCGATTCCGTAATTCAGCGTGGTGATCCATCCCACCCGCTCACCTGCGGCCTCCATGATCCGTGCTATCAACGTACAGGTGGTTGTTTTTCCATTCGTACCGGTGACCCCCACCAGTTTGAGCCTTCTCGACGGATGCCCGTAGAATTCGTCGGCCATCAATGCCAGGGCACGACGGGTATCGGAGACCAGACACAGGGTAACCCCCTGCTCCACCCACTTCCTGACGGCAGGGTCCTCCCAATACCTCCGGTCCTCAATGACAAAGCCTCGGGCGCCTTTTTCTCCTGCATCGTTCAAAAAGATATGGCCATCGGTGGCATATCCCTTGATCGCCACAAAGAGATCCCCCGGTTGCACCCTGCGCGAGTCATAGCACAGCCCCCCTACATCGAGGATCATGTCCCCCATGAATTCCAGGGGATCAACGGAGCCCATCAAACGATCGATTTCCATGTTCCTTGTCCCAACGAAACCATTTCGTTATACGATATTTTCAGCGAATTATCTGTTTTTAAATACCTTCATCCCTCGTTGTGATCGACGGATCACCGTGATTATTGGAATATATAGTCAATACCTCGTTGCGCCCATGAGGTCACTCCCCACAGGGCGCCTGTCCCATATATTCTATCATACCCACCCTGGTGATATCGCAGCGCTGTGTCCGCTCCCGGGACCCCGTTCAGCCCGAGGTCCGTTAAAATTGAGCGGTCACGATGAGCTGACGATCCTTCCCAGGGCGATCATTATCACCAGGGGGGATATGATAGTATCGAATGATTCGTGCCGCCACCTCGCCAAAGACGGGTGCCGCCACATCCCCTCCCCAGCACGTACCGCGCGGCTGGGAGATCATGACCAGCATGGCCCATCGTGCCTGCTGGTCCGGAAAAAAACCTACAAAGGAGGCCACGAAATCCTGGTGCGAATACTCGCCGGTGGCGGGATCCACCATCTGTGCGGTCCCTGTTTTTCCCCCTATCGAATACCCCGGCACCGCCGCCTTTTGTCCGGTGCCTCGCTCCACCACCCCTTGAAGTATCTTTTTTAGCTCCTCGCTGGTCCTGGCGCTTATGACCCTTTTCTGCGCGGTCGGGGTCCTGTTGAAGAGAACACTGCCGTCACTTGCGCGTATTTCCTTCAGTAAAAAGGGTTCCATCAGGTTCCCGCCGTTCACCAGTGAGGCAAAGGCGGTAATCATCTGGATGGGGGTCACCGAAACCTCCTGCCCTATGGCAATGGAGGCCATGGACAACCCCGACCAGTTCGAGGGGGGGCGCAGGATTCCCGTGGCTTCCCCCGGAAAATCAATACCCGTTTTTTCGCCGAATCCAAATTTCCTTAAGTACCGGTAGTACCGGCTTTCTCCCAATTCCCGGGCATACTTGATGGCGCCGATATTGCTCGACCGTTCGATAACCTGTCTGAAGCTCAGCCATCCGAATTTCATGTGATCCCTGATCTTCTTGCCGGCAATGGCAATTGCCCCGTTTTCGCAAAACACGATGGAATGATCCCGGACCAATCCTTCCTCCAGCAATGCCGCCGCCCAGAAGAGCTTGAAAATGGAGCCGGGCTCATACACATCGGTCACGCAGCGGTTGCGCCAATAATCATTGGGATAATCGACGAAATGATTCGGATTATACCCGGGCCAGTTGGCCATGGCGATGATCCCGCCGGTATGTGTGTCCATGACGATCACAAGTCCATGCTGGGCATTCGCCTCCGTACAGGCCCTTCTCAGGGCGTCATCGGCAAAGAACTGTACCGCCATATCGATCGTCAGATAAAGATTGTGTTCCTTCCGGCTGAAGGAGGAAGAATCACCGGCACATTCGGGGATGCAGGGTTGCTTCGTCCTGTTCAGGAAATCATCGTAATGAAACTCCAGCCCCTCCAGCCCCTTTCCGTCGATACCTACAAAGCCGACAACCTGGGCGGCCAGTTCGGCATTCGGATAATACCGCTCCGTTTCCATGATGTATTCAATTTCGGGAAGACTCAGGCCGTCAAGACACTGCTTCTGATCCGGGTTGAGCCTTCGGTGGACCCAGACGAATCCCTTATCGCTTCGATATGCCTCCCGTACGCGCTTTTTGTCCGCCCACGGCAAACGTGCAAGCGCCTTCAGGGCAGCATCCGGGCTGTCCGATTTCTTGGTAATGAGGTATGCGGAGGGGGCCTGGACGCTCAATGCCATTTCCCTTCCGCATCGGTCGTATATCCCTCCCCGCTGCGGATCGGTATCCACGGGAATCCGTTCCCTTACCAGGTCCATGGCGTTCAATTCCACATGATCGATCACCTGCAACTGGACAAGACGTCCGATCAGCACGATGCTTCCCAGGCAGAAAAGGGAGAAAAGAACGTATATCCTCCGTTTGCTCATGGAATGTCTATTCATCCTTCTCCAACGATTCGGTCGAAAGGATCACCAATTGATCGGGACCGGGATTCACAAATCCCAACTGCTCCCGGGCATTTCGTTCAATATGGGGCAATGACCTCAAGTATCCCCGCTCCAAGTGCAGGTGGCGGTTTATTTGCACCAACTGATCCCTGGAGTTCACCAACTCGATCACCTCATCCTCGATCCGCACCTTAAGGATACATTGCCGTATATAGAACAGGACCATTGCAAAAAAAATGGCCAAAACCAGGGCATACCCAAAGGCCTTTATCACCTCGGCGGTATCAAGATCCCGATGGACTTTATAGTTGTTCAGCGACATTCGGCAACCCTCATACGGGCGCTTCTGGATCGCGGATTCATGCGTACCTCCTCAGGGGAGGGCCTCAACGGTTTTTTTGTGATCATGTCGACCCTCCTGTGAACATCACCCTCCCTGCCCTTTCCAGCCGCTTCACGGAAAAATCGCTTTACCAGACCATCCTCCAGGGAGTGAAAGGAAATGATACATACCCGTGCCCCCTGCTTCAGGCAATCCCATACCACCCTCAAAAACCGGGCAAGGTTTTCCAACTCTTGATTTACCTCTATCCTCAAGGCCTGAAATGTACGTGTTGCCGGATGAATCCTCCATCTTCCCGATGATCGGGGGATGGCGGCGCAGATCGTGCGGACGAGGTGGGTCGTCGTTTCGATGGGGCCCCTTCTCCTCTCCTCCACAATCCTTCGAGCAATTCGTCGTGCCCAGCGTTCCTCGCCGTAGTTCCATATGATTTCCGCCAGTTCGGATTCCTGATACCGGTTGACAATGTCCGATGCCCGTATGCCTCCGGAGGGATCGAAATTCATCCCCAGGGGCTCATCGCTCAGAAAGCTGAAACCCCTCTCCTTGTTCCCCAATTGGTACGAGGAAACCCCCAGGTCAAGGAGCACGCCGTCGAGTGCGGTTATTTTATGGGATTCCATGATGGAGGGAAGATCCTTGAAGTTTCCGTGCACCAGCGTAACCCGATCCCGGAATTTGGCAAGCCTCTCCCCTGCTATTGCAAGGGCCTTGGAGTCCATATCGATGCCGAGAAGCTTCCCATCCGGTGAGGTGCTGTCCAGAATCCTTTCCGCATGCCCCCCCAGCCCAACGGTACCATCGCAGTAAGTTCTTCCAGGAAGACAATTCAGGCAGCACAGTACCTGATCGACCATCACAGGTGTATGAATCCCCTCCATCCCCTCCCCCTGCCGACTTGGAGACCCTGTAACGAGACACTATTGCATCTATGTAGAAAGGAATTCCGGAGTCACGAATCGAATGGTATTACACCCCCAGTTTCGCCACCTTTTCCATGAGAGCGTCCATATTCCCCTCAGTCTCCCTCTTATTCTCGGTCCATTTCTCAAGCGGCCAGATTTCAAAATGATCCATCACCCCAACTATGGCCACCTTGGAATTGATGCCGCACTTTTCCCTCATATACGGAGGGACCAGTATCCTGCCCGAACGGTCCATGACACAGTCGAATGCGTCCGAATATCGATTGCGTATAAACTTGATTACATCGCTGTTAAAGGAGGGGAGATTTCGCAAATCTTCCTCCTTTTTATTCCATTCCTGCATGGGGTACGCCTCGATGCAGTCCTTGGAAAGGGTGAGCGACAATTCCCCGCCACCGTAGTCCTTGTTCAGGGTATCCCTGATCCGGGTGGGTATGCTCAAACGTCCCTTTTGATCCATCGTATGCTCGTATGTCCCTTTAAAACTTGGCATTATCCGGATTCTTCATTCCCCGCGTTGTGGTTTTGTATCCCTTTTTATCCCACATTAAGGTATAGCTATCCCACTTCTTGGAAAAGATAGCCCACTTCGATATTTTTGTCAAGGGTTGAGGTGATATTGGTTGAAAGGCAGGATTTTGCATGAAATAAAAAATAATTTATATCGATTTTATTGATTTATCTAAAACAAATTATCATCGGCTCTATAATGAATAGTGCACGATAATCTAAAAAATGAACACCTATCTCTCATATGCCACTGCATTCCACGATTCATAACTTCTTACTACCCTGGAGGAAAGGAGTGGATGGTAACCCAATGAACCCGGTGGGGGAAAGTGGGAGCGGACCTTCCGCATCCCAGGAGGGCATTTGACAAGGGTGGATGCCATCCCCTAATATCACACCTATGGACGAGTCATCGAAAAAAAGGGGGACCCTCTTTGTGATCGGCACCCCTATCGGCAACCTGAATGACATCACCCTCCGGGCGGTCGAGGTCCTGAAGGGGGTGGACAGGGTGGCCGCGGAGGATACCCGCCATACCAGAAGGCTCCTGAGCCGGCTCCATATCTCGAAGCCCATGGTCAGCTACCATGAATTCAACGAGCAAAAAAGGGGGGCATCCATCATCCGCTCCCTTCTTGAGGGTGCGTCCATTGCACTTGTTTCGGACGCAGGCACCCCCGGGATATCCGACCCCGGATACCGTTTGGTGCGAGAGGCCATTCAGCATGATATAGCGGTGGTCCCCATACCCGGTCCCTCCGCCATCCTGGCTGCACTCTCTGCCTCGGGTCTTCCCACCGACTCCTTTGTGTTCGAGGGATTCCTGGAGGCGCGGGAGACCAGGCGGCGGAAACAGCTTGAGCGGCTCAAGGATGAGGAGAGAACCATCATCCTGTTTGAATCCCCCCACCGGGTGCTCAAGGGTCTCGATGCGGTGCTGGAAATCCTGGGCAACCGCCCCATCTGCCTGGCACGCGAACTGACCAAGATACACGAGGAATTGCTCAGGGGCGATGTGGCAGCGGTCCTGGAAAATCTCAAAAAGCGGGGGAGGATCAAGGGGGAAATCACCCTGATCATTCAGGGAAAGGGGCGAAAGGGTTGAATCCCGGTTGCGACCAAATTCCTGGCGAAGGCTATACCGTGAAGAGGCTTGGAATATTTAATTGCCCAGCATGGTACGGGGAGGGGGATGCAGATGCATCCCCCTCCCCGCTTATGCCACGACGCCCAGTATTGCCGCATGGGAAAATGACATGGTGAGATCATGGTGAGGATAATCGTGAGCGGATCACAGCCGCGAACGGGGAAGACCTCGCTCATCCTGTGGATGCTTGAGGGATTAAAAGGATTTGCCGTAATCCAGGTGAAGGCAGCCAGCCTGTTCAGCTCGGTCATTGTGGAGCCGAATGGGGATGAGGCGGATCGGTTCAGACAGGCCGGCGCAGGGCAGGTGCTTTCCGTAGAAGCGGATACAAGGGATTATGCCGATGCCATCGAACAGGCATTCAGTCTTGTGCCCCTCCATATCCACGGGGTGATCATCGAGGCATACCCCCATCCGGAAGGGGTGCATGGAGATGTCCTGATCTTTATGACCGACCGACCGCACACGGCTGGAATCCCTGCTGAAGTGAATCATACCGTTATCGTCGATATATCGGAAGCCGCACCTGTTGAGAAAAGGGGAAATACGGTTCAATATCCGATTTTCAGCCTGCACCTGATGAACAATGGCCAGGAGGAATGTATCCGATTCATGACATACCTGAAGGGAGTGATCAAGCGGCTAAAGATTCAGTGAGCGTGCTGCAAGTCCACATGCCCCGATCATGCCGGCATCGTCGCCCAGGTGCGCCCGAACGATCCTGACCCTTTCGGCAAGCCCGGCCAAGGACCTTTGTTTGGTCTCCTCCACCATGGAGGGATAGAAGAAATCCCAGGCATTGCTCGCCCCGCCCCCAATGATGAACAATTCAGGATTCAGTATGTTGATGAGACTTCCAATGGCAATACCGAGATACACCCCGGTTTCCCGCAGGATATCCCGGGCCGTGTCATTTCCTCCGAGGGCCGCCCGATGCACGAGGGCAGCGGTCAATTCCCCGGGCTCGTTGATCCCTACGGCTTTAAAAAGTCTCTGAGCGGTCCGATCATCGAGACGTTCAATGGTCCTTCGCACGATCCCGGTGGCCGAGACATACGCCTCCAGACACCCCCTGTTTCCACACGGGCACTGCAATCCGTCGGGCACAATGGTCATGTGCCCGATTTCCCCGGCCATACCCTCAGAACCATGCCAAAGCCGCCCATCCAGGATGATTCCCCCTCCCACGCCTGTGCCCAGGGTAAGGCCGATCATGATCGAGCAATCCTGTCCGGCCCCGGCCCAATGCTCGCCAAAAACGGCTGCATTGGCGTCGTTATCGAGGATGGTCGGGATATCAAACCTGCGGGAGATGATATCCCTTAGGGGGACATCATGCCATCCGGGGAAATTGGGGGAAGTTACAATAGTCCCTCGTTCGATATCGATGATCCCCGCGGCACCGATTCCAATCCCTTGAATGGATCCATGCGGCGATTGCCCCTTCAGTTCCTGAATGACGGCGACAATACGTTCGACAATCCGATCCCGTCCCTCGTTGACCAGGGTCGGAACCAGTTTTCGGGATAAAACCTCACCATTGATGTTCACTATACCGGCGTGTATATTGGTGCCGCCCAAGTCTATGCCTATAAGATATGCCAGTTGTGGATCAGTCATGGTAACCCGTATATGGCTTTCTGGTCTGTCCCTACTTCCGCTTCAGTTCAATCCATTTCTCATCCAGCCCTGCCATTCCCTCCCAGGCACGGTCCAGATACAACATATCAAGGGTGGCGATTGCAGCCATTGCCTCGATCACCGCATAGATCCTTCCGACCAGCGTGGGGTCCCTTCTGGTGATGGGGCTCAACCGCTCCTCCTTCATGGTCATCATGTTGATGGAAGGCTGCTCCACCGAGACGGTAGGAGTGGGCTTTATGGCCATTCTGCAGATAATATCCTCCCCGTTGGTCATCCCGCCCAGGACGCCGCCGGCATGATTCGTCCGGAACCTCACCTTTCCCTTATCAAGGTAGGGATGATCATTGAATTCGCTCCCCTTCATGGTGCCGCACCTGAATCCGGAACCGAACTCGATTCCCTTCACCGCCCCGATGCTCATGACGGCATGGGATAACACAGCGCCGAACTTGTCAAACACAGGCTCTCCCAAGCCGGCAGGGATATTATGGATCACCATCTCGATGATGCCGCCCATGGTATCCCCCTCATCCTTCACCTTCAGGACCCGTGTGGTCATCTCTTCAGCGGCATCGAGATCAGGGCAGTTGATCTCGTTCTTCCGATAGTTTTTCTTGGCCTCGTCAAAACTCATCTCTTTGGCCCTGACCCCGGCACATTCAACGGTATATGCAAGGACCTCTATCCCATGCTGTGCCAGGATGATCTTGGCCAGTGCCCCGCCGGCCACCCTGCCCACCGTCTCCCTGCCGGATGCCCGGCCCGCGCCGCACCAGTCGGCCGACTCGCCATACTTCAGGAAATAGGTATATTCCGCATGGCCCGGTCTGATGAGGTCCTTGTAATCCCTGTACTGGTCGATATGGACCATTTGGGTATCCACGTTATACACGATCATCCCCACCGGGGCCCCTGTGGTCACCCCGTCCTGGCCCATGCCCGCAAAGATATGGACCTGGTCGGTCTCCTTCCGCGGGGAGTCCAGTTTGCCCTGCCCCGGCCGTCTCTTGTCCATCTCCTTCTGGATCATCTCGTCCGTCAGCCTGATTCCAGGCGGCACGCCGTCGACGATCACCGCCAGGCCCGAGCCCTTCCCGATACCATACGATTCCCCGCAGGTGGTGACCCTGAATATCCTTCCGAAGCTATTTCCCATCATTGTGAACGACCTCCTTGACTATTCCATTATCTCCATGTTCGCCCCAATTCCCTTCATGATACCAGCATAATCCGGGAATGTCACACCCACTGCCTCGGCCGTGTCGATCACGGTCCGCCCCGAGGCAATCATCCCGGCAAGGCTCAAGGCCATCACCACCCGATGATCATGGTATCCATGAACATGAGCGCCATGAAGCCCCGAATGCTCGATGACCATGCCGTCTTCCCTTTCCTCGACATGGGCACCCATCTTTTTGAGCTCATCCGTCATCACCCTGATCCGGTCCGTCTCCTTTATCCGGGCATGGGCGACATTCCTGATGACCGTCCTCCCCTGGGCATAGCATCCCAGCACGCTGATCGCAGGCAGCGCATCAGGGGTATTGTTCAAGTCCAACTCACATCCGGTCAGGTGGGATCTGTTCACCGCTATGCCCTCTTTTTCGATCCGAATATCCGCACCCATTTCTTTGAGATAGTCCAGAACGTGCTTGTCCGCCTGGGTATCCTCCATATCCAACCCCTTGATCACCAGATCCTTTCCGAGCATCACCCCTGCAACCAAAAGGAATGTGGCACTTGACCAGTCGCCGGGAATGGTTTTCTCGAAGGCCTTATAGGCTTGATTCCCGAAGATCATTATGGTTTCAAAATCATGGTTCTCATATCGTATTCCCATCTCATCCAGCCACCTGAGGGTCATCTCGATATAGGGCTGCTCGCAGAGATTCACTATCCTGATCTCGGTGTCCCGGGAAACAAGCGGGCAGTTGATCAGCAGGCTGGAGATATACTGCGAGCTTCGGCAGTCCACTGCGACCCTCCCGCCCTTCATCCTCCCTGTAATCTCAACAGGGGGGCAACCGTTGTGATTCACGGAAACAGCCTGTGCACCCAGTGCATTCAAGGCATCGAGCAACGGCTGCACCGTTCTTTTCCGTATCGAGGCATCGCCGTCGATACGGACTTTTCCGTCTCCAAGGGCGGCGGTTCCCATAATCAGGTTGGTGGTGGTTCCTGAATTCAGCGTATCAATCCTTGAACCTGTCTTTGGCCTTCCTGAGAATCCCTGAATACTATATTCACCGCCCTTTTTCCCCATCCGAGCGCCCAATGCCGTGCATGCGTTGATCGCCGCCCGGGTATCGGCAGATTCAAGCGCATTGATTAATCGTGATTCACCCTCCGCAAGGGATGCAAAGACAAACCCCCTGATGGTGTGGGACTTGCTGCTGGGCACCAGGACCTCCCCGGTGATTTCCTCCGTTCTATTAATCTGAATTCTCATAGATCTCCCAAAACCGCCTTTTTCATCAGTTCCTTATTGCAATCCTTACCTGTCCACAATTGGAATTGCCGTGCCGCCTGATTCACGAACATCTCCACCCCTGAAACCGTCCGGCAGCCATTCTCAGCCGCCATCCTTAATAATCTGGTTTGACCGGGATTATAAACCGTATCAAAAACAACCATATCCTTCAACACATCCGCCTCCACCGGGCTTTGCTCGATATCCGGCGACATGCCGATGGACGTGGCATTGATCAGGATCTCCACATCTTCCCAGGGCACATCCTCCACTCTTAAAAATCCACACCCCAGATCAGCGGCCAGTCCCCTTCCCTTTTCCTCGGTTCTGTTGACAATGCTCAGACTCGCTCCCCTCTTCAGGACACCATAGCCGATGGCCCGTGCCACCCCGCCGGCCCCGATCATCAGCACCTTCCTTCCATCCAGGCGGGTTTTCTCTTCCAAGGCCTCCACAGCCCCGTCAATATCCGTATTACATCCCGACAGCCTTCCACCCCTCACCACGACGGTATTCACCGCACCCACCCTGCGGGCATCCTCATCCACTTCATCAAGATATTCCATGATCCCCTGTTTATGGGGCATGGTCACACTGAATCCGGCCAGTCGCTCCCTGAAGGCGGACACGAATCGGCCGATATCACTGACCAGGAAATTGAGATACACGGCATTCATTCCGTGCTCCTTGAAACAGCGATTATGAAGTATATACCCCTTGCTCTTGGATACGGGATTGCCAACCAAGCCATACAGGCGAAGGCCTTTGAGCTTGAGATCCTTGACCCTGTAGATATCCCTCAGGGTAGTGCACCGGATCTGGCCGGGTGCGGATTCCCTTCCCTTCTCCATGCTGCCGAAGGTGAGGTACGAGCCATAGGCGCACGAGAGAATCCTCGATATCTCTCCCATCTCTCCCATGCATATGCCGATAAAATCCCTGCCCTCTTTCGCGGCCCTTTCAATCAGGCTGAGCATCCTCAGATTATCCGTTAAATTCGTGGGCATCACGGCTATCTTCATGATATCCGCGCCGAACCCCTTCATCTGCTCATAAATCCCTTCAATATCCATAGGCATCTCATTGAAGTTGTGGTAGGATAGAATAATCCTTGAATCCCTTCTGCAGGCCATCACCCCCTTCACCGCCTGCCTGCCTGAACTCATCTCGATGTCCACATGATCAGCCCCGAACTCGGTGCACCTTCTCAATATCTCTACCCTTCTTTCCTCGCTTCCGGAATACCGCCCCCCTTCATCCGCCTTCCTGCAGGTCATAATCAGGGGGGATTTTTTTCGAGAAATGATCTCCCTCAGGTCTTGGTCATTCAATTCGGATATATAGTCCAGCCTGATCTCGACGATATCCGCCGTCCGGGCGGCCGCATCCATCTGTCTCCTTACATCACCGATATCTTCCGCAATGACCGGACAGCATATCACGGCATATCACCCGGTGCCCTTCTCATGATCCCACTTCTCACTTTCATGTCAATGGCCATATACGCCATCCTTCCATGCAGAATATGACTGACGTTATCAAACGATTAACATAATTCAATTATAAATTATTTTCTTATGCCCTTTTTGGAAGGAATAAAATCATTATATACAATGTATAATAATATCCTCATCTTACTTGAAGATCAAGCACTTTAATCTCATTCCACTCCTAACGTCTCTATCAAAGTCCATCAGTTTGATGGCATATTCAACCATCCGGAGGCAGCCGGGATATGACTCGGACAGGATTTCAACGTCCATACCGAACAATCAGGTATAAGGATTGCCCCTCTTTTTTCTCTGACGATCTGCTGGATACCGCATATAGAGCAGCAAGAAGAATTTCCCTCGACAACACACTATCAATCCGGTTATTGTGCAAGGGTATCAAATGTTGTTCCAATCTGAGGATTTCGCTTCAAGGATTTCATGCTTGTCTTACAGTAAATGGTAGAAAAAACAGTCATATATTGCCCTTACTCCCCTTAAAAAAAACGCATTTCTATCAATGCATGACTGATCACTGGAGGCACTTGTACAGACGTATGATGAGCGGTGTTACAGGCAATATGAATTCTGAAGGCTGGTTATTACTAGAGTAATCGAGGGATACTATTTTTGTCTTGCCGGCGATACAGAGGCGCCATTGTCAGTTGGGCCGTTCTATTATGCAATCCGTATCTTAAGGGGCATATATCGTCGATACTACTGCAAGAGCAGAGGCAACATCCGGGTTCCCCGTATTTATGAGCAAGTTTAACAATAATGGATCATTCAGTAATAGGGGATTTAATGCGATCAATCCCAAAACGGCATCGACTTGAGGGTTCCCCGTATTAATTAGAAAATCCGCCACTGCAGGTGCAATAAATGAGGTGGGAAACACCGGAGTAATCGCGGGCGGAAACACCGAAACAATCGGAGACGGAAACAGAGGGAAAAGTAATCCGGATGCCGCGGCAGTCGGAGCGATAGTTGTGGTCGGAGCAGTGAGTACTGGGGATAAAGCAAGCGTCGGATCAATATATGTGGGATAATAAAAGGGTAACAATGCAGGAAAATACGAGTAAAATGAGAGGTATGGCGAAAAATATTTTGAATAATACAGTGGAGCGAGCGCATTCGCAGGGAAATCGGATATAAACAGGAAAAGAACTATCACTAAGACCCAGAGAAGCACCCTCTTGTTTCTGTTTATTTTTTGTGTCTTCATGGCCTATCACCTCCAGTGGACAGAATTTAATTGTATGAAGAGTGGAAAATGTATTAAAAGATTAAAAGATAAATGGTTCTACGAATTGCAACAAAGAATAATGATGCATAAATTATGCGGGAGGACCTTTTCGAAATAATCTTGATTATAAATCAGTTGGATACTGTTAACTATATTATTTTGTCTATTAGTTATTTATGCAAATTAAATAATATAAATTGTAAACAGTTTCATACTGAACTGTTCCAACACATATCGTCTTTATCCGCTTTATCTTAATAATAGGGAAAAATAAGTGCGGAATGCTATTCCCCTAAAATTTCATCTTCCGTGCTCATCGGAAGTCCAAGGAAAAAACGATCCTTGATTTTATGAGTCGGATCCATAAATAATGAAGAGTCAAACCCTATCACACGCCAAAAGGCATCCCACTTAGGAAGGCGTGGACATGTGGAAGGCCGAATATGCGGAAAGGACAGGGATTTCGGTCACATAGTCGAACATCCCTGGTTGTGCGCCAGACAAGTCCAGTATAGGCTTTGGGGTGAAGCCGCTTCTTATGCCTTTACCCTGCTATGCTTTAATCGTCGCAGTTTATGATATTCCTTTACGAATACCTGCCATACCTCGCCGAGGAACTTTGTTCCGCCGAAGATCATCGCCGGCATGAGCATGATGGTGACCATCACCGACAGCACGAAAAGCAGAAACATTTTTACGAGCAGAATGAGTTTCATATGCTCCCCCTAAAAGAAATTAAGGATATACTCCCCTGCCATGTTGAATATCGATACCTGTCATAACGATCATGGTCACTGTCATACGGTATATCCAACACCGAGTAGGGGGAAAACCCCCTATTGCCCATTTTTGGGGCCATACAACCCGGTGAGCATAATGCATTTTTATATATGAGCAATTTACATGCCAGAATCATCCTGCCCGCCAATTTATCTTATTATCGGAATTTTAAGGCAAAACCCATTATGTATCGATCATGCATCCATATTCGTGAGAATGATCCATGTTCATATCCTTACTCGGAGAGTCAAATATTGCACACTGCGGGCCATTCCGGCATAATCCGGTTTGGCTCGGTGGGTGGTCTACAGGGATTTATAGGATTTCGCTGAGCCGAGCATATGAGGGAACAGGGTGTGGAGGGATTATTCGTTCTTCGCTAAGCCGAAGAGGGCATCAATGCGGTTGATCGAATCCGCTATGGGTCTGGGATTCCTCATCGGGAGAGGCGCCTTCCTCTTCCCTTTCCTGACACGGGACATTGATGGTCTGAACCGATTGTGAAGAAAAGAGCGGGTGACCACAGTAGGGACAGTAACGGGCCCCGGGGATCTCACGGAACGACCTCCGGCATGCCTGACACGTGTGCACATTTTTTTGTTGTGACGTCTGCCATCGAATAAAAAGCCAGAGGGGAAGGAATATGATCATGGCCATAAACGTTCCGAATGCCCATAGGAGCGCCTGACCTTCGGAACGTCCCTTATCCCTGGCATCGATGAATACCCAAAATGCCGCCAAGGCCGGTATGAGTATAGCGAGCAAAAGATGCATGGAAAACCCTCAGCCGTTCATATGATTATGTTTAGGCAGTATCATCATAGTCTATTGCCGGTGCGATGTAAAGCCCTGCAAGAGCCTGTGACCGGTTTCACCAACTTCCAACACCAGGGGAAACGACGACCGGATGGCATCCTCCCCTTTTCATATCTCATTCTATGCCCTTTTCACAGGGTAAAGGGCAGCAATCCCCGGAAAGGACAGGGCTCTTACATTGGCTATCAAAAACCATAGGGATACAAGCCGAGCATGAAGAAGGGAGAAATTATGGGGAATGAAAGGGCCCCCAGAGAAAAGAAGGGCATGGATGAGGATGTAAAAAGGGGATTGGGTGAGATGAGGAATTGTTGCGAGGGATATCCCATAGAAAGTGGAAAATATCCCTGCTGTATTCCTTCAATGCCCTCATAGGAGAATGCCGGCACATTCGCTGCAAGATTATAATCGGATACCAGCTTTTCACCATATCCGATGAAGGTTGACTGTGCGCCGCGAGGGGTATACGTGCTCAATGCGATCCCTTGCGTCAAGGGCCATTGCTGGGAAACCGATCCGGTTATGTCATAGGCCGTTGTTGGGTAATTCACGGACGTAGCCGGGCTCGTGCCGCCGACTCCCCATGGGTATGACCATACAGCCCCGTGGATGGTGGGCATTATAGGATAGGGAGTAAACCCTATCCCAAACACCGGGAACGTGCCAAACCCAGTGGCAGTCAGCGCCATCGGGAAATAGCTGCCCGTGGATGTGCTGCCTGACGACGGCACATATCGTCTTCCCGGTTGGATGGTCACGACACAATCGGTCGCCTCATCCCAATCGACGTATACATCCCGGGGGGCGGAACTCCGGGTGTCGTGATTGATGGTCCAACGGTTGGTGGAGGTGTTCAAATATCCTACCGTCACCATCCAATGGTCGCCCCATATGGAATGGCCTGATACGCCATACAGCAACGGCCTTTTGTGGACGATTTCATCCATTACAATCCCAAAATCGGGAGGCTGAAGAATCGCCCTGAATTCATACTCATTGTCGTACATGGGCGTATTACAGACCCGCTCGATCCCTATGGGTATATATTCATCGTTGACCCCTCCACGGGCCTCGCCAAGGGAGGGATACCCCATTGCCTGCTGGAGTTCCTCCACGAGTTGCGAAACGTCCTCGATGTCCCCGGGGTCGTCGTCCACCAAAAGGGGATATCCACGGGCATCCCAGTACCCCAGCACGCAGGCGGCGGCAACAGGACCACAATTTCCGGGATCCCCATAATCTTCCTGCCAATAATCCGGTACCCCCGGGATGATCATCTGTCCATCCTCAAGGTCAGGACTTGTGATCTGAATGCTGTAAAGCTCATAAGGACCGTATTGGTTGTACCCATTGTAATTTTCTGCCTTGATAAAATAATCACCGTCCGCAGGGCACACCCACTCGATAAGGGAACTGCCGTCCCTCCAGAAGTCATCGTTACAGGCAAGAGACCCCTCAAATCCCTCGTCGTAGAGCCACACAATCGTATCCACAGGAGGGTATCCGGTCTTCTTTGAACGGGTAAAGATCTGGTAGCTGAGACCCTCCTCCGCAAAAAATGTAAACCACTGTGTCTCATCGGGAAACGAAAAGGAATATATCGCCGAGTTCCCATTCGGGGTGAGCGATACGGCGTTTGAAGGCTTGTCATCCTTTTTCTGTGCACGCACATGTGAGGGTCCCGCCAGCATAATGGCCGCCATACCCGCCAGGATCAATGTAATCACTCTATTGAAGCGTGATCCGCAGATCATCGTCACACTCTTTCATCAGGGGGGGATACGAATCCTCCCATGCCCTTCCCTCTTCATGTACTGTCTCCGGGATGAGTTCAGACACCCTTTTGAAAGGGAAACTGATTCGAATGACGTTTCCTTGGGCACCGCATTCCTCGACCATCATGCATCCTCCCATGGATACAATCATCCGGTAGGTGACATAGAGATCCAATCCGACCCCATCCCGTATGCGGGAAAAAAATTTCCCCACCAGTTCCCTGAATGCCTCCCTGGACATCCCGGGCCCCTCATCCGCATAATCAATGCTGACCGCGTTGGTATCATTATGCAGCGTGCACGACATGGTAATGGTCCCCGATCCGTTCATTGCATTGTAGGAATGGCGAAACAGACGCATGAAGACCTGTTCGAACCGCATCGGGTCCCCCAGCATTTCCGGTATATCCGCGGGGATATCGGTCATCACATGGATGGATGAAAAATCCATCGTATGCTTCAGCAGAAAGAGCGAACGCTCAATCACCCGGTCAAGCCGGATGCGTTCCCGATGTTCCTCAAGTGCACGGGTGTACGCCGCCATTTGATCGATCGCCTTCACAAGCTGTTGACATTGATTCAGTATCTCTGCAAAGGAATCCCGTGCCTTTGCCAGGTGTACTGCGTCATCCCCCATCTTTGCCAGGTTCATTTCCGCATGCAGGCTGATGACGGTAATGGGATTCCTGATCTCATGGGCGAATACGTTCGTCAGTTCCCCTATGTTCAGGAAACCTTCCATGCCGCACCTGTCTTTGAGCAAACGCACCTGTTCCCTTTCAAGAATATGATGTTCGATCGCCCTCCTCATCTTCAGCTTCAGACGATCATACGGATAGGGGTGCATGATGTACGCGTAGATATTCCTGCGGTCTATGTCCTCAGCCAGGGTCATGGCATCGTCTGCATGAAGGAGAATAATGCTTATGATATGCGGATGCTCTTTGCGAAGCGTATCGAGAAATCCGGGGGCACATAGATGCCGCCCGACCACTATAACCGCCAGGCGAGGGGTACGGCTCACAAAGGTACGTGCCTCATCGTGAGAATGGGCAATAAGAACGGAAAAGGATGTCCCGAGCCTCTTCCTGTATAGGGAAAGTTCCCCCTCGCGATCGTCGACAAAGAGAATGGGAAAATCCCGGTAATTAATCTCTCCCCCCACCGGCTGATCCATCTCTATCTCCGCTTAGACCTTGCACAAACTCCCATTTCTTCCGTATCCTCTCGTTTCGTTCAGTCTCATGCACGCCGCTTCGTGCCCGCAGGCCACTATAACAAAGCCGCCTCGCCGCTTCTTGATCCATAATGGCCATGTCTGATGTCCTCACGAACAGACGTTCTCCACGGTTCGGTGAATGCATCTCTATCCAGAGTTCCAACGGCGCCGGATAGACATGTCCTGCCACCTCCCAATCCCCCGCGGCAGTCAGCTCCTCGATCAGTTTCATGATCCTCGTGATGTTGAGAATATAATCCGGCCATCCGCGGTGCATTTGAATGACCGGCACATGAGAGGTATTCGCCCCTGCCACCACGGTCACTATCCCCTCCCCCTTACTGTATCCCCGATACAAGGAAAGTGGGTCCTTCCAATTTGCATTGTTCAGCAACGGGGACTCGGGCTCACCCAACAAAAACATAAAGGCCTGCGGCTGCCGGTCGCAATCCACCAGTACCTCGGTGTGGAGATGCACGAGCCTTCCGAATGCCTCTTGAGCATAATGGAGCGCACCGAGCAGGGCGGTCCTCTCGTCTACTTCCTGGGATAACCCTGCGTAGGGGACACTGAGAATAAGGATGCTCAGAACGGGGATTGATATGAATCGTGTAACGATCCTCACAGTGCTGTCCTCTCGTTAAGGATGTATAGTCTTATAGAAAGGACGGATTCCGGTGAGAATCCCTTATTCGACGGCACAGGGAAGGATGAAGCGGTGGGGACTTTTACAGGATTTTTATGACCTCGTATGAAACATTTTCCCATGTGGGCGCGGAAAATGAAGTGACACACGATTAATGAAACATCCTCTCGGTACCGCCTGCTTTATTATGTCTTTTTACAGGAGCGACACCTTTTCCGGGTGGAACGGACCTCATACCTTGTCATTTCTCTCAAGGACTTCTCTGACCACCCGCTTCAATTCCTCGATTTGAATGGATTTGCTCAGGAATTCAAAGGCACCCAACAACTTTGCCTTGTTTACATTTTCCTTGCCGGTGTATGCGGTAATGACAACGACCTTGAGATCGGGTCGGTTCTGCTCAATATAATCCAGGAATTCCATACCGCTCATCTTTGGCATCTTGAGATCCGTCAAGATAAGGTCGAAATCCTCATTTTCGATGGAGGACAAGGCACTCCTGCCATCTGTGGCTGTCTTTACCTCGTACCCCTCATCCTCGAGGATATCCTGCAAAACAGCCCTCATACCCACATCGTCGTCGATAAGAAGGATACGTTTGGCGGCCATCATCTACCTCCTATACAATTCAAAAAGGTGCGGCTTCCCTTTCTTCGTGTTTTCGACAGTTCCCCCCCCCTCTCAACGCACTCCTCAATCTGGCGAGGTCGATGAGATGAAACCACCAGGAGGAATCGTACCCCTACTCGGGCTATACCCGTTATATGCAAATGGCACAGAATAAAAAATGGCAATACAATTTAATGGTATAATGACCTAAAAAAAGGGGATTGTCAAGATGAAATAATCGCATGGGGGTCCTTACAGGTGTATTGGTGCACTTTTTGTTACCCCCCATGAGCCTTATGGAGTCTCCCTGGCACCCATGTAGTGAACATGGCGGAGGCAGTATACATGTACCGCACAGAGTGCAGAGGCACTATTCCGGCGACTCGAAAATCACCATGGCGATCGCCTGTGGATCATCGTGGGTGATGGAGAGGTGCGTCCTGGTAATGCCCATCTGCCTCATGAGGATTGCCGCCCGCCCATGCATGGCAAGGTGCGGCCGGCCGGAGCTGCAATGGGTGACCTCGATATCAGACCATCCGACCCCCCCGATGCCATCGCCGAACGCCTTTCTCGCCGCCTCTTTTGCCGCAAAGATGCCGGCAAGGTGCGGGAAGGGATTCCTCTTTTTATCGGCGTACGCCCTTTCATCCGTAGTGAATATTCGATTCATAAAGGCGTCGCCCAGGCGCGTGCAGGCCCGTCTGATTCTCTCGATGGCAATCAGGTCAATGCCGATGCCTCGTATCATGCCCTGTTCTCCTTCTCCTCCGCGTGTCCTGTCGTCCCCCTGAATGGATTTCGGCGGTCATTGACGTGTTTCCGGCAAGTGCCGCGATCTCATCCCGAATCCTGGCCGCCTCTTCAAATCGCAGTTCCCGCGCATATGCCTCCATCCTTTTTCGCAGGCGGGCGGCATAGTCCCCGACAGATTCCCTGTCAGCCCGGTAGGGTATACCCTCCTCCTTGACCAGGCTGGGGGTGTAGTAGTCCGCCTCGTATATCGACTGCAGGAGATCACCGATCGATTTCCTGATGGACTCCGGGGTGATGCGGTGTTCCCGATTATATGCCATCTGCATCTGCCTGCGCCGCTGCGTCTCCTCGATCGCGCTCCGCATTGAAGGGGTGATGCGGTCGGCATACATCAGCACCTGCCCGTTCACGTTCCGTGCCGCCCTCCCGGCGGTCTGGATGAGGGAGGTGGTGGAGCGGAGGAAGCCCTCCTTATCCGCATCCAGTATCGCCACCAGAGATACCTCGGGCAAATCGAGGCCCTCCCTGAGCAGGTTCACCCCGATGAGACAATCAAACCTCCCCATGCGAAGGTCCCGCAGGATCTCCGTTCGTTCGATGGTGTCGATTTCGGAATGGAGATAGCGGACCCTGAGGTCCAGATTCTGGTAGTATTCGGTCAGATCCTCCGCCATCCTCTTGGTCAGCGTGGTCACCAGCACGCGCTCGTTCCGCCCGATCCTGGACCTGATCTCTGCAAGGAGATCCTCCACCTGATTGGCAGCGGGTCTGACAATGAGTTCCGGGTCCATAAGCCCGGTGGGCCGGATGATCTGTTCCACCACCCTCCCCTGCGCCATGATCAGTTCATACTCGGCTGGGGTGGCCGAGACATAGATGCACTGGTGCACCTTCGCGGAGAATTCGTCAAAACTGAGCGGACGGTTGTCATAGGCGGAGGGGAGACGGAAGCCGAACTCCACCAGGCTCTTTTTCCGCGATCGATCACCCTCGAGCATTCCACGCACCTGGGGGATGGTCACATGGGATTCATCGATGATCACCAGTTTATCCGGAGGAAAATAGTCTATGAGGGTATGGGGCGGTTCACCCGAGCCTCGTCCGTCCAGATGACGGGAATAGTTCTCTATCCCGTGGCAATAGCCGATCTCCTGCATCATCTCCAGATCATACCGGGTCCTCTGCTCCAGCCGCTGCGCCTCCAGGAGTTTCCCTTCGTCCCTCAACACACGCAGCCGCACGGCGAGTTCTTCGCGTATGCCCTCCACCGCCCGCAGCATCTTCTCCCTGGGGAGGACATAGTGACTGTTGGGATAGATGAACACGCGATTCAGTGGCTGCTTCTTCATCCCGGTCACAGGGTCCAGGGAATGGAGCACCTCCACTTCATCCCCGAACAAGCCTATGCGAATCGCCTCAAATCCGTATGCAGGGAATATCTCCACCACATCACCCCGCACCCGGAAGGTGCCCCGCCTGAAATCGATGTCATTCCGCTCGTACTGCATGCGCACGAATTCCTCCAGGATGCTGCGCCGGTCAATGGCCTGTCCCTTTTCCAGGACAAAGCTCATATGAAGATATTCCTCGGGGGAGCCGAGGCCGTAGATGCAGGAAACGCTCGCCACCACGATCACGTCGCGCCGGTCCAGGAGGGAACGGGTGGCTGAATGCCTCATCCGGTCGATATCCTCGTTGATGGAGGAATCCTTTTCGATGTAGGTGTCCGTGTGTGGTATGTACGCCTCCGGTTGATAGTAATCGTAGTAGCTGACAAAGTACTCTACCGCATTATCGGGGAAAAAGGCCTTGCATTCCGCATAGAGCTGGGCTGCCAGTGTCTTGTTATGGGAGATGATGAGGGTGGGCCGCTGAACCCTCTCGATGAGGTTGGCCATGGTAAACGTCTTGCCTGAGCCGGTGACACCCAGGAGTACCACATGGGGAGAGCCTGAGAGAACCTCCCGGACGATCAATGTGATGGCCTGTATTTGGTCCCCCTGTGGTTGGAACGGGGACACCAATCTGAATGGTGACATGCTCATCCGCCCCTTTGCAGCGCACGATTCCAAGCGTATCCGGATTCAATCGTGTGGGTTGCCATGAATCCCCTCCATCGCCTCCCCGCGTGTGCATGAATCAATGTGGATCCTATCAGTGCGGGCGTCGCGTCCACCAATGCACCCCGATGAGGGCAACGGCACAAAACAGCAGAACCAGGGCCCAGCGGATCTTCTGTGACGACAGGGAATGCGCAACAGGATACCCCGGGTGCACCATGGTGATCCTACCGGCATGGATGTCGGTTTCACCACCATGGGCCCTGCAGGCACGATAAAAGGTACCCTCAACCTTTATTATATCACCCTGTGTCTTATATCCACCCACATACTTCATTGTGGGCATGATCCCCCTGGGAGCCCATACCCCGATGCTCTCGGTTCCGTCATCCACATTGAGCCATACCCCGGTGCTGCGCTTCATGACGTCGCCGACCACCTCTCCCTGTATGGTAATCTCCCGGCCGTCGTAAACCTTCTTGTCATTGACCAGCCGGGTGATGGGAACCATTCCTGCACATGCATCGGAGAGGAGGATAGACTGCAAAAGGGGCAATGCCGCCAGCATGACCAGGGCAAGGCAGGATAGTACACAGAGGACCCGGAACCTCCTTCCGGAGCATGGAGATATCCCTGTGTGGTTCATCGAACCCCCCCTATGATGCTTCCGATAAACCCAAAAAGGGCAAAGAGGGCCATGAATTCAAGCCTGCCCGCCCACATGGCAAAGATGTACACCACCTTGATCAAGGCGGGCATCGCCGGAAGGGTAAGACCGCAGCTCAGCCCGGTGTTGCTCGCTGCGGACACCCCTTCGAACATGGCCTCCATAAAGGGATACCCCTCCGATACCGCAACGAAGGTCGACAGCAGGTAGAGCCCGATATAGGAGAGAACGATCAGCATGACCATCCGGATGTATTCATCCGTGAGCACGGTGTCCCTGATGTGATGGAATTTTTGTACCAGTACGGAGGACTCGGGAGAGATGAGGCGGCGGATATTCTCCACCAGCCCGGTGAAAATCACCCCTATCCTCAGGTTCTTGAATCCGCCTGCGGTTGAGCAGGCGCTTCCCCCGATGGTCATGGCTATGATAAGCCCCAGGTAGGAGAGGAATCCCCACTCCCCCAGCCAGGTTGAGCTGTAAATGGTCATGTTTCCCGTGGTGGTATGGGCGGAGGCGAGATGATAGAATCCCCTCCTCCATGATGCCCATAGGGTGGGATATACCCCCAGCCGTTCCAGCCCGAAAAGGACAAAGGCGGAGGTGATGAGCACGGTGCAGGTGAAGGAGATGATCTCCAGGTTGCGGAAGATCTCGCGATAGTCCACGTGCCAGATGGTGAAGTGGAGGGCGAAATTCATCGATCCGGCAACGAAGATCACCAAGGTGACCGTCTCAATGATCGCGGAGTGGTAGTACATGAGGTTCTGCGACATAGGGGCGAAACCGCCGGTGCTCCATGCGCCCATGAAAAGCCAGAGGCTGTGGAAAAACCCGCGTATCCATCCCATGCCGGCGAAACGCGCCAAGACGGTCAGGATAACGGTTCCCACGCTCATATAGGCGAGGCTGATGAGCCAGATGACCCGCGCAGTATGGATCACATTGGGCAGAAGGCGCTCGTCCTTACCCTCCCCCACGTAAAGGGTGTAGGTGCCGGCGAATCCCTTCATGGCAAAGGTAAGGGCGACCACGATGATCCCCTGTCCTCCAACATAGGAGAGGAGATGCCGCCACATGTTGAGGCCGTTAGAGGTATGGTTGAGGTTCTGAATAAGATAGAGCCCGGTGGTGGTATACCCGCTCATCACGTCAAAGCAGGCATCCAGATAGGAACCGTACTGCCCGCTCAACCACGAGGGGACCGCCCCCAGGCAGGTCGCGATAAACCAGGAGACGGAGGCGATCACCATGCCCAATGTCCAGTTGATCTCCTTCTGGGCGGAGGTGAACAGCTGCAGTCCCAGTCCGACGATGATACAGAGGGAAAGACCGATCAGGAAATCCAGCACCACCGGCCATTCACCGAACAGGCATGCGGTCAGCGCAGGTACGATCATGAGCAGCCCTACGCCCACGGTGATCTTACCGGTATAAAACCCGATGGTGGTATAGTCTGAACCGATCGGCTTAAACATCTTTACGCGAGCAGCAGGTGAAAGAAAAGGGCCATGACCAGGGTAAGGAGCACGAGGATGACCGAAAACAGGGATTCCACCAGCATTCCCTTGAGGGAGTGAACAACCTTCCCCTTCAATCTCAGCCGTAGCATTGCCATGTACCTTTCAGGGGAGTTCCTCGATCTTTCCCACCAGAAGATCAAAAAGCTCCCGTTCGTTCTCTATGGAGGTGAGGGCGATCACGTCATCCTGTGGTTTCAGAACGGTGACCCCTTTCGGGATAATCACGTCGTTTCCTCGAAGTATGGAGACCACCACCGAATTGGCGGGAAGGCGTATCTCCTGCAGGCTCTTGTTGGCAACGGGTGAATCCTCGGTCAAAGATACCCGGATCACCGAAAGCTTCCCTTTCTTGAAGCTGAAGAGGGTAACCAGGTCACTCAGGGTGGCCTCCTCCTCGATGATCTTGGTCAGAATCGAGGTGCTGTTGATGGGGACATCGACACCCAGTTGCGAAAAGGGTCGCTCGTTTTCCGGGTCATTCACCCGTGCCAGTGTACGTTTGACCCGGAAGAATTGTTTTGCCAACTGGCAGGCGACGAGGTTGTTGGCATCGGAGCCGGTCACCGCGACAAACACGTCCGCCCTGGCGATCCCTGCATCCTCCAACACCCTTCCCTCACAGGCATCCCCATGGATAACCGTTATTCCCAGATCAGTGGCGATCGCATGACATATATCAGGATCCTTCTCAATCAGCACACAGTGATGCTGATCCCTGATCAGGGATTTGGCGAGGAAGTACCCGACCTTTCCCCCTCCCACCAGAATGATGTTCATTCCCCTTTGCCCCACAAAAGGTTATGGATGGCATCCCTTCCTTCCACCAGACCGACCCCCATGACCTCATCCCCCTCTTCCAATGTATAGTCGGGGAGCGGGAGGGTCATGCGCCCCCTGGTTTGCACCGTTATCACCGTAAACAGGCCGGGCCGGTTGAGGTCCCCCGCCGGCCTTCCCACCAGGGCGCCCTTGACCTCTATCGTGTGGAATTCAACCCGGTCCTGGCGGGGTGTCAGGAATTCCTCCACCCTGTTCTCCAGGAACCGGTCCCGGATCATCCGGGAGATCACCATGGTACTGCTGATGATCTCGAGGCCCAGATGATGATAGGTTGCCGCCTTCTTGGGATCGTATACCCGTGCCACCGCCATGGGCACAGTATAGATCTGTTTCGCAATCTGAACGGCAATGATATTGGTGTTGTCATCGTTGGTGACTGCGGCCAGGGCATTGGCCTGTTTGATCCCGGCGCTTTCAAGGACTTCGCCGTTAAATCCGTTCCCCGTTACGGTCATGCCGTTAAATGCGGGACCCAGCCGCCGGAATGCCTGCGCCGACTTGTCAATCACCACCACGTCATGACCTTCGCCGGAAAGCATGATTGCCAACTCGGATCCCATTCGTCCACAGCCAACAATCAAGGTATACATCCTTACGCGCTCCTGTCCTCCGTATCATGTGACAGCCAATCCCTCATGGTCTCCGGCATCGGCCGAATCCCATTCAGTGGAAATCCGGGATAAAACGGAGTAATTGTAATGTATCTCATAAAAACAAGCAATACCCCCGCATCCGTTTGCCACCTCTGCCTCCGTTCGCATTCGCTATGTTTACCCCCATTACACCTCCGTATCGCACCTGTCGGTTCTGATCAGTTTATGATCACCAATTCGAAGGAATGGTCATATTTTGACCGTGCCGGAATCGCCGCTGAGAACGATCCTTTCCTGGTTCACCCCTCAATGCCATGAGATCCCTTATTATTGCTCATGATAGAGGCATGGTCTTCCGGCCGGAAGGAAGGCGCACAGGGGATGAAATTGGCACCGTTTATGCGTTGGCATTCATTGACAAAAACCGGACAACCATCAACAACAGGAAGTATGATTTTTGATCTTTGACATCTGATCACACGACGTTTCTCGGGGGGGTATTATGCTGCGCACATCCACGGAATACAACCGGGCATTGGCTCTCGGCCTCTTCTTTATTTGTTTCATGCTGATTCTCTTTTCGTTGGGGGTGGAGGCGCTCTTTCCGTACTATGCCCCCATCTTCACCAATCCCTTGTATCAAACGATTCAGTTGCCCTTTTCCTATCTGGGCACAGCTTCGAATGCCCAGACTCAAGCCAACAATGCCTCGGCCTTTTCCTACCAGGATTACTACGCGGCATATCCATATCTCCAGCAACAAGGCTGGACAACCTCCTCTTACGGGAATGGCACGGTCCAGGGGAACACCGGCAGCGGGTATGTCACAAACGGCTTGAATTACAGCACCGGCTTTACCGGTCAATCCGCAACAGGAATATACAAACCACCTACGCTTGCGACACTCTCATCGAGCACCTATCAAACGGTCTCGAACTACGCCGCCTCCAATACCATAAACCAGCAGTACCAGACCGGGCTGGCACAGGCAGGGACCTACAATCCGCAAGGGGCCTATCTGCCCGCTGCACAGAACGGCTACTATGCACCCTCGCAGCAGTCATACTATCCCTATCAGGGTACCGTCTTCACTCAATATACTCAAAATCAACCCACTGTCTACTATCCTGCAGGCACTTACACCACAAGCCAGACCAACTCAACGGGCTACTATTATCCGAATTCCAACTACTGGCCGAATTCACAGATCACGATGCAGGAGCCGCCTGTTGACATAGCAGGGCTATACAGGGGGGCATGGGTGAGCGATACCACCGGGAGCTCCAAGGAAATCTGGGCAGATATCGACCAGACGGACGCGCAGGTGCAGGGGCAGATCAAGCTGATGGGATATATTGTGGAGACCAAGGGGAAGACCAGTGTCTCCGGGACCGTCAACGGCAATACGGTCAGCCTTGATGTCAATCTCAATGGATCCGTTCTGAAAGTGGAGGGCACCGTTCAGGACAGCGGTGAGATTGTTGGCACCTATTCCGTGACGGGCTCCTCGGGCTCCATCATCGACGAGGGCAGCATAACGTTCGAACCCCGGTAGCCGCTCCGGCACGGGGGTGACTCCGCGGCGGGTGAGGCTTCAGGCTCAGGGGTATGAAAGGATCTTCGTCAGATCCAGGTCAGGGCAGTATTCCCGCGCCACCTCTTCCGTTACCATCCCCTTTTTGTAGAGCTTCACCACGGAGTCCTGCATGGTGTGCATTTTGTATCTCCCGCCGGTCTGTATGGAAGAGGTGAGCTGCATGGTATTCCCTTCCCTGATGATGCTCTTGACCGCCTCGGAGATGATCAGCGCCTCGGTGGCTACCACGCGATCAGTCCCGTCATTTCGAGGCAACAGGGCCTGAGAGATGATACCTTGAAGACAGTTGCCTAGGGTGATGGATATCTGTTTCCGCTGCTGCACGGCAAACATGCTCATGATCCTGTCGATCACCTGGATGCAATTCGGTGCATGCATGGAGGTGAGCACCAGGTGCCCGGTCTCCGCAGCGGTGATGGCGGTCTGGACCGATTCTGAATCCTGGAGTTCCCCAATGAGGATCACGTCCGGATCCTGGCGCAACGCCTCCTTGAGGGCCGTAGAGAACGAGGCGGTATCGGTTCCGATCTCCCTCTGTTTAATAATGCTTCGTTTATTTTGATGGACATACTCAATCGGGTCCTCCAGGCAGATAATCACCGACTCCCTTTCCGTATTGATGAGATCGACCATCGCCGCCAGGGTGGTGGTCTTGCCGGCGCCGGTGGGTCCTGCGATGATGACGACCCCTTTCCGCTTGCGGGCAAGATCGGCAACCACATCCGGAAGGCCGAGTTCGGCTATCGACCTGATTCCGGGCATGATCGTCCGAAAGGTCGCCTCCACATTTCCCCGCTGCATGTGGATATTGACCCGGAACCTCTTTTCCGGGTCGGGGGAGAATGCAAAATCCAGTTCCTTACATTTCTCGAATCGTTTTATCTGCTCATCGGTGAGGATACTGTAAATAAGCGCCTTGAGATCATCCTTGTACAATGCCTCCATATCGAGGGGTACGAGGTGCCCGCAGATTCTCAGGATGGGTGGCCGGCCATAGGTGAGATGCAGATCGGAGGCCCTCTCGCTGTGTGCCAGGTTGAGAAGCCGAACGATATCCACCGTCTCTATATGCCGCTTTATCCTTTCACGGTCACCACCGTCGATCTGCTCAAATCGTACCCCGATATCGTAGGTGTGGCCGAAATGTATCTCTTCTATCCGTGCGACCTTTCCAAGAATGCACACCTCGTGATCGATTCCCGGAATGGTAAAGAATAGCTTCAACCGTTGCCCGAGACACAAGAGCTCCGGGACCTCAAAGAGCACCCCATTCGTGCTGATATCCTTGGAAAGGGATTCATGTGATTCATTCTCCACAATGCCGTCGGATACCTTGTGGTACCGGATGGGTATCCTTGTCTTAACCCGCGCAGCCTCACGTATGTCCCTTTTATTCATATTCGAATGACCCATTGCCCCCGGCGCCCTTCTCTGCCGGTCATTCCCCCGTGGCCAGGGGACTCACCGTTGACGCCATGAATCCATCCACCTGAACACCCCTACATTCTACCCATTCAGGGAGAAGGAAGGGAAGATAATTTTTGTGATGTGCGGACAAAATACCCGTGCATGTTTCATATTTAATTATCGGAAAATAAAGAAAAAATGACCGAATAGGGGTAATTGCTCACTGTCTTGCCGGAGGGTGAGTTAATAGGTTGGTCTGACAGGGTTTGGTTGGGAGAAGTCACGGGCACATTATGTGACCGGAAAGCGCTTCATAGTGCGTCGCTGCGCGACGCCTGGCAAGCTTGGTGTGTCAATTCCGCTGAAGCCACCGCTCGAAGAATGGATCGCTGATCCTGTACCCGTCCTTGTCCTTCTGGACAAGCCCGTTTCTGATCAATGCCTTCAAGGATGCCTGTACGCTCGAAGCGGAACCGAGATTATATTTTATGATCGTATCCTGTGAGAACATCTCCTTTGTCTTTGCCAGTGCCCGCAACACCGCCCTTTGATGGTGGCTCGAGGAGTCATACCAACTGAAATAGAGTTCTCCCTGATGGTAGATGACGAGATCGATTGCATACAACAATGTCTGTTCGCTGATTTCCTTATGGGCGATCTGCCAAAGATGGCATGCAAGCATCTGGATGTGGTAGGGGATGTTCTGGGAAACGGCGACAAGCTGCTCGGCAATATGGCGGGGGATGCTCTTGGAGGTGTATTCGAACCGTTCGCGGATGAAGTCCACCATGGATTCAGGGTCGATGGGAGGAAGCGGATACAATTTTGCCATCTTGTAGAAGGGGCGGCGGGAATCGGTGAACATCCTGGTGGCGATGTGGATCTTGCTCGCGATAAAGATGTAATTCACCTTGGTATGATTCACGATGAACGGCTTCAGGAGTTCCTCGAACCCCCCTCCGTGCAAACCTTCCACCTCCTGAAATTCGTCGAGCACCACTACCACCTTCTTGTTATATTCCTGGGCCATCACCTGAGGCAGGTCAATAATATCCTCAAGGGCACTATGAATGTTTTCAGAGGTTTTCGAGAAATCAAACCTGATCCTCCACTGCCCTTCTCCCCCGATCTCAAAGCTCGGAACAATGCGCTTGAAAAAGGTGGCGATCTTTTCAAGCCGTTCCTTTAATTCGAACATGGTCTCACTGATAGCCATGGCATAGACCTCGAGGAACTGCGCACAGGAGGTCGCCCGTTGAAGATCCACATGGATTGGAATAACCGAATTCTGGGTATTCATGATGGAAAGGGCATTTGACACAAGTGAGCTCTTGCCCAACCGCCGGTAGGCATAAACAAAGACATGTTCATCATGATTAAGGAAATCAATAAGGTCATTGATCTCCTTTTTGCGATTTGCAAAGAATTCTCCGGTCACCGCCTCACCAAAACGGAAAGGATTTTTTCCTCTATGCATGTTCTTCTCCTATCCAAATGGTACTGTTAAATGTGGCAAAACGGAAATTTATATCACTATTATAATATATGGCATATTAAAAATCAAATAATTTTTTATATGCATTTCATCCTCTTTTTTTTATATCGTCAAATTTCATTTTTCTTCAATGGAAAAAATAAGTTTATAGTTCTTTATCAAGGATCAAATATTATATGAATAAAGGTATACACCAATGATCCATCTTTGTAAAGTGGTGTTGATTTTTGTAAGAATAATAGGCGATTTGATCGATCCCCATGCAAGAGGCACCGAGATCTTCGCGGGATAGTCCCTCACCGGAATGTGTTTTTTCGCTCCAGGTATACATGAACATCCTGAAAGGATTCAGGACCCTAACCAGTCATCCTTGAAGCGTTCCTGGTAGTTCAACTCGGGATAATTGCGCTCGAAATCCTCCCGTGAAAAGGAATACCGATACCCTTTGCAGTACTCCATGATGAGACCGTACGCCTCATTGATCCCCTTCATGGTATCCCCCTTCTCTCCCCCGGCATCCTTCTTTCCATCCGGATGAAACATCCGGGCCATCCGCCGGTACGCGGTCTTGATCTCCTGCATGGTTGCCCGCTCGTCGAGGCCCAGTTGCCTCCTCGCCTCATCGAGTTCCTTGTAATGTAGTATCTTCTTTTTCATGCGCCAAATACCTCCGGAATCAATCTCATGGACCTCGTTGCATGAACCGCTGCGGTTTGCGAGGCCCTGGATGTATTCAATGGATGAATAATTTGACAACAGCCTATTAGCATATTAAAATATAATAAATTATTAAGCTACTTTTTGCCGATATATAAGATATATTATTGGATTTCTGGTCACCTGCATTAAACACCATACTGAAACATAGAGGAGACGATTCAGATGCCAATGTATTCATTTCATTGTAATGATTGCGGCCACACATTCGAACAATACTTCTATACCATGGATGATCGGAAAGTCCCCCCCTGTCCTGAATGCAAATCGAAAAAGGTCACCAGGCAATTAGGCACTGTGACGTTTACAAAGAAATCATCATCCAAAGGCGGTGGTCTTCCGCGGTTCGGCTTCGGCTGAGGCCCTAAACGATGAGGGATCGGTCAGGTCCCCTGATTTTCTGTTGATCGGATGCCTGCAGGATGACGGGCGGTTTTATTTCCCTCCATCCTGCAGGTTGACAGCTCTCTTTTTAATTCCCTTCTCAGACCCGGCACATCGGAAAATACCACGCCCCGGATCCCCAGGCATCGTGCGGCTTGAACGAAGGATTCATTGTCATCTATGTAAACGCACTCCCCGGGCATGATGTGCATCGCCTCCAGAACCCTCTCATATATACGAGGATCCGGCTTGCGCAGCCCCATCTCGTAGGAAAGAAAACAGGTCTCGAATGTTGAAAGGATCGGTACGTCCCTCCGAATGGCTTCAAAATGGGCCTGATTGGTGTTTGAGAGAAGCGAGAGCCGGTACCGGCATTTCAATTCCTCGATTAAGGGAATGATTTCCTCGTTGGGAACGAAGCCGCTCGACCAAACATTCAGAAAGTCATCGTAGTCAAGACGGAGATCGAACCGCTCCTTGATGGCGTCAAAAAAACGCACAGGGGTAATCTCCCCCCGATCAAGCGCCTCCTCAATCCTCTCCGTAAATATATAGTGGTAAATGTCAGCCGGATTTCCGCCCCATGCGGCGATCTTCGCACAGATATGCATGTGGTCGACAAAGACGATGACATTGCCCAGATCAAAAAGGATCACCTTTATCGGCATCGGTTACTACCCCGGTCCTCAAAAAAACTCATCCATAACACGGCTGCGCACGGAAGGATTCGGATATGAGGTGAGCATTCGCACCAGGCCTGCACAGGTGAAATGGTAACATACTGTTCAGGGCGGGGCAAATGAGCAGGAAAACGGACAGGAAAAAAGGGGCGGTCATCATCATGATGACCGCCCCTTGCGTATCGGACAAAACTATTTACGGCAGGGTGCCCGGCTGGTCAGCCTGTGCACCCGTCGGTTCGTAACGACAATTCCTTATTATATGGTCGGGGTCGTCGCTGTTGTTGTATTAAAAAGGCTGCCGAACAAGAACGGATTTAAATGCCCGAAGCCGCCCATCATCCCATAATAGGGGAAGCTGCCCAGAGTGCTGGTGTCCAGCCCGCTCAGACTCGAATACAGCCAGGGATTGAGGCCGCCCATCCCCATCATGCCGCCCATCATGGGAAAGAATGGAAGGCTGGTCAATGTGGGTTGGGTTGCCGTCTGGGCTTGTGCCAGGGGTAAGCGGGCACTAACGATCAAAAATCCTGAAACTAAAAATGCACATGCAACAATCATAAGACTCCGTCTGATAGTCATACGCGTAACCTCCTTTGCGATAACATGATCATGGTGTTGTTGGTTCCTTACTCATACTCCCCCCTTATGGCTCCATAGTGTTACCCCTCCTTTGTCATGGTGCTGAAACAGTAGTATGAAACAGAACCCCTTATGCGCCCTCTACACGAGTAGTCTTAAAAATGACCGGCTGCTACGCCTGATTGTTAGGGAGAGCACCATAATGTGGATGTAAGGCACAAGAATCGCTCATGGCGCAAGGGGCCCCGTGCTTTTGCCGATTACCACACCTTTTCCATACAACCTTTACATGCAGCAGTTACCGTAGTAATAATAACCGTAAGTATTTGGCGAATGAAGATCCCTTTCGTTACGCCCCCTTCACCCAAGCTTGCTAGGGCGGAGCGAAGCGGAGCCACTATGAACCCCTCCCGGTTACCTCACAAGCCGAGACTTCACTACCCAAGCTTGCTAGGGCGCAGCGAAGCGGAGCCACTATGAACCTCTTCCGCTCACCCAAAGGCCCCCGATTCCAACCAACCTTTGCCAGGGCGGAGCGAAGCGGAGCCCCAAAATCAGGCTTATCATGCGGAAAGAAGCGGAGATATCAAGTTGTCCTTTCCTTAATATTGAGCAAGCACATATAATTTGATACCATTGATCATTCATGAAGCGATGTGATGCAGGAAAACGCATTCCCGGGTATATCACCATGTTTGATGATGCAACTGTTGAAAAGGCGGATGCGATGGAAAGGCTTGCTCCCATATGAACGCCCAATTGCCATTGGGTCAACATGTCGACATCCTGGCCATAGGGACCCGTCCGGGTGATGTCGAAATCGGGGTCGGCGGCATTCTCCTTAAAATGGCAATGCGTGGGTATACGACGGTCATTTGCGATCTCACCAGTGGAGGCTTACAGGTTCCGGGCAATGCCGGGGTGACCGGTGAAGAGATAAAGGAGGCGTCAGCGATCCTGCACGTATCCGATCGCACCAATCTCGACTTGGGGGATTTCCCTTTCCAGGCGAATCCTGAATGTGCTCAAATTCTGGCGGACTGCCTCCGCCTCTATAACCCGGATATCATCCTGGCACCCCATTGGGAGGATTGGATACCACTTCACCATTTCACCACCCAACTCCTTCACAGGGCGGTTGAAATCGCCGGATTCCCCCATGAAGAGACCCCGACCAAACCATACAAGCCATCGTGGATCCTCTACTATCCAACTGCCCGCCCGATCATCCCACAGATCATCGTCAACATAACCTCCTCGTTTGAGGGGAAGATGGAGGCTGCAAAGGTGTATCAGTCCCTGTTCCACGACAATCCGCCTTGTGCCCCTCACGCATCGACCTCCTCCAGAGACTTCAGTTTTCATGTGGAATCCCGGGCCCGGCATTTCGGATCGCTGATCAATTGCCGGTTCGGGGAGGGATTGATCCTCGCCCGACCGATTCCCGTGGATGACATCTGCGAAATGATCACCCTTTGATTCGTTTTTAAAACCGAATTCTTCCGATTTAGAAAACAAGCAAATCTTTGTCTCCTTGACACCTTGATGGAGTCAAGCTAACATTATGACATGCGTAATGGATTAAAAAATAAGGAATATCTTTATGAAGGCCCGTTTGGGAGAGATTCTTGTACAAGCAAATATTATTACACAGGAGCAGTTGCTCAAGGCCCTGGAGGAACAGAAGAGGACCGGAGGCCGCATCGCGAACATCCTGACTAAACTCGGATATCTGAAGGAAGAGGATGCCCTCTTCTACCTCAGCAAACAGTTGGGTGTGCCGAGCGTTGATCTGCGCAACTTCGACATCGAACCCGATATCATCGAACTGATCCCTGCCGCGCTCTCCAAGAAATACCGCTTCATCCCCTTGAACCTCCTGGGAGATACCTTGACCATCGCCATCGTTGATCCCACCGACTATGTGGCCATCGATGACATAAGCTTTTCCACGGGATTCCATATCGAAACGGTGGTGACGACGGAATCCCTTTTTGACCAAACATTCGAGCGATCCTATAAAAAGGCGAGACCAGCGAACCTGGATGTCTTTGACTATCGTGAAGAAGAAGGTGCCGCAATCCGTCATGAAGAGGTACAGGAGCCCCAGGAAGATATCATAGAGGTCGGAGATTTCGACAATATCGTCAAGGGGGCCCTCGACAATGTGGAGGTGGTGGAAGAGGAGGCATCCCAGGATTCACTCACCGAGGCGGACGCCCCTATTGTGAAACTGGTCAACGGCATACTGCTCAAGGCCGTCAATATCAAGGCGAGCGATATCCATATCGAGCCCTATGAAAAATCATTCCGGGTCCGCCTTCGTGTGGACGGTGTGCTCAAGAAGGTGATGGGGCTGCCGCCGAAGATCAGGAATGCGGTGGTGTCCCGTATAAAGATCATGTCCAAGCTGGATATCGCTGAAAAACGATTGCCCCAGGATGGAAGGATCAAACTGAAACTGGGGAAAAACGCGGCCATGGACTTCCGTGTATCGGTGCTCCCCACCCTCTTCGGGGAGAAGGTGGTCATGCGGCTCCTGGACAAATCCAATCTCCAGCTCGATATGACCAAGCTGGGATTTGAACCCGACGATCTGGAAAAATTCCAGGAGGCCATCAAGAGCCCTTACGGCATGGTCCTGGTGACCGGCCCCACCGGAAGCGGGAAAACCACCACCCTCTATTCCGCCCTGAACCAGTTGAATGTCGAGGAGACCAACATCATGACCGCCGAAGATCCGGTGGAGTTCAATCTCCAGGGGATCAATCAGGTCCATATCCACGAACACATAGGGCTCAACTTTGCCGCTGCACTCCGCTCCTTTTTGCGACAGGACCCCGACGTGGTCATGGTAGGTGAGATACGTGACCTGGAAACCGCTGAAATAGGCGTCAAGGCGGCCCTCACCGGACACCTTGTGCTGTCGACCCTCCATACCAATGACGCCCCGAGCACCATCATGCGTCTCTTGAACATGGGGGTCGAATCCTTTCTGGTAAGCTCCGCCGTGGTACTGGTGCTTGCCCAGCGCCTCACCAGAAAGATCTGCAGCGAATGCAAGGAGCAGATACATGTGCCTCCCGAACTCCTTCGGCGACTGGGTTTCTCGGAGCTCGACATAAACAACGGCATCGAGATCTACAAGGGGAAGGGATGCTCCAAATGCGGGAACACCGGATATAAGGGAAGGCTCGCCCTTTATGAGGTCATGAAGATGACCGATCCCATCAGGGAACTGATTGTGCGCGGAGGCTCCACCGAGGAACTCAGGAACCTCGCCATACAAGAGGGTATGAGGACATTGAGGCAGAGCGGTTTGATGAAGGTTAAAGAGGGGATGACCACCATTGACGAGGTACTCAGTGTAACCGCATAACACCTTGTAATAGAGAAGAAAAAAACATTATTATTCATGGATTGGACAGGTTCGAGGGTATATAGATGACAGAGTTGAACCAGTTACTCCACGAGATGCTTCACATGCGGGCATCCGATCTCCACCTCACCAGCGGCATCCCCCCCCAGGTGCGAGTGGACGGGAACATCATCCCCTCCTCCCACCCTCCCCTGACTAATGAGGCCATCAGGAACATGGTCAACAGCGTACTGAACGAGGATCAAAAAAGGAAACTCGATGCCGAGCTCGAGCTGGATCTCTCGTTCGGAATCAATGGGCTGAGCCGCTTCAGGGCGAATATATTCTTCCAGCGCGGCGCCCTGGCAATGGCCGTGAGAAGCATTCCCATCTACATCCCCACGTTCGAGGAATTGGGTATCCCCTCCATCGTCACCACCTTATGCGAAAAGACCAGGGGCCTTGTCCTGGTGACCGGGCCTACGGGAAGCGGAAAATCAACCACGCTGGCGGCGATGATCGACTGGATCAATACCCATCACCATAAACATATCATTACCATAGAGGACCCCATCGAGTATCTCCATTCCCACAAGCAGTGCATTGTGAATCAGCGGGAATTGCACGCAGACACCCATTCCTTCATGCATGCACTCCGATCAGCGCTCAGGGAGGACCCCGACATCGTGCTCATCGGAGAGATGAGGGACCTGGAAACCATAGAGGCTGCATTGACCATATCGGAAACCGGGCATCTCACCCTGGCAACCCTTCATACCAATTCATGCGTCCAGTCCATCAACCGGATTATCGATGTCTTTCCGCCCCATCAACAGAACCAGATTCGGACCCAGCTCTCCTTTGTCCTGGAAGGAATACTCGCCCAGCAGTTGATTCCCCGGCAGCTCGAAGACGGGAGGGCCCTGGCCCTGGAGATTCTTATTCCCAACGCCGCGGTGCGGAACCAGGTACGGGAAAACCACATCCACCATATCTACAGCATCATGCAGGCGGGGCAGGCACGGCACGGAATGCAGACCATGAATCAGGCGCTGTTTGACCTGTACCAAAAGGGCATCATATCCAAGGAAAATGCCCTTGGCCATTCAACCTATCCGGAAGAGATGGCAAATATGATTCAAAACACGCTTGTGCGAATGATCTAAATAATATATTAGAGAGGAAAGGGTTATGCCGGTATTCAAATATAAGGGCAGGACGCTGCAAGGCAAAGAGGTAGAAGGCGAGATAACGGGTGACAGCAAAGAACTGGTAATGGCCGAATTGAGGCGTCAGGCCGTCATTCCCACCCAGGTGAAAAAGAAACCCACGGAGATCACCATCTCCATTCCCGGGTTCGGGGCAAAGATAAAGGAAAAGGACCGAATCGTATTCACCCGCCAGTTCGCCACTATGATCGATGCCGGGCTTCCCCTCGTCCAGAGTCTCGACATCCTCGCCCAGCAGACGGAAAACCCGGAACTGGCCAAGACCATCAAGGATATCAAGATGACCGTGGAAGGCGGGAGCACCTTCGCCGACGCACTTCGCAAATACCCGAAGGTGTTTGATCAATTGTATGTGAACATGGTGGAGGCTGGAGAGGCAGGCGGTATCCTGGATACCATTCTGGAGAGGCTCTCCGGATACATGGAACGGGCCCTGGCCCTCAAGCGGAAGGTCAAGACCGCCATGACCTACCCGATCGTCATCCTTGTGGTGGCCGTCGTGGTGGTCGCCGGGCTCCTCATCTTCGTCATCCCCCAGTTCGCTGACCTTTTCACCAGTTTCGGGGGAACGCTTCCGCTGCCCACCCGTATCGTCATCGCGCTGAGTGATTTCCTGGGCGGATGGGGAGGATTGATTATCCTGATAACCGTTATTACCGTCTTCATCACCGTCAAGCGAGTCAACAGGACGGCAAAGGGAAAGCTCTTTTTCGATAAGGTACTTTTGAAGTCACCGGTATTCGGCAATCTTCTTCAAAAGGTTTCGATCGCCAAATTCACCAGAACCCTGGGCACCCTGATCAGCAGCGGCGTTCCCCTCCTCGATGGTATGGAGATCACGGCACGAACGGCTGGGAACAAGGTGATCGAACATGCCATCATGTCCAGCCGGGTCTCCATCAGCGAAGGGAAAACCATTGCGGAGCCGCTGGGCGAGACCAAGGTGTTCCCCCCCATGGTGGTGCAGATGATATCCATCGGCGAAAGCACGGGTGCACTGGATACCATGCTGGGGAAGATCGCGGATTTCTACGACGAGGAGGTGAACACCGCGGTGGAGGCGCTCACCTCCATGCTGGAGCCTCTGTTGATGATCTTCCTGGGTGGATCGGTCGGATTTATATTGATTGCCATGTACATGCCGATATTCGGCCTGGCGAATCTCATCGGATAGTGCCGGACACCCTCCGGAACAGCAGGAGCTCATGCGAGGGACGTATGGACACGACGGTACAGGTTGAGGAACAGCAGGGAAACGCATACCTGCGCCGCAAGATACTATGGCTGATGATCCTGCGGGTGATCATCCTCACCATCCTCCTGGGTTCCATCAGCATTGTCCAGATCCGGCACGCGCGATCGGGCCTTAATCCCTACTACCTCCTCATTGCCCTCACCTACCTCCTCACCATCCTCTACGCGGTGCTCTTTTATTCAATGAGCAATCTCGTCGTGCTCGCCTATATTCAACTGGTTGCAGACGTACTCATAGAGTCGTGCCTGATCTACCTCACCGGAGGCATTGAGAGCCCCTTTTCCTTCATGTTCATCATCACCATCATCACCACAAGCATCGTCCTGTCACGCAGGGGAAGCCTCATCATCGCCTCAATGAGCAGCATCCTCTATGGAGTGCTCCTCGATCTCCAATACTTCGGCATCCTCACCCTGCCTTCCAGGGGGACCCTGGCGGCCGGACTCCTGAGCAGTCGCTACGTCTTCTATACCATCTTCGTCAACATATGCGGCTTCTATCTCATTGCCTTCCTCAGCGGCTATCTGGCCGAATCAACCAGAAAGATCGACCAGGAGCTCACCGCCAGCAAGGAAGATCTCATGGAATTGAAGGCCTTTAACGAGGATGTGCTCAAAAACATCCGTTCAGGCCTCGTCATTACCGATATCAACGGAAAGATCACCCTCGCCAACAAGGCAGCCATGGAGATCCTGGGCATCAACGAAATCAACGAAGAATTCCTTTACTGGAACGAGCTCTTTTTGCCGATCGATTTTCCCAAAATCCTTGCCCTGATCGAGGAGGAACAAACCATCTCCTATAATGAATTTGTCAATTGCGGGGAACGCGGGCCCTGCTTTATCGGGCTGAATCTGGCACCCATTCAGGATGCGCAGGGCAATACCAAGGGAACGATCACCAGTTTTCAGGACCTCACCGAATTCAAAAGGATGGAGGATCAGATAAAACAGGCCGACATCCTGGCGACCATCGGGGGAATGGGGGCAGGCATGGCCCACGAACTGCGCAACCCCCTCGCCTCAATCAAGGGTTCCATCCAGCTCCTTGCCGAGGGACTCACCCTGGATGAGGAGCAAACAACCCTGATGAATATTGTGATCAGGGAGTCAACACACCTGAACAACGTCATCAATGATTTTCTCACCTATGCCCGGCCACGGCCACTTAGACTGGAGTCCTGCGATATCAATTCCCTGGTCGATGACACCCTGACCATGCTGAAAAACGGTGAGGATTTCAATCACACCATCTCCATCGTCACCGATCTGGAAGAGGAGCATACGATCCTGAACCTCGATGCCAACCAGATGAAACAGGTATTCTGGAATCTTGCAATAAACGCCTGTCAGGCCATGCCTGAAGGGGGCACCCTTTCGGTGAAAGGCCGTACCAGAGACAATAAACACAAATCATACAAGGTCATAGAATTCCAGGATACGGGGGTGGGGATTACCAGGGAACACCTTCCGAGGGTGTTTCACCCCTTCTACACCACAAAGGAACGGGGAACAGGGCTGGGGCTCTGCACCGCCTATCGGGTGATTGAGGCACATGGAGGCAAAATCGAGGTGGAGAGCCAACCGGGACAGGGGAGCCTCTTTCGGATCTATCTTTCCCTGCTCTCCAGCCCGTAGGGATTTTGATCGAGGGGAGAATATGTGGCATAGTATACAGTATGATATGAGTGCCTGACGAACAGGGTGAGGGAAAACCACAGTGAACTCCATACTGATCATAGACGACGAACGGAGCATGTGCGAGTTTCTCGCCATTATGCTCAAACGTGAAGGGTACCGGGTCAAGTTCGCAAACACCCCCAAGGAGGGGATCACCCTTGCCCAGAATGAGGCCTTTGATCTAGCCGTCATCGATATTCGGATGCCGGGTATGGACGGATTAAGTGTATTGAGGGAGATCAGGAAGATCAGCCCGGAGACCCTTGCGATCATGATCACCGCCTACGCATCCACCAAGACCGCTGTGCAGGCAATCAAGGAGGGGGCCTACGACTACCTGACCAAGCCTTTCAAGAATAACGAGGAGATAAAGCTGGTGATCCACAATGCCCTGGAGAAGAAGCGCCTTCAGGAGGAAAATGTCATCCTCAGGCGGGAGCTTTCCACGAAATACAAGCTGGGAAACATCCTGGGCAAGAGCAGCCAGATGCGGGAGATATTCGCCCTCATCCAGAAGATTGCCAACAGCCGGAGTACGGTGTTGATAACGGGTGAAAGCGGCACAGGCAAAGAGCTGGTGGCGCGGGCCATTCACTTCCACAGCGCCCAACGGAACGAGTCCTTTGTAAGCGTCAATTGCGGCGGTATGCCTGAAGGGCTCCTGGAGAGCGAACTTTTCGGTCATGTGAAGGGATCGTTTACCGGGGCGATCCACAATAAGAAGGGGCTCTTTGAAGCCGCGCACAAGGGCACCATATTCCTGGACGAGATCGCCTCCACCCCCCTTTCCCTGCAGGTCAAGCTCCTGAGGGTACTCCAGGATCAGGAGATCCGCAGGGTTGGGGCAACCGAGGGTATCACCGTTGATGTGCGCATCATTGCAGCGACCAATAAGGATTTGCAGGAGGCGGTCCAGGAAGGAACCTTCCGGGAGGACCTCTACTACCGTCTCAACGTGATCCCTGTGTGCCTTCCGCCTCTGAGGGAGAGGATCGGGGATATCCCTCTCCTCGTGGCCCATTTCCTGGACATCTACGCGAAAAAAAATGGATTTCTCGATATGGATACCTCGCCTTCATCCGAGATCATCCGCATACTCTCCAATTACCACTGGCCCGGTAATGTGCGTGAGTTGGAAAACGTCATCGAAAGGGCCGTTGCCCTCGGCAACGGAAAATCGCTCCGGCCCGAAGACTTGCCGGACAATGTCCTCTATCCCATCCATCCCCCCTATCAATCATCGAGCTTCGACATGGAAAAGGGGATCGACCTGGAAAAGGCGGTCACCGAAATGGAGACGCGGCTCATTTCACAAGCGCTCAAGAAGACCCAGGGGAACAAGAGCAAGGCGGCGGAGTTGCTCAATTTAAGCTTTCGTTCATTTCGGTACCGGCTCCAGAAATATGGAGACATCCTGGAACAATAAGGAACGCGAGGGACTCACAGAATCGAGGGCACTACCTCTCCGAGGCACTCATCTCGGCCACCAGAACCCGGGTTACATCTTCCTGTCCCTGCAGCAGCGGATTCAGATCGGCCATAACCGCTCGAAACTGGGGCAGCATATTTTTCTTTAACGGCTTCCCCGATGGATACTGCTCATTCAACGGATTGATGAACCGGGTACCCTTTTTGACACGATAATCCAGATGAGGGCCGGTGGAGAGACCGGTGGTTCCCACATACCCGATCACCTGTTTCTGGGTCACCCGAACCCCCTTTTTCAATCCCCGAGCAAAACCGGACAGGTGATTGTAGTAGGTGACATATGCGTTCATGTGTCTTAGTTTTACCTGATTCCCGTTATACCTATCATACGAGGTGGAAAGGACCACCCCATCGGCCACCGCCCACACAGGGGAACCGTACGGGGCGGCGAAATCGATCCCCAGGTGCGGCCGCACGCTTCCCAGAATGGGATGCCTGCGGTGATGGCTGTATCCAGAGCTTATGTACTTGTAACTCAATGGGGCCCTCAGAAATGCCCGCCGCAGGGATACGCCCTCCGCATCATAGTAGTCTCCACTACCTTCGTCCTTGAAGTAGAACCCCCTCAATGTCCCTGTAACCTCTCCTTCATACAGTATTGCCAGGACCCTGCCGTACCCTATCGGCTCGTCACCCCTGAAATAGCGCTCGAAAACCATCCTGAAACGGTCCCCCTCCCTCACCTCGTGTTGAAAATCGATCTTCCACTCGAGGATCTCCGCAAACTGCAGCGCCAGGGATACGGGATACCCGGCGTCCTGCATGGTAGTAAAGAGGGAGCCCTTGATGGAGCCGGAAATGCTTACCCAATACTTCGCAATCTTTATGTCCTCCCGCCACGCGTTCCATTTGTCCCCTTGATCCCTGCTCAGGCAGTAGATCTCCAGCGGGCTTTTCTGATACTCGAACCGCTCGACCTCACCCTCCTCGGTAAGGCTTAACCGGTAGATATCGCCGGGCCTGCTCTGGGAGCGAAAACGTAACAGGGGATTGAGCTTGCTGGTGATGAGGTGAATCGTTCGATCGGCTATGCCTTCCCGGTGCAGGCACTGGTAGATGCTCTCTCCATCCTTGATGGTACCGTCCCGGTAAAGCAGAGAATAGGATGGAGGGGGCGGAGGACCCTCAATAACGATACACGAGGGCTCCGCAGGGGATGCATGTGGCATCAGGGAGGCATTTGCGTCAGGATATCCCATTGTGGTATCCGCTGTGGGAAGGGTTTGCCGGGCCCGTGTCAATGTGGACACGAGATATCCGCACAGCAGTATGCAGGGCACTGCCAGAATCACAACGGCAATGACGGAGAGTCTCACTGTGTGTCTTCGATGTCTCTGTCTCTTGAGATGTTCCGATGAATGGTAGAGCGGCATGAATGGCCTCTATTGCCTTTGTTCGAGTTTTGTGACCAGGATTTCATTCACCAGCTTGGGATTGGCCTTTCCCTTGGTCGCCCTCATCACTTGTCCCACCAGGAATCCCACCGCCTCCTTCCTCCCCTTCCTGTAATCCGCGACCGTTTCCGGATGAGCGGCGAGCACCTCATCGATCGTTTCCTCAAGACGCGAGGTATCGGTTATCTGAATGAGGTCCTCCTCCCGTACGATACTGGAGGCATCCTTTCCCGTTCGATACATTGAGGCGAACACCCTCTTGGCGATCTTTCCGCTGATCACCCCGTCATCGATCATCTTCAGCATATCGGCCAGGCCCTTCGGACTGACCGGCGAGGAGGTGATGTCACGATTGTCACGATTCAACTCCCTCATCAGCTCCACCATGATCCAGTTGCTCACCGCCTTGGGCCCAGGATAAAGGGCGCAACACGCCTCAAAATAGTCGGCGAGTTCAGTGGAAACGGTCAGTACCTGGGCGTCATAGGGTGGTATTTCGTATTCCCTGATCAGGCGATTCCTCTTTACCTCGGGCAATTCCGGCAGTGTCCGGTCAATACGATCTATCAATTCCTCGTCGATTGCCAGGGGCGGGAGGTCCGGTTCAGGAAAATAGCGGTAGTCATGGGCCTCCTCCTTGCTCCTCATGGGGATGCTGATCCCCCTGTCCGCGTCCCACAGCCGTGTTTCCTGCACCACCCGCTCTCCACCATCAAGAAGCATGATCTGGCGTTCGATCTCATATTCCAGCGCCCGCTGTACATTCCGGAAGGAATTCATATTCTTTATCTCCGTCTTCACGCCGAACGATTCCTGCCCGATGGGTCGCACGGATACATTGGCGTCGCACCGCAGGCTCCCTTCTTCCATGTTCCCGTCGCATACCTTCAAGTATTGAAGGATTGCCTTCAGATTTTGAAGAAAGAGCCTTGCCTCCTCGGGTGATCGGATTTCGGGTTCGGTCACGATCTCCATGAGGGGTACCCCGGTGCGGTTAAAATCCACAAAACTTGCATTCCTGTCCGGACCCTCGCCGTGGATGAGCTTTCCCGCATCCTCCTCCAGATGTATGCGGGTGAGCCCGATGCGTTTCTTACCCCCCTCTTCCAGGTCCACCTCCACATATCCTCCTTCCGACAGGGGGAGCTCATATTGGGAAATCTGATACGCCTTGGGCAGATCGGGATAGAAGTAATTCTTGCGTGCAAAGCGGCTCGTATGCGGGATGCGCCCATGGACTGCCAGCGCGGTCTTCAGGGCAAACTCGACCGCCTGGCGGTTCAGCACCGGGAGGACACCCGGAAATCCCATGCACACCGGGCAGGTTTGGGTATTGGGAGGCTCTCCGAATCTCGTGCCGCAGCCGCAGAAGATCTTTGACCGGGTGAGAAGCTGGGCATGGATCTCAAGGCCTATAACGCTCTCATACCCCATGCGTACCTTTCTCCCAGAAACGCTGCGGTTTTGTTACCTGCAATGCCTGCTCCAGGGCGAAGGCAACCCTCAGGACCGTCCCCTCCTCGAAGGGTCTGCCCAGGATCTGTATCCCTATGGGAAGCCCCTCCTCGGTAAACCCGCAGGGCAAGGAGATGGCCGGAATGCCTGCCAGATTTGCGGAGATGGTAAAGATGTCGTTGAGATACATCTGCAGAGGATCGGTGATGTTCTCTCCGAGCCGAAAGGCAGGGGTCGGTGTGGTGGGGGTGACCAGCACGTCATGGTTCTGCAATGCCGCGTCAAAATCCTTCTTGATGAGGGTGCGCACCTTGAGGGCCTTCAGGTAATAGGCATCGTAGTATCCCGTGCTGAGGGCATAGGTCCCAAGCATGATCCTCCGCTTGACCTCCCCGCCGAACCCCTTGTCACGTGTCATTCGGTACATCTGCCTCAGGTCGGTGTGACCCTGGTCCCTGAAGCCGTACTTCACCCCGTCGTAGCGTGCAAGGTTGGAACTCGCCTCCGCCGTCGCAATAAGATAGTAGGCGGCGATCGCATAATCGGTGTGGGGCAGGGAGACATCCTCCACTGCCGCCCCGAGGCCGGCCAGGGTATCAATGGCTCGGTTGACGTGAAGGGACACCCCCCGATCAAGCCCGCCGATGAAGTATTCCTTCGGCCTTCCCACCCGTATTCCCGCAATATCATTCCCCAGGGCATCCCCGTATCGCGGAACGGGGATCGCCGCAGAGGTGCTGTCGCGGTGATCCCTTCCACTTATTACGGAAAGGAGCAAGGCACAATCGGTGACGTCCCTTGCAATGGGACCGACCTGATCCAATGACGAGGCGAAGGCAACCAGACCGAAACGTGACACCCTGCCATAGGTCGGCTTGAGGCCCACCACACCGCAGAAGGCAGCGGGCTGGCGTATCGATCCCCCGGTATCCGAGCCCAGGGCTGCAGAGGCCATATCCGATGCCACCACGGCAGCAGAACCCCCTGACGACCCGCCAGGCACCCGCTCCGATGACCAGGGATTGATGGTGGGGCCGAAGCAGGATGTCTCCGTGGAGGAGCCCATGGCAAACTCATCCAGATTGGTCTTCCCCAGGATGATTGCACCCTCTTGCCGGAGCTTCTCCACAACATGGGCATCAAATGGTGGGATAAAGGATTTCAGGATGCCGGATGAACAGGTGGTGGAAAGCCCCGTGGTACAGATATTGTCCTTTATCGCTATGGGGATGCCTGCCAAGGCATTGGAAACGGAATGATTTCGATGATGGCGATCAATCTCTTCCGCCCTTGCCAGGGCTTGATCTGCAGCAAGGGATAGATACCCGTTGATGAGGGGATTGATGTATTCGATTCGTTCCAGGTACAAACGCACCAATTCCTTGGCGCTCAATCTTTTTTCCTTAAGCAGTGCAATCTGCCTATGGATAGGTTGGGCACAGATCGCTTCGGTCATGATCCCCTCGTCCACTCCTTCCTACCCTGCGGCGATTGCCCTATCCTCTTCAACACACCGCAGCGGAGGAAGGCCAGGCGTTCCCTCCTTCGGGTAAAGGCATTTACATGCTAAAAAAAGGAAGGGGGTAGGTCAAGAGATTGGATCGTCCGATCTATTGCTACCCCCTTTATTGATCGATTTTACAGAATGTCCTTTAACCCTTTACCCGGTTTGAATTTTACAACCTTTCTGGCCGGTATCTTTAGCTCGGCGCCTGTCTGAGGGTTACGACCTACCCTGGATTTACGGCTGGCAACCGAGAACGTCCCAAAGCCGATAAGCGTAATATTTTCCCCCTTCTTCAGCGCGCCCTTTACGCCATCGACGAACGCATTCAGTGACTTTTCAGCCGCCACCTTACTAATACCAGCCTCTCCAGCCATTCTTTCCACCAAATCCGCCTTATTCAACCCCATCCCTCCTTTCTCATGTTACTGTATGGTTAAATAGACCTGCAAAACAACAATAACATCCGGTACACGTTATTAGATACTATAACCCTCAATCGTTGTCAAGTCTTTAATTTCCCCAAAATGGTTTCTCTGTCTATTTCTACAGGCAAGGCAGATCTATTTGTTTGATTTTTTTGAATAAATGTATTTACATCCAATATCTGATAAACGAAAAAATGACCCCTTTCATTCCCCCCAATTCCAATTTCAAATCGCGAATTCTGGAGCATGGACAGACTTATCTACCTCCTATGGCGCAAGTCCAAAAACGGAAATCCCTTTTTCCCCGCCGATTATTTTGCATCCGGATGATTTCCCTGGTACACTATGTTTTTTTTTCATAACAATGGTATTATTAAAGTATGAATAAGAATAGAGACATCAGCAGTACCGTTATCCTGATCCTACTCCTCGTTGTGATCTCGGGCCTGGTGTTCTATCTGTTTTTCTATCCCGGATCCAAGCCGAAATCCCCTCCCTTGATGGAGGCGGTTGACCCAAACGTCAACATCTTCCTTCCTCCCTCCCTTGACACCAGATACAAGGGGAAGGATGTGTATGTCATCGATCCACGGGCAAAGGTGCGGATGGAGCCGCGATCGGATGCCACGGTCGTTGCGGAGAAAAAAAGGGGGGACCAGCTCACCGTGATCGGCGCAAACGAGGGATGGTTCGAGGTGGAATTCGATGACAAGAGGGGATGGATCCTCAGGGAGCAGGTCATCGACAGGCTCCCCTCCTCACGGAAGTCGGAAAAACCCGCCCGAACTCCTGATACCGAGCCCCAGGACAATATCCAGGTCCTTGATCAGCTCAGGGCGGATACGGATAATATAGCAGCCTTCATCAACCAGAGGGCAACGGAGCTGTTCGGTCAGGAAATGGTCTCAGGATTCGAGATACGTGATGGCGGAAAAAGACTTACCATGTATGTGACCAAGGCATGGTATATCCTGCCGCCGTTCCAGAAGCAGGTCATGATAAATCTTGTAGCCATGCGATACGGTAATCAAACCTGTATTCACGGCGTCAGAACCGAATGCTCCCCGAATGATTTCCCCTACATCAATTTTCTCAATCCCGACAACAAGGAGATTGCCCGGGTGGGACCGAACCAACCCATGCAGATATTCGAGTAAAACCTCATCCTTCCCATGCGGCCCACACCGCTGAGACATGCAGAAAATATCGGGGGGCTTCGCCCCCGCCTTAGAAGGGGGACACACTAAATCAACGGCTTTCCACCCGGGGTCCCGCCCAGGCCGCCTCCGAAAAATCCCCCGCCGATTCCTCCGCCGACCCCGGGGATACCTCCCCCAAGGACACCACCGCCAAGACCAATTCCGCCTGCCCCAGGACCAGTCATCACCGGCGTCATCGCCGGGGTAACCACCGGCGCGGGAACTACGACCGGCGTGGTAACCGGTGCCGTAACCATGGGTGTCACCGGCGCAGCCGGCGGCATAACATTCGGCACCGCACCGCCGATCCCTCCTCCGACTCCGGGGATGCCTCCACCGGGTACACCACCGCCAAGACCAGGTCCACCTCCCCCCGGACCCGCCATTAACGGGATCATTGGCGGGGTAACCACCGGCGCGGGAACAGTGACCGGAATGGTGACCGGCACCGTTACCGCCGGCGTCACCGGCGCAGCCGGCGGTATAACCACCGGCACTGCAGGGGCCGGGGCCACCGGAGCGGTCACCACCGGCGCCGGTGTTACCGCTGCAGGAGGTAGCACAGCCACCGGCACGGTCACCGCAGGGACCAGGGTAACCGGGGTCGTAACGGCCGGTACCGGTGTTGCGGGCAGTGCAGCAGGCGGCACCACTACGGGTGTGCCCACAGGGGCCGGGGTGATTCCAACCGGGGCCACCGCCGTGGGAGGGGTGATTGCAGCCGGGGGCACCACGGTAACGGGTGGTGTGGGAACAACGGTTGGGGTAACCACGGGAATCGCACCCGGAACCTGGGGAGCAGGCGCAGGGGCAGGGCCGGCAACGGCTATCGGCGTCGAAGGCAAAGCAATCCCAGGTAACGGTGAAGGTGCCTGGGACAGATGGCTGAGCAGGGAAAGCAGGAAATCAGGGATCCCGCCAGGCAGGGGGATCTCCAGATCAGGGTTCTGAAGCAATGCCATACCCAGGAGGACATCCCCCAGGCCATACAGCCCGCCCAGGCCGCCGTAGAGCCCAAAGAGATCTGTCCCGCCGTACAGACCATAGCCGCCGTACAGGCCCATTCCGCCGTATAATCCGAGTCCTCCGTATAACCCCATTCCGCCGTAGAGCCCACCCAGACCATACAGACCGCCCATACCATATAAGCCTCCCAGTCCACCGGAGAGCCCGAAGAGTCCCATCCCGCCATAGAGGCCGTAGCCGCCCCCATATGTCCCCAATAAACCCATCCCGCCGTACAGGCCGTAGCCCCCGTAAAGGCCTGCTCCTCCATATAATCCGAGACCCCCGTATAACCCGTAGCCCCCATATAAACCCAATCCGCCATAGTATCCAAGGCCTCCGCCGAATCTTCCCACCGAACCGGCGTAGAGCCCCCCCATCCCTCCATAGATACCATAGGTACCGCCGTAATACCCATATCCTCCGCCATATCCGCCGATTGAGCCAGCCGGATAGATGAGACCGGGATAGGAAATGGGTACATATCCTCCGGCAATGACTACCTGCGAGGTGTTCGAGGAATCATTCCCGGAATCTCCTGAATCGGCATCGGTCTGCGTATCGTCGGGGAGTAGATTCGCCTCCTCTCCGGCGAGATGGATGAAGACCAATCCAAAATCCTTCCCATCAATCTTTCTGGTAAGCTGGAATGATTCACGGGGATCATTGGAGGACCAACCCTGGTCAAGCAGGTGCACATTCGTATCGAGGTATATGTCATACGGGCCCGTCTTCTGCCCGGTAACAGGATCCTTCGACCATAACCAGATATTTCCGACGTAACAGTCGGCTCCTCTGATTCCGATCCGTGAAACGGCTTTGAAATCGACGATGTCTTCGGCTATATCGTGCTCAAAAAAAACAGGGGTATCCTGCCCTGTTTCAAGCTCCGCAAGAGGCACCAGGTACAACGATCCCCGCTTTGATCCCGTATCACCCGTATACGGGCAATACTGAACCAATATCCTGGGCATGCGCGGATTGTATGTCTCGACAAACAGGAGAACCTCAAAGGTTTCGTTTGCCAGGCAGTAAAAGCTCAGCACCGATTTCTCCTGAATCCATGCGGCATCGTCCCTCAGGTCCAGGCTCGCATATGATGTCAGGGAATCCGTTCCCACACCATCCCTCGGAGCGCCCAGTATCATCGCATGGGATACGATGAGGAGGATCAAGAACATATGCCAAAGGCGAACACCCCTTTTTTCAATCATCATAACTCTCCTTATGTAAGGACAAAACAAGACAGGCAATCGCACCCGCTGTGTCCGACCATTTTTCTCTTTCTCCGGTCTGCCCGCTCATGGAATTATATCCGGTGTTCCGGGCAACAGGGCCTATGGACATCGATTCTCCACGGAACCCTCGCGTTGATTGAAAAACAAAGAGAGTTCTCCGCCTTACTGGTACTACAAGGTTTTGTGAGAAATATAGTAATGGGGGAAACGTACCAAGATATAGTGTATGTGAAGTATACCGATGTTTATCCTATGTCCCTTATTTATATAGTATGGTCATACCCCCTCGCTTGTCAAGCATCTGTATGGGGAAAATCCCGAGTGGTATCACCCCCCCTATTGTGATACTATAATTACAATTACATAATTCCGTTAAGAAATCCCTTTAAGAATCGCGGGGACGTACCGTTTTCATACGGCCGATGCATCCCGAGTCGACTGCTGCTGTGTAACACCGTTACCGATGTTTATACGGGCCTTCCCTTTGAAATGGTAGGCCTTCGGCGACGATGGCCGATCCACCGCATGCAGGGCAAGGCATTTTCCCCCGACGATTTCGCGGGTTCGTGATCATCGGATACATAGTATCATACCAACACCTGGATAATCAGCTTTCAGACAGGGAGGTTTTTCAGGATGCGTCTTCTCGTTGTCGGATCGATCGCCTTGGATACCATAGCCACCCCATTCGGCACCATCAACGAGGGCCTCGGCGGCTCCGCCACCTATTTCTCCTTGGCCGCACGACACTTGACGGATATCAATCTTGTTGCCGTGGTCGGCGAGGACTTCCCGCAGGAACATGTATCCCTTCTTCAGGGAAAGGGGATCGATATTGCCGGGCTTCAGAGGTCTCCGGGGAAGACCTTTCGATGGACCGGCGAGTACGGATTCGACCTCAACGAGGCCCGAACAATCGATACGCAACTTAACGTATTTCAGGACTTCACCCCGCAACTGCCCGAGGCCTATCGCAACAGCGAATGCGTCTTTCTTGCCAATATCGATCCGGACCTCCAGAGAGAGGTCCTGGAACAGGTTGATTCACCAACTATTGTGGCGTGCGACACCATGAATTACTGGATCCAAAACAAGCCCCAATCGTTAAAAAAGACGATTGAACGGGTTGACATCGTTATCATCAACGAGTCGGAGGTGCGGCAGCTCACCGCAGAGCCCAATCTGGTGAAGGCATCCCGCACCATTCTCTCCTGGGGGCCCAGGATATTGATCATCAAGCGGGGTGAGTACGGGGTCCTGATGTTCTCGGACGATTCGGTATTCTCGGCGCCGGCATATCCCCTCGAGGAGCTGTTTGATCCTACGGGCGCCGGAGACAGCTTTGCCGGCGGATTCATGGGATTTCTCGCCAATGTCGGCACAGTGGACGAAACCAACGTGCGAAGAGGAATCATCATGGGAAGTGTCATGGCATCCTTTTGTGTGGAGGCATTTACCCCGCAGCGGCTGATTGACCTGAATCCTCAGGAAATCAGGAATAGATATTGCGAATTCAAACAATTAACGTGTTTCGAAGATCTCTCCGAGATCATCTGATCCGATGCAGGTTATCACCACGCATATAAACGCCGATTTCGATTCCCTCGCCTCGATGGTCGCCGCCAAGAAGCTCTATCCTGATGCGCGGATCGTTTTCCCCGGTTCACAGGAGGGAAACCTTCGCTATCTGCTGAAGATCCCCGAGTATAAGGTCAGGTATCACAAACCCAAGGAAATCGATCTGGGCAGTATCGACCATCTGATACTGGTGGACACGCGGATGGCGGATCGTATCGGCGACCTGGCAAAGGTGCTCGATGCACCCGGACTCACGATCCACATCTTCGATCACCATCCGAGCCATCCCAATGACATCCACGGGCAGGTCGAGGTGGTCAGGCCTGTGGGCGCCACTACCACGCTCTTTGTCAAGATATTTCAGGAGAAAGGCATCGACATAACCCCCCACGAGGCGACCATCATGGCGCTGGGCATCTATGAGGATACGGGGTGCCTGACCTTCAGTTCGACCACCGCGGATGATCTGCATGCAGCCGGATATCTCCTCGAACGGGGCGCAAACCTCAATATGGTTGCCGACCTGATCGACAGGGGATTGACCACCGGCCACATCACCATCATGAACGAGCTCCTCAACTCCCTCGAGATCCACCCCATCAACGGTATCCCCATCCACATCGCCACGGCATCCATCGATCGGTACATGGGGGATATTGCAATTCTGGCCCACAAGATCAGGGATATCGAAAACATGGATACCCTCTTTCTTCTGGTGCGAATGGAGGACCGGGTTCACCTCGTTGCCAGGAGCCGTATCAGCGAGGTGGACGCCGGCCTGATCGCACGGGAATTCGACGGCGGAGGGCACCATACCGCAGCCTCCGCCACCATCAAGGAAATGACCCTGGTTCAGGCAAAGGAAAAACTGCTCGCGGTTCTCCAGCACAATATCCATACACCCAAAACAGCCCAGGAGATCATGACGGCACCGGTCAAGACGGTGACCCAGCACCGGAACATGCTGGAGGCGAAGGACCTGCTGAATCAATACAGTATCAATACCATACCGGTTACCGGAGATTCGGGTGAATTGATCGGCCTGATCACACGACAGACCATCGATAAGGCGATCGGACACGGCATGGAGACCGTCCCGGTCAAGGAGTTGATGGTGAGCGATCTCCTCACCGTCGCCCCTGAGACCTCCATCGACAAGGTCAGGGAGCTCATGATCGAAAGCAACCAGCGATTTTTGCCCGTACTGAGGGGAGAGACCCTGGTGGGAGTGATCACCAAGACCGACCTCCTGCGGGTCCTGCACGACGACCTCTCCCGGTTGCCTCGGCCCTTTCTGTATGAAGGGATGGTGGAAAAGGGGGACTACCAGTCCAAGAACCTCACCAGCCTCATCAAGGAACGCCTTCCTGACCAGGTGCAGGCCCTGCTCAAAACCGCCGGCGAGGTGGCCGAAGAACTGGGCTTCTCCGCTTATGTGGTGGGAGGGTTCGTCAGGGACCTGATGCTGCGGGTGGAGAATCTGGACATCGACATCGTGGTGGAGGGGAACGGCATCCTCTTTGCCGAGTACATGCATCATAAACTCGGGGGGAGGCTGTGCTCCCACCAGAAGTTCGTCACCGCCGTACTCGTGCTCCCCGACGGATTCAAGGTGGATGTGGCAACCGCCCGATTGGAATACTATCCGAAGCCGGTCGACCTTCCCAGCGTTGAGATGAGTTCGATAAAGCACGACCTGTTCAGGCGGGATTTCACCATCAATACGCTGTCCATCCAGTTGAATCCGCAACACTTCGGCAGGCTCATCGATTTCTTCGGCGGGCAGCGGGACCTCAAGGACAAAAAGATCCGCGTCCTGCACAGCCTCAGCTTCGTCGAGGACCCTACGCGCGTATTTCGCGCCATCCGCTTCGAACAGCGGTATGGATTCCAGATAGGCAAATATACCAGAAACCTCATCATCTCTGCCATCAAAAGGGGATTGCTTTCACGGCTTGACGGCAAAAGGCTCTTTATCGAACTCGACCTGATCTTTCAGGAGCCCGATCCCACAAAGGCCCTGACCCGCATGGGTGAATTCAAGGTGCTCGAGCATCTCACGCCATCCATCATCTATTCCCCGGATCTCGAGAAATTGATGATCAACGTGAGAAATGTGATTACCTGGCATGAACTGCTGTATCTCACCGAACAGATTGAAAAATGGATCGTCTATTTTTGCGCGTTGACCGATTCCCTCTCCGATCAGGAGATGATCACACTCCTGGAGCGATTCAACATATCCGCCAAGGCACGGGACAAAATCGTCTCCTGCCACAGCACCTCCGCGCAGGTGATCAAGAGGCTCTATCGACTCAAGACGAATCAATACAGCAAGATCTACCTCCTTCTTCGTCCCATCCCCACCGAAGGACTGCTCTATCTCATGGCCAAGTGCGAGGCATCGAGATTGAAACAGATGATCTCCCATTTTCTGACCTCCCTCAAGGGTGTTCACGTCGCCATAACCGGTGAGGATCTCAAAAAAATGGGATTCACCCCGGGCCCTTCATTCAGGGACATCTTTGAAGATTTACTCAAGGCACGCCTGGACGGTATTGTTAAAAATATCGAGGAGGAGGCCTCATTCGTAGAGGAACGATTCGGTCACCTCCGCACCCGCACAACAAAATCCAAACAGAAGGGGGTGTGATGACTCCCCCCTCCACGAATGATTACACCATCAAGCTGCCTATATTCGAAGGTCCGATGGACCTCCTCCTCCATCTCATCAAAAAGGCACAGATAGACATCTGGGATATCCCCATCGCCCTGATTACCGAACAGTATCTCGATTACATCCGCATGATGCAGGATCTGAATCTGGATGTAGCCGGGGATTTTCTGGTGATGGCCTCGTATCTGATGTATCTGAAGTCGAGGATACTCCTCGTTCCCGGGCCGCAAGACGACGAAGAGGACCCGGAGCAGACCCGGCTGCGACTCGCTCAACGGCTGGTTGAATACCAGGCCTGCAAGAGGGGATCGGAAATCCTTGCGCAATTTGAAGAGGAGAGGAACAGGGTCATCCCTGCCCCGGGCATCCCCATTCCCTGCGAAGAGGAAATGATCGAGGCCGACCTGTTCGATCTCTTCAATGCCTACTACCTCTTATTCAAGGAACAGATCGATCCTGCACGGCCCCATAGCGTTTCCATTGATCCGATTGCCGTCAAGGACGAGATGGCGGTAATCGAATCCACATTAAGAGTAAAGAAAAGGATATTTTTTCGTCTTATATATAGCAATTGTGACCCAGCGCGCTATATTGCCGGTTTTTTGGCACTCTTGGAGCTGGCCCGGATACATAAAATCACCATCCTTCAAGGGCACACCTTTGGGGATATAGTGATCCAGGCGGCCTGAACGTTTTTATGTCCGATTGTGCCTTTGAACATACTGATGCATCCGCTTCCGAGTTTCTGCAGCCGTAGATTGGATATCATGGGAACATGCGTTTCACATGGTATTTATGCAAGAAAATTCATTCTTTATGAAAGGGAGGTTACAGTATACCTACATTATATTACAAAAAATCAAACAATTAATTGAATCTATTGGATGTGGCCCCCTGTCAGGTTATTGATTATCTGGCAATATTATTGCATAATTAAGGAGCGGATTATCTTATGCAAAGTATGAGGAGGTTTAAGAGATGGGCAACAATAAGAAAAGATTTCCTTGTAATATCCTTTTTTTGATCGCATTGTTATGTTTTTTCATGCTACACGCGGCACCGTCGGTGTATGCGCAGTTTTTCCCGGTCGATCCCGCGCTCGGCGGTTTCGGATTCGGTGGCTTCGGATACAGCGGCTTCGGTGCACCGTTCTCTGGTTTCTACGGACCTCAGCAAGGCGCAGGATTCTATGCCCCTCAGTTTGCGCAACAAGGGGGATTCGCCTATCCGGGTGCAGGACTCAATCAGGGATATCTCCCTTCTGGGTCCGCCGCCTTTCCCAATGTACCCTATGTGCCGCTCTCATCGAATAGTTCCACTTCATCCAACTCCGATACCAGGACCTACCTATCTTATAATCAAGGCTATAATACCGGAATCAACACGGGATACAACCCCGGGTTTAACACGGGATACAACCCCGGGTTTAACACGGGATACAACCCCGGGTTCAACACGGGATACAACCCCGGGTTCCTGCCGGGCGGGTTGCCCACCACAGGAGCCTTCGGCCCGGCAGCGGCTATGTACGGGCAGCAGGCAGGAATCCAGCCATTCGGGTATTCCGGCTTTGCACCCGCAGCTGCCGCGGGATTCGCCCCCTTCGGACAGGCTGCCGGAATAATGAATCCATTTATGGGCGGCATCGGTGCGCCCTTTGCCAACCCCTTTGCCGCACAAATGGGGCCGTTCATGCAGCCCGTCCAAATGGGTCCCTTCGGCCCTCAGATAATGACTCCCTGGAATCAAAATCTCATCCGGCAGCAGCAGGGCTTCAATCCATGGAACCCATATGCAGTGAATCCATACAACCCCTATCCCACTACCGGGGACGATGACGACGATGACGACGACGACACTGCTGTCACGGATGACATCCCCGATATACGCGGCTACTGGTCCGGTACGTGGACGATCCTGGAAACCGATACCGATCCCAACGGCATGCAGATTATCGTGGAAGTGGCGGAAGGGGACATCCTCTTCCATGTCACCTATCAGAAAATGACCGGCGGCGAGCTCAGAGGAACGGTGGAGATCACCGGATGGGATGCCGGGGATTTCCCGGATTGGCACGGCGAGGAGGATCAGATAACGCTCACCGGGTGGATCGACAAGTACAGCAGATTGCTCTATGCCCACTACTTCAATTTCACCGGGGATGAGCTCAAGAGCGATCTGTCCAATCTCATTTGCGACTATACCTGGAATTTCGATAATCTGAAGATTAAGGATACCGGTTTTTCCGGAAATTTCTCGATTCATGGAACCAACAACTACTATGCAATCGGTACCTTCAATGTAGGGAAATATTCACCATAATAAACCGGCGCAGATTCTCTGCGGCGATAGAGAATGACGCGGACGACGCCCGTCGATACTATTGACGGGCGTCGGTTTCCGCCAAAAGCGTAATTTTTTAAAATTTTTTCGCGTCATTAATGTCAGGAATGCTCTAGGTTTACCTTATTCATCTATCACGAAGGGGAGGTGAATTGATGCCAGTTTTTTAGCTATCTCTGTCTTTACGCAAAGAAAGGAGATTGTAAGGTTATGAGTGAGAAAAGGTTATCGAGAGTCTTGGTTATCGGTTTGATCGCGGGTTTTGGAATTGTGTTGTCCATTAGTCTACCCGGGTACGCACAAATAGTTCCTCTGGTTCCTCCTATTCCTATCACTATGCAAACCAATTATGTGCAAACGACCCCCTTCACCACTTCAGCCATGAATTCGTCTTACTATCGCGACATCTATACCACATACGGGACCCAAAACACGGCATTTTCCAACCCCTTCGCCACCTACGGCTCTTCCTCCATGCTTTATACCGATCCATTTTCACAGGCGGCTTCCAATACCATGTCGTATCAAAATGTCTTTGGGCAACGCTTTGAAACAGGCCAGGAATTTTACAGGGACCCCTTCTATGCGGCCGGAGGGAAATATACGAATTATTCCTCTCTTATCGGAGGGTTCTCGTCTGAGATGGGGTATACCATGACCCCGTTTGGAGGCACCACCCACCTGGGGAGTTCATTGACCACACCGTGGACGCACATCGAGACGAATATCAATACGGCAGCGGGCATTGCAGGTGCCGGTACCAGCATCCAACACGCGGCATTCGGTATGCCTACCGTGTACAATATGATGGGATTTAATCCTGCGGTTGCAGGCCAATTGTCCCTCATGACCTATGGACACGAAACCGCAGCAATGGACAGGATGCTGAGCAATACATACGCCTATACCAAGGAAGGGATGGCGTATATCCCCGTTGCCAGCTACTATAATGCAAACAGCGTGGGCGGCACGAACTATTTCTTCGCCGGAGACATCAGCTATCAAGAGGCCGGAATAACCCCTGGCGGCAGCTATGCAGTAAATCAGGAGGTACCGTCTTCTCTTGTCGGCTATGCAGGCGCTTCATTGGTAACCTCTGCGGCCCTGTCCGGTGCCTTTCTCGGTGCCGGCGCTGCTACTGCTGCCCCATATGGAGGCTGGACCGGCGGCACGACTGCTGCCTCAACAGGCTCCGGCGCCATTTATGCCGGCTGGGGTGCGGCTCCTACCGGTTCGTTCGGCGTTGTTTCCGGCGGCTGGGGTGCACCTGCCGGTGGATTTGCAACCGGCGGCGGTGTCTTTGCCGGAGGCGCAGGTCTTGCCGGCGCAGCATTTGGCATAGGAGGCGGAGGCGGAGGAGCCACCTACGGCGGCACCAATGTGGGCTGGTAATAATGATGCCCTGTAAAAGGTAATTGATTTCGCCTTCATTGATTTTGATTTTTGCATGTTCACGGGCCCGGTTGAAGGAAATGACCCCTTCAAGCGGGCCTTTTTGCACATCGGGCCCGTTCATCCACAGTCAAGCTGCGCGGTATCCCAGGGATTCTCATTGTACCATAGGCTTGTTGTGAGTGGACATGTTTACGGAGCGATATAGGGAGGCTTTTTGTAAATTTTCTTGGCGAAGCGGAGCGTATAACACTGCACATGTCCGAGCGAAGCGAGTTTGTACAATATAGCGGAGCGAGCTTAGAAAATTAAAAAAGCCTGGCCGTCTAGCTGAGTGAATATATCCACCCACAAACCTCGATTAAAGATTCAAAATGGGAATCGTCAGCCGTAGTGCCTCTGCTTGAGAAACGACATGAATGCAAGCGTTACCCATTTGACTCTTCGAAAACCTTAGGCTATCCTCTCAGGTAACAAGGAGGATACATGGGCGTCATCACCCGCAATCTTGAACAGGCATCCGGCCTGTATCTATTATCCGTTGAATTTCCCGAAAACAGGCAGCAACCCGAACCGGGTCAATTCTATATGCTCCGCTGCAGCCCCTGCACCGATCCCCTTCTCAGACGACCGCTGAGCATCCATGGATATTGCGCAGAAGGCGAGAGAGGGAACCCTCGGTGTGATTTCCTCTACCGGGTGGCGGGAAAGGGGACCGCGCTTCTGTCGCGCATGGGACCGGCGGACCCTCTGGATGTCATGGGCCCCCTGGGCACGGGATTCGACCTTCCCCCCTCCCTGGAATATGCACTGCTCATCGCCGGGGGTATCGGCATCGCCCCCCTGCCCTACCTTGCCGAGCGCCTTGCCGAGAAAAACACCTCCACCCATATCCGTCTGCTCTTCGGGGCACAAACCGCGGAACACATTATCGCCATAGAACGCTTCAACCGGCCGGAAATGGAGGTCTCCCTATACACCGAGGACGGGACCATGGGAAGGAAGGGGTGCGTCACCGACGATCTGGGCACGGAACTGAAGGCCTGTCACCCGGGGCGGTCCATGGTCTTTGCCTGCGGTCCTGATGGGATGCTCGACGCGGTGGCGCGGCAATGCATCGATGCGAAAATCCCTTGTCAGGTATCCCTGGATCGACACATGGCGTGCGGTGTTGGTGCATGCCAGGGGTGCGTGGTGAAGGGGGCGCACCAGGGGAAGACCAGGGGGAGACCCTATGTGCGGGTATGCAGCGACGGCCCGGTGTTTGAAGCCAGGCAGATCATGTGGTCAGGAGGGGAACAGTGCCCTCGTTAGCGGTTTTATTTGCAGGACTCACCCTCAAGAATCCCGTAGTGCTCGCCTCAGGCACCTGCGGATACGGGGTGGAATATGCCCCGTTCCTCGACCTCAACCGCCTCGGTGGGATCGTGGTCAAGGGGATCTCCCTCGCCCCCAGGCAGGGAAATCCCCCTCCCAGGATCATCGAGACACCCTCGGGCATGCTCAACGCCATCGGGCTTCAAAACATAGGATGGCGCGCCTTTGTGACCGAGTATCTGCCCAGACTTTCCGCATTCGAGACCAAGGTCATCGTGAACATCTACGGTCACACCGTCGGGGAGTACCGCGAGGTGGCGCAGCGGCTCTCGGAGCATCCGGGGATCCATGCCCTGGAGATCAATGTCTCCTGCCCGAATGTAGACAAGGGAGGGCTCGCCTTTGGAACGGACCCTGCCTGCACCTTTCAGGTCACCGAGGCGGTCAAAAAGGCGACCCATCTGCCGGTCATCACCAAGCTCTCCCCGAACGTGACGGATATCCGCCCCATTGCCAAGGCTGCGGAGGAGGCGGGTGCGGATGCCCTCTCCCTCATCAATACCCTCCTGGGAATGACCGTGGATGTCCGCACGAGACGCCCGCACCTTGCCAACATCACCGGCGGTCTCTCAGGCCCGGCCATCCGGCCGGTGGCCCTGCGCATGGTGTGGGAGGCGGCCAGGGCCGTTTCCCTGCCGATCATAGGCATGGGAGGGATCATGAATGCCGAGGATGCACTCGCCTTCCTCATGGTAGGCGCCACGGCCGTTCAGATAGGCACCGGCCTCTTTGTGGACCCAAGCTGTCCGGTCAGGGTTCTGGATGGAATGCAGGCATTCCTGGTCGAGGAGGGGATCGAGGATATCCGGCAGATCATAGGAGGCCTCGACACCTCACCGGCAAGGGATGATCGATGATCCCCGCCCGATGGACCTTCAGGGAACCATCATCCGGCGAGACGATCGATCGGCTGGCCAGGGCACTGGACCTGCATCCGGTGGTATGTCAAATACTCGCCCAGCGCGGATTCGAAACCCCCGAATCGATCACCGGGTTTCTCCGGCCCGACCTGACCTCGATACACAACCCCTTTCTTTTAAAAGATATGCACCATGCGGTGGAACGGATCGATCATGCCCTGAAAAAGGGGCACCCCATGCTCGTGTACGGTGACTACGATGTTGACGGCATCACTGCATCGGCGATGCTGGCCGAGTGCCTCACCGGATACGGCGGGAATGTACAGGTCCGCCTCCCCAACCGGGTCACCGAGGGATACGGCCTTCACCCCCGGGTGATCGAAGAGGCACACCGCAACGGCATCACCTTGATCATCACCGTGGATTGCGGCACATCGGATCATGAGGCGGCCACACGTGCGCGCGACCTGGGGATCGATCTCATCATCACGGATCACCACCATCCTCCGGATACCCTTCCCGAGGCTGCCGCCCTCATCAATCCCAAACAACCGGATTGCCCGTATCCCTATAAGGACCTTGCCGGGGTCGGGGTGGCGCTCAAGCTGGTGCAGGCCCTTGCCCTTTCCCGCCAGGGACGGCAGATGAGTCTTCACCAGGTGGGATACTGGCCTGAGGCGCTCAACCGATACCTGGACCTGGTGTGCCTGGGGACGATTGCGGACGTCATGCCCCTCACCGGGGAGAACAGGGTGCTGGTGAAGTTCGGCCTGGAGGCACTGCGCGATACCACACGGCCCGGCCTATGGGCGCTCAAGGAGGCCACCGGGATCAATGGAAAGGAGATGACCTCAGGAGCAGTGGGATTCGTACTCGCCCCCAGGATCAATGCCACCGGAAGGTTGCAGGGGCCCGAGGCGGGGCTGCGGCTCCTCATGACACCCTCCCCTCAGGAGGGGGAGCACCTCGCCCGCCTTTTGAATCAACAGAATCAAAAACGACGCGAGGTCGAGGAGGGCATCCTGCGCACCGCACACCGCAAGATCAAGGAGGAGTTGGATCTCGATGCGGAGATGGCGATCATCCTTGCCGATCCCGACTGGCATCCGGGGGTTATCGGTATCGTGGCCCAGAAGCTGGTAGAAGAGTTCTACCGCCCTACCATCCTCATTTCTTTGCAATCCGGGATCGGAAAGGGATCGGCACGCTCCATACCCTGCATCCATCTCTATGCATTGCTCGATCATTGCCGACACCTGTTGAAGGACTTCGGGGGACATGCCCGTGCCGCCGGTCTCACCATCGACGAGGGGATGATCCCCGCCTTCAGGAAGCGGGCAAACGAGGTCCTGAACGAGCAATACATCAGGGAGGAACTGGTACCGGAGATGACCATCGACGCCGTCATCGACGGGCATTCCCTCGACTCCTCCCTCATCGAGCAGTTGGAGATCCTCGGTCCCTTCGGAAGCTCGAACCCTGAACCCGCCCTCTGCCTGAAGGGATTGTGCTCGACAGCCCCTCCCCGCCTCCTGAAGGACGCACACCTCAAGATCCGTTTCAGGGGTGCTTCGGGGATCCACGAGGCCATCGGCTTCAACATGCGGCATGTGTGGGAGCGGATGACCGGTTCCCTGGGGGAGCGTGCCTGGGATGTGGTCTTTTACCCCCAAATCAACAATTGGCAGGGAGTACGCACCATTCAACTCCGGCTCAAGGACATAAAGGCCCATGATTCGCATTGAGGACATCACGGACCGGGTTCGATCGTATATCCCCGATCCGGATATCGATATCATAAACCGCGCCTATATCTTTTCGGCAAAGGTCCACAAGGGCCAGACCCGCGCGTCGGGCGGTCCCTACCTGGAACATCCCCTCGAGGTATCCGGTATTCTGGCAGGAATGAAACTGGACGAGGTAACGGTTTCCGCAGGGCTCCTCCACGACACCGTCGAGGACACCCTGACCGGCATCAACCAGATCGAGGACCTCTTCGGTGCGGAAATCGCCTTTATCGTCGACGGATTGAGCAAAATCGGCCAGATATCCTTCGAAAGCCAGGCAGCCGAGCAGGCGGAGAATTACAGAAAGATGATCCTGGCGATCGCCAAGGACATCCGGGTCATCTTGATAAAACTGGCAGACCGCCTCCACAATATGAGGACCCTGCACTTCCTGGGTGAACCGAGCAGGAGGCGCATCGCCCAGGAGACCATGGATATCTATGCCCCCTTTGCCAATCGGCTTGGTATGGCACGTATCAAATCAGAGCTCGAGGACCTCTCCTTCAAATACCTGGAGCCGGAGATCTACGAGGAACTGGTAAGAAACATCGAAAGCACCAAGAAGGAGACCATGCGGCTGATCGAGGAGGCCATCGGGATCATTACCAAGGAACTCGAGACATTCGGCATATCCTGCACCGTGTACGGCAGGCCCAAGCACATCTACAGCATCTATCAAAAGATGATGAGGAAGGAGATCTCCTTCGAACATGTCTTCGATCAGCGTGGCATCAGGATCATCACCGAGTCGGTGAAGGACTGCTACGCAGTCCTGGGGGTCATCCATTCCCTGTGGAGGCCTGTGCCCGGGGAATTCGACGATTACATCGCCATGCCAAAACCAAACATGTATCAATCCCTGCACACGGTGGTCATCGGTCCCGGGGTGCAACCCCTGGAGATCCAGATACGCACCGATGAGATGAACAAAACCGCAGAGGAAGGAATCGCGGCTCACTGGCGTTACAAGGAAAAGGGGAAGATCGACGACAAATACGACCAAAAGCTCTTCTGGTTACGACAGTTGATGGAGTGGGTGCAGGAGCTGAAGGACCCCAACGAATTCCTCCGCATGATGAAGGTGGACCTCTTCCAGGACGAGGTCTTCGTATTCACCCCCAAGGGGGAGGTCAAGGGGCTTCCCAAGGATGCCACCCCAGTGGATTTTGCATACAGCATCCACACGGACGTCGGAGACCACTGTGTCGGCGCCATCGTCAACGGGAAGATCGTGCCGTTGAATTCCACACTCAAGACCGGGGATGTGATCAAGATCAATACCTCCGCGAACCATAAACCGAACAGGGATTGGCTCAAATTCGTGAAATCGCCGAAGGCGATGCAGAAGATCAAGCACTGGATCAAGGTGGAGGAGCGGCAGAGGAGCATATCCCTTGGAAGGGACATCCTGGACAAGGTGGCGCGAAAATACGACCTCACCTACAACAAGCTCCTCCACGAGGGGATGATCACCCAGGCGGCCAGAAGATTCTCCTACCAGGGCATCGAGGAATTCCTCGCGGACATCGGATATGGGAAGATCTCGGCAAAGCAGGTCATCCAATACATTGCGCCGCATGAACATCCGAAGGAGAAGAAGGAGGCATCTGCGGTTCAAAAGGCGGTTCGCCACATTACCAGGAAAAAGAAGGAAGGTGTCAGCATAAAGGGGCTTGATGACGTACTGGTGCGTTTTGCAAAATGCTGCAATCCTGTGCCCGGGGATCCGATATGCGGTTTCATCACCCGGGGAAAGGGGATCACCGTGCACCGGGTGGACTGCCCAAACAGTCAATCCCTCGGGCTCGGCTCGGACCGCCAGATCGAGGTTGCATGGGATGTTAAGGACCACCGGCCCTTCCCTGTGGGGCTCACTGTCATCTCACTTGATCGCAGGGGGCTGCTCGCGGATATCACCACTGCCATTTCAAATCAAAAGGGGAACATCATATCGGCGAGTGTGAAGACCACGGAGCATCAGTCGGCAGTCAGCAACTTCATGATCGAGATCACCGATCTGGATCATCTGAAAAGGATCATAAACACCGTCCGCAGGATTTCCGGGGTCGTCCAGGTGGAGCGGACCCGGTAAATCATATTGCGCCTGCCTATATGGCCTTTACCACCTTTTGTGCCTTGATGCATCGTGTGCACACCTTCATCCGTCGAACGCTCCCCCCCTGCAGGACCTTTATCGACTGGATATTGGGAAGCCACCTGCGCTTTGTTTTGTTGTGTGCGTGGCTCACACTGAAACCGATGCCAGGGCCCTTACCACAGATATCACACCGTCTGGACATGTTCATTTCCCTCCAACACCAAACTCAATATCGATTCGGGTCCCATCTGGTCTTTCCCCATGAACCCTCTTCGCGTACAAGTGCCTGGATGTTTTGACATAACAAAGTTTAATATGATAGCATTCTTTTTCTTATGTTGCAAACGCCTCCGGAGGGGGTTCGGTGATTCCAATTTTAGCAGAGTTTCGTTGTTGGCAGACATAGTTACTCCGCTGGACGGGAAGGCTTTTTTAATTTTCTAAGGCTCGCTCCGTAACCATGCCTGCCCCAACTCCCGGGCTGACGATTCAATATTGGTATTGCCGGGGCGAGCCAATGAGAGAAACACCCTTGTTAACTATGAACACTTCATGCGACATGCATGAACAGAGGGACGGGGATCTTTCCCTATGAGGGGCACCATGCGTACCAAGCGGATCCTTCTTCTTTTGGCCTATACTGCTATCGCGTTTCTCATCTTCACGGTTTTCTTGTTTCCCTCCGAGATGATCACCAGAAAAACCGAGTGGGCCATCTCACGGCATTTCCCCGGCACCGTTCAGATCAAGGATGTCTCCTTCATTCTCCCGGCAGGGGTGCGGATTCGGGGACTGGAGATCATCGTCCCCGCAGACGAGAAGCCCTTTTCCATTATAATAGACAGAGCCGAAGCAGGGATCGATTTCCTCTCGCTGGTGAAGGGGAAGATCGGTATCAAGGGGAAAATAACCATAGGAGAAGGGATGATTCAGGCATCCATGAATCACAGGGTATGGGGGGCGCCTGCGCGACACCTCTCTGCCGCCTTCACCAATCTTGCCCTTCAAGATTTCCCCGTGCTCTCCCAGAAGTTTGGAATCCATGTCACCGGCCTCCTGCAGGGTGATCTGGACGTTGACTGGATAGGGGAAGACATCATCAACGGCAGCGGAAGGTGGTCGTTCACAATCGACGAGGGACGAATGATCCCCAGGCAATTCCCTGCATTCAGCTATACGTCGATCACGGGAGAGGGGTCCATCAAGGAGCAGCACGTGGTGATTGACCGCATCGAGATTCAAGGGGATGATCTGTCCCTTAACGCCTCCGGACGTGTGCGGCTTGCATACCAGTTACAGCAGCTTTTGGTGGATACCCAGGTGGGCTTAAAGGTATTCCCCAGGCTGCGGCAGAGACTGGGCGGATTTGCCACCCTCTTGCCCACGCCGGATACCCACGGCTTCATCAATCTCTTTATATCCGGCCCGCCGGGAGATCTTAGATTTTCATCACGGCGCCACCGATGATCCCTCCCCATAGCACGTGATAATAAAGCACGGAATGGAAGGGAAATCGCCGGTTAATTATTGACTTATACCAAAAAAGTTGCTATTTTTTAATAATATTCCATCTGATCATACCTGCATCCCGAATCGTATCAATCCAGAAGGAGGTCATTACAATGCAAAAGAAACTGCTCCTGTCGCCAGGTCCCACACCCGTTCCGTCCGAGGCCTTGCTTGCCATGGCACAGCCGATCATCCATCACCGGACGCCGGAATTTACCGAAATACTCAATCAGGTCCAGGAGGGATTGAAATACCTGTTCCAGACGGAACAAGATGTCCTCATCATCGCCGGCTCGGGCACCGCAGCGATGGAGGCCTCGGTCTCCAATATCCTCTCCCCCGGAGACAAGGCCATCTGTATTCGGGGGGGAAAATTCGGCGAGCGATGGGCGGATCTGTGCACCGCCTACGGCGTCAACCCGATCAACATCGACGTGGAGTGGGGGAAGGCCCTTGATCCCAAGGTTCTGGAGGACCACCTGTCCAAGAACACGGATGTCAAGGCCGTGTACGCAACCATGAGTGAAACCTCCACCGGGGTGCGATACGATATCGAGGCATTCGCCAAGATCGTGTCCCGTCATCCGGGGACCGTCCTGGTGGTGGATGCCATCACCGCCGTGGGCGTCATGGATGTGCCCATGGACAAATGGGGGATCGACGTCCTGGTCTGCGGATCGCAGAAGGCATTGATGCTTCCTCCGGGACTCGCCTTCATCAGCCTCAGTGAAAAGGCATGGAAGTGCACCGAATCCTCCACCTGCCCCAAATACTACCTTAATCTCAAAAAGGAGAAAAAGAATCTGGCCAAGGGGCAGACCGCGTATACCCCTGCCGTGTCCCTGATCGTCGGTCTGAACGAAACCCTCAAAATGATCAGGGAAGAGGGGCTTACCAATGTATTCAAACGCCACGCCACCCTTGCAGCGGCAACCCGAGCAGCATGCCAGGCCCTCGGCCTGGAGCTCCTGGCAAATGACTCCCCTTCGGATGCGGTCACCGCTGTATGTGCCCCCGAAGGGACCGATGCCTCCCAGATCATCAAGAAGATGAAGGGAAAGTATGGGATGATTATCGCAGGAGGCCAGGAGCATCTCAAGGGAAAGATCTTCCGCATCGCCCATTTGGGCTATTTTGACAAGTGCGACATATTCTCGGCCGTCGCCCACCTGGAGCTCTCCCTGAAGGAACTGGGAATTCCGGCAAAACCGGGAGCGGGTATCGCTGCTGCGGAACAGGTGTTTCTGGCCGAATAGATTGACAAACACAGGAGGAACGAGCGATGAAGGTCCTTGTCAGTGACAAGCTTTCGCCCAAAGGCGTAAAGATATTCGAGGAAACGGAGGGCATCCAAGTGGATGTCAAAACCGGCATGGCCCCGGAGGAATTGATCGCCTGCATACCTGCATACGATGCCCTGGTGGTGCGCAGCGCCACCAAGGTCACCCCCCAGGTGATCGAGGCGGCGAAAAACCTGAAGGTGATCGGCAGGGCGGGAAGCGGGGTGGACAACATCGACCTGCCCTCTGCCACAAAACACGGTATTGTGGTCATGAACACCCCCGGCGGGAACACCATCACCACCGCAGAGCATGCCGTCTCCATGCTCCTTGCCCTGTGCCGGCACATACCCCAGGCGGATGCCTCCATGAAGCAGAAGAAATGGGAAAAGAAGAAGTTCATGGGCACCGAATACTTCGGCAAGACTCTCGGTGTCCTCGGGCTCGGCAAGATCGGCACCGAGGTGGCCAAACGGGCACGGGGATTGATGATGAAGGTCATCGCCTACGACCCCTTCATCTCCGCCGATGCCGCCCAAAAGCTCGAGGTGGAGCTGGTCGGCCTCGAGGATCTCTTTGCACGGGCCGATTTCATTACCGTCCATACCCCGAAAAGCCCGGAGACCATGAACCTCATCAATGCAAAGACCATCGCCTTGATGAAGGACGGGGTGAAGATCGTCAATTGCGCTCGCGGGGGTATTGTGAACGAACAGGACCTTGCCGACGCCGTCAAAAAGGGAAAGGTCTCGGGTGCCGCGCTTGACGTCTTCTCGCAGGAGCCACCCGCTGAGGACAGCCCCCTCCTCGGTCTCGCCCAGGTCATCATGACCCCGCACCTTGGGGCGTCAACGGAAGAGGCCCAGGACAAGGTTGCGGTGGACATCGCCTATCAGATCGTTGACATGCTCAAAAACGGCACCATATGCAATGCGGTGAACGCCCCCTGCGTGGCCAAGGAGGTCCTTGCAAACATCAAGCCCTATATCACCCTCGCGGAGAGGATGGGAAGCATCGTGTGCCAGATCGCCGAGGGACGGATGAACGAGTTCCTGATAAGCTACAGCGGCGAGGTGCTCAACAACGACCTGGCACCGATCACCATGGCGGCGATCAAGGGGCTTCTGGGCCCCATCCTCCACGAGGAGGTGAATGATGTCAACGCCATGCTCGTTGCCAAGGACCGGGGGATAAAGGTCGAGGAGATAAAGGAGAGCGTCACCGGGGCCTATTCCAGCCTCGTATCCCTCACCCTCGTCACCGACAAGGGGAAGTCCTCCATCGCCGGCACCCTTTTCAATCGCATCGAACCACGGATCGTTGAGATGAATGGTTTCGACATCGAGATCGTGCCCGCGGAAAACATGCTCGTCTTTTCGAACATCGACAAGCCGGGATTGATCGGGAGCATCGGTACCACCCTGGGGCAGCACCACGTGAACATTGCGGGGATGCAGTTCGGCAGGGCGAAACCGGGCGGTGACGCGGTATCGGTCCTGAGCGTGGACAGCCGGGTGAGCGAGGAGTTGCTCACCGAACTCGGCAAGCTCCCCAACGTGGTGAGCGTCAAATCGGTGCGGCTCTAAGGGCGTTTTCCGGCAGATCTGCCTTTGAGGAACACCATAAGGATGGAGAGCCCTGCAGGGGTCATGCCCGGTATGCGTGATGCCTGGGCAAGAGAGAGGGGCTGGATGCGCGCAAGCTTCTCCCGCACCTCGTGAGACAATCCAGGGACTTCACTGTAATCAATCCCCTGGGGGATCCGTATTCGGTCCAACTCCTTGAAGTGTTTGATATCCTGGAGCTGCTTTTTAATATAGCCGTCGTACTTGAGCTGGATCTCCACCTGGCGTGACACCCGGGGTTCGGACGAAGGCCACTCCGGGTCCAACCGCTCCATGGTGCGGGCATCCACACCCGGTCTTTTGAGGATACCGGCGAGGGTGCACGCCTCGTCGATGGGGGTGGTGTCGGCCTCCGCCAGCACCCGGTTGACCGCATCCGAGGGTTTTACCGAGGTCCGTTCGAGACGGCTGATATGCGCGTCGATCCGCCGTTTTTCATCGCAGAGCCCATGGTAGGTCACATCGTCCATGAGGCCCAACTCCCTGGCCCTGTCCATGAGCCGGTATGCAGCATTGTCCTCCCGCAGGAGGAGCCTGTACTCCGCCCGCGAGGTGAACATCCGATAGGGTTCGTCCGTTCCCCTCGTGATCAGGTCATCCACCATCACCCCCATGTATGCCTCGGAACGATCCAGCACAAAGGGAGGCCTCCCCTGCACCTTCAGGGCCGCATTGATTCCCGCCCACAGGCCCTGTGCCGCTGCCTCCTCATATCCGGACGTGCCGTTTACCTGCCCCGCCAGATAGAGGGCGGAGACCGGCCGCGTCTCAAGGGTTGGCAGGAGCTGATTCGGCTGGGCATAGTCATACTCTATGGCATAGGAGGGGCGCATGATCTCCGCCTCCTCCAGTCCCTTCACCGACCTCACGAGCTTCCACTGGATATCGGGGGGCAGGCTGTTTCCCAGGCCGCTCGCATACATCTCCTCCGTATCCAGCCCCTCCGGTTGCAGGATCACCTGGTGGGACTCGCGTTCGGGGAATTTCATCACCTTGTCCTCCAGGGAGGGACAATACCGGGCAGGGGTGCCTGTAATCGCCCCGCTGTACAGGGGTGACAGGTGGATATGCCCCCTGATCAGCGCGTGGGTCCGCTCGTTCGTGGCGGTTATGGCGCAGGAAAGCTGTGGGAGGACGAGCCCGCCCGTCCGTGATGAGAAAAACCGCGGGACCTCATCACCATCCTGCCTTTGCATGGAGTCAAAATCGATGGTGGAGCGTTTCAGCCGCGCGGGGGTCCCGGTCTTGAGGCGTCCCATGCGGAAGCCCAGGCCCCTCAGGTCGTCTGCAAGCGACTCGGAGGAGAATTCCCAGGCCCTTCCCGCAGGAAACCTTCGATTCCCCACGTGGATCAAACCGTGTAAAAAGGTTCCTGTGGCGATCACAACGGCGCCGGCCTTGTACTGATTGCCCAGATTGTCCTCCAGGCCGCACACCCTCCCCTCCTCCACCATCAGCCTTTCCACCATGGCCTGCCTGACATCCAGATTGGCCTGCCCCTCCAGAATCCCCTTGACAGCGGCATGGTAGCGGAGCTTGTCGTTCTGGGTGCGCGTCCCCTGTACCGCAGGGCCCTTGCTGGTATTGAGAACCCGAAACTGCAGTGCGGTGCTGTCGGCGACCATTCCCATTACCCCACCCAGCGCGTCGATCTCCTTTACCAGGTGGCCTTTACCCAGGCCGCCGACGGAAGGGCTGCAGGGCATGGCGGCGATGGTATCCAAGTTAATGGTGAGCAGGAGGGTCCTGCATCCCAGGCGGGCGGAGGCCAGGGATGCCTCCACCCCTGCATGCCCGCCTCCGACCACGATGACATCATACTCGTACATCATCCCTCTCCCGTACTCCTCTATAATCTCCTTTCAGGTGAAAGGATGAAAGTGTAATCATTGAAACAACTTAGTCAATAATACCATGCCCCTGCAACAGCCGTCAAAGATTGGCAGGTCCCAGCAATTCTCATTTTGAGCCTTAAGTGCCGCCATTACCGTGTATCACTTGATTGTTGTATAATGGGTACATGTCTGACATGAAAAATCCCTTTCAGGGAAAGGGAAGACGATATAACGATTTCAATGGATTTCTGAGGAGGACCTTCGGGGTCAGGGTCCACAAGATCAGCCTCGATGCCGGATTGGGATGCCCCAACCGCGATGGGACCATCTCCTCAGCAGGGTGCATATACTGCAACGAACGGGGATCGGGTACCGGGGCTTGGCAACAAGGGCTTTCCGTCAGGGAACAGATTTTGCGGGCACAGACATATCTAAGAAAGCGTTTCAAAGCGGAGAAATTTCTCGCCTATTTTCAATCATTTTCAAACACCTATGCACCTCAGAAAAGGCTTGAGGCCTTGTACCGGGAGGCGTTGGAACCCGATGACATGGCAGGGCTCTGCATCGGCACCAGACCCGACTGTGTTCCTGAGGAAACCCTCGCCATGATTCAGGGCTTCACCGAAGCATACATGGTCTGGCTGGAATACGGACTTCAGTCCTTCCATAATCGTACCCTTACCCTCATCAACAGGGGGCACACGGTGAAGGCATTCCTGGATGCGGTCCAGAGGACCAGAATGAGGGGGATCAATGTGTGCGTGCATGTCATACTCGGGCTACCCGGAGAGGACACAAGGGATATGATGGAGACGGCGGATCGCCTCTCCATGCTCGACATCCAGGGAATCAAGATCCACCTCCTTTATGTCGTCAAGGGCACCCCCCTCGCCCGCCTCTATGAGAGGGAAGAATACGCATGCCTCACCAGGGAGGAGTACGTGGATATCCTCATCTCCTTCCTCGCCCGTCTTCGCCCTGATATCATCATCCAGCGTTTGACCGGGGATCCCCATCCGGAGGACCTCCTGGCGCCCTCCTGGGCCCTTGACAAGGGGAAGGTCCTTGCCCTCATCCAGGCCAGAATGGAAGAGGAGGATGCGTGGCAGGGAAAGAACCATACGGGACATTCCGACACGTGCGCCTCATCCCCCGAAGGATGAATCCCCTTCGAAATGCCCCCTCCCCTTTTTCCCGCAGTTACTCACTCTATTGCGTATGAGCAATTGCCTTCCTTCGCCCATCATCCGGATTGCTGTATAAGCAGGTGGCCCGTCAGATGAGGGTCAGGCTGAACACCCCTCTATCCACGACAGGGCCGCCGAATCCTATCGATTCCGAATAGGTTCCGGTCATGGTGGTGGGAGAGGTAAGGGTACAGCTCATAACAACGGTGAATCCCCCGGCACCGATAACCCCCTGCAATTCGAAAAGGGGCGTGCCGGTCAGTGCCCCCTGCACATCAAAGAGGGTGTTGGCAAAACGGCTCCCCTCCAGGATACAGGTGCCGCTGATGGTATTGAGGGTAGGATTTTCAGCAAGGGTCATCGTCATGGTGCCCGAATTAAACAGGATGATAAAGGCAACAAAGGTGCTCTGCCATATGCCGATCCAGGTCCCCGCCTGTGCCGCCATCCGCATGGGAAGAGGCGCGGCGAGGGCCAGAGAGGCCTGGCTCGCGGATATCGGGGACAATGTGGCTAATGAGAAGGGAACCTGCGGCAGCGTTAGAGAGGGGAACCCGGAACCCCCTCCAAGTCCGCCAAGAAACGACAGTGGCAGGCTGAATCGTGCAGCAAGCGGATTGAACGACGAATACAGGGAACCGGTACCAAGGCCGTAGCTAAAGGGATTGAACTGGAACAGGGGAGAGCCCAGTCCCCACGATTGATACCCCCATGAAGTCAGCGGTGCAAACGTGGAGATGAGCGGATTAAAGGTGATGCCGGAAAGCTGGGCCATCCCGGGAGCAGGTCTGAGGATGGTGAGGGACACGAGGACTGCCAAAACGATACAAACGACGAGGATTCCTTGAACTTCCTTTTTCATGGTAAACTCACCTCTCTACTGAATTGTTGACCCTATTGTAACCATCTTCCTCCACCATGGCCCTCCATGACGAACGGGGTTGAGAATGCAGGATGGATGTGACCGAACAGGGCAGTATCGACACGTCCCTGCATCGAAGGAGATGTCAGGTGAAGGAATTGCCGGAAAACTGCTTTTATATGCCGATGCCATTCAGTAGGTGAATCGCATGGTAAACGGCGCTGCTGAGTACAAAATAATCCGCTAATACTACTCCTATTTCAATAATTGTTCATACTCAAAACACTTTATATTAATTTTACAATAGCGTATAATTTTTTTCAACCGCCCTGCAAAAACGCATCCGGTGAAGTAACCCTGTCCGCCCCCGGATTAACGGTTCAAAAAGGAATTGCTGCAAACGTGCCGGCCGGATTAACAGACCGGGTTGACAGTAACCGTTAAAAAATGGATAATAGGCATGCTTGTTATTTTTTGCTTTACCTGCGTTTGTTCTCACACACTACGGTTGTCTTGAAAATGCCGAAGTTATGATGGATACGATTCCTGCCTTATGCACCGGTGTTTTTCACAGGAATTGAATTGCCTTTCAGGTAGGAACTGTTTGGCACGAAGGAAATGAGGGAAACAATACCCTTTTTGTTTACCCCGATTCCGTGTACACACCATAAATAGGGAGGGCCCCTATGTCCAGTGCAGACGACGCTTCATTGTTCTCGTTCTACTATAGCCTCCAGTCATCTCAAAAGATACCCTATCAGGAGGGAATAGAGGATCATCAACCCGGCATGACCAAGCCAAAAAAACCAACGGGGACGGGACCCGGGATTGAATTTATCCTGAACGATACGAAATATGGCGTAGCAGGAAAAGAGAATCCCAAGGCACAGGGTGATCCCCTGTAATACATGCATCCCTGAAACCACCCGGACCAGGTCCCTGCCCTTCAAAAGAATCGTATATCCCACATCCTTGACCCCGGGGATATACCTCAACTGATATGCGATATGTGCTGCGAGAGCAAGGGGCACATATCCATAAGCGGTCTTCCAGAATCCTTCGGATACCGTCACTCCGTTGGGAAACGAAATGAGGGATATGGCCATCATAAGACCGATCATGCCAGCAGGGACCAGCACAAAACCCAGCGTCGTCAGCAGCAGTGAACCGAATGGCCTGATTACCGGCACTAATACCCCCATGAGCGCGCAAACAAGGATCGCCATTCCCGGCCGCACATGGTTCGATGACCATATCTCCCATCCCGGTGCCCTCAGATTCAAAGAAACGGATTGGTGAGGGCACGTCCTGATACACTTCAAGCAGAGCTTGCAGGTCTGATTGTTGTCCACGAACATCAAGTGCTGGAACATGGGGCACCCTGATGTTTCCCCGGTGCCATGATAGCACTCGTCGGTGGTGCACTGGTGGGCGCAGATGTCCGGATTCGATCGCACCTCCACGATAGAGGTCATTGCGAACACCCCGATCAGGTTACCCATAGGGCACACATACCGGCACCAGGTATCCCGGGGGAACAGGATGCTGAAGGAAATCTCCAGGCCCAGTATCGAGAGGAGGAGCATGCCGGTATACAGGGGTCGTGAACGCATCCCTGTTGCCTCTTCCGCCCACACGATAAACAAAAATAGGATGGTAGTGATCGCAAAGTCATAGTCCTTGAAAAATTTCGGGAATCGTTTGTCAAGATGCATCCTTCGTTGGACGGCGTTCCCGAGCGTTGCATACGCACAAAAGGAGCACCATGTCCTGCCGATCCAGAAGGCCGCCGCGCACAACCATGGCCACCAGATCCACCATACCAGGATGGTCCCCCAATTTTTCGACGGGTCCCGGGGCCCGAAGAAACAGGAGGCCATGATTAAGAAGAAAAATGCCACTGCGATCCACCGGAAAAGCCCCGGATAGATCCCCTTCCGGATCATGGTTTCAAACGCCTTGATCCTCCCGAGATTAAACCAGGTGTGTGCCCGTCCCGCAGGGGGACCGATGAAGAGCTGTTCGGAATGGATCGTATCGGTAACGGCCAGCACCACCCCCCGTTCGATGATCTCCTCCAGTTCGTGGATATTTCCCCTGCGAAAGTCATACCCCAGGAGTTGTTCCCGTGCCCGGGGGCTGAGTTTTCCAACCTCCTTGTTGTATCTGTGCGAATGCCGCTCCATGAAGTGTCCGGCAAGCTCCAGGATATCCTGCTTCCGTTCCCTGAGCGGAGGAAGGTGGATAACCCTCCTGGAAAGCAGGTCATAGAGGGAGGAAGAAAATGTCCCCTCATTCATGCGAAGGTGCAAATCACTATGGGATGTGAAGATCATCCTGACCGGGGATCGTCCGGGGGAATGCTTCCCGGGATTCGAATCCCCCTCGCGGGTCGGGGCGGACTTCTCGTTCAGAAAGCATATCAATCGCTCCTGTGCAACAGGGGTTAGGGCGTCCACATTTTTTATAAGAAGCGTGCCGCCGCGGGCAAGGCCGAGGGGGCTGAAACGCGCCCCAGGCAGCGGATCGGCCGATGGTGGTCCCTCCCGAAACTGCTCCCCCCATTCCTCATCGGAGATCTCCGAGGCATCCAGGATGATGAACGGGCCGTTCCGTGCCGGTCCCCTGCAGTGAATGATCTCGGCCACAAGCTCCTTTCCCACTCCGAATTCACCCACCACAAGTATTGGGTGGAAATCTGCAGCAAGCTCGGGAAGGCGCCGCCAGATGACATTCATCGGCGGGGTGCCTCCCACCAGAAAAGGGGCCTCCTCCTCGATCATCTTCATTATTCTCCGCAGGTACTCCTGTTTCCTCGTGATCTCGTATAATTCGGAGGCGATCGTGGCCATCCTTTCCGTGGTTTTCCTGAATAGGCGTTCACGAAGTGGGGCGGAAACGGCAAGCATGGTGAACAGGGTGGCACTGGGCACAACAGCGACCTCGGAGTCCTCAATGGCCTGAAACCCCATTTGACTCGGCATTCCGGTCATACAGGAGAGATCGCCGAAATAATCCCCCGGGCGAACCGTCACCAGTGGCGTTGTACACTGCTGCTGATTGCAGTAATAGCCCTCCACCGCCCCTCTCACCAGAATGTAAAGCCCGGGGGCGGTATCTCCCTGTCCAATGATCTCGCCACCGGCGGGGAATGTCACTATCCTGGCATCCCCTGCGATCTGCTCAACTATGTGCAGGGGAAGATCGCGGAAGGGATCGACGGTCCCAAGAAAGGAAAGAATGTGATTGTAATCCGAATTCATAGAAATACTGCGGGTTTCCGAAGTAAGTACTCAATCTGCTTTTTCCACTCTGAATTGAGCAGTTACTTTTTGAAAAACAACGACCACCCCGCCCCAATGCGAAATGGTGTCACCACTATACCAGACTATCCCGTTATTGACAATATCATGCATTTCGTTTACAATTTTCAATTAACCCGGTTAATATTTTTCTTTATAATTGAGAAGGTTAGGACAAAAAAATGAAAAAACGTTTATCGCAATCACTCATTGTATTCGGGATCTTCCTGTGCCTTTTCCCCTGGGCAAACAAAGGCATTTGGGCCGCACCGCAGATACAATTCGATCACACCACCTTCGATTTCGGGAAGGTGATTCAAGGCCAGACGATCACCCATGTCTTCGAATTCCAAAACATTGGCGATGAGACCCTGAGCATCAAAAATGTAAAGGCCGGGTGAGGCTGCACCGCAGTCAATCTCTCGGAGAGAGATTTGGCCCCCGGGGCGACGGGACAGATCAAGACCACCCTGCATACAACCGGAAGGAAGGGGGCGTTAAAAAAGACCGTCTCCGTGGAGACAGCGGATCCCAATCAGCCCGTGATAAGGCTTTCATTGGTGGCCACGGTGGATGTTGAGCTCGACCCCCAGCCAATGACCGTCTATTTTAAGGATATGCAGCGAGGAGAGCAGAAAAACCAAAAGGTATCCCTCAAGAATACCGCTTCGTATCCGCTTCGGGTAACCGCAATAAATACCTATGATAAGCTTATCAAGGTCGATCTTGTGAACCGTTCTATGCACCTGCCGGTGGAGTTACAACCGAATGAAAATCTGGATCTGCGGGTCAACCTCGACTATCAATCAAGGGGTTCCAGGTTCTCAAAACAGGTCGAGATAAATTACTCAGGGGGAAGGGCAGACGCCACCTTTTTGAGGGTCTATGCAACATTGAAGCCCGAACCGAAGACACCGCCTCAACAAGATGCACCATCGGATGCACCTCCCGCATCGGGAAGGGTCATTCAAAACGCACCCTCGCAATCCCCAGATCAAAGCCAAATACGTCAGAAAGAGCCCGAATCTCGTGAAGATACAACAGCACAGCCCGCGCTCCCACAGGAGTGACGCTGTATATTTCAGTCGCACAAAGGACAGTCCGCGCAGTACATCCCATGTCTTTAAAGGGCGTATACCCTGTGCACGGTTGAAAAGCGGAAGGCGCATCTGGATAACCATGCTTCCGGAGAACGCCCCTGCTATTCCAACATAATTGCCCTGACAGCTCGCAATGCAGGCAGAAAGGAGGCACTGTCGATGGGAGGAGAAAGGTTGAAGATCCTGTATGTGTCGTCGGAAGTAGCTCCTCTTTCCAAAACCGGTGGCTTGGCTGATGTTTCTGGTTCTCTCCCCAAAGCTATAAAGGCACTCGGACATGATGTGAGGGTAGTGACACCCTTCTATAAGATGGTGAAGAAGCATGTGAAATCCACCCAAAAGGTCCTGAATCGGCTGGATGTCCTTGTTTCCGACAAAGAGGTGAGAGGCTCCGTGGAGATGACCCAGATAGATGGCGGGGTGCCCGCCTACCTCATCAAAAAGGAGTCCTACTTCGGCCGTGATGACCTCTATACCACAAAACAGGGTGATTACAAGGATAACGCGGAACGCTTTGTATTCTTCTCCCGGGCAGTCCTCGAAATGCTCAAGCAGATCGATTTCAAGCCGGACATCATCCACTGTAACGACTGGCAGGCCGGATTGATCCCCACCTACCTGAAGACCCTCTATCGAAAGGAGGATTTCTACAAGGATATATGCACCATCTTTACCATACACAACCTTGGCTATCAGGGGATCTTCTGGTCACTGGATATGCACCTCACCAATCTCCCCTGGGATATCTTCACCATCAACGGGATTGAATATTACGGAAATATAAGCTTCCTCAAGGCGGGAATGGTCTATGCCGACGCCCTTACCACCGTGAGTAAGGGATACAGTAAAGAGATTCAGACCCCTGAATACGGCCTGGGCATGGACGGCATTCTGCGCACCAGGCAGAAGGACCTGTACGGCATACTGAACGGTGCGGACTACGATCACTGGAGCCCCGATAAGGATCCTTACATCGTCGCACCCTATGACAAGAGCAACCTGGAAAACAAGACCAAGTGCAAACTTGACCTTCTCCAGGAATTCGGCCTCAAGTGCAGGGCAACCACACCGATCATCGGCATGATCTCCCGGCTGGCGGACCAGAAGGGATTCGATATCCTCGCCGAGTCCATTGACGAGCTCATGAAGATGGATATCATCTTTATCCTCCTCGGCACCGGGGATCAAAAGTACGAGGAGATGTTCACCCATATCGGCGACAAGTACCCCAAAAAAACCGGGATCAGGATCGGGTTCGATAATGCCCTCGCCCACAAGATTGAAGCAGGGAGCGATATCTATCTCATGCCCTCCAAATACGAACCCTGCGGTCTCAACCAGATCTATAGCCTTCGCTATGGAACCATCCCCGTGGTACGGGCCACAGGAGGGCTGGACGACACCATCATCGATATCCACGCGGACCCCCGGAAGGGGAACGGATTCAAGTTCTCCGACTACACCAGCAAGGGACTCTTGAGCACCATCAAGCGGGCCTGCGACTATTATTCCCACAAGGAGGCATGGGCTCAATTGGTGTGGAGGGCCATGTCCCTGGAGTATTCGTGGGAAAAATCGGCCAGGGAATACCTCAAGCTCTATCAGGATACCCTGAAAAAACGGGTGATGGCGCCGGTCGGATAGGGAGAAGGTACAAGGGTAAGGGTGTGTGACAATCTATTGCCCGATCTTCGGGGGTTCCTTTATCGGAATCAAAAAGTGGAAGGCCGTACCCTGGTCCTTTTTTGAATCAAACCAGAATTTTCCCTGGTGGTTATTCTCTATTATTTCCTTGCACGAGAGCAATCCGAGTCCATTGCCATCCTTTTTGGTGGTAATGGGGTACTTGAAGAGAAAGGGCCTGATGCTTTCCGGAATACCGCATCCCTCGTCAATGATGCTCACGATGATGCTCCCCTGATACCTCTTCACGATGATATCGATCGTTCCCTGCTCCCTGGTTACATACCCCGCATTGATGAGGAGATTCTGAAGAACCCTCTTTATATCAAGGGTGTTGAAGAGGGCGGCAGGTATTCTCCCCGACGGCTTCACCGTAACATTTTTCCCCTTGAGACTATCGTGGCGCTGGAGTTCCTGAATTGTCTCCCGGATCAAGGGAAGAATCCTCTCCTGGTTCTTGTGATACACGGAGTCGCTGCGTTTCGCCTGCTGTAAGCTCTTGGCTATGAGTGCCTTGAGGCCGTCTCTGCAGCCGCTGAAGAGTTTGCAGGCCTTTTCGATCTTCTCCCATGATTTCTGCCCTCGGGAGTCCCCGAACTCCTCCGTGAGGTCCTGCAGGTAAACCATTCCCAGGTCCAGGAGCGCAAGAAAGTTATTCATATCGTGGACAAATATGTTCAACTTCTGCATATCATTGGAGATGAGATCGAGGTCGCTCCTGATTCTCGAGGACAGTGTCTTGACCATCTCGACCAATGCCTTTGATTCGGAAGCCAGGTACTTGTTGAAATGGCATTCGTCGATTTCCATGAGAAGTGACTGGGTGAGGGCCTTGATCGTCGCCGAACGCGGCTTCGATTCGATCAACGACATCTCCCCCAGAAACGCACCGGGGCCAAGTACGGCGATGTTTCTGATCCCCTTATATACCACCAACTCCCCGGAAAGGATCAGGTACATTGCATGATCCATCGATCCTTCCTGAATGAGTATCTCTTCGGGATCGAGAAAGAGCTCTGTGCAATTTTCGCACAATTCTCTCAGGGTCGATTCTTCAAAAAAACTGAATAGACCCACCTTTTTGAGCATCCGGATCTTTTTTTCGTTATCAATAGCGGGCGAATAATCCTGTTTGCCTTGTTGCATGTCAGATACCGCTCCCGGATCTATAGATTATCAAACTATAAATACAATGAGTTGCTTGGTATGCTCTGGGCACTGACCGAGCCGGCCGGCCGTTGCGGCTCCCGGTCAACGCCCTCATTCCCATAATCCCGGTACGGATCCCCATCCTGGAGACACAACAAAACGCTATCTTACATACAAGTTACATGCCACTTCATGGAAGCAACGATTACGCAACGGAGGCAGACCGGAATCAGGGCAAACGGGTAACATCCAAGGATACCCGTGCGGATACCGGGACATTATGGACCACCGTGTTCCCGTTCATTCGGAAGGCTTATCTCCCCAATGAATGGCCGCGATGCCACAGGTGAGCAGTTGATAGCGCACCCGTACGAACCCGGCCTCCTCCATCATGGCGGCGAGTTCATCCTTCCCGGGGAAGGCCAACACGGAATCCCTGAGGTGTGTGAAGGGCATGAGCTTCCCGGAGAACAGATTCCCCAGTGGCGTAAGGATGTGGCAAAAGTAGCAATAGTAGAGCTGGCGGAACAGGGGGGATACCGGATCGGAGAACTCGAGGACCACCACCCTCCCCCCCGGCTTGAGCACCCTCCAAAGCTCCCTCAGGCCGGCCTCGCGATCGGTGAGATTGCGCAGGCCGAATCCAATCATTGCCCCCTGGAAGCAGTCTCCTTTCAAGGGGATGTGTTCACCGTCACCCGCAAGGATTGTCACCCGTTCCCTCAAGGGGTTTCCCCCCAATTTCATTCTCCCTTGAAGGAGCATCTCCGGGCAGAAATCCACCGCAGCGACCCACCCCTTTCGTGCGCCCTTTCCCAGGAGGGCGAGACTGAGTTCGAGGGTGCCCGCACACAGGTCCAGGAACGGGCCGTGGCCGGGCATCCTGGCGGCCGCCATCTCCCGCCAGAACCGGTCCACCCCGAGGCTGAACAGGGTATCGAAGAGATCATAGTTGGGGGAGAGGACGGAAAAAAGCCGTTGGATCTGCCCCTTTTTTTCCATCCGTCCCTCGGATTCATGTGAGGGGGGATTCTTAGCCATCGGACATGTAAATCCCGTATGCATCCTCCACAGAGGCACTCGCGTGGACGATCGCCCTCACCGCCTTGATCATCCCAACGGGCCTTTCCGATTGAAAAATATTCCTTCCCATGTCAACGCCCACCGCACCCTCCTGGATGGCGCGGTACGCCAGGGTGAGCGCATCCCGTTCCTCGATCTTTTTCCCTCCGGCTATGACGACGGGCACCGGGCAGGTCGACACCACCTTGTCGAAGTCCTTGCAGAAGTATGTCTTTACTATACCGGCTCCCAGTTCTGCAGCGATCCTGCAGCAGAGGCTCAAATAGCGGGCATCCCGTTCCATCTCCTTTCCTACGGCGGTAACCGCGAGAACGGGGATACCATACTCCTGACACTCATCGACAAGGCGGGCGAGGCCCATGAGGGTTTGGTGCTCATACGCGGAGCCAACGTAGATGGAAAGTGCGCAGGCGGCGACATTCAGCCTGATCGCATCCCGTACCGAGACCGTCTGCCCCTCATTGGAAAGATCCGCTCCCACGATGCTGTTCCCTCCCGATACCCTCAATACGATGGGAACCGAGGCACCGGGATCAATGGCATTCCGCAATATGCCCCTGGTGAGCATAAGTGAATCCGCATAGGAAACAAGGGGCATAATGGTCCCCCTGGGGTCTTCCAGACCCGAGGTAGGTCCGAGGAAGTATCCATGGTCCACGGCAAGCATCACCGTGCGTCCGGTATCGGGTTTGATAATGCGGCTGAGACGATTTCTCATACCCCAATCCATTTGATCGGCCTCCTTTCACACCACGTAATACCTAATACGCCTTCCCTTTGCTCCGCCCTGGCAAGCTTGGTTGGCATAGTCGCGTGCATTCTATATAACCGCAGGGGGCAGCATAGTGGCTCCGCTTCGCTCCGCCCTGGCAAGCTTGGTTAGAGGGATTACTCTACCCGAAATGTTCCCAGTTTTCAAATGGACACATGGATCTTCGCAATTCTCCTTTTCAACCCTTTGATCGGGGTCATGGGTGGACATTCCGCTTATGGTGGCGGCAGGCCGCAATCAGCATTGCCGCAGCAATACGACGGAACAGCCCAAGGCATATCCCGAAAAATCCGATTAGACTTGTAGAGGTATTGAGGCATGCTCGGGGGGGCTGAGTGGCAGAGATCATAGACTTCAACAAGGAAACCGCAGTTCGAAAATCTCCAAAGGGTGCACTCTATGCGGGGCATGATTTCATCATCAACCTTGTCCAGGCGTCGCCCACCTTTTTTGTGGCCATAGATCCAGAGGGGAAGACCCTCTTCATGAACGACTCCCTGTTGAGGGTGCTGGGACATACGCTCGAAGAGGTGGTCGGCACCCCATACCTGACCACATTCGTATCGGAATCCCCCGGTCTGAATATATACACGAATCCGGAAGGGACAGTGACGCCCAAGGGGCCTGTCTTTTTCGAATATTGTCTCACGGCCCATGATGGAAGGACCCTGTTTGTAGAATGGAACGTCCACCCGGTTTTCAAGGAAAACGGAGAGCTTGAGTATTTCATCGGGGTGGGGATCGACGTCACTCAAAAAAGGCTCGTCGAAAAGGCCCTGCAGGATAACGAGGCACGCTATCGGATCCTGGCGGAAAATGTCATTGACGTCATCTGGACCATGGACCTGGACATGCATTTTACCTATCTCAGCCCATCGGTCACCCGTCTTCTCGGCTACCAGCTCAAGGACGTCTCTTCCCTGAGCCTGGAGCGTCTCCTTTCCTCCTCCTCCCTGGAGTTGGCCATGAGTACCCTGGCGGAGGAAATGGCCTTGGAGCAGTTGCCTGGGAAGGATATCTTCAGGACGAGGATGCTTGAGCTCGAGCTTATCTACAAGGACGGTTCAACCGTATGGACCGAGAACAAGGTGAGGTTTCTCTACGATTCGAACGGCCGGGCAACGGGTATCCTGGGGGTTACGCGCGATATTACCGAACGAAAAAGGGCGGAGAAGGAAAAGGAGATCATTCAGACGCAGCTTCTCCAGGCAAAAAAGATGGAGGCCGTGGGGATACTGGCAGGCGGCATCGCACATGATTTCAACAACCTGTTAATGGTCATCCTTGGGTACAGCGAATTGCTCGCCACGCGGCTCCCTCCCGGCACCCCCCTTATCAATGACATCGAGGCAATCAAAAAGGCGGTTGAGCGCGGCTCCGCCCTCACCAGACAGTTATTGACCGTGAGCCGAAAGGGAGTCATGCAGTCGACGGTGTTCGAGGTCAATACAATTGTGGGAGACATGGAAAAGCTGCTGAGGCGTCTCATCGGTGAGGATATCCATCTGGTAAGCAGCCTGGCACCAGGGCCCACATGCGTGAAGGGTGATCCCGGCCAACTGGGCCAGGTGGTTATGAATCTTGCTGCAAACGCCAGGGACAGCATGCCGTCCGGCGGCACCCTCACCATCACCACCGGCTCCATCACCCTGGATGATGATCAGTGCAGGTCCATGGCCGATTCCAAGCCCGGGGCATTCGTGCACCTTACGGTCCAGGACACCGGCACAGGCATGAACGAGGAGACCATCCAGCATATCTTCGATCCCTTCTTTACAACAAAGGGACACGGGAAGGGTACCGGGCTGGGCCTTTCCATTGTCTACGGGATCGTAAAACAACACGATGGATGGATCAATGTCTCCAGCGAACCTGGGCAGGGAACCACCTTCAGCATCTATCTCCCCGCCTTTTCCGGAGAATCCTGCAGAAAAACATACAGCAAGGCATCAGCCTGCGAGCTCCGGGGCAACAGGGAGGGGATTCTCCTGGTAGAGGATGAAGACGAGGTCCGGGAATTCATCGAAAAGGCCCTTCACATCAACGGGTATGAGGTCTTTGCTGCCTCGAATGTCCGGGAGGCGCTGAATGTCTTCCAAAGGCAGGGAACGCGGATCGATCTGCTCCTGAGCGATGTGGTGCTGCCCGACGGCACCGGCATCCAGCTTGCCGATCAACTGGCGGCCCGCAATCCCGCGCTCCAGGTCCTCCTGAGCAGCGGGTATACCGAACAAAAGTCCCAATGGGATACAATATCCAGTAAGGGATACGGCTTCCTTCAGAAGCCCTATCAACTGGCGGCGCTCCTCAATACACTCCAGAGGGCGCTCGCACCTCAATCAACAACGTAAGGCGTCCGGTACCGAACGAGAATGGATCTGCCCGGACCTCCGCCGCAGGGCCGCGGCACTCAGGTATCCTCCATGTGATGGGGTCGAATAATCACCTTGAGGGAGTCATGCGCCTCCGCAACCACCCTGAACGCCTCACCGATTCTGTCAAGGGAGAATCGATGGGTGATCATCTCCCTCACCCTCACCTTTTTGAGATGGATCAATTCAAGGGCCGCCGCATAATCCTCCTGTGCCCCCGCGTACGAGCTGGTAAGGGTGATCTCCGTGCGCCAGAAGATCTCGTTGGGGCGGAGGGAGATCTCCACACCCCTGTCCGTAACGGCGAAAAACATGATGGTGCCGCCCCGATCGATGGTTTGCAGTGCCTGACGCACAGCGGCTGCGGCACCGGTGCACAGGATGATCACGTCCGCACCGCGCCCCTCGTTCGCCTCCCTGACCAGTGCAGGGATGTCATCGTCTGCGACAAAGGTGACATCCGCCCCGAAACGGCGTGCCTGCTCGATGCGAAATGCATTCACATCCGTGGCGATAATCCTGCCTGCGCCAAGCATCCGGGCGACCTGGACATGAAGAAGGCCGGCCATGCCGCTGCCCGCCACCATGCAGGTCTTCCCCGCATAGTTCCCGATGATCCTGTGGGCACGCCACACACAGGCGAGGGGCTCGACAAAGGTGGCCTCGTCGAATCCCACATCATTGGGGAGCAGGAATGTGCCCCGCTCCACATTGATCCGGGGAACGCGGACGTACTCGCTGAAACCGCCCGGATCGAAGGTGGTGGTAAGGAGGGTCCTGCACACGGTGTGATGACCGGCCACGCAGTAGTGGCACCTCCCGCAGGGGACATGGTGCGCAACGCAGACCCGGTCACCCCTTGAGAACCGGTTCTCCCCCTCCCCTACCTCAACGACCTCCCCGGCGATCTCGTGTCCGAGCACCAGGGGAACCCTGTCCAGGCGGTACCATTCGAGCAGATCGCTCCCGCATATCCCGCTCGCCATGACCTTTACGAGCAGCTCACCCGGGCCGGCAGCGGATATTTCCGTCTCCTCGATCCGCACGTCGCTGTTGCTGTAGTACATCCCTACCTTCATGGGTGTATTGTATGCCCTTTCATCCGGCCGATGCAAGCGTCAATCCGCCGTCCCGGCAATTCTTGTTTTTAATCGTCGGTTCGCAGTCGCGGGGAGACATGTTTACTCCCATGGACGGGAAGATAGAAGTCGACAAAAGACCGCTTCGAAAGCATATACGCTGACAAGGATGCCGATCCAATACAAAGAATAGAATTGCCGGTCCCGTGCCTTCCCACTAAATTGATGGGAATTGAACATCGTGCCCCACTGCACCTTCGATGATTTTTTACCCGGCCATCACATTCTGATATACTGCACATCGAAATAAGGGATTTGCAACGACGGAGGTCAAAACAAGGGAATGGCAATACGGCGATCGGTCACGATAATCTCATCGGGGGAGGACAGGATTTCTATGCCGCGACACAGCGCTCGCTCCCGCACCAGGCATGGAGCAGGAAGCATGGTGGAGTGGGACGATTGGGAATGGCAGTTTTCCCACAGGGTCACCGATGTGGAGCAACTACCCCTCCCATGGCTGAGCCAAGAGAAACGGTCCGCCCTCACGGAGGTCTGTGGCCGGTTTCCCATGGCCGTCACACCTTACTACCTCTCGCTTGCGGACCCTGACGACCCCGAGGATCCGATCATCCGGCAGGTCCTCCCCTCGATCCATGAGATCGTCCCTGCCGCTGCCGCCTCTGCCGACCCCTTGCGCGAGGATGAAAACACGCCGGTGAAGGGGCTGACCCACCGGTACCCGGACCGCGCATTGTTTGTGGTCACCAGCGTATGCGCGGCATACTGCCGGCACTGTACGCGCAAACGAAAATGGAACGACGGATCCGGTGGGACACTGACCGCACCCGAGGTTACGCGTGCCGTAGCCTACCTACGCAGCCATCCCGAAATCAGGGACGTGCTTGTCTCCGGCGGGGATCCCCTCACCCTTCCCCTGCCCCTCCTTGCATACATCCTCGAGCAGGTCCGGGGGATACCCCACGTTGAGATCATCCGCATAGGAACACGCATTCCGGTGGTGCTCCCCCAGCGTATCACCCCCTCCCTTCTGGATGTCCTGGAAAAAAACGGGCCCCTCTGGGTGAACACACAGTTCAATCACCCCCGTGAGGTCACCGGGGAGTCCGCGCATGCATGTGACCTGTTGCTGCGAAGGGGAATACCGGTGAGCAATCAAACCGTCCTCCTGCGAGGGGTCAATGACCGTGCCCGCATCATTGAAGAACTGAATCGGGCATTGCTTCGGATCAAGGTCAGGCCGTACTACCTGTTCCAATGCGATCCGGTTGTGGGCACCGAACATTTCAGGACCAGCGTATGGACCGGGGTGACAATCATGGAGCATCTCAGGGGAAGGGTATCGGGGCTTGCCATACCCCACTTCGTGATCGACCTGCCAGGGGGAGGGGGAAAGGTGCCGCTTCTGCCGGACTACATCGTCTCACAGGACGATGATCGGATCACCTTCCGCAACTATGAGGGGAAAATGTTCGTGCATCGCGAGCCCCGTCCCTCCGAAGGGGGGAATCCGTCCTTATAAACGAACCACTGCGTACTCATATGACTGAAGCCAAGCATCCTGTTCGGGCACAGACCGATATATCGAACATATACCCTTTTAACTTTCTAAGATGTTTTAGGACACCCTGCGAACCGGTTTTCTTGACAGGGAGAATGTAATGTAGTACTGTATATTTACAAAGTGAATGTTAAAAATGTAAAGCAAAAAAGGACTATGACATGAGAACAAAGGTTTCCTCAAAGGCACAGGTTTCAATACCGGCAGCTATTCGTAAAGAATTTAACATCAAGCCAAATTCACAGTTGGAATGGATCGTAGAAAACGGCCTTATCACCGTTATTCCTATAGTGGAAGACCCGGTTGCCGTATTTCGAGGTCGTGGCAAAGGATCTTATCCTACTACTCGACTCATAGCTGAAAGAAAGGAAGAACGTAGGGAAGAAGATGAGCGAGACAAAAAATAATATCTTTGCCCTGGATACTTCTGCCCTGTTGACCCTATGGAATGATGAACCTGGTGCGGATGACGTCGAAAAAATTCTGAGGATTAAGGCTAATCGTATTATTGTGTCATTCATGTCATACATGGAATGTTATTATCGGATCTGGAGAAATCGTGGTCGGGAAAAGGGGAGGGAGATTTACGCCTATCTTTTTACATTGCCCATAGAGCGAATTGACCTTAATGAAGAAATCCTTCAATTGGCTGCAGAGATAAAGGCTTCATATTCCCTTTCGGTGGCTGATAGTTGGATAATCTCAACCGCGAGGTTCATGGATGCCTATCTTGTCCACAAAGATCCAGAGTTTTTGCAGGTCAATTCCTTGGTACGGTTACACAACCTTCCATTCAAGCAACTATGAGAAGCCCTTGCGCAGTATATCATCAAGGCCCCGTCAGCCAGGAGCGGATGCCATATGACAGGAAAAATCAAAAGGCGGTCTACCACATCATTGCCATCCATAGTCTTGTCTAAATCCCTATTTCTTACATGCATACCTTAGGAAAACCCCTGCATAACTAAGTAAAATATTTTTCGTCAATTTATATCATATATTTATTTTTGTGCCCAATTCATCAAAAGGAGATAGAGAAAGGCAGGTGGTTCAAAGGGAACAAAAAATGCAAGATAAATTGCAGGATTCTCCCCAAGTCTAAATGCGTAAGAGGGAGGTTAGGCGATGAAAAAGGTTTTCAAATTTGTTCTCTTGGCCTTTACACTGAGTCTTTGTCTATTGGTCTTTAGTTCCCTGTCACAATGCCAATCGTGGTATCCCCCATATATGCAAAACCCATATTCTCAATCAGGATATTATGTATCACCCCCGATCTACAGTAATATTAATAGGGGCGTATATTACGGAGGCTCTTCCACGGGATATTATCCCTATCCCTCAAACTATTTGCCGTATCTGACGTCCGGTTCAGCCTATCTTCCTGCCGAGCTCCACTTGGCTTATTCAGTGGCGGACGGGGACTACATCTACGTATTGTATCAGAACATGACCACAGGCACCGGCACCGGCGGGATTGCGGGTGAAGCCGGATTGGCGATTTTTGAGGCATCCGGATCCGACGACTATGACTATGTTTCCCATATTGCCCTTTACAACGGGGGTTCGGCATCCGGCATTGCCCCAATCCCTCTTGGAATCGTCATTCAAGATGATCTGGCCGTAATCGGTGCTGCCAAAGGGACAATCTATTTCGTGGATATATCCGATAAGGATGATCCCGAGCTTATCAACGAGCTGGTTATCATTGACATTGACGATGACTATTACTCCAGCCTGAGTGATGCGTATCCTTTAGCCATGAAAGACGATGTGCTTTTTGTAGTTACGAGTGAAGGTGTAATGGGTGAAGACGCCGAGACCACCATCTATGCATATGACATTTC
>JBLIRN010000040.1:0-25930 GCA_049472315.1 bacterium
GAGATAGACCATGCCGATTGCGGGTACCGCCAGAAACGCTATCAATAGGATGCCGGGGATGATCCCGGCGATGAAGAGCTTGGCAATCGAGGTGCCGGTGATTGCCCCATAGATGATGAATCCGATGCTGGGCGGGATGATGATGGCCAGGCCACTCGATGTGGCGACCAGGGCGGTGACGAACCTTTTGGGGTAGCCTGCCTCGGTCAGCCCGGGAATGAGCACGGACCCAAGGGCCGCGGTCTCTGCAGGTCCGGAGCCGGTGTTGGCCCCCATAATGAGTGCGGATATCACGGCGACGATGGCCAGGCCTCCGGGGATGGGCCCCACCAGAAGCTTTACCAGATGGATCAGGCGCTCGGCAATGCCGATCCGGTAGAAAATCACCCCCGCAAGGATGAAAAGGGGGATGGCCACCAGGGATGGCTTGGCGATACTCGCAAACACGATGGTGGGCAGCGCCTGGATGCCGAGGCCGGACGCAGCGATGATCACGATCCCGGACAACCCCAGGCAGACCGCGACAGGGACACCGCAGGCAAGGAGCAGCACAAAGGAGATATAGAGCCAGAGGCCGGGTGACATCACCGATATGCCCGCCATTCCCGGATGGTGAGCTGGGTGAAGCGGATCACAACGAGCAGCCCGCCGACCGGGATCGCAAGCGTGAAAAACCACAAAGGCCAGCCCAACGAATAGGTCATCATCCTGATCCGGTATTCGGCCCAGGTTTCAAGACAGCCGTAGTAGGCAAGGAGCACAAACACCGTGCAGACCGCGCCCCATTGGAGGAGCAGGAACAGCCGCCTATACTGCTCCGATACCCTGCGCTGGACAAAGGTAATGGAGATGTGCGCCCCCTGTTTCACCGCCACCACGGCGCCGAGCATGGTGAGCCATACGAAGAGGTTGACCACCAGTTCCTCTGAGGCGGCAAAGGAGAGCCCGGGGATGCAGCGGGTGATGATATTCGCGCCGGTAATGACGGCCATGGCGAGCAATATGGCGGCGCACAGGATCTCTTCCAGATGACCGGCAATGGCGGGTATGCGTTTCATGGATATCTGCTCAAGGTCTCCGGATGGAATCCTCGAATACCCTTACCAGGTCCCGGCCGATCGTTTCCGCGTATTTCTGGAATACGGGCCTGGTCTCCTGTCGGAATGCCTCCAACTGGGCGTCTGAAAGCTGGGTGATGGTAACCCCCTTTTCCTTCTCCAGGAAGGCAAGGGCGTCATCCAGGCCCGAGCGCGCCAACTCCTTTTGATACGCCATTGCCTCCCGGGCGCATGCCTTCAAAAGCCCACGATCATCAGGGGTGAAGGTCTCCCATAGGTCCTTGTTGCAGCTCAGGATAAGGGCGTCATAGGAATAGTGCCACAGGGTGAGATGCTTGTGGTATTCCGCAATCTCGTAAGGCAGGATCACCCCCACCACCGGGTTTTCCTCCGCATCCACTACCCCTTTGCGAAAGGCGGTCAATGCCTCCGCCCACACCATGGCCGTGGGGTTGGCATCCAATGCCTGAAAGATATCGATGTAGATCGGGGAGCATACCCGCACCTTCATGCCCTTCAGATCTTCAGGGGATGTGACCGGTTTCAGCCGGTTGGTCAATTCCCTGAATCCGTTTTCCCCCCATCCCAGGACCACCAGGTTGTGCCGTGCAAGGATTTCCTCCATCATGGCGCCGGCATCGGAGGAAACCGCCCGGTCCACTGCTGTGTGATCGGGGAAAAGGAAGGGAAGGGAAAACACGTTCAGCTCGGGAATGGAAGGGGTGTAATTGATGGTCGAATTGAGTGAAAAATCGATGCTGCCCGATTGGAGCAAACGGATCTCCCTCATCTGGTCCCCGGCGGCAAGCACCATGTTGTAATAGGGCTTTATACGGATCCTTCCGTCGGATCGCTCACGGACGAGCTCGGCGAATCGCGCAGCCCCCTTTCCCCATGCCGTTTCCGCGGACACATTGACGCTCAGTTTGTAATCCCTTTTTTGCATGCATCCCGGGGAGAGAAAACAGCAGAAAGACAGAATACAAAGCCCTAAAATCATTTTTTGTTTGTGTGTCATGGCGTGCCCCCCTTTTTGTCCGGGATTCTCGTGCATTGTTGATATCATTGGCTATTTCGCCTGCACCGACCTTTACGCTGTTTTTATATTTCAAGAACGGTTTTCTCAAAGGTGTTACCACCGCCGTACCCCTTTCGATCTTCCACTCGAGTGTATCATTCACAGAAATTTTCAGCCTTTCTCGGACCTCCTTTGGTATGGTGGTCTGAAATTTTGACGTTATAGAGGATCTCATATGCGTCACCATTCTTTTCTAAAAATTTTACAGATAAATCATGAGGTAAGGATAAAGGATTGTCAAGCGAGGGGGGAACAGTTCTTATGTGGAGCATTTTGTGATGTAGTCAAATGCACGGATTTAGCTGATCAGCAGCCAGAGAAAGAAGGGGCCGCCCAGCAGGGCGGTGATGATCCCCACCGGGATCTCCGCGGGGGCGATGAGGGTCCGGGCCAGGGTGTCGCACAAGGTGAGGAAGACCCCCCCGAACAGAAGGGTTGCCGGCGTGAGGTACCGGTGATTCGGACCGATGATGAGCCGGCAGATGTGAGGGGTCATCATCCCCACGAACCCTATGGGGCCGCATATGGCAACCACCCCGCCCACCATCAGGGAGGTTCCGAAGAATATGAGCTTCTTGACGGCGGTGAGTGCAACGCCCCTGCTTGCGGCGATCTCCTCCCCCACGGTCAGGAGGTTCAATTCATGGGTGAGAAAAAGGATAACGGCGCCGCCTACCAACACAAAGGGGAACATGGCGAGGAGCGGATCGAACCCGATCACCTCCAGGCCGCCCATCAGCCATCGCAGGATGCGGAACGAATGGGTGAAGTCGCACAGGTACTGGATGAACATGATCAGGCTGGAAAAGAAGAAGCTCATGGCAACCCCTGCAAGGAGCATGGTGGCGGTTGAGAATCCCCTGCGCGCCGTTGAGAGGGCGTATACGATCAGGATGGCCAGGAGCGCCCCCAGGAATGCGGCAAGGGTGAGTCCTGAGATACCGAGGATGCTGAAGGTGATCCCGCAGCTCATATACACGGAGGCACCGAACGCCGCACCGCTCGATACACCGAGCGTAAAGGGGGTGGCCAGGGGGTTGCGGAACATGGCCTGGAAGGCCATGCCGCTGAGGCCGAGCCCGGCCCCTGCCAGGAATGCCGTCAGCACACGAGGAATTCGGAACTGCCAGAGGATCTCGGATTCCCACGGTATGCGGGAGGAATGAAAAAGGACCCCGGGCGGGATATGCTTCATCCCGATGAAGGGGGTGAATGACAGAACGACTAGGGTAAGGAGCCCGAGAACGGCAATGAGCAGGAGGCTCCTCCGGCCCTTGATGGGGATCGAATGGACATCAATCGATTGCATCATCGAAATAAATTCCGTTTCATCGAACAATAATCGCAGCGAAGCTGATCAGTCATGACGGATCAGTCGGACCCTGCGTCCCACGGCGGCCGCCGGATCAGGAGTCGATGGTTTAACGTACCATACACCGGGTAATGTGCGGTGTCCTGCATCCCTGCGCATCCTTCCACCCTGGGGCAGTTCGATCATACGACGATCGGTTTGCCTGTCCGGGGGTGTTTCAGGAACATGAAGCGCTTGTCGTATATCGCATGGAGCAGCCCCTGTTCCATCAACTCCTCCGGCGATCCGCAAAACACCACCTCTCCCTGCTTGAGGGCGATGATCCGGGTGCTTGCCCTGAGTGCGCTGTTTATGTCGTGTGTGGCGGCGACGATAGTGACCCCCGACTCTCGGTTGATGCGTTCGAGCATCTCCTGGATATCATCCTGATGGCGGGGATCGAGGAAGGTCGTCGGCTCGTCGAGGAGCAGTATCCCGGGGCCCTGGGCGAGCGCAGCGGCGATGAATACCTTCTGGCGCTCCCCACCGCTCAGGGTGCTCACGATGCGATGCGCAAGGCCATGGGTGCCCGTCAACCGGAGGGCATCGAAGACCGCGTCCCGGTCTCCCCTTGTGGACGGAGAAAAGGGATTCAGGGATGGATAGCGGCCCATGAGCACGAATTCATACACCGAGAACAGGGAGGTATCCCCTGCGGTCTGTGGCACATATCCCATGCGCCGGGCAATCTCCTTCTGGGTATACGCACGAAGGGGGATATGGTCAAGAAGGATGCACCCGCCGGTGTTTCGATGAATGCGGTCCAGGCACTTTATCAGCGTGGTCTTCCCCGACCCATTGGGGCCGATGACGGAGAGGTGCTCGCCCTGGTGCACGGTGAAGGAGACCCTTTTCAGGATCTCGGTCCTGCCGAGCACCATGGAGAGGTCCTGCACCTCGATAATGTTCGTGTTCATTTCATTCATCCCAGTCTACCGTTGGATGGAGCACTCGGGCCATCTGCTCCAGGGTCAGGATGAAGCGCGGCCCCGGTGTTGCCACGTGGTCGTCGCCCAGGATGTAGATCCGTTTGTTTTTCACCGCGTCAATCCCCTTCAACTGGTGCCATTCGCTCTTCACCTTCTCTTCATTCCATCCCTGGTCGACGAGATCGGGGATGATCTCGATGATGACCTCAGGGTTCATTCGGGTGATCCCCTCACCGGTCACGGACGGATACTGGAGGGACGGGCCGTCGTATACATTGACACCCCCCGCCAGGGTGAGCATCTCATGGTAGAATCCCTTCCTGCCGCATATAAACACATCCTCCAGCATCCCCGTACCAATGGTCCTGCCGATGCATACCATCACCCTGGGCCGGGGAAGCCCCCGGATTCGTTTCCCTATCCTGCCCATTTTAGTGGTGATTGCAGAGACAAGGGCGCATGCCTTCTCCTCTATGCCGAACATCCTTCCGATGGTCAGGATCGAGTCCAGGATTCCCCTGGTATCCCGCTGGTCCACCACCAGCAGAGGGATACCCATTTCCGTGAGGGATTTCCTCTGTTTCTCGTGCTCGGTGAGCACGATGACCAGGTCGGGCTGCAGGGATAGAATGGCCTCGTAGGAGGTGTCGTAGTAGCCGCCCACCTTCTCCTTTGTTTGCGCCTCCGGGGGAAAATCGCAAAAGGTGGTGACCCCCTTCACCCGATCCCCCAATTCCAGGGCAAAGAGCACCTCGGTGATGCTCGGGGCAAGGGAGATGACGCGCGAATAGTTCATCGCCGGGTGGGCCTTTGCCTCCGCATCTATCCATTCACCGTCCTTCTGGCATTCCCGTGTGCCGGGAGCCGTGTGGTGACTCCCTGTCCTTATCATGATCCCTATCGCAGCGAGGAGGACGAGGAGAAGGATGACAAGGTATGCCCTTCTCAAAACAGGTCTCATAACAGGAACCTGAAACCGGCGAACCCGTTGATGCCGGGTGTGCCGTATCCCTTTACCTCTTCGTAGCGCTCGTCGAGGAGGTTGTCCACCCTGCCGAAGACCTGGAACGACTCGGTCACCGAATAGGAGGCGGAAAGGTTTACCAGAACATACTCTCTGAGGATGATCCTGGTGGCGGGCGAGGTTGAATAATCGTTATCGTAGCGCCTACCCACATATCGGACCTCAAGGTGTGCGGTGCCCTTTTCCGCCAGTGCATAGTCGGCCCCCAGGGAGAAGCGGTTTCTCGCCCTATGGAGAAATGATTCACCGGTGGAGAGGTCCTCTGTGTCGGTATAGGTGTAGCTCCCCTTCAGGGTAAGGTCATCCGCAGGCCGGGCTGATAGCATGCATTCGATCCCCTGGGATCTTGCCTTTTGGATATTTTCATACTTCCATGTATCCCAGTCGAAGGTGATCATCTCCCTGAACCTGTTGCGGAAGAAGGTGATGCCTGTGACTACCTTGTCATTCCATACCCCCTGCTCGATGCCGCAATCCCATCCGTAGCTTTTCTCCGGCTCGAGGGCAGGGCTCCCGTATAGTGGGGAATAGAGCTGGTACAGGGATGGGGCCTTGAAACCGGTGCCGTAGGATGCCTTGAGCCTTGTTCCCATCGTATTGACCCTATACGCGGAGGCAATCCGATAGGTCTCCTCGGTACCGAAGGATTTGTAGTCATCGACGCGCACGCCTAAGGTGGCAACGAAACGGTCATCCAGGGTGATGTGGTCCTGGAGGAAGCAGCCTACGGTGCGTGCTGTCAGATCATCCTTCGAATCGGCATATGGCCCCCATATGCTTTCGGAATACTCCTGGTATTGCCCCCTTTCCTCTTCGTATTCCAGCAATCCGATGGTCAGGGTATGGCTTGGGTGAATCTCGATATCGTGCTGCCAGTTGAAGGAAACCATGTCGCTTTCATAGGAGTTTTGGGAGAGGTCCGCAGGGTGGTTCGGGTCAGTGCCGTTCGAATAGTGCCTTTGGTGCTTTGCATAGGAGAAGCCGAGTTTTTGGTTCCATCGCATGTCGAAGAGCGACAGACGCGGTTCTATCTTCAAAAACGACTGGTGCGTGGTAAACACATAGTTTATATCGTCGCCATCTGTCCCGCCGGAATTATCCATGTCACCCTCCGCATCGATGTGCCTGACCATGAGGTCCACGCCGAATTCCTGCGTAGGGGTAAGGCCCAGGCGGGCGGATGCCGTGGTATTCTCGTATCCATCCCTTTCCGTGTTCCCGTATTCCTTGGCTGCGGCGGAGATCCCGTCCGTATAGTACCGGGAGAGGCCGATCGAGTAGTTCATGAGATCGGTGCCCCTGCTGATCCTCAATGCACCCCTGTAGGAGTCGAAGGAACCCATCTCATTCGAAAGGGAGACCTTGGGATCCCCCTCTCCCTTTTGGGTGATGATGTTGATCACCCCGCCGATGGCATCCGATCCGTACAGTGCGCTCTGCGGCCCTCTCAGGACCTCGATACGATCGATATTGTCGATGAGGAGGCCCGAGAAATTGGAGGACCGATCGATTGAGATGGGATCATTCACCTCCACCCCGTCTATGAGCACCAGGGTGTGACGTGTCTCCGCCCCCCGTATCTTGATATTGCTGTTTCCCCCTAGCCCTCCCACCTGGACGGGGTCCAGCCCCGGTATGTCCCGCAGTGCCTCAATCACTGCTCGCGACTGCGCCGTATCCATATCCTCGCCGGAGACAACGCTGTATGAGCTTGCTATCTCCCGGGCGGGGGTCTCCATGCGGGTCGCGGTCACCACCACCTCCGGAAGGGTGATCTTCTTTATCCCTCCCTCATTCTCCTCTTCGAGCACGGGGTCGACGTCCCCCATACCGATCCCTTCTTGGGCATTCACAATGGGTAAGCAAACAAAACAGCACAGCAGGGTTATCATTACAATGGCTATGGCAATCCTTATGGGTTTCATTTGATGCAACAACCTCCTCTTTTTGCTGAGAAGCGAATCCGGGATTCATGCGGTCAACAACAGCATTCCGGTCCGCGCATACGGCAAAAAAAATCCCCGGACCCATTGTGGGCCCGGGGATGCCGTTTTCCATCCTCAGCATACATGGTTACACGTGACCTCTCTCCGCGAAGGTCTTTTCCCAGTGTATGTCAATGCAGGCAGGTCTTCTGGCTCCCGGATCTCTCTACTTACCGCGCCTTCCCGTCATTATGACAGTGGCATTGGTGCGGCATTCGTCCCCGGATACAGCGGCGGGTCCGCAACGGCTTTTCACCGTTTTCCCTTATCCTGCGATCAGTACAGCATGTATTCTGTTGCGTCAGGGTGCTGGCAGCCCTTATTAATAGCGCCACCTGAACAATTCGAATGTCACCGCGTTTTCCTGGCCTGAAAACGAGCGCATACGGGGCAGCGGGAGATGGCAGCTCAACCGGTCACCGTCAAGATAAAGCAATGATTGGGTTTCCGTTGCGATACCGAACGCTGCGCCCACAAACGCCCCTATGGTGGCGCCGATGCCCAGGTTTCTCCCCCAGTCGTCGCCATGGGCATCTCCGTCGGCAACGGTAACCGCTGCAGCGATGACCGTGCCTGTGGCGAGACCGAACATGGTGTCGACGAAGACGCTCTTCAGCGGCCTTTCGGCAGCCCGGACAGAGCGTGGGAGGCTGAACAGACAGACGGATACAAAGAAAATTACTATCATGATGATAGATACTGATCTTTTCATGGCCGCTCCTATTGATGAGGTAAAAATGGGTGTTTATACTGCCGAGAAATAATTGTACACCAACCGGTGCAAAGAATTCAATATCGCTCCGCAAATATGCCTGCCCCCAAAATGCTGAGATGCAATATCAAAATTGGAATTGCCGGTAAGGAGGAGGGTAAGAGAGGTTAAGAAGGGATGTATTGAACGGTTGTTATCGCTCAAAATCGGCTGGAAGGGCATGGATCTGTTCGAACGTGGTGATGACGGTGTTACAAGGGTTGTAAACTCATCAGCCGCTGATATAATATGTCCGGAAGCCTTGACCGAGGTCTGGTTTCATCCTGATCGCGCATTGGTATCCCTGCCGTTTTCATAATTCTATCTAATTTACAACATATTTTTTGTAATTATATAAACTAATACATTAAGATTAGGCAGATAGTAGCATAAAAAACAATAAATTATAATTAAAAAAGTTGATCAGGAGGGAAGCCATTCAATGGACCGTGGATTGCTGATAGACTTTGAAGGCATCGATGGTGCGGGGAAAAGCACCCAGGCCGAGATGACCCTTGGGTACCTTGCATCGCGCGGAATTCCGGTGAGACTTCTCCGGGAGCCGACCAAGGGGCAGCACGGGAGTATGATTCGCGAAATCCTCTCCGGCATGGCTCCCAGGGGAACACCGGAAGACGAACTCGAACTCTTCATCCGGGACCGGATGGAGGATGTCAGGGAGAACATTGAGCCTGCCCTCTCGAGCGGAGACATCATACTGATAGACCGTTATTACTATTCAACCATGGCGTACCAGGGCGCCCTTGGCCTTGATGTGGAGATGATCAGGAAACGGAACGAATCCTTCGCCCCCCGGCCGGCCCTCGTTCTTATCTTTCTCATCCCCGTCGAAGAGGGGCTTGCACGGATCAGGGCGAAGAGGCAGAAGGGCACGGACGGCTACGAAAAGGAATCCTTTCTCCGCAAGGTGGATGAGATCTTTCGGTCATTCAAAGGGCCCAACATTCGATTCATTGACAGTCAGAGACCTTTGGATGAGGTGCAGGAAGAGGTGCGCGTTCTCGTGGATTCCCTGATACGGGAAAAGGGGTATTGCTGATCCGATTGTCTCTATGTCCTTTTGACCTCAATGGATTCCAATCTTATATAATACTACATATGCATATAGCGGAGGTCCGGTATGAAGGAATCAGATCCGGAGATAAGGAGAAACCTATACCATGAGATTTGATCGATTCACCATCAAGGCGCAGGAGGTCATTCAGGAGGCACAGGCCATAGCGGACGGAATGAACCACCAGGCCATGGAGCCGGAGCACCTGCTGCGTGCCATGGCCGAGCAGAGTGAAGGGGTGACCCTGCCCATCCTCCAAAAACTCGGCATAGACCAGCGAATTCTCCTGGAGCGGCTGAATCGGGAGCTCGATCGTATTCCCAAGGTCCATGGGGCAACCGAACAGACCTACATCTCCCCGAGGCTGAAGAAGGTGCTGGATCAGGCCTTCTCCGAGGCCCAGGGTCTTAGGGATGAGTATGTCAGTGCGGAACATCTGCTCATTGCCATCTCCGAGGAAAAGGGGGGCGCCGCCGCCCGTATCCTGCAGGAAATGGGTGCGGACAGGGACAGGATCATGTCCGCCTTGGTGGGCATCCGGGGGCAGCAGCGCATCACCGACCAGAACCCGGAGGACAAATACCAGGCCATTGCCCGCTACTCAAGGGATCTTACGGATCTTGCCCGCAGGGGGAAGCTGGACCCGGTTATTGGAAGGGATGACGAGATCCGGCGCATCATGCAGGTCCTTTCGCGGCGCACCAAGAACAACCCCGTGCTCATCGGCGACCCGGGGGTGGGAAAGACCGCGATCGTGGAGGGGCTTGCCCAGCGAATCATAGCCGGCGACGTTCCGGAGACGCTCAAGGATAAACGCATCGTGGCCATGGACATGGGCGCCATGATCGCAGGCGCCAAGTTCAGGGGTGAGTTCGAGGACCGGCTCAAGGCGTTTCTCAAAGAGGTGGAGGCCTCCGAGGGGCAGATCGTCCTGTTCATCGACGAGATACACACCCTGGTAGGGGCAGGGCGTGCGGAGGGGGCGATCGATGCATCGAATATGCTCAAACCCGCACTTGCCCGGGGCGATCTCCGCTGTGTGGGTGCCACCACCCTGGATGAATACCGGAAATATATCGAGAAGGATGCCGCCCTGGAGCGACGCTTCCAGCCGGTGTATGTGGGGGAGCCTTCGGTTGAGGACACCATCGCCATTCTCAGGGGGCTCAAGGAGCGCTATGAGGTCCACCACGGGGTGAGGATCACGGATGCAGCCATCGTGGCCGCTGCCACCCTCTCTCATCGGTATATCACGGACCGTTTTTTGCCCGATAAGGCGGTTGACCTCATCGATGAGTCCGCATCGCGGTTGAGGATAGAGATCGACAGCATGCCCAACGAGATCGACATCATCAAGCGGCGCTGTATCCAGCTCGAGATCGAGCGGCAGGCCCTGAAAAAGGAGAAGGACCCCGCATCCAAGGAACGCCTTGCAAAGCTGGAAAAGGAGCTTGCGGATCTGAAGGAAGAACAGGATGCCATGCAGGCGCATTGGCATGCGGAGAAGGAGATCATCACCAAGATCCGCTCCATCAAGGAAAGGATCGAGCAGATCAAGATCGATGCCGAACGGGCCGAAAGGGCAGGGGACCTGGGTAAGGCCGCGGAGCTTCGCTATGGCACCCTGGCCACCCTGAACAAGGAACTGGAAGGGGCGAATGCGAAGCTCGGCGAGATCCAGAAGGACACACGTATGCTTAAGGAGGAGGTGGACGAGGAGGACATCGCCGAGGTGGTATCCAAGTGGACCGGCATACCGGTGACCCGCCTCATGGAGGGCGAAAGGGAGAAGCTCATCAAGATGGAAGACCGCCTCAGGGAAAGGGTGGTCGGCCAGGACGAGGCCATACATATGGTGGCCAATTCCATACGGCGGGCGAGGGCAGGGCTCCAGGACCCCAACAGGCCGCTCGGTTCCTTCATTTTCATGGGACCCACCGGGGTGGGCAAGACGGAGCTCGCCCGGGCCCTGGCCGCATTCCTGTTCGATGACGACCAGGCAATGGTCAGAATCGACATGTCGGAATACATGGAGAAACACACCGTCTCCCGCCTGATCGGCGCACCCCCCGGATACGTGGGCTTCGAGGAAGGGGGACAGCTCACCGAGGTGGTCCGCCGCAGACCGTATTGTGTCATCCTCTTTGATGAGATCGAAAAGGCGCATCCTGACGTGTTCAACGTCATGCTCCAGATCCTGGATGACGGACGCCTCACCGACGGGCAGGGAAGGACGGTGGACTTCAGAAACAGTCTCATCATCATGACCTCCAACATCGGGAGCCAGTGGATCCAGGAGTTGGGTGAGAAGGAATACGATGAGATGAAGCGCAGGGTGCTCGATGCGCTGAGGGCGCACTTCAAGCCCGAGTTCCTGAACAGGATCGACGAGACCATCATATTCCACAGTCTCGGCAGGGAGCAGATCGAGCAGATTGTGGAAATACAGATGAGAAGGCTCACCAAGATTCTTGCTGACAGGAAGATCCAGCTCGCCCTCTCCCAGGAGGTGAAGGATTTCCTTGCAGCAAAGGGATATAACCCGACCTATGGTGCGCGTCCCCTGAAGAGGGCCATCCAGCATTATGTACAGGACCCTCTGGCCATGGCCATCCTGGAGGGGAGATTCGCGGAAGGGGATCACCTGGAGGCAGTCCTTTCCCCGGACCGAGAATCGGTAGTTTTTCAACAAGAAGATAGGGCAGGGACGTAAGGGGAGGGAAGGGGAATCAGATCCCCATATTGCTCAGGGTCTCAATCACCTTTTTCATGGTCAATGCAAGGGTCGGATGGGACCCCTCGAAATAATCGATCCCCTGTGTCAATCTTTCAGCAAAAGATGTGCGTTGGCGTGATTCCTCTCCCCCCGTTTTGTCAAGCAGTTTTTGTATGTCATCCCCCAGAACGCGGAGGAGTTCCCGCCCTTCCTCATCCACGGATTCAATCGATTCAAGTTCATTGTGCAGTGCTTCCAGTGATTCCCTGAGTGTGTCAGATCCCATCGCCTGTGTTTCCTCCGGTACTATTCAGCATTCGACCTTCGTTTTCTTTGCCCTTGTCCTCATCCTTCGACATTCTTGAGCATTCGACATTCGCTTTTTTTGTCCTTGTCTTAATCCTTCGACATTCGAAATTCGACATTCTTGAGCATTCGACATTCGCTTTTCTCTGTCCTTGTCCCAATCCTTCGACATTCGACATTCGACATTCGAAATTGGACATTCTTCATTCTTCATTTGACATTCTTCATTCCCAATCATCACGGCTCCTGCACGAGGGATGGATGCCTTGTTGAATGCCAGTCCTTGCTTGAATACCTGACCATGATATGGAGGAACCCTTACTCGTGCGCACATATGTCAGAGGTTCCGGTGTTGAGCAGCTCTTTACCGAAAAAGGGGCATTCATTCCCTTTGCATTCCCCGTTGGATGAGGAGAATTCACACACAGGGTCAGCCGAGATGTTCATCTTCGTGCCGAATATCTCTTCCAGGAAATTCGTTGCCTCCTTTATGGAGAGAAAGGTATTTCTCTTGCAGCATCGTGGGCCGCCATAGATCCCTATGTAGTATGAGGACTTCGAGGTCATCAGATTACTCAACTTGCATTCGCATTTGGACAATGTTGTTGCATTGGTGATAAGGCTGATAAAGATGCCGGTCCCTACTGCAGCACCGCAATTTCCATGGGAACTGCAGGGCTCCCCGGAAAGCTTTTCCACCCTTTTTCTGGCCAGTTGTATGCTGCTTTCCTTATCCTCATATGACCTTTTCGCATTGTAAAAGGCGGCAAGCAGCACCGCCGGTACCAGGAAATGATGCTCCGGTCCGTGTATCTTGAATTTAGGATTTCTCATCAGGATTGTCGCCAATTCAAAGGGATCTTCCAGTTTACTCTTGATGCAGTAGGTTTCGATGAGATCGTTTGCCGAAAGCCCCTGACATTTTTCGCAGACGAAGTGTCCGCTCGTGCACTTCACATTGTTGTCAAAGATCTCGTTGCAGTAGTAACAGACCAATCCCTCGGAATTGCTCAAGTAGATGAGCTTATTGCTACAGATAAGACACCCCGTTCTACTGTACATGCATCACCTCGCTAACCCCTGTAAAATTTTGGGAAAAATTGTATATAAACTTAGAAGATGCTGTCTGGTTGAAGATACATGGAGAAACAAATGGTGCAATCGATTCGTGTTGTCATCAGCGATCCCTGCCCGATCCGGCCTTCAACATTCAAGGAAGCCGCGTCAGATCCGTGTATTCAGGGATAATCCGCAACCGGAACATGTATAAACCGGTAATCAGAGATATTCCTCCATACCTTTTTGTTCAAGGAGGCTTACAAGATTTTTTATGTCTTGGGCCCGATCCTTGTGGCACACGAGAAGCGCATCGTCGGTGTCGACAATGATCAGGTCCTTGATGCCGATAGTGGCCAAAAGCTTTTTATGGGAATATGCAATGATGTTCTGGGAATCGATGCCAAGGTGATGCCCTACGATAATATTGCCATTTTCCCCCTTTTCCAGGATTTGTTCAAGTGCGGTCCAGGAGCCCACATCATTCCAGCCGATATCCGCCCGTATCACCAGCACCCGGTCGGATTTTTCCATGATTCCGTAGTCCACGGAAATGGATTCCACGGTCTCATATACCCGGCGAAGAGTTTCGTCATACCCTTCTCCTTCGAGGGAATCCTTGATCAGGCAGAACTGGGAGTGCATGGCGGGCAGGAATTTTTCGAGGGCGTTCCAGAATGCCTGGGTTCTCCAGATGAACATGCCGCTGTTCCAGAGATACCCGCCGTCCTTGAGATATGCCTGTGCGGTTTTCCGGTCGGGTTTCTCCACGTATCGCTTCACCCGGTAACAGAGGTGCTCATTGTCAATGCATTCACCCATTTGTATATACCCGTATCCGGTTTCCGGAAAGGCAGGGGTTATCCCCAGGGTAATGAGATGATCACTGTTTCGGGCCAGTTCCACCCCCTTGTTAAGGAGGTTGAGAAACGATGACTTTTTTTGGATCAGATGGTCGGCAGTGAGAACCACCATAACGGAATCAGGGTCCTGAACCAGCAAATGTGCGGCAGCCAGGGAGAGGGCAGGGGCGGTGTTGCGTCCGCACGGTTCGGCGAGGATATTGCCCGGTTTGAGCTGAGGAAGATGGTCGCTGATCAGGGGGGCCAGGTCACGGCTGGTAATGATGAAGAGGTTGTCCAGGGGAATGTATGGCTCGATGCGTGCAAGGGTCAGACGGATCATCGATTCCGATCCGATGATATCGAGGAGCTGTTTCGGATTTCGCTTGCGGCTTCGCGGCCAGAACCGAGTACCGTGACCTCCGGCGAGAATGGCAGCGTAGACGGATGTATACATGCTGTTTACCAAGTGATAAAATAAAAAGTTAAAAAATATATTTAAATGAAAAACTGGCCTTTCTGATTGGTTCTTCGAATAGTGCCGTAAAAAAATGAGAAAAAGCATTGAAAGGATGCTATTTACTATAATACAAAAAAAATATAAAAAATAAAAGTCGTACGTGATACTATAACAGAAGTAAAGAAATTATTTCATTATCATTATCATAGTCCCAGATTATTCGCAATTCCCTGCATTGCCTCCAATCCTATGGCAATGAATTCCTCCAGGCTGAGCCCGATCTGCGTGCAGGATTCGATCATGTCACGATTCGCGCCTGCTGCGAATCGCTTTTCCTTGAAGCGGTTCAGGGCGAATTGGACGTCGATCTCTCCTATCTTCTTGGAGGGGGTGATCAGTGCGCATGCCACCAGGAATCCGGTGAGGGGATCCGTGCAATAGAGCGCCCAAGCCATAAGGGAGGCGGGCTGTTCCTGCCCTGAATGCGCCCTGACCGCATGGAGTATATCCTCGTTCACCATTCCTTCCCGGGCGAGCAGCTCTGCCCCCAGTTTCCCATGCTGTGGGAAATTGTTCTTGGTCAGGTCATAATCGATATCATGAACGAGCCCGGCAAGGCCCCACACTGCCTGATCCTCACCGAAATGCCTGGAAAGGGCCTGCATAACGGCCTCTGTGGCCAGGAGATGTTTCACCAGGTTTTTTGTCTTCACCGTCTCGGTAATCAGGGCCAATGCCCTTTGCCGTTCCATGCCGTTCTCCTTTAACTAAAATGCCTTCCGGAGTATGTTCTCAATCTCCCGGGCGGTAAGGGTAACGGGATTCCCCTGCATGCTGCTCGACTGCTGCGCCTTCTCGATAAGTAGAGTGAAGTCATCCCGTTTCAGGCCGAAGGAGGAAAGGGAAGGCACCCTGAAGGTCTCGCACAGATCCTGGGCCCAGGCGACACCCTCCATTGCCGAGGCCTTTACATTTCCGGTGAAAATCCGGGCAATCTCTTCATATCGTGTGAGCGCCGTCGATTCGGGGAGCCTTTCATTGAGCGCCGCAATATTCGCCTCCATAACCGGGGCGAGCAGACGCGCGCATATACTGCCGTGGGATGATGGCACCATGCCCCCCAAGGGGCCCGCAATCCCATGAACTGCGCCGAGCTTGGCATTGGAAAGCGCCAGCCCCCCAAGGAGGGCGGCCAGGGACATATCCTCACGGGCCTGAGCATCATTGCCATGTTCATAGGCACGCTTCACGGATCGGGCAGCCCGCGGGATGCCCTCCCTGCAAAGTGCGTCGGTCAGCGGGTTCGCCCTGATTGAAACATACGGTTCAATGAGCTGGGTCAGCGCATCCAGCCCGGTGCTTGCAGTGAGTGAGGGGGGGAGGGTAAAGGTGAGGGCAGGATCGACAAGCACTACCTTCGCATGCATCAAGGGGCTGCGAAGGCTTACCTTTACCCGATGGTCGGGGGAGGAAATGACCGCGTTGCTTGTCACCTCCGCACCGCTTCCCGCCGTGGTCGGTATGGCGATCCAGGGGGTGGACGGGCGTGAAAGCGGAAGTCCCCTCCCGATTATTTCCAGGTAATCCAGGGGATCGCCGCCGTTGCTCAGGATGGCTGCAATGGCCTTTGCCGTATCGATGGCACTCCCGCCCCCGAACCCGATGATCAGGTCGCACTTTTCCTGGTGTGCGTGGTCAACCCCCTGCCGGATATCATCCAGTGCGGGCTCCGCGTGAGTGGAAAAGCTGAAACAGGCGAGCCCTTCCATACTCAAGGCATTCAAAAGGAGTGTGGCACGTGACGGGGTGCTGCCGGTAACCACGAACACCCGCCTTCCCATTCCCTTGGCGACGGGCGCGATGTCGGAGAGGGTTCCGGTACCGAATATGATGTGATGGGCGGTGGCAAAGGAAAAGCGCACGGTCGTCAATCCCATCCTTCATCATCAGGGAATATACTGGTATATTTGAGGCTGCTGCGTGGTTCCGCCATCATCACCTCCACAGTATCATGCCATTTTTTGTAGTGGTGGGTTTCCTTATGACGTGCCGTGTCCTCTATGCTGCGATACACCTCAACCAGAACAAACCGGGTGCGATCATCCTGTTGCTGAATCACGTCAAAGCGTGCTATGCCTGGTTCCTGAACGCTGTTTCTGGCGTTTTCTGTGGTTGCCTTGAGGAAGTCCTCCACGAATTCCGGTTTTACATGTGCAGACACAAGCACGATGAACATGGTTCCCTCCTTCTGTGTGGACAAAAAAACAGGGTTTTTGCTCGAGCACCTTGAGAAGTATCCTATGTTATGGCCGAAGAGTCAAGAAGTCATCATTTGAGTATTTCCCTGTTTCGGGATATGATGAGTGTCCGGAGAACCGAGACAGGGCCTGCCGCAAAGGCGGTTAACGGGCCTTTAGGGTGATGGTGTCCCTGAAGGTATGAGGAAGCGGTAATTCCGATTTTGATAGTGCATCATCGCGGACAGAGATGTCTGCCAAGCCTTTTGCATAAAGATTCAAAACTGGAATTCCTGACAAGATAGGGTCATGGAAAGCAAACGGATTATCGATCTGCTCGGCAAGACCGAGTTATTCAGGGGATTACCCCCCCACCTCCTCCCCTCTCTGGCGGAACAATTTACAACGGCCACCTTCAAGGCGCGGGAGGTGGTGATCGGCCAGGGGGAGCGGATAGTGAATCTCTATATCGTGTCCAAGGGACGACTGGAGGTGTATGTCAAGGACCAGATGAATCGCCATACGCATATCTCCTATCTGCTTCCCGCACACCATTTCGGCGACTTTAACCTCCTCTACGATCAGCCGAGCGCCACCGGGATTGTTGCGGTTGAGGAGAGCGAATGCCTCTGCCTTTCCAAGGAACGATTCCTCTCGCTCCTGGACATAGATCCCGAGATCAGCCAGTACATCCTCCGGGCGATTTTAAAACAACTCCGCTCCTTGAATATCGTCGAGGAAACGGCGAAATACAAGGAGAAGGCCCTCCAATTCCTGCAGCAGAACAAGAGGATCGGTCAATATACGAAGATCATCGGCAAGACCAAGGCCATTAATGAACTGAACGAGGCCATAGAACGGGTCGCCGGAAATGAAGATCCTGTGTTGATCGAGGGGGAGTACGGAACCGGCAAGGAACTCATCGCCCGCATCGTACACGCAAAAAGCATCCGCTCGGCAAAGCCCTTCATATCCGTGGATTGCGAAAAGTTGCTTCCCGAAACCATGCATACCCAACTTTTCGGCGATCGATTGTGCTACCATTCCTCCCAGGAACAGCACGGCATCGGTTTCAGCTATATGGAACTCGCCGAAGGGGGGTCGCTGTTGTTGAAGAATATCGAGGTGCTTCCCCTGGAGATCCAGGTGAGGATTCAGGAACTGCTCTCCTTCAGGACAGGGGTGAATCAGGAATCTCAATGCTATCCGCCTGATGTGCGCATCATGGCTACGAGCAGGGTGGACCTGAAGTCGAAGGCGGAGCGGGGATTATTTGACCGGGACCTCCTGCATTCCCTGTCAGCCAATACGATCTATGTACCCCCTTTGCGGGAGCGGAAAAGGGACATCCCCGAACTGGTTGACCACTTCATCAAAAAATATGCGCGATACTATGACAAGCGGGTCGATAAGGTGAGTGATGCAGCCATGAAGCTGCTCCTGGCCCACAACTACAAATTGTCGAATGTCCAGGAGCTCGAAGAGGTCATAGAACGCGCCGTGACCCTTACCCGGTCGGATGCGGTCCGGTCGGAGCACATCTTTCTGGGAATGCCGGCGACCAAGCCGCTTGTTTTGTTCGACCTCTTGCGTCTGAAGTTTTTTCGTTCGTGGGTGCAACGAAGGATATTCCCCGAAAAGATCCGTGAAATAGTGGCCGTTGTCTTTCTTTTGATCATAGGGCTTTCCCTTTTCACCCATCGGCTTCCCTATCCCTATAACCATGTTGGCAGGGTATTGACGTGGTCCGTGTGGTGGCCGGCCATGTTTATCTCCTTCTTCTTTATCGGAAGGTTCTGGTGCGCCATCTGTCCCTATGCCACCTACAGCCGCCTTGCAAAAAGGGTTGTCAAGCTGGAGCACAACTTCCCCTTCAAGAAATACGATTTCCTTTTCATGACCCTGGGGTTCATGTTCGTGATCTGGGTGGAAGAGGTAACCGCCATGCGACACTCCTCGTTCAAGGTTGGGGTGCTGCAACTGAGCATTCTCAGCCTGGCGGTGGTGATGGGGGTGGTGTACAAGCGTGACTCGTGGTGCCGGTTTGTCTGCCCCTTGGGGGCATTGATCTCCATCTGCTCCATGTCCTCGATCGTGGAGGTCAGGTCCAATACCGACGTGTGCCTGAATCAATGCACGACCCAAGATTGCTATAAGGGCACCGCTGAAACCCAGGGCTGTCCCATGTTCCAGCACCTCATATACGTGGACAACAACCAGACCTGTAAGCTGTGCCTCAACTGCGTGCGCAGTTGCACCCATGACAATATATCCGTCAACCTCAGACCGCCGGCAACCGAGATCTACACCTCGGAGCGGCTCAACAAGGGGCTCTTTCTCTTTGTGGTCGCCTTGATGGGGATCCTGATTCCCATCCTCCTGGCGCACCAGCATATCATCGGACATGAAATCATTCCCTTCACCCTTCTCTTCATTGCCGCACCCGTAGTACTCCTGGGCGTTCTGTGGGGGATCACCCGCGTGGGATTCAAGGGTGAGGAATACACAGCAGGGGATGTCCTGTGGCGGCTCACCTATGCCTATGTGCCCCTTGCCCTGACCGCGCACATCGCCTATCAGCTGCAATTCCTGCCCATCGTGAACAATTTCCTGTTCAGCGTGCTTCTTTCCCCTTCCATATCCGCAAATATCGTCATCTACAGCAAGACGCTTTTCAACCTGTTCAAGGTTATCTACCTCCTCTTTGAATTCGTTGTGTTCTTTAAGATCATTGCATACATCGTCATTTCGTTCACCAGGGTGGACCTTAAGGAGGGCTGGGGCGGATTCCTGAAACCCCTTGCGGTCTCCTTGTTGACGGGAACGGCCATCTCCTTCCTTCCCAAAATAAATGGATATATCTTTTCCCTGTTGCAGCCTGCGGCCGAATCAACCACCGTCGTCTACAGTATCCCGCTGTTTCACTTCTTTCAGATCGTGCTCTTCGTGCCGGGGATCGTACTCTCCCTCTATGTGATGGCGCGCATCCTGAAAAAATACCGGGATGCCAATCGAAGGGGCAATACACTGCTCGCTTTATCCCATTTTCTGTTCATGCTCTTTTACACCGGGATCATCCTGGTGTTGCTCATGGCCGGAACAAGGCCCCCGCTGTGACAATCAAACCGCCCGTTGAGCAGGCCCCCAGGATGTGTGAGGAGGCTTTTCATATGGGAGGAAGGATTGAGTAATAGGAGGCTCGTTATTGATTACATGGTTACGTTCAGTCAGATTCTGACGGCTTTTTGATGATTTCCTGAAGTTGAGGTCCTGTCATTTCCCTTTAGGGGATGATTTTGACAGGATTGCTGCTCATTGGATATACTTTTTAAACGTCCTGTTTGTCCTTTCGGTTCTTCCATGGAAAAGGACACAGCCAACGGTTCAGTTAAGCTCCGGCTTCGGGCCAGGTGTACAATCCGGGCAATGATACATCCCTTTTTGCCTATACTGGTATGGTGACGCCCCATGTTCATCATCGAGACCACCGGACGATCGTGCAGTATCTGTGCAAAGTGCATACAGTTTTGTCCTGCAAAGGCCATTACCATCGAGGGTGAGTCCATCTCCATCCTCGAGGATCGTTGCGTGGGGTGTGGAAACTGCATCCGGATTTGCCCGGACGGGGATATCCAGATCAAAAGCCACATCCCCTTTCTGGATGCATTGCTCAAAAGGAAGGGGACCACCATCGCCTGCCTCGACCCTGTATTCCCCGCCTCCACCGGCGGAATCCATCCCTACCGCTATATCAGTGCGTTGCGGGCGCTCGGCTTTGATTACGTGGCGGACGCCGCCTTCGGTGTTGATCTGGTCGAGCATGCATACGAAAAACTCTTAAAGGAGAATCCGGAAGGACGCTATATCGATTCCACCGGGCCAGTCATCGTCTCCTACATCCAGAAGTTTCACCCGGAGCTTATCCCTTACTTCGCCAAGATCGTTTCCCCGATGATCGCCATGGGACGCCTTCTCAAACAAGAATATGGACACAGCGCACAGGTGGTCTATATCGGACCATGCCTGGCAAAGAGGCTGGAGGCAAGGGACCCGAATGTTGAAGGGGTGATCGATGATGTCCTGACATTCAAGGAGATCAACAGGATCATACGGGAGCGCGGCATTGATGTCGAGACCTTGCCGGAGAGCAATTTCGACCCTCCCCTCTCCATGCATGGCAAGATGTATCCGGTGGGCGATCGGATTGTTCCCTCCTTCAATCCCTACCTCCAGGTGGTGAACGACCATATCATATGCCTCATGGGAAAGGCCTTGTTCGGTGCGATGCTCAAGGAATATGCCGAGTCGCGTCTCTACCGGAAGATCCCCCTCTTCAGATTGCCCTTCTGTATATGCTGCCTGAACGGCATCGGTATGGACTCCGAAGAGGATTACACCACGAGGCGAGCAACCATCACGAGGTTTATCGAAGAACGGGCCAATTGGCCATCGGTCGAGGAGTGGAGGAAGGAGCTTGAGAAGTGGTCCACGCTGGATCTCGCCAGGGAGTTCACGAATCAGGATAAGACATTTACCGCTCCCCAGAAGGAGATCAACCGTATCCTCCTGGAGATGAATAAGCCGACCCCACACTATGAGCTCAACTGCGGGCTGTGCGGCTACAATACCTGCCGCGAATATGCAGCCGCCGTATACCAGGGGATCGCCGACAAGAGCATGTGCCTCCAGTACCTGAAGAGCATGGACGAGAACTTCAGGCATAAGGAGCTGATAAGGCTCAGGGAGGAGCTGCTGAAATTACAGGAGTCCCTCATCCAGTCCGAGAAGCTTGCCTCCATGGGGCAACTCGCCGCAGGGATCGCCCACGAGGTCAACAATCCACTGGGCACGATCCTGCTTTATTCCCATATGCTCCTGGAGAGTGTACCGGAAGGGAGCCAAACACGGGAGGATATCCAATTGATCGTCAACGAGGCCAAGCGGTGCAAGACCATTGTCTCCGCCCTCCTGAATTTCGCCCGCCAGAGCCGCCTCGTCCTCAAACTCACCAGCATTCGGAACCTGCTCGAAAACGTCTGCCACCTTGTGGGAGAAGAACAGGGAACGGTCAAGGTATCCATCGAATGCAGCCCGGATATCCCCCTCGTCGTCATGGACAATGAACAGATAAAACAGGTGCTTCTCAATATGTTTACCAATGCCTTCGACGCCATGTCCGATGGGGGTGAATTGAAGGTCAGGGCGCACCTCTCCGCAGACGAGGAATCGGTGGAAATCGCCATATCCGACACGGGCACCGGCATTGCCGAGGAGAATATCAAGAAGCTGTTCAATCCCTTTTTCACCACAAAGCAGATAGGCAGGGGGACCGGCCTGGGGCTCGCCATATCATACGGCATCATCAAGATGCACCGGGGAGATATCAAGGTACAAAGCACTCTCGGCAAGGGCACCACCTTTACCATCATCCTGCCGCTTCGTCAGCCCGAGGTGGCGAAGCAGGAGCAGGGGATCATCTTCGGAAGCGAGGAATCCGCCTTCTGAGGGTCAGGGATCGATCATGGACAAATCGAAACGAAATACCATACGGGCACATATCCTGGTGATCGACGACGAGGAGGGTATGCGCTCCGGCGTCATCAGGGTGCTCGGTCCCCGCGGTCATGTGGTGGATACCGCTGAAAACGGCACAAAGGGGATCGCATTGGCAAAGAAGCGGTTTTATGATATCGCCCTTATCGACTACCGGATGCCGGATATCGACGGCTTTGAGGTGATGGATGCGATTCGCTCCCATTCCCCGGAGACCATCCAGATCGTCATGACCGCATACGCAAGCTATGAGATGGCCGTTTCCGCCACCAAGAAGGGGGCCTTCGACTACCTGGCCAAACCCTTCACGCCGGATGAGCTCCTTATCGTCGTCGAGAAGGCGCTTGAATGGCGGAGGCTTCAGATCGAGTCCCAGCGGCTGCGGGAAGAGAGGGCCCGGAACCTTCTGGAGCTGGCCACGGAAAAATCGCGTACCACGGCTATTATCCAGTGCATGGGGGAAGGGGTCCTGGTCATCAACAATCAGGATGAGATCGTGCTGTGGAATCCCATGGTGGTGCAGTTTCTGGGACTCAAGCACGTCGAGGCCGGCATGAGCCTCCACGCCATGGAACAGGGGGAAGCGCTTATCAGCCTCGTACGGGAACTCCGCTCCCTGACTGTGGAGAAGACCGAGGTCCTTGTCCGCGAGATACGGGTCGGCGAGGTGATACTCCTTGGTACGGCCACTCTGCTCAACGATCACGAAGGGAATCCCCTGGGAACGGTCATCATACTCAGGGATATTACCGCACAGAAGAGAATCGAGGAGTTAAAGAACCAGTTTGTGACCCTGGTGTCCCATGAACTGAGGGCACCAGTATCCGCGATGCACGGGTATATCGATGTGGTGCTGAACCAATCCGCAGGGGATGATCCCCAGCTCTACTCCCAGATGCTCCAGAGGTCCAAGATGCGAGCCGAGGCACTTCTCGAGCTGATCAAGGACCTTTTGACCATATCCGCCATAGAGGCAGGGGATCGGTCCCGCCATCTTGAGCTGTGTGATCTCGCAGGAGTCATCACCGAGGTGTTGGATCTGATGAAGGTGGAGATAGAAAAAAGGGGGATACAGGTGGAGGTGCACCTTGATCCGGGACTCCCTTCGGTTACTGCGGACCGAAAGGAAATGAATCAGGTGTTTAACAATCTGATTGTAAATGCCATAAAGTATAACAAGGAGCAGGGATCCATCCGGATTTCAGGGGGCTTCGACCGCCCTATGGTGTGGGTCAGTGTCGAGGATACCGGAATCGGCATGGATAAGGAAGAATGCTCTCGGTGCTTCGAGGAGTTTTACCGGGCGAAAAACACAAAGACCCGGAACATCATAGGCACAGGACTGGGGCTTTCCATTGTGGATCGTATAGTAAGACGTTATGCCGGGCGCATTGACATCGCAAGCACCCCGGGGAAGGGGACCCGGTTCACGGTATATCTTCCGGTCACCCGGGACAATCAATAAAAAGCCGCGAGGTCCGGCATTGTTGCGACATTCGGGTGCTGCGGCGTATTGACAACCCGTTGAGATCTATGCATAATGGGCTTATTTATTATTCTATAATATATCGAGACCACCATACGTGAGAGGAATGACACGAGATGGGTGAAAAATCGCAGGGATCCAAGCTCAAGGTATACTGTCCTGAACTCATGAAGATGATCGGGCCTGGTGAGTTTTCCTGGTGTCCTTACTACCAGGCGGAACAGCTCTCCATAGACGACCACGAGGATGTATTGAAACAGGTCTTTCGCTGCCATGTGAAGTGCGGATGCACGATCCACTATCAATATTACGAGGCCGGAGAGCTCAAGACGAAGATTCTGGATGTGGTCGAAAACGAGGATCGCCTGAGGGATCTCATCAAGGAGGGACGCAAGGAGACATCCCCTGCCAGGAAGAAGATCCTCCTTGTGGACGACGACGAGGACTTCCTGTGCATTCACTCGGCCCTGCTCGTGAACGAGGGATATGAGGTTTTGACCGCAGAGAGCGAAAAGGGGTGCAGGGAATTGCTCGCAACCGTCACCCCCGACCTGATCGTCCTGGATGTCATGATGGAGCACCTCGATTCCGGATTTGATTTAAGCAGGGAGATCAAGGAGCGATTCCCGTCCGTTCCCATCATCCTCCTGACCTCCATCGTCGAGGAGACCGGGCTTCGCATACCCGCCTCCGAGGATGCACGAAAAAAGCTGCTCCACGCAGATGCCTTTATCAACAAACCGGTAAACAGGGAGAATCTCCTCGCCACGATCAAGGAATTGCTCTCATAAGCCCCCCTGAAATCGATTATGGAAACAAAGGGAAAAATCCTGCTGATCGACAACGATATCGACTTTATCGAAATGAACCGTGCTGTCTTGCAGCACAATGGATATGCGGTGTCCTTCGCCTATAACTCCCAGGAGGGATATGAGCTGGCGCGGCTTGAACATCCGGATCTGATCGTCCTTGACCTGATGATGGAGCAGCACGATTCCGGCTTCACCCTGGCAAAACGGATAAAGCAGGACCCTGCGCTCAGGCGCATCCCGATCATTATGCTCACGGCAGTGGCGGACCGCACCGGGTTCCGGTTCTCCCAGGAAAAGGACGGATACTGGATGAAGACCGACGCCTTCGTGGACAAGCCCTGTCCCCCCAAGGACCTGATGGCCAAGATCGAGGAAATACTCTCACTATCGAAAGAAGAATCATAGACCATGCCTGCGCACCACCACCATCACGACGCTACCTGGGGAAGGTCCCGGATCACCGAGGTGAAGGAGTGCGCCCCCTCCATTCTCATGTTTACGATCCATGCGCCCCTCCTGGTGCAATCCGCCCGTCCGGGACAGTTCGTGGTCATACGCATCGATGAGCGGGGTGAGCGCATCCCCCTTACCATCGCCGATATGGATCCGGTAGCCGGAACGCTGACCATTGTGTTTCAGGCGGTTGGCGCCTCCACCCAGCGTCTCTCCCTCCTCAAGGCGGGCGATTCCGTCGCCGACCTGGTTGGTCCCTTGGGTGTGCCCTCGGAGATCGATCGATTCGGCCACGTGGTGTGCATCGGCGGCGGGGTGGGGATTGCGCCGGTCTACCCGATCATGAAGGCCCTGAAGCAGGCGGGAAACAGCATAACCTGCATCGTGGGTGCACGCAACAAGGAGTTGCTCATCCTGCGGGAGGAGGTTGAGGCGATTGCCGATCGAACGCTCTATACCACCGACGACGGCACCTTCGGTGCAAAGGGATTTGTCACCGATGCCCTTCAGGGGGTGATTGCCCAGGGTACGGCAATCGACAGGGTGGTCGCCATAGGCCCGGTCATCATGATGCGGGCGGTGGCACGGGCCACCCGTAAGCACGATATCCCCACCATCGTGAGCCTCAACTCCATCATGGTGGACGCCACCGGCATGTGCGGGGCCTGCAGAATTTCAGTGGGGGAAAAGACCCGGTTCGTGTGTGTGGACGGCCCGGAGTTTGACGCCCATCAGGTGGATTTCGACGAACTCTTGAG
>JBLIRN010000041.1:0-24543 GCA_049472315.1 bacterium
ATGGAAAGGCCTCCATGGGTTCCGAAGGTGATATGAGAAAGGGAATGAGAACAGACACCTGGATACGAAAGGGATCACGTACACCGATCCTTTGCTCCATGCTTGTGTGTCTCCTTTTCCTCACCATTCCTGTGCCATCGGCGCTTGCGGGAATCCCCGTCAACCGCGAGGTTGTTATCTATAATGTCGATGTGCGGCAATTCAGCGTCGCATGGGAGGTCAGCATATCGAGCACCTGCGCGATCAAGGTCTTTCGGGATATCGAAGGCGATCTCGAGGCAGAGGGATACACCTGCACCTCCCGGACGAATGATTCAATTCTTGCGCAGGAGAGGGGCCTCATGCAGGTTGATATCAAGGACCTGCCGTCAGATGGGGGCATGTATTATATCCAGACGGTCTCAACGGAAAAGACGTCCGGAATAGCGCACCGGTGGCCTGAACATGGCAGCCTTCTGCCCGTTAAAACAGAGCCGTTCACCTTCACGCTCCCTCCTCGAAACGGCGTGTTGGAGATCATGTCCTATAGCCCCGACGGCATAAATCCTTATAATCCGCATGAGAATCTGATCACCGACGGGGTCGTCGTACTGGTGGACGGCGGGGGCAACTATCCCGTTTCATCGGATGACAGCGGATGGCCCCGGGAACAGTTCAACACCTACCATTCCGTGGTGATTGATTTCTCCAGGCTCCGGTTGGGAAGTGACTACCTCGATTGGACCGGCGATCCGGAGGATCATGCGGTCACGGTTATATGCCTGGGGGGGCGGGTTTCGGGTAAAGGCCTGGGAAAAAGGATAGTGCGGACGATCTATCCCGAGGAACTGGTGTCATTCGGGATTGGTGAGGGGTGGTACCCGTGCGTTTCGGAGTTCGGCAGCCACGATTTCGATGGATGCGCCTTCCTGACGGGAAACCGGATTATCATGGAAGCCGCCCCGGAGCTCCTCGATGCCGATGGGGACGGCTATGACGGCATTGGGAACGGGGGCGATGACTGCGACGACGAAGACCCCACGGTATATCCCGGGGCGGTCGGGAACCGCACGGGAAAGGACAACAACTGCAATGGAACAATCGATGCGGATGAAAGGAGGCCTTCCTCCCCTTCTCGGGCGTCTTTCAGCTATGTATCGTTGCTGATGCCGCTGTTCACCCAGAACACGAATACATATGGCAGTGAATCCCTTCGGTATACCATGCCCTGGACACCCTCGGTGTCCCTTTCATATCCCTCCCTGAAATGGGATACAGGAAGACGGCCCTTCGTTTACCCGTTTGTATACCCGTCCTTCCTCTCCTTTGCCGGTCGATTGTGGCCTCCCGTCACCTCCATCCCTGCAATCCCATCCTATCTATGGAATTCGAACGGGATGGCATATCAATCCCAGGTGCCGTTGAACTGGTATTGAATCTACTCTTACCCATGCGTGACAGCTCGCCGGGGCAGTATTGATCGCACTGCCTTCGTGTGTATTATGCATGCATACAAAAAAGAGGGCGGCAATGATCTGCCGCCCTCCGCATAGTCTCTCTGCTGAATGATTATCAGTAGCTCCACCAGGGCTTCACGTCCATGAAGAACTCCATGACCGCGTATCCGCCCCTGATGTCGTAGAAGATGATCTCTATCATATACGAGCCGGGAAAATTACTCTGGAATTTCCAGATAAAGCTGTCGTCCGGTGCACGGCCGCAGGTGCCGATGTTGCAGGATGCATAGATATCGTCACCGTCAGGGTCTTCCACGGCAAAGTTCGGCGTATGCAGGATGAACTCCTCGCCCGCCTTTATCACCAACGGCTGGGTCGGTCCGCCCAGGATGATGGGCGGATGGTTCAACCAGGTGCCCTTGTTCACGGCGAAGATGGTGATCTCGCCGATCGCCATTGTATTCTTGGCGTCCTTGCAGGTAATGACCGCATCATAGGCCCCCTCGAACTTCGGCGTCCAGCTTATCAGTCCGCTGCACGGATTGATGATCTGCTCGATCCAGGGACCGTACTGGTAGCTGGGCAGGCCGTTGATGACCATACTCCAGTTCAGCTCGTCCATGTCCTCCCTGTAGGACAAGGAAACGGGGAAGCCTGGCGTGTGGGTGGTTGCCGCAGGCTGCGCACGGGAGAAGATGAAGCAGTCGGGATCGATGAAGTTCACGATGTATTTCCCCACCTCACCCACATAGAAGATCTGATCATCGATATCCAACTGGAGCACCGGTGCGTAGTTTTCCACGGAGTAGTTCACCACGGTGATGGGGAAGGTGCGCACATCCGAATGCACGCCGTTGGTCACCTCTATGGTCACGATCAGGTCCTCGAAGTACTGCGGTGTATAATCAAGGGCGGCGACGTTCGGCCAGACCGTCATCCCGGTATTCCACATGGCGCTCTCCAGCAGGAATACGAGTTCGGGACGAAAATAGGGCTTGCCGAACCGCCTGATGCATTCGAGTGAGGCATAATAGGCCGGGAAATACGTGGGCATGCCGTCATACGGATTGACCTGCAGCGGCGACAGGAGAAATGCCTGGGTCCCGTTTGCGCCGTATCCGCCCACCGTGGCGTTCCATCCCAGGGCGCCGAGGTTCTGGAGTCGTTCACTGCACGGGGTGCCAAGCCGGTTGTTCGGATCGGCAAAGATGGGCAAGTTGATGTCCACGATGAAGTCCCTGCCCATAAGCTCGCTTACATTGGGATCGGGCTCCTTGCCGAACAGGTTGGGGTCCGCGCCATACTCATCGATCCAGATATCCTCGATTTCGTTCGGGTCGGTTATGAAGTAGAGCTCCGGATAGAGCATCAGGTCGGTGATGCAGCGTTGAGGAATCCTGTCGTTGGGGTCGATCGGGCTGTAGGTTTTGATGCTGCCGCCTGCATAGTCCGCGATGAACAGGTAGCGGTAGGGCTCGAAGAGCTGGGCGTACAGCGGGCCCATCTCGAACAGGTCGGGGTAGTCCTTGAGCACATGGCCGTAGTTGGCCCTGAACAGGAGGTTGTCCAGACGGAACATCTGGCCGCTCACCAGCACGGCGAGGGCGGTTTCGATGTACCAATCATCCCTGTCGCCGGTGTCGATGTCGTCGAAATTGTCCACGGCCGCCGTTACCGCATCGTCGATATCGACCCACACCGCATGCCATGAGCCGTCCAGCAGGCCACGGCCCACGCTCACCGTCACCTGCATCTGTCCGGCGGATTCATTGAACCCGGTCACCACGGCAACGGTGCCATACATCCCCTCGGTGGTGTTCACGGGCGTGCCAAGGCAGGCACCGGCAGGGGGCTGCAGCGGGACGATCCTCACGGTCACGCTGTCGCCGCCCACGGTCTCACCGATGACATCCATCTCGAAGATGTCCCAGGGCTCGATGCCGAGGGGTGCCCTGAAGTCGAAGCTCACCACACCGTTTGTCGCCATGTCGATGCCGGTTTCACCATCGGTGTCGGCAGCGCTCGGCGGGGTGAACAGGCTGTAGATGATCGCGTGTTTCTCATAGGGGGTGCTGAGCAGGAACACGGAGGCGGGACGATACACATCGAGGACCCTGCTTCCCTCCTGCAGATCCAGTACGGTGTTGAAGACGGTGGCGTAGCCCATGCCAAACCCATAGACCGGGTACGGCGGCTCGGACTGCCTCCAGCCGTGGTTGTACGGGCTGTCCCAGTACTCGAAGTTGTCGACCAGGATGTCCCCTTCACCCTTGAAGGGATCCTCCCAGGTCGGGACCTGGAGCGGTTGACTCGAGAATGATGGAAAATCCCACAGCGGCGGGAAACCGAAACGTATCTGGGCCAGGGCTGTCGATTGCGTTATCGCGAACACCAGGGTCACCGCCACACACAGCATTATGGTCCTCTTTGCATTGCCCACGTCCACGCACCTCCCTTCCAAAGACATATCCTTATTGTTATGGTTTGTATCAATAAACCCGTATATGAAGAGAATTCGAGGTACTGGCGCCTCCCGAAGACCAAGGCGGTCGATTATGCCGCCATGCCCCGAAGGGACGCTTGTAGGCACAACTATATAAAATTATTTACTTTTTATTATAATGATATATAGAAGAGAGATTCTTGTCAACTGTAGTATGTAATAACTATCGGAAAAATATGTGGAAATCAGATCAAAAGGGAAGGGGGGGTGAAGGGGAGCGGCGATAGGGGACACGATACCCTTTCCATGTGGTCTTCCCGTTATCCCGCTCTCCCTTCAGGAACCCCGTGAAGGCTCGGTCTTGTCTCCTGTTAAGGCCGGTCAAACAATAATGCGGCGGTTTCCACCTTTCAGGAAGATGGCGCTACAATGTGTGCCAGGATGTACAGGCATATTTGATGTCATTGTAATACAAAAATGATTGCAGGCAATAGGGAAAACTACGATACCTTTCATAGTGAATTCCCCGGTATCTGCTGATGTCGCCTTTACAGCAAGGAGGGGAAGGGAGCGATTCCCTGTATCCGACAATCAGATGAATAAAAGGATAAGGGTGAGTAGGGTTGGCAGGCGATGAGCGGCCCGGGATCAGCGCTCGCTTTTCATCCAATGGATGGCCTGCTGCAGGAGTTCATCGCCGCTTTTGAGCTTCAATTTATCCTTTATATGGGCGCGGTAGGCCTCCACGGTCCGTGCGCTTATGAACAACCTTTCCGCGATCGTGCGGGTCCCGCATCCCTTTCCGATCAACCGGAACACCTCCAATTCACGATTGCTGAGCAGTTCGAAGGGGGATGCGCAGCCGTTTGTGTGGCTGCAGATGGATTTGTTCATGATCTTCAAGGCAATCTTATTGCTCAGATAAATCTCGCCGTTCAACACACAGACGATCGCCATGAGAATCCCTTTCAGGGGCGTGTGTTTCATGATATACCCTCGTGCACCCGCCCTGAGGGCGCGTTCGGCATAAAACTCCTCGTCGAATTTTGAGAACACCAGAATGGGCAATGTAGGATACTGCCGGTTGATTCGTTCGATAAGGTCGATGCCGTTGATGCCCTTGAGGGATATATCGAGTATGATCAGATCGGGCCTCAAGGCCTTGATCGTTTCCATGGTTTCGTGGGCGGTCTCCGCCTCCCCGCAGACCCTGAGGCCTTCACTTCCATTGACGAGGTTGGCAAGACCGAGCCGCACGATAGGGTGAAAATCAACAATGAGCACACCCCGTGTATTATTTCCTGATCCGTGTGATTCTGCTGTTGACATATGCTCCTAGACCTCCTTACATCGTGCCTGTTCCCCTCTCTGAGGGTTCGTTGTCCCTTGATCCATTGTTGACAATGTGGGTGATTTTTGAAAATAGTCCCGCCTGGATGGGGTACTGGGAATGAATGGTATGGGCATGGAGACGGGCGGATCGGGATTGATCACGCCGTAAGGGATACAGAGTAATGACGAACGAAAGAAACAGCCACAGATCTCCACCTGATCTCCCCTCTCTTGATCGAGGCCATCGGGGCAGTAAACAGTCTCTTCAAACGCGTGATGAAGAAACAAAGGTGTCGAGAAACTGAAGAAAGGATCGAGATAGGTGACTCGGCCTCAACCAAGGTTTCCTTAGCTTCAGAAAGGTTGACTGTATATTTTTGACGTGTTTTTTTTCTGTTACTTACGGATAAATTTCATTATATTTTGATAATATTCCTGTTAAATACATTGGTTGGCAACTTCTAAGAAATCAGCCGGTCTCTGAAGGAAATGACTGGAGATCGTTAGAGCTCGATAGTAAAGTGGAAAGCTGTATCTATGAAGAAAAAGAGAGGGGAGGGAGGCCCAGAACGGACCTCCCTCTGCCTTTTCGGGATTTAGTACCCGAGAATCGCGGCTGGCGTGAGGAGGGATGAGAATGCAGGGGTTGGGTAAGTGAGAGAAACCAGCCACGGATCCAGACCACTTAGATTGACCGGCAGACCATAACTCAGCGCCTGTAGCGCATAACCTTGATAGGCGCCGATGTAGGCAAGATTGGCAATAGGCACATTGCTATTCAGCCAGAGCGGGTCTGTCGGCGGCAACAGGTTCCATCCCAAAGGAAGATCGATGGGGAGCGGATTCCCGGTAACAGGGTCCAGCATGTAATCGGGTGGCCAAGAATTGATACCGAAGAGGGGATCATAGTAGGCCAGGCCTCCAGGAACATTGAAAAGGAGATAGGGATAGCTGATCGCTGGGTTCCAAACGAGTCCGGGTTGAACGGGGAGCACCGTAGACGCATTGAGGGAGCCAACCAGAGGGATCGGGACGCCGGTTGTGGGGTCAATCGGCGATAGTGCTGGAGACCAGAGGGGCCATAGGACATTATAAGGCGGTAGAGGAGCCCAGGTATCCGCTCCTGCCATCGATCTAAAGGTAATGCTCATGACCATGAAAATGGTCAGAATGATTATACAAAGCAATACAAAGCGTATTCTGCACATATTTAAAACCTCCCTGTAACCTTTTTTATCTTTGGCCCCGGTGGAGCAAAGAGATCCGAACCTTTTCGACGTCCGGATTGCCTTGATTTACGTCAATCACCTCCTCGGGTCATTGCAGGCCTACCCAACCTTGATAGGCGCTGACGGAACCGTATGAATATGTAGGGTATTCAAAACGGGCATAGGGATATCCCGTGCCCGGCATTGCGCGATAGGGAAACGTTGTCTGAATGACCGAGCCGAAATAGGGGTACGTGGGGATCTCGAAGAAGTTGAGCAGAAAGGAGGCATATGCATTGTTAAAGGGGGTATAGCGGTCCCACCCCAGCAGGGTGTTTCCCTCGATGGGGGGATAGTACCCGTATCCCATGTAGTAAAACGGCTCGATGATTGAATTGATATAGCCGAACCCGGTGAAAAACAGGGGATTGGTATAGAAGTATGAAACGGGCACCACGGAAGAGGAATACTGGCACAGCCCCCTGTTCACCGCCCCGGTGCTCAGGATAACAACGCTCGTGATCACAATGATGAGTGATATATGAAGGGATCTCCCCTTCTCCGGTGTTCGTGATATAGAAAGCGTCACCCGCATTCGTTTTCATCCTCCATAAACCTGTTCCGTCCCCCCTTACCCTTCCCCCTTCCTGCAAGTTAAAGACCACCCGAGGCCCTCGGCACAGTCGCTGTGGGGGTCGATGCAGGGGCAGCCTGAAAACCCAAGGGAAAAAAGGGGAAAGAACTGAACATGCGAAGATGGGAATGAATACCGTGCCCCGCAGGCAAGGGATTACCGGTGCCGTCGGGGAGAAAAAAATATGGCGTGGGTATAGTATTTATGACTCCTTGAGCCTTTCATCCTTGAGCCTTTTATCATTTTGACAAATCGGCTCTTTTTGTTCTATACTCCTTATTCACCATCCATTCGGGAGGTAGTCAACAGTACGCCTGGCAGCGGTGCGCGCACGGAGGCGACCCTGGTTAAGGCAATCCGCCGAGCACAGACACGATCGACAAAACCATGCAAAATATCAGAAATTTCAGTATCATAGCACATATCGATCACGGCAAATCCACCCTTGCGGACCGGCTCATCCAGCTATCGGGGATCATCCCGGAGCGGGAGTTCAGGGACCAACTGCTCGACTCCATGGACATCGAAAGGGAGCGGGGGATCACCATTAAAAGTCAGGCAATAAGCCTTCCCTACAGGGCGCTGGACGGACGGGAATACTGCCTGAACCTCATCGATACACCCGGGCATGTGGATTTTTCCTATGAGGTTTCGCGGGCTTTGGCCGCGTGCGAAGGGGTGCTCCTGGTCATCGACGCTGCACAGGGGGTGGAGGCGCAGACCCTGGCCAATCTCTACCTGGCCCTGGAACTCGATCTTGAGGTGATACCCGTGATCAACAAGATCGACCTTCCCTCTGCCGACGTGGACAGGGTCCTCGATGAGATCGACAGGGAGCTGGGGCTCGATCCTGATACGGCCCTGAAGTGCTCGGCAAAGGAGGGCATCGGGATCGATGAGATTCTGGAGGCCATTGCCCGGCAGATACCCCCTCCCAGGGGTGACGATGCCAATCCCCTCTCCGCCCTGGTATTCGACGCACAGTACGATTCCTTCAGGGGGGTGATCATCCACTGCAGGCTCTTTAACGGCCAGGTGAGGGCGGGGGACATGATACGATTCATGTCCACCAATGCCCTGCACAAGGTGGAGGAGGTGGGCCATTTTCGTCTTGACCGGGAGAAGGCGGACCTGCTTTCCGCAGGGGAGGTGGGGTACATCATCGCGGGGGTAAAGGAGGTGCGGGAGGCCCGATCAGGGGACACCATCACCCTTGAGGCGAATCCCTGTCCGGCACCACTTCCCGGGTTCAGGGAGGCAAAGCCCATGGTCTTCTCCTCCATCTATCCCATTTCAACGGAGGACTATGAGGACCTTGCCGATTCCCTCGAGAAATACCGGCTCAACGATGCGGCCCTCACCTACGAAAAGGATTCCTCCGCCACCCTTGGCCCCGGTTTCAGGTGCGGCTTCCTGGGCCTCCTCCACCTGGAGATCGTGCAGGAACGACTGGAGAGGGAGTATGATCTCTCCATCCTGTTCACCGCACCGAGCGTACGCTTTAGGCTGCTTCTCAAGGACGGCGGCGAGCAGTTCATCGAGAACCCGGCCCTCTATCCCGATCCCACCCTCATCGACCATGCAGAGGAGCCCTTTATCAAGGCCACCATCATGATGCCGGAGCGATATCTTGGTGCGGCGATGAAGCTTTGCCTGGACCGCCGGGGGGTGAACACCAATTTCCATTATACCGGTCACCAGCGGGTCGAGCTGACCGTGGAGCTGCCCCTGGCGGAGGTGATCTTTGACTTCTACGATCACCTGAAGACCATCACCCAGGGGTACGGCTCCTTTGACTACGAGTTGATGGATTACCGGTCCACCGACCTGGTGAAGCTCGATATCCTGGTCAATGGCGAGCGGGTGGATGCGCTCTCCCAACTGGTACACCGGGACCGGGCGCGGGCCAGGGGCCTTCACGCCTGCGAGCGGCTCCAGGAGGAGATCCCGCGCCATATGTTCAAGATACCCATTCAGGGCGCCATAGGGAATACCATCATCGCCCGCACCACCATTTCACCCTTCAGAAAGGATGTCACGGCGAAGTGCTATGGGGGTGACATCACCCGCAAGAGAAAGCTTCTGGAAAAGCAGAAGAAGGGAAAGAAGCGGATGAAGATCATCGGCTCGGTCAGTATCCCTCAGTCAGCCTTTCTCGCCGTGCTGAAGGCGGACACCGATAAAAAATGAACGGGCTGTACTGCCATATCCCTTTTTGCACGTCGAAGTGCCGCTACTGCACCTTTTTTTCCGTGACCTCCCTTCGAGAGATACCAGCCTTCCTGGAGGGGGTGAAAAAGGAGGCCGAGCTTTACGCCGGGGAGGGTGATTTTTCATGGTATTCGCAGCATGGCGTCAGGTTCGATACCCTGTACCTGGGCGGGGGCACCCCCTCCGTCGTCGATGCAAACCAGATGGCCGGGCTGGTGCGGCACCTGCGATTGTGCCTTCCCTTTTCCCCTGATGCCGAGATCACTATGGAGACGAATCCCGGTGACCTTTCCCTGCACCAGTTGGAGCCGCTCATGGAGGCGGGGATAAACCGCCTGACCATCGGCGTGCAATCCTTCAGCGACCGGAATCTTGCCTTTCTGGGCAGGCGGCATACCGCGGAACAGGCGGAGAGGGCCATATGCATTGCCAGGCAGGCGGGGATTACCAATCTGGGCATCGACCTGATATATGGCCTGCCCGGACAATCTCTCCACTCATGGAGGAGCGACCTCGACCATGCAGTGGGCTTGGCCCCTGAGCATATCTCCTGCTACCAGCTCACCGTGGAAAAGGGAACCCCCCTGGGTGAGGAGATGCGGGAGGGAAGGATCGCGCCGCTGCCGGAACAAAAGGCATACGATTTCTTCGTTGCCACCTCGCGGCTGCTTACCGGTGCGGGGTATGATCACTATGAGATCTCCAATTTCTCCCGCGGGGAGCGGAACAGGGCACGGCACAACGGCAAGTACTGGCAACACATCCCCTACCTGGGGCTCGGCCCCTCCGCCCATTCCTTCTCCGGCACCCGGAGATGGTGGAACCATGCATCGGTGGAGCAATACTGCGCAGCCCTCACCGAAGGGAGGTTACCGGTGGAGGGGAGCGAGGAACTCGGCGTGCAGGAGATGCGCATTGAATCCCTGTATGTCGGATTCAGGACCCGGGAGGGCATCGACCTTGTGCGTTTTCGGGAGGGATTCGGCCAGGACCTCGAACGAGAGCCCCCCGGATTGCTCGCCATGCTCGAAGCTCAAGGCAGGGTGAAGGTGCGGGAGGGGAGGGTGATTCCCACCCTCCAGGGCATGGCGGTCGCCGATGCCCTGACGTCTTTGTTCATTCAGTAGTCTCGATAGTATTCGATACATTGAAGTTATTTTAAACTATGAAAGGAGGAGCTTATTGGTAATGATTTTATCAAAAAAGGTTACCCGGTAATAAAATCTTAATGATGAGGGAGAAGCCATGAAAAGGTCATTATTAATAATGTTGTTTATCATCGCTTTGATTTCGACAACTGCCTTTGCCGAGGTTAAACAAGGTGATGTTTTGATAGGAGCTTCAAGCCAATTATCCTTTTCCACAACGAAGGTAAAACCGGAAGGGTATTCAGAAGAAAAAGTCAAATCAACTAATTTTGACATATCTGCTGAAAGGTTATTAACATGTAATGTATCCTTGGGTGCATCATTAACCTACGACAAAGATGATTATGATGACGGGGATACAACAGCAACAATAATATTAATTTATGGAACGGCCTATATTCAGCCCAATGAAAAGCTCAATCCATATGTTACGCTTGGAGTAGGTAGGATCGATATGGATTTCGATGGTATTGATGGTGACGGATTGGGATTTGGGGGCGGAATAGGCATATTGTATTTTTTTAATAATAACATAGCACTGGATTTTGGCTTTACATATCTTAATGGGGAGTTAGATGTTGAGGGTGTGGATGTCGATTATACCTCTTCGGTTTTCGGCGCTGGGTTTAAGATAAAATTCTAATAACGTTCTCAATTTTTGTACCATAATTTTTTTTCTCTTAGGGAGCGGGTAAAACCGGCTCCCTTTGTTTTATAGGCCCGGTAGGGCTTGACCATCCTGAGGTGAAAGTCTTTTGCCTGCTTGGCACAGCGAGGTTAGCCGGACGGCAAGGAAGTCCATCACGACGTACCATGAAAGCCCCTTCGGGCATCGCTTCGGTTAATCCCTATCGTCAATATTCCTTCCCGGCGGTTTTCATAAAAAAATGTCGATACAATACACATAGGATCCTCCGTCCGCTCGGCGGACGGGGATGGCCTGCGTCGCCTTTGCACGGATGTTGACAGGCGGACGATGATTGACCGAAGGGAGAAGAGGGAAGCGTAACGTGGAGACCCTGACCATTCGCTATTGTTTCACCTTGGGCAACGGGGTGAGAGAGCAGTTCAGCCTCACGCTCGATTCGAAGACCCTCAATCTGATCACCGGGACGAGGGATACACTGCCTGAGTGGACGAAGCTCGATTTTCATCAATGCCCCAACTGCCCCCTCAGCACCAAAACCCATACACACTGCCCGGTGGCGTTGAGCCTTGCGGATGTGGTGGAGCGGTTCGACGGGATTCTCTCCTACGACCAGGTCCACCTCGAGGTCACCATGAAGGAACGGTTCGTATCCCAGGAGACAACCGCCCAGAAGGGGATCAGTTCGTTGATGGGTCTGGTGATGGCAACGAGCGGCTGTCCCCATACGGCCTTCTTCAAGCCCATGGCCCGTTTTCACCTTCCCCTGGCGAGCGAGGAGGAGACCATATATCGGGCGACCTCCACATACCTGCTCGCCCAGTATTTCCTGAAAAACGAGGGAAAGGAAGCGGATTTTAAATTTCAGGGGCTTGCTGAAATATATCGCAACATGCAGAGTGTAAACTCAGGGATTGCGCGACGCCTCAGGGCTTGGACCGAGTCGGATTCATCCCTGAACGCCATCGTTTTGCTGGATCTCTATGCGCGGGCACTCCCCATGGTTATCGAGGACTCCCTGCAGGAGATCAGGTATCTCTTTTCGCCTTTTTTCCCGGAGGAGGCATTCCCTCCCTGTTCACCAAAACCTTCGTCATAGGTGTGGACTTGGGGATGCGTAAAACATACGGTGCATTGTCTTCTATAGGGGCGTTCATCGGCTGCAGGCCGGCGAAGTTTCGCGCAGCTCATGAAGGGAATCACCCGACCCTTCCTCCGGAGGGTGTATCGGGCGGAGGGAACAAAAAAAGGGTAAAGTTGCTGCCGCATATGGCCGATTAGAATGTAGTAAAGGATGCACAAACTATCTCATCAAGCCTTCGGCACGCAACAAGGTATTCATGCACCTCGCTGGTTACCCGCAGGGGTGAGAAACAATAGTGCATTGAGATACAAGGTGTTTCATGGAAAAAGGAATATGGAATTCTCGTACAGGTTTTAAACGGATGGAGGCAACTGAATGAGAACCTTTAATGTAATGTTCGTCGATGATGAGGAGAACGTCCTGAAGTCATATATCAGGGTTTTCTTGCGGGAACCGATCAAGATCTTCGTAGCGGACAACGGAACGGATGCAATGAAGCTTTTTTCCACCCAGCAGCTCGACCTAATCATTACGGATATCAAGATGCCCAATATGCACGGCATGGAATTGATAGAGACCATACGCAAAGAGGACACGACAACGCCCATAATCATCTATTCAGCGTATGAAAAAATGAAGGATGATTGTGCCCTGAAAAATCTGAATGTCCAGGGGTTCTATTCAAAACCCGAGGACTACAGCGCCCTGTGCGACAAGATAAAGGAAATGGCTTCGATATGCCAGACGGCAACGACATGAAACCTGTGGACGAGAATAGACGAATCCTGATTATCGACGACGACCCGTATATCGCGAGCACCTATAAGCGCATCCTCTGCGCGGAGGCTTCACCCCTCTCTTCCCTTAAAAACTCCTGTGCCATCAAAGAGGACGTCCAGCACTGCAACTTCTATGACCTGACGGTTGTGCATAATGGTGAAGACGGGATCGAGGCGGTGAAGGAATCGTTGCGTGAGAACAAACCGTATGTCGCCGCATTCGTGGATTTGATGCTCCCCGGCTTGAACGGTGCGGAGACAACGGCGTGGATATGGATGATCGATCCGAACATCAAGATTCTCATCGTCACGGCATACAGCCAGTATCTTTCCGAAGACTGCGCCATGGTTGCGGGCAGGGATGACCTCTTCTACCTGCGTAAACCGTTCAACCCGGAGGAGATCAGGCAGTTTGCCCGGGCATTTACAAAGCAATGGAGCCTGGAACAGGAAAAGACAAGGCTTACCCAAGACCTCAAGGTGGCCCAGGAGAAGCTGGAGGATATGAACAACAATCTGCAAAAAAAGGTGGAGGAACAGACCACCATGCTCATACAGTCGGATAAGATGGCCTCCATCGGTCTTCTCGCTGCGGGTATTGCCCACGAAATCAACAATCCCGTTGCCTTTATGAACAGCAACCTTGCCTCCATGAAGTCCTACAGCGTCGTCATCAAGGATGTGCTTGAAAAATACCAGGAATTGGAACAATACACCGAAAAGGGTGCAAAAAAGAAGGCGATGCAGTGCATTGCCACGATACGGAAGCTCTGGGAAGAAAACAAGATGGATTTCATCTTCGGTGACCTGGTGGAACTGATCGATGATTCACTGGAGGGGGCCGAGAGGATCAGCACAATCGTCAGGGATCTGAAATCCTTTGCCCGGGTGAAGTCGGAGGACATTGAGGATGTCGACCTCAACGAGGTAATCGATACGACCCTGAACATCATATGGAACGAAATAAAATATAAGACCGAGATCCTCAAGGAATACGGTGAACTCCCCCCGATAACGTGCGTCGTTCAGAAGATCAGCCAGGTTTTCATGAACCTGTTGACGAACGCGGCACAGGCCATTGAAAAGAAGGGCACCATCCGGATATCCACACGGCATCTCAAGGAGAGAAGCGGACAGGAATGCATCGAAGCGAGGGTTTCGGACGACGGCGCCGGCATCCCCAAGAAGTACCTCACCAAGATCTTCGATCCCTTTTTCACCACCAAACAGGACGAGGGTGGGACAGGCCTCGGCTTGAAGATCACCTACGACATCATCAAGGCCCACGGAGGGACCATCCGGGTGGAAAGCGAGGAAGGGAAGGGCACCACCTTTATCATACGGCTGCCCCTGAACACAGAGCCCTGACCGCTCATCTACCGCGCATCCCGCAAAAAAACCGCCCGCCCACTCACCCCGGAACGGATCACTGAAACAAGGCATGGTTCCCGAGGCTTCATACCGTTTTCAACCGCAATGATCCGGCCCCACATGGTGGTCTCTTATTAACGGTTGCAGGGATTACACGCGGGAATCACAGGTTTGACAGGAGTGAAACGAACAACTTATAATAAAAACCATCTGTAGGTAATCGCTGTGCGATCCCTTGTGAGCCGCATACCTGCTCTCCGGAAAGGCTCTCAGGACAAAAAAAGGTCTGGGAGTTGAGGGAGGTGAAAAGGCCAGCAAATGGAGGTCGTAATTACTGCAACAGGGGTTGCGAAGTACAAACGTACTTACTGCGTAAGAATGTAATTCTGCGTAGTTATCCCCCCGGTTGAGGCCAGCATCAAACCTCAACCACACGGGTCAGTAACCCTTGTGATAGGGGGAAAATTCTCCGGCTCCCAGACCTTTTTGGGTATCGTTGATCTAATTGTCCTCAGGTGCAAGTGTTATGCCCTCGTAATCAATCGATGCAGTCCGCAGGGAACATTTTGAAAATCTTATTTGTTAAGAATAGAATGTATCCTTTTTGAACCGGGGGCATGATGCAGGGGAGCGAATTTATATTGTGTGCATGTTGCACAGGGTTCTCCGTCTGCAACATCGCCTGCCGAACATTTTTAATTAACCGTTAAATACGCCCGGTGATACCTGTTGCAGATCATGTAATCCGTATCAGATCGGGGGAGCATACAAAGAACATGGAGAATGAAAAAACCATACAGCAGCTTTCCAGGGAGATTTCCGGGGAACCCTATGGCCGGATATTCGGTTTCAGGTTGAAGGACCTGCAGCCCGGGTATGCGCTGGTGGAGATGGATGTCACGGAACGGCTTCGAAACAGCCTGGGCATGGTCCACGGTGGTGCCATATTTTCCCTGATCGATCAGGCCTTTCAGGCTGCGGGAAATTCCCACGGCACCGTGGCGGTTGCCCTGAACATGAACATATCCTATTTCAGGGCGCCCAAATTTGGCGATGTCCTGAGTGCGGAGGCGAAGGAGATCAATCTGACCCGCAGGACGGGCAGTTATGTCATCGAGGTCCGGGATCAGGAGGGTCAGCTCATCGCCAACTGTCAGGCCATGGTGTACCGGAAGGACAATCCGCTCCCGTTTCTCAATCAATAATACCATCGCACGACCCCATATTCTATCGGAGTCTCATGTGAGCCCCGGTGATCTGGGGGACCGGCAGTGAGATTCCCATATAGTACACCCGGGGTATCGGCCTTTTTGGTGTGATGCCGCAGGAGAGAGGGATTGCCATGGATTCAGCATCTCAGGAACATTCGGACACCCCTGTGCGGGTCCGTTTTGCCCCCAGCCCCACCGGCCACCTCCACCTCGGAGGGGCACGGACCGCCCTGTACAACTGGCTCTTTGCCCGGGGGAGGGGAGGGACCTTTATCCTCAGGATCGAGGATACGGATGTCGAGCGGTCGGAGGAGATCTATACGCGCCAGATCCTTGCGGATATGAGCTGGCTGGGACTGGACTGGGATGAGGGACCGGAGAAGGGAGGGGCGTTCGGCCCCTATTTTCAAAGCATGCGGGGCGACCGCTACAAACAGTACTGCGCCAGGCTGCTCGACTCTGGCATGGCATACCGCTGCTTCTGCTCCGCTGAGGAGCTCGATGAGCGAAGAAAGGAGGCGGAACAGGCAAAGGCGGTATACGGCTACGACGGCCGGTGCCGGACGCTCGATCCGCAGGAGGTGCGGCGGAGGCTCGATGCCGGGGAGCCTGCTGCGATCAGGTTCAGGGTCCCCGATGAGGGGTATACCGTTTTCAAGGACATGATCCGGAAAAAGGTCTCGGTAAAAAACAGCGAGCTTGATGACTTCATCATCGTGCGCTCGGACGGGACCCCCACCTACAACTTCACCGTGGTGGCGGACGACCTTGATATGAAAATAACCCATGTCATCAGGGGAGACGATCACATATCGAATACCCCGAAGCAGATCCTCATCTACCAGGGGTTGGGGCAGGCCCCCCCGGTCTATGCCCACATCCCCATGATCCTTGGTCCGGACGGCCAGCGACTGAGCAAGCGCCATGGTGCCACCGCTATCTTCGCCTACCGTGATATGGGGTATCTGCCCGAGGCCATGGTCAACTACCTGGCCCTTCTGGGATGGGCCTTCGATGACAAGCAGACCCTGTTCGCCGGGGATGAGCTCATCCGGAAGTTCTCCCTGGAGGGGGTCAGCAAGAAGGCGGCCATCTTCGACAATCAGAAGCTGCTGTGGATGAACGGGGTCTACCTCAGGGACCTTCCCATGGACCGGCTGGCGGGACTGTGCCTCCCTATCCTGAAAAGCGAATACGCAGAGAAGCTCCCAAGAATACCCCGCGTGCCCGATTCCCGTGCCGCCGGCTCCAATCCTTTATCCGATGTTCATCCTGAAGAACATATCGACGAGGAACGCGTGCGCAAGGTCCTCGGCCTGGTTCAACCCCGGATGAAGAGCCTCAACGATGTGGTGGACCTCACCGCTTATTTCTGGGAGGATGCAATACGCTATACCCCCGAGGCGGAGGCACAATTGACCGGGGAGCCTGCGGTGGCAGACTATCTGCGTGCTTTACACAAACGCCTTGGTATGGTAAAATTATTTACTCATGAGGAATTGGAGCGCCTGTGCGGGGACCTGGTCTCCGAACTGGGGATAAAGTTCGGGGTCCTTGCCCATCCCCTGCGGGCAGCGGTCACCGGACGGACGGCCAGCCCGGGCATATTCGAGACCCTCTCCCTCATCGGGAAGGAGCGGGTCATGGAAAGGCTCGACAAGGCCATCCGGTTTATCGAAGAAAAACGAATCAAACAATAGACAGGGTTGCAGGATCGGCTAATGGTAGGCCGGGTGACTCTGGATCACCTAGTCCAGGTTCGAATCCTGGTCCTGCAGCCAAAAAATCGAGACAAGGACGCGGCGCTATCGTCTAGAGGTCAGGACAGATGGTTCTCAGCCATCAGACCGGGGTTCGATTCCCCGTAGCGCTGCCATTTTTTCCCTTCCCTACGGTATATCCCCAAGTACCCAATATGTGGCAGTTCTGCTTCATTGCGCCTTACACGCTTGATGGGCGTACCCCTCCGCACGAAAACCGCATCCCTATATAGTAGGCTTATTAATATTGATTGAATCGTAAAAAGTCGATCCTACCCTATTCTGTCATTCCGTGCTTGAGACGGAATCCAGTGTTTTTAAATAGCTCTGGACTCAGGCCTTCGCCGGAGTGACGGGCTTGGCGACTTTTTACGAGGCCATCAATTGTAAGTTTGTTGCACTATTACAAGGTTACCAGATGTATGAGAGGTTTGCCATGCCTTCAATTACATGCCGGGCTACAGGTTCACCTCGGGCACCTGCCGGGCGGCCTCCTCGATCTCGTAGTAGGTCCCCTTTTCGAATCCGAAGATGGATGCGAAAACCTTGGTGGGGAACCGCTGTATGGCGGTGTTGTAGAACCTGACCGCCTCGTTGTACCTGCGGCGCTCCGTAGCGATCCGGTTCTCGGTCCCTGCAAGTTCGTCCATCAGCCTGATGACCGTCTGGTCCGACTTCAGGACCGGGTAGTTTTCCATGATGGCGAACAGCCGTCCCAGGACCGTGTCCATCTGCCGGGCTGCATCGATCCGGTCGGGGATCTCCCGTGCGCCCGCCATCCTCGCGCGGGCATCGGCGATGTTTTCGAAGATCTCCCGCTCCTGCTTCATATACCCCTTGACGCTGTTCACCAGGTTGGGGATCAGGTCGTTTCTCCGCTGGAGCTGGTTGTCCACCTGCGCCCACGCCCCGTCGATGCTCTCCCGCAGGGTGACCATGTTGTTGTACTGGCCCACCACATAGCCGATGACGATGAGGAAGAAAATAAGGACTATCCCGAGTATCCCCAGGACCCATATCCAGACCTTTTTCATGGCTGTTGTCTCCCCTTTTGCTGGGCCTTTTCGATCTTGGCCCAGGTGTCGCGAAGTGTTACCGTCCGGTTGAATACCGGTCGTGTGTCGGTTGAATCAACGGAGTCCACGCAGAAGTATCCCTGCCGCAAAAACTGGTAGCGGCTTTCCGGGGCCGCGCCTGCAAGGCCCTGTTCCACCCGGCAGTTCGTCAATACCTCCAGGGAATGCGGATTGAGGAAATCCTTGAAATCGGCACCCGCCTGTTCCCCGGCGGGATCTTCCGTGGCAAAGAGGTGGTCGTAGAGCCGCACCTCCGCCTTGATGGAGTGGGGCGCAGAGACCCAGTGCAGGGTCCCCTTCACCCTCCTGCCCTCGGGGTGCAGGCCGCTCTTTGTGTCCGGGTCGTAGGTGCAGTGCAGCTCCGTCACCTCACCGGTGCCCGGGTCTTTAACCACCCGCTCGCACCTGATGATGTAGGCGTGCTTCAGGCGCACCTCGGCGCCCGGGGCAAGGCGGAAGTACTTTTTGGGCGGCTCCTCCCGGAAATCCTCCTGCTCGATATAGATCTCCCGGCAAAAGGGGATGGTGCGCGTGCCCATGCCCGGGTCCTCCGGATTGTTTTCTGCAACAAGGTCCTCCACCTTCCCCTCCGGGTAGTTGTCGATGATCACCTTCAGGGGGCGCAATACGGCCATCACCCGGGGGGCCCGCTTGTTGAGATCCTCGCGTATGTAGTATTCCAGCAGCGCGATGTCCACCATGCTCTCCCGCTTTGCCACCCCGATGCGATCGCAGAAGCTGCGAATGGCCTCCGGGGTATAGCCGCGGCGACGCAGCCCGGCAATGGTGGGCATGCGCGGGTCGCTCCATCCGGACACATATCCCGCCTGCACCAGCTCGATGAGCTTGCGTTTGCTCAATACGGTGTGGCTGAGGTTGAGGCGGGCGAATTCAATCTGCTGGGGATGGCAGGGCACGTCGAGCTGGTCCAGGAACCAGTCGTACAGGGGGCGGTTGTTCTCGAACTCCAGGGTGCAGATGGAGTGAGTGATGCCCTCGATGGAATCCGAAATACAGTGGGTGAAATCGTACATGGGATAGATGCACCATAACCGGCCGCTCCGGTGGTGCTCTGCGTGCAGGATGCGGTACATGACCGGGTCCCGCATGGTCAGGTTGGGGGAGGCCATGTCGATCTTCGCCCTGAGCACCCGGGAGCCGTCAGGGAATTCCCCTTCCCGCATGCGTCGAAACAGGTCCAGGTTCTCCTCAACCGGCCGGTTGCGATAGGGGCTCTCCTTGCCCGGTTCGGTCAGGGTGCCCCGGTATTCCCTGATCCTGTCCTGGCTCAGGTCGCACACGTATGCCTTGCCCGCCTGGATGAGCTGCACCGCGTATTCGTAGAGCCGGCCGAAATAGTCCGAGGCATAGTAGAGGCGATCCTCCCAGTCGAAGCCCAGCCATCGCACATCCTCCATGATCGACTCCACATACTCTATCTCCTCCTTGCTCGGGTTGGTGTCGTCGAACCGGAGATTGCACAGCCCTTTGAATTCGGCGGCGATCCCGAAATTGAGGCAGATGGATTTGGCGTGTCCGATGTGGAGGAACCCGTTCGGCTCGGGAGGAAACCGGGTATGGACCCTCCCGTTGTTCTTGTTGTTCTTGATGTCCTCGACAATGATGGCCCGGATGAAATCCATGGTGGGGGCGGAATCGACCGTGGTCATGGCGGCGCCCCCCCTGTTTCCCTGGCGTGAACGATCGTATTTCCGGCAGCATGCGGGTTTATCATTGCTCACCTCGACGTTGGGTGTCGTGTGGTTACCGAATACACGGAGGCATATTATACCACATCGGGACGCGGATGGTTAAATAGGAGGGTGTACTGTCAGCAATTCTAATTTTAAACCTTACGTCCGGGGGCGCGGGCAGACATATGCCCGCAACAGTGCAAGGTCACAATCAGAATGGCCGGTGTTTCTTTAAGGGGGGTTTTCTGATTGACGGCAGCAGGATCGCACCCGCCGCCGTTCGTGCAAAAAAAGCGCGGAGGCCGTGTACGAACGGCCTCCGCGGTGTTATACAAGGTTATATAAGGTCATACAAGGTTATCCGGCCAATACTTGTCGATCTCATCCTTAATGGAGGAAAGGATGGTTTCCGCGCTGTCAAGGCCCCTGGAGAACCATCGCTGGCAATCACTCCCGCTTATCTCATCGGTCTCGAAATCAGGGGCAAAACGAATGCTCACAAATTCACTCAGCTCCGAGGAACCTTCTCCGAAGATCATACGCAAGGCCTCTCTTGTGTTCTCGTGCCATTCCATAAAATCCGTTCCGTTCGATTCAGAACAACGCACGATCGCGATCCCCTCTATGACTCTGCTCAGAATGTTCAAGGCCTTTTGCTTTTCCATGGTGTGTCCTCCCCATGATGAGTGACAAATGCCTTCTAATTAACCATCGGTTTTTGCACATAAGCCAATCGGCGGGCAGAGGGCATCATTGTTTACGCATCCTGCCTGGGGGAGATGGCCGGACACCTCTTTTTCTTTGCCCGGCACAGGCTGCACCTGCGATCGCTGCACCTCTGGCACGAATGGCAGTCAGGGCAATCATGTTTTTTTGCTCCCTGGTGCGGTTCGGGTATATAGAGCCTTCCCTTCAGGCCCGGGATTCGTTTGAACGGCACCCTATGCTTCCTCCGGCCTGTTCACACCGATGCCTGGTGCTGCCATGGTGAGGGCCCGGCACCGGTTCGCCGTGGTTGCGGTCAGGGTGTGGGAAGTGCAGCCAGCCAACTTGGCACCGCGTAATCGAAGAGCCCCATGAGACTGAGGTACCTGAGGATCATGGGATCGATGCTTGGATTATTCTGGGATGAGAGCATATAGGGGCCAAGCACCGCGCCGGAAAAGAAATGCACCCCGCCGGCAAGATAGTAGCTGAGGGGATCCGGATTAAAGAGGAACCTCTCCCGGGGCAGGTTTATCCACATGGCTGGACTCTGGGCAAGCGCCGCCGCATTGGGGAAATCACGAAGGGTATCAGCGACATTATAGATGTTCCAGAAGGGATATATGGAGATATTGTTGAACCATCCTATGGGCGGATAGAACATGTAGTAGCTTTTGGACGACCAGGCATTGGTGGGGAGCGGGTAATCGCCCGGTATCGCATACCAGGGGTATCCCCAGCATCCGCTTACCATGATCGACCCCGGAAGACTGGCTGCCTGGATGTATTCAAGGAGAGGATCAGAGAGAACACCCGGCGTATACGCCGGCCATCCCATCTGTGCCAGACAGTTCGTGCGATAGGCAGGTGATGCGCATACAATGATACCGCATACAAAAAGAATTACTATGCACCATGTTTGTTTTTTCATGCTCACTACCCCCTTCCTCACTGGTTACTATTGCCATACATTCGATTGGTGCAACTATTCCCGTTATTTTGTAATGATTTTGCAATTTACTACTATAATTTTAAATTATGGCGAAAAAAAAATAAAGGAATACCAGGGGGGATATAGTGAAATATATTGATTTATCTATTCAATCTTTAAGGGCCTCATGCCCCGGGGCATGCCCTGCCGCAACGGCGCCCTTTTCCTTGAAAACGATAACGACCATGGCACCCATTGCGCCGATGAGATCGGCAACAAGATCAAGTGACGTGTTTATATAGCCACCCACGCCGGTTTGCGGCATTACAACCGTTGCCATGAATTCGATGATCTCGTTGAGCGCCCCCACGCCAAGTCCTGCCATCACCACCACAATGGATAAGCTGATCCATTTATTATGATTACCCTTTAGAAGCGGCTTGAGAAGATAATACATCGCCAGGGTGGCCACACCGAATCCGATGATATGCACAAACTGATCATACTTGAAGATATAATAGGGCTCTCCGACAAGTGGTATAAGTATCAGCTCATAGAGGCGCCTTTCTCCCACATACAGCGATCCCCCGGACATGTGCAGGATCGCCCATATGGTGAGGCCCCAGAGCACGATCGATGGGTAATTGATAATATGATTCGTGGATACGATAAGAACCAGAAAAAAGATGATAACGCCGACGTAGATCAGGAATTCGTAGTTTTGCCGTGATACAAAAAAGATGGTAAAGACGAGTATCGCACAGATATTGATGATCAATATCGGCCATTGTCCCTTTTTGATGAGCATTGTTTTTCCTCTATTTTGTGAAAGGATACCGTGGAGTCATCCTTCTGGCGCTTTTTTCCATGAATGACCATCAAGTCCCTTTGGACTCTCGGGCATCGCCTCTTATACTTTTTTTAACCGGAGAACGTGAAAGGTGACCTGCCTGGTAACCCGACCACCCGTACCCGATGAACAAAGGAGGTCGCAACGGGTTCCCAGGTCAGGTCGAGCGCTCTTGTTCGGCTGTAACTCTATGAATTTATTCCCTCTGAGATATGCATAGCACTGTGAATTACTGCAAGAACATCTATTTGATCAGGTTTTATATAATAAATAATACGATAAGGACCCTCTATAACTTCTCGGATTTGCTCAATATCAAATTCTGGAACAATACGACCAGAGAAAGGGAAGGTACTGATTTGTTGAGATCGACGAGTTAGCCTATCTACAACAATTATTGCATATTCTGGAGAGTTTTGTGCTAAATAATCATGAATAGCATCAAGATGATGTCCTGCATTGTCAGTCCAATGTACCTTCATTTGGGAAGTCTATATTTTGAACGAATTTCGCTCACATCCTTAGTCCTGCCGGCTTTACTATCCTCCAATCCTTTCTCAATAGTTTCGCGCACATAAATCTCATGAATAAAATCGTCCCATGTAGCACCTTCTGGCATCTTTTCAACAAGTTTGTGAGCTTGATCTTTTGTCATTATATTGGACATCGTATACCTCCATTTATCTATTTGTTAATATGATAACAAATCAGCAAATGAAAAACAATTCTTAAGCCGAACGAAAAAGCTAACCTGGCTTGCGACCAAATAAGAAAGGAGTTGGCATTTCACAGCCAGCCAAACAATCTCAGGTTGAGCGCCTTGTTCGGACGGAATTACGTTTTTTTAACCATTTCTTAAGCGATTCTTGACTCTCACCTGATGGCTTCCCAGCCAATAAACCTTCTACACTAATATCCTCATCTATATCCTCCCAATGGATACCTTCTCCCTTGCCTATTAATCTCCAATTTTTGCGTTCTTCTTTGGTGGCATGTACAAGTCTTGGAAACCAGGCAAGAGGGACAGAGATTGTTCTACCATCACTTAAATCAACACATAGAGTATCTTCTGTTACAGTTACAGCTATGGCATTTGGTATTTGTTTTTTAGTTGCCAAAATATTCATCCCACTCCTCCATTAGCTTTTTTTGATATTCTTGAATGATTTTATAAATCTTATTAATTTCTATTCGATTAAATCCTCCGCTTTTATCCAGTCTTATAGGATCAAGCCAAAATTTGGCTATTTTATTCTCGCATTCAACATGAATATGAGGGGGTTCATCAAAATCACCTGCATAGAAGAAAAATCTATATCGACCAATTCTGAGCACTGAAGGCATTTAACTATATGACCTCTCAAATTGGTTATAGCTTATCAAAATGACAACGTTAATACTATATTTTCTCTGCCGAACGATCGAATTCACTTGCCCGAAGGCCGCAGGCCTGAGGGTCAATGTGAAATGAGTTGTGTACGCCCGGCATGGGTGTGAACTTATGGGGTGAAAGTCCCCTGTATGTAAACCCTGTTAATGGTTAAGTATACGTTAACAAAAGTATTAGCCGAAGACAAGGGCGGAACCGCGAGGGACCGTCTGAAGGAAGTCCGAGTGCAAAGCTATGAGCCGACGAACAGAAATAGCATATAAGGCCCAGTCTCCGGGCAAGTCAGCACCACATGACGAAGCCCCGGGTTCGGGAGATAGGGTAAATGCTGCGGTTGTGTAGCGAAAGTTCACGTTCTTATCCGGGGAGATCTGTCCGGCTTAGCCGTGTCTTTTCCCGCCTGTATAAGCGACCAGTCAGGCCACTGGTGAACCAAGCCTGGGCGCATGGTGAGGCTGCCGAACCATGCGAGCGAACAAAGGCAGCAAGCAGCCGGGAAATCATGGCGCGTCACGGAGCAATCCCTGGCGTGATCGGGCAGAAGTCAGCAGAGGCCATAGTAGCCAAACGCCCGGGGTAATGCCCGGGACATGGTGAAGGGCCGAACACAGAGAAAGGAAAAGGAGCAGCTATG
>JBLIRN010000042.1:0-24159 GCA_049472315.1 bacterium
GACCAACAAAATCCTGGAATCGGGGGTGACGGAGGGATGGTTCAGGGAGGACCTGTACTACCGGTTGAACGTGGTGACCATACACCTCCCCCCGCTCCGCGAGAGGAGGGAGGACATTCCGCACCTGGTTGCCTATTTCCTGTCCCGGTTTTCCAGGGATCTGCGCAAGGAGGTCCTTGGTATAAGCCAGGAGGCACTGGAAGCCCTCACCAGTTACCGATGGCCGGGAAACATCAGGGAACTGGAAAATGCCATTAAGAGGGCAATGGTGATCTGTAAGGGAAACGAGATCCTCCCGGAGCACCTCCCCGAACAGATCCAGTCCGTATCCGGAATCCCGGAACGGATCGGCGAGGACATGCAAAACGCACTGGGGCCCCTGCTTGACCAACTATTTCAATTGATTATAAAGGCTATCAGGGAAAATCCGCGCCTTGACATCATCTCGCTGCTTGAGAAGGAAATGATCGAGCGGGCGATTCGGCTCACCGGCGGCAACAAGGTCCAGGCGGCCTCGCTGCTCGGCATCAACCGCAACACCCTGCGAAACAAGATGGAGCGGTACGGCATAGAGGACGACCTCGCCAGGGAGCGACAATGATTCATCACCCCGGCTTCGCTCCCTCTCCGTCATGCGGATCGATGAGGCGTCCTGCAATGGCCGAAAAGTAATTACATTGACAAGGGCGAATTTTTTTGGGACCTGTACGGTTGAACACCGCAATCGGAATCCTCGGCAATAATTCCTTGTTATATCCGGAAACGGGACATAGGGCATCACCGTGCGACAATACGGCGACAGGGAGGCGATGAGCTGCAATGCTGAATCCTTTTAAGAAAAATGGGTCCATCCCCCTCCTGGGCTCATTCCCCTTACAGAGCTACAGGGTGGAAATCAAGCTGGATCATCTCATGCCCGGGGTGGACAATGTGCGCCACGATGTCCTTATGAGCCCGAAGCTTCAGAAGACCACCACAGATCTCATCAAGCGCATTCTTGCCGAAAAGACCAATACGACCGATCTCCTGGATCTGGACAAGAAGGAGACAAAGCAATCGGAAAAGGAGGAGTTCAAGAGGATCTGTAGCGAGATCCTCAAGAATGTGCTCAAGCAGGCGAACGCCCAGCAGAACTTCGATCTCTTCCTCCTGGCCAACATCGCGTTCATCAAATTCATTATGCAGGCATTCGATGAGCAATTCATCTCCCTGATAACCTATATCGAGGATTACGTGAAATATCAGGAAAACCGCCATGGGTTTGCCACGGAAAGCGTATCAAACACCGTTCAGAAGATGGGGGATACAAAGAAGCTCAGGCATACCCTTTTCAAGGAAACCGTCAGTGAACTCGGGGAATCCATCCACTGGCTGTACAAGGCGGAATTGGACAAGATGCTCGAATCCCTCTTTGGCGACCATGGGACCTGTCCCCACGAGGTCTTCTTCAACCCGCTCCTCTATGCCACCAGCGTCAACGACGAGAAGGTGTTATTCGAGAAATACGTCTTTTTGGGTGACCGGGAAGAGGATGCTGATCGCTATGAGGCGCTGCGCGATCTGGTAGTCGATCTTTTCCGTGAGCTGGACGGCGATAACAAGGTGCTCAAGGCGGCGCTGAAGAGAAGGCCGGAAATAATCACCCTGGAGAAGAACCTTTCGGAGTTGAAGGCACGCAAAAACCTTCTGCATGCAAAGCGGGAGCGGCTTGCGAACAAAAAGGGATTCCTGTTCAAAGGGAGAAGGGAGCGCCGGGTGCAGGCACTCTCCACAAGGATCGAGCAGCTCTCGAAGAAGCTGGAGGAGACGGAAAAAAAATATCTCTCCATCAAGGGTGAGATAGATGCAGCCTGCGCGGAATATCAAGCCAAGATTGATGGATGGATATCCCATGAGGCCAACATGGGAACCCTCTTCGATTACTTGGGCACCAAGGATGAATACAAGGAGCTCAAAAAGAAAAAGACGGAACTCAAGGACACCCTCCGGTACAAAAAGGGGCAGATAAAGGCACAGAAAAGGCTGTTCGATCTGGTCTACGAGAGGTTCGACAAACCGGGGCTCGTCGACATCTTTGTTGCCTCCTATGAAATGGTACCCATCATTCCCCAGTACGCCTCGGCCCTCAGCCCGCGCCAGGTACAGAACTTCATCCTTGACCCCAAGGAACGAAAGAAACTTGCCGACCAGGTGCAGCGTTTTTATCCCGGTACAAAGCTCGACCCCCTTTACGACAGGGCGGATAATGTCGAAAACATGAACGGAAACGGCAGAAGGCGCTATCTGATCCGATTCCTGAAGGATTTTTCCCGCTACCATCGAGACATGAAGAACCGCCATCTCATGACAGCCCTGATGGATCGCGTGAACCTCCTGGACAAGGAAAATATCATCGAGATGTCCCGTATCAACCGCACGCTCTACGAGCTCCTCCTTTCGGAAGAGGAGGAAACGCGAGAGGCGGGCATCACCAGCCATGTGGTCCTCAAAGCGGATGTTCGCGGATCCACCAAGATCACCCTGATCATGAACGAACGAGGACTGAATCCCGCGTCCCATTTCAGCATGAACTTCTTCCTGCCCATCTCCGAGATCCTCCCCATGTACGACGCCACCAAGATCTTTGTGGAAGGGGACGCCTATATCCTCTCCATATTCGAAAAGGCCGGGGCAACCAACTGGTATACCGTGGCCAGGGCATGCGGCCTCGCCCAGAACATGCTGCGCATCATCAAGCACTACAACGAGGAGTGCATAAAAAACAAGCTTCCCATCCTCGAACTCGGCATCGGCATCTGCTTCAGGGATGCGTCACCCATGTTTTTGTTCGACGGCACAAACCGCATCATGATCTCCCCCGCGCTCAACCTTTCCGACCGTCTCTCGAGCTGTGCGAAAACGATTCGCAAATTACTGGGTGACAAGAACCTCCCCTTTAATCTGTACGTGTTTCAATCCATCCCTGACGAGGAGATCGATCCGAAGATCGCCGATGAGCAGCTCGTCCGCTACAATGTCAACGGGATTCAGATCAATGAGGAGGCATTCGTCAAGCTGGGCAAGGAGATATCCCTCCGCTGCTTCGAGCTCACCATGCCGGGGCTGTGGAAGGAAAAGACCTGGATCCACGCAGGGAGCTTCCCCACTGTTAACGGAGGCTACCAGAATCTCTATATCCGCGAGGCACAGGTGGCACGGGTCGATCCCACCGATTTCCACTTCATAGAATGGACCTCCCGGCGCTACTTCGAGGTGTGCACCAATCCGCGGATCAGCCAACTGATCGAGAAGATGGTGGGATCGAACAGCGGGAACTGAGCCGGCATCCCCTTGTCTCCAGATCCAACCAATGAAAATCTCTTTTTACCGGAGGTCTTTAGTTTTTTTTCCTTTTTGTGTAAAATAATGATACCGATGCCCTATCGATCACCGTGCAGGACGGATGTTTATAAAAAAATGGGGGTAACCCTCCATAAAAGCCACAAATTCCTCTGCACGGACATGGGGGTTTGTATTTAACCCCGGTTTTCATTGTAAAGCGAAATAATTCAACGCGTACCAGAAAATGATTAATTTGAATTTGACATGTATAGACAGGATGATTATAATATTAGCATATTCTAATAAAGTTCTTCACCATCGTAGTTGCTACGTTCACTCTTTGCTTCGTTCATAGTAAAAACAATCTCTCTATCTTATCCCGGTACAAAAGGGATATAATGATCGCTATTTTGCGTGTTCATAGATAAAGGTTCCGGAAAACCTTCACTTACCTCAATTTTTAAGGAGGTTGGCGATGAAAGACGCAAGGCTCTCTTTAGTTCTTTTCTGTGTTTTACTCCTTGTCACCGGCATCTTTCTGCAAGGTGCACATGCCTTTGAGCTGATAACCGCCTATGAGGCCTATGAAATGGTACAAAACGGCGAGGCAACCCTGGTCGATGTAAGGACGCTGGAGGAGTATGTCTTTGTGGGAAACGCCGCCTTGGAGCCTGACGGGGATCCCATCGCCTATCTCATTCCCTGGGAGTTTCTTGAGGGCACCGACGATGAAGGTAATGAGATCTACCGAAGAAATCCTGATTTCGAGGCACTCTTCGAGCAGACATTCGGTTACGATAAGACTCAACCCCTGATCATCATATGCAGGAGCGGCAATCGAAGTTCGTATGCAGCGCTGCAACTGGAGGAAAACGGCTTTACCAACATCTACGAGGTTGATAATAAACTGAAGGAATCGGCGAGCTTCCCCGGGGGAAGGGGGGGGTTCCAGGGATCGGGGTATAAGGGCATGTACAACGGCTATCGCGGATACCCGGGACGATTCTCCTGTGACGAAGCCACCGTGCATCACCGGGTGGTGGAATACACCTATGCGATCACCGATGAAAACGATTCCGTGTCCTGGACGGATATGGGCCTTCCCATGACCCAAAGGGTGGATCCCCAAAAGATCCCGAAGGTCAAAAAGACCTCCCAGACCACCAAAACCGCGAGCAGCACCTCATCGACGGCACTATCCTCGTTCATGTTCTACCAGCCGCAGCAGCAATTCACCCAACAAATATTCGGCAACGCTTCATTCCAGTTTACACCATATACCACGGCCTTTATGAACATCTCCTACCCGACGCTTTATAACGGGGGACTGTCGATGCTCAACTTCCCCACCACCCAGGGCCTTCTCTTCTCGTCGGGTTTTCCGAGCATCACCATACCGCAACCGGTCACCCGTTCACCGCAGCCGCCCACACCCAGTGAGCCATCCGAATGCGGGGGGTGACGTGACTAGAGAACCCGTAAGCCGCCCGTGAGGCGGCTGAAAACCCAATATATAACATCCCTCGCCGGGCGTCATCCCGTCGGTACCGATCGATGAAGGGAGTGGCCCTGCATGGGAAGAAGCCACAGATTTTTCCACGTGAAACAGGAGGGGGAATGATTCGCTATGCCTTGGTGCCGACCAGGTGGCAGGCGGCGAGGTGTCCCTCGCTCACCTCCTCCAGGGGAGGCTCCACCTCCGAGCACACGGGCATACGATAGGGGCACCGGGTGTGAAAACGGCACCCCGGGGGAGGAGAAATGGGGGAGGGCACGTCCCCCTTCAACACAATTCTCCGGGTGCGCACATCCGGATCAGGGACCGGCACCGCCGCAATGAGGCACTGGGTATACGGATGGAGGGGTGAGTCGAAGAGATCATCCACCACGGCCGTCTCAACGATCTTGCCAAGATACATCACTGCAACATGATCGCTTATATGGCGAATCAGGCTCAAATCGTGGGCGATGAAAAGGTAGCTGAGCCCGAATTCCTCCTGGAGGTCCTTGAACAGGTTGATAACCTGCGCCCTTACCGAGACATCCAGCGCTGAAACCGGCTCATCGGCAACGATCAACTCCGGATTCAGGCTCAGTGCCCGCGCGATCCCTATCCGCTGTCTCTGTCCCCCGCTGAATTCATGGGGGTATTTCTTCAGGCTGTCCCGCGACAGGCCGACCCTTTCAAGAAGGTAGACCACCCGCTCGTGCAATTCCTCCCGTTCCCGGTATGCCTTGTGAATGATCAGGGGCTCGCCTACAATGGACCCGACGTTCATACGGGGATTCAGGGAGGCGTAGGGGTCCTGGAATACGATCTGGATGCTCTTTCTAAGCGCCCGGAAACGGCGGTAGGGGCAGGATGCGATGTCCTCCCCCCGGTAAAGGATTCGACCGGCGGTAGGCTCCATGAGCCTGAGGATCGTCCGGGCGATGGTGGATTTCCCGCAGCCGCTCTCCCCCACCAGACCCAGGGTTTTCCCCGAAGGGAGTGTGAAGGAAACGCCATCCACTGCCCGTACCCACCTTTTCACGCGGGAAAAGACCCCTCCCCTGATGGGAAAATGCTTGATCAGTCCCTCAACGCGCAGCAGCGGCCCGTTGTTGTTCACCCACCCGCCTCCCAGCAGCTCACCCAATGTCCCGGCTGAATCTCGGCAAGCGTGGGTGGTTCTTCGGTGCAATGCGGCCGTGCCCGATCGCAACGCGGCTGGAAGGGGCACCCCCTGGGCATCAGGCGAAGATCGGGGACCATCCCGGGAATGGTTGCAAGCCTCCGTTTTGCCCCTTTCCGCTCGTCCAAACGGGGAAGCGAGGTCAGCAGGCCGATGGTATAGGGATGGAGAGGGTGGTGAAAAAGATCGCGCACCAGGGCATGTTCCACGATCCGGCCCGCGTACATGACGGACACCTTCTGGCTGATCTCCGCAATCACCCCCAGATCGTGGGTGATTATGAGCACGGACATCCCGATCCGCTCCTTCAATGATTCGATCAAATCCAGAATCTGGGCCTGGATGGTGACATCGAGCGCAGTGGTGGGCTCGTCGGCGATCAGGAGGCCCGGTTCGCAGGCAAGCGCCATGGCGATCATCACTCGTTGCCGCATGCCGCCGCTGAGCTGATGGGGATACCCATTGACCCGTTTTGTCGGGTCGGGGATGCCGACCAGATCGAGCATCTCGATGGTCTTTTCCCGTGTCCTCTTTCTATCGAGCCCCTGATGGAGCCGTATGACCTCGTCTATCTGATTGCCGATGGTATACACCGGGTTCAACGAGGTCATGGGTTCCTGAAAGATCATGGATATCTCGTTTCCCCTGATCTTCCTCATCGATTCCTGATCCAGGGCAAGAAGGTCGGCGCCCTTGAAAAAAACGGCCCCTCCCATGATCCTGCCCGGAGGGTCCGGTACAAGGCGGATTATGGAGAGGGCGAGTACCGTCTTACCGCAGCCCGATTCACCCACCAATCCGAGGGTCTCTCCCTCGTCGATCGTAACATCGACGCCGTCAACCGCGGGAGCCACCCCGCCGGAAACAAAAAAAGAGGTCCTCAGCGAGCGAACCTCCAGGAGGATCATCGGACCCATACCCTGTCCACAAAGACGTTCCCGAGCGAATTGCAGAATTGCCCATTGACCCAGTTGCGTGCCACCCATGTCCGGTGGGGATAGCACAGGTAAATGGCTACCATGGCCTGATCGATCTGGGTGATGGCCTGGGTAAACAATGCATCCCTGACTGCGGGATCGCATGCCTTTACCGCCCTGGCAAGGTCCTGCTCCCACGAATGAGGGATGTTTCCCACCTTATTCTCCGGCGAGGAGCTGTGATACAACCGCCAGGTAAATTGTTCCGCACCCCCGCCGCCCCGCCAGTCCTCCCAATCCTCGAGGGCTGCCTGAAAAAGAGACCGGTCCCGTCCCTTCCGGCCGTAAACGTAGTCGAAGAGGGCATCCTTTGCAAGCGGCACCAGATGGACCTGGACATGAATGCGGGAAAGTTGCTCGCGCATGATCACGGCGATAGAGGAAAAGGGGAAGGCGTCGGTGTACATGAGGGAAAACGATACAGGGAATTCCTCTGTAAATCCCTCCGATCCGAGTATTTCCCGTGCCGTATTGGGATCGTAGGTATTTGCGGGATCCTTGTGCGGATCATGATACCGGTGCCACGGCGGTATGCACGAATCGGCGATCTCTGCAAAGCCCTGAAATACCTGATGGATGATCTCGGCCCTGTTTATGCCCAGGGAAACCGCCCGCCGAATCCCGGGACGGTCAAAGGGATACTGCTCGCAATTGAGATAGATCTGGCACAGTCTTTGACCAGCCTTTCCCTCCACCCGCAGGGAGAGCCAGGAGGAAAGGATGGAGGCGCCCTTGGGGGAAATGGGGGAGATAAGTTCAATCCTTCCCCGCTTAAGCTCCCGTACGGGATCCACCCCCGGTTGCGGAAAGGTGAAGATCGCCTTATGAATTAGGGGGCTCCCCAAGGCGTATGAATAGTTTCTTATCAGGATCAGATCCTTATCCCGGTCCCATTCACTGAGACGAAACGGTCCGGTGCCGATCGTGGTGACCTGTCCATACCGGTCCCCGGATTGGATGACCGTCTCCTTGGGAAGGGGACGCGCCTCGATGCGGGTGAGCAGTTCCTCCGCATCAGGGCAGTCTGAGCCCATATGTATCCGTACCATGAGCTTCGAGGCCGCCTCAACCGCACCGAAGCCCTGGAAAAGCTCGCGGGTGGGACATTGCGTTGCGGGATTTAGAAGTCTTTGGAGGGTGAATACCACATCATTGGCATCAAATTCAGTGCCGTCATGGAACACAATCCCCGAGCGCAGGGGGATCGACAGTGACCCGTCTTCGGATCGCTCCGGGAAATCCGTTGCCAGCACAGGAACAATGCGGTCGTTGGTATCATACTCGTACAGACCGTCATAGATCTGCTCCAGCACCCAGCGCTCGGAAACAAGGCTCGCCTTTTGCGGGTCAAGGGTGCGCACGGCATCGGTGCACGCAATGTTGATACTGCCCCCTTCGTGCGCCTTCTCGGCGTGCTCGTCGCTGTTTTGTTCGGATGTTGCATGCTGGGCGCAGACCACCGCCGCACGACAGAACACGCAGGTGAACGAGAGACAAACCGCGCACAGGACGCGAAAAAGGGCCTTTTTTGTGCTCATTCTCTATATCCCCTTAACGATCTTCCATCCCCCGGGATTTCTCTTAAAAAGGATCTTTTCCTTTCCCTTCACATAATCCCGCCTTCCCTCAAATACAAAACCGATCTCGTATTCCTGCACCACCGTTGCGCTGTCCCCCTCCGGATACACGGTCCGGTTGAACTGGGAGAAATCGATCCTCTCGAATGCCCTGAAATTACGTTGCATTCGTTCACGTATCGAGGTATACGTCTCGTTGCCGTCCTGATACGCCTCCGATATGCACCGCATATACAGGTCGATGTCCTTCCCCTCCATGGCCTGTTCCCGGAGGGCCAGCACCTCCCCTATCGCCCGCTCCGATTTCTCCTTCGAGCGAGGGGCGCAATTCAGACATAAAAACAGCCCAATAGGGATAATGAAGAGCGCAATCAGGGCAAAGCGCCGGGTGCCATATCCTGACATGAAAATGTCATCCCCTTGATGTGCGGACTCTCGGGGAATGTCCGCTTGAGGGTGCACAACACATAGGCGGCCTCGTCAACCATCCCCTCCAGTTTATAGGTCTCCGCCAGAAGGAAGAGGACCTCGTCCCTCCACGATATCTCCGGATACAGCGCCCAGATCTTTTGAAGCCTGCCCCGGGCCGCCCGGTACGAGCCGGTTTTGAGGTAGAACCGGGCCACGTAACGGTCGTTTTCCGCAAGCCGTTCGCGGCAGGCCCTGATTTTTTCCCTGGCCTCGGACGTCTGGTCGCTCTGCGGATACTCCTTGAGGAATCGTTCAAATGACTCCAGGGCCTTGATGGTCGAGGTCTGATCCCGATCGATGTCCAGAATCTCCTCAAAATGCGTCATGGCGATCCGGAGCCGGGCAAGGGGCGCCTGGGGGTGCACGGGATGGAGGTTCAGGAATTGCTCGTACTCCGCCCGTGCCTGATCGAACTCCTTGAGCCTGAAATGGACATCCGCCCGCTTGAGGCGGGTCTCCGCCATCAGGGGACTCTCAGGGAATTCCTGGGCCAGGCGGTCCAGGACCTCTCCAGCCTGGTAATACTTCTTCCTGTTGATGTAATTCGATGCCTTGTTATAGAGGTCTTGATCGGTGACGACCTTCTCCCGCTTGCTGCAGGAGAATACAACGAGAATCGCGCACAGGGCGAGGAGGCACATCACCCGGCAGCGCCCGTGAAGAGCTTTTCCTATGCCGTGATTGATGGTCACGCCTCCTATTTCCCGGTCAACGAGGTGCGTGCACCGGGCACACACGGCACATCAGGGGTGAGGCATCCGCACCCGGAAAGACCCAGAAAGGCGAGGATTATACCGATGCATACCGCCATACGAACGAATGAACATCCCTTCTTCCTGTTATCAGTTCCCATCACCGGCCCTCCATTGCACGTTTTATGGTTGATGCGAATTCCCCGACCGCCTGTACGGCCCCTTCAGAAAAATCTTGCTCCTCCAGGATCTTGATGATGGCACTCCCGATAATAACCCCGTCGGCCCATTGGGCGATGCGGGCCGCCTGGTCAGGTCGCGACACCCCGAACCCGACTGCGATCGGCTTGTCGGTCATGGTCCTGATCAGGCTCAAATGCTCCCTGATGGCGTCGGGAAGGTCATCCCGGGCACCGGTCACCCCGGTGACCGAAACATAGTAGATAAAACCGGTCGATCGCTCGGCAACGAGCCGAATCCTCCGCTCCGTGCTTGTCGGCGCGAGAAAGAACACCGTGGCCATCCCATGGGTACGCCCCAGGGCGATCAATTCCTCCCCTTCCTCCGGGGGAAGATCGGGGCAGATGAGCCCATCCACGCCCGCCTCGGTCATCATCCGCACCGCATTCTCGATCCCCGGATGCAGGATGGGATTATAGTAGCTCATCAAGGCGATCGGAATGTCGGTCTCCCTCCGAAGATCCTTGACGAACCGGCATATCCCGCTGAGGGTTATGCCGTTGGCCAACGCCCGCTGGGATGCGCGCTGAATGACCGACCCGTCCGCAAGGGGATCGGAGAAGGGGACACCGAGTTCCACAAGGTCGGCCCCGCTCCGTGCAAGGACCAGGACGAGCTTGCTGGTGACGCTAAGATCGGGATCTCCTGCGGTGACAAAGGGTATGAATACCTTACGCCCCTGCTCCCGCGCCCTCATGAATGTCTGGCTGATCCTATCCATGGTTTTCCTCGATGATTCGGACGACCTCCTGCACGTCCTTATCGCCCCGTCCGGACAGGCATACCACGATGATCTTCTCCTTTTCCAGCGAGGGGGCGAGCTTTTTCAGATAGGCCAGGGCATGGGCGCTCTCCAGGGCGGGGATGATCCCTTCACGCTCCGAGCAGAGCCGGAATGCCTCCAGGGCCTCGCGGTCGGTGATCACCTCATAGCGCACCCTGCCTGAATCCCTCAGGAGGCTGTGCTCGGGCCCCACCCCCGGATAATCGAGCCCCGCGGACACCGAGTGGGCGATCCGGATCTGCCCGCCGTCATCCTGGAGCAGGTAGCTCTTGCTCCCATGGAGGACCCCCACGGTGCCGTGGCAGAGGGGAGCGGCGTGTTTTCCCGTCTCGATACCCAGGCCCGCCGCCTCGATCCCAAACATGGCAACGGACCGGTTGGGGAGAAAGTGGTAGAAGAGGCCCATCGAGTTGCTCCCGCCGCCCACGCAGGCAACAAGAAAATCGGGGTCCCGGCCTTCCGATTCTTTGATCTGGCGCCCGGTCTCCTCCCCGATGACCGCCTGGAAATCCCGCACCATCATGGGATAGGGATGCGGCCCCGCCACCGACCCTATCACATAGTGGGTGTTCAGGACGGTGGTCACCCAGTCGCGGATCGCCTCGTTCATGGCATCCTTCAGGGTGCGGCTTCCCGCCTCCACCGGGGTGACGGTGGCGCCGAGGAGCTTCATGCGAAACACATTCAGGGCCTGCCGGTGGATGTCCTCGGTGCCCATGTAGATTTGGCATTCCAGCCCGAACATGGCCGCGGCCGTGGCAGTGGCCACACCGTGCTGTCCTGCGCCGGTCTCCGCAATGATGCGGGTCTTTCCCATTCGCCGGGCGAGGAGCACCTGGCCCAGGGTATTATTGATCTTGTGGGCACCGGTATGGCACAGGTCCTCCCGCTTGAGATAGATCCGGCCGCCCCCGAAATGCTCCGTCAGCCGCCTGGCGAAATAGAGCGGCGTGGGCCTTCCCGCATAATTACGCAGGTAATATCCGAGCTCATCCTGGAATTCCCTGTCCTGTTTTGCCTCCAGATAGGCCGCCTCGAGCTCCTCCAGGGCGGGCATAAGGGTCTCGGGCACATATTTCCCCCCGTATGGACCGAAATGGCCGGTTTGGTCAGGCTCGGTCGTGCGTTGTTCGTTCTTTGCCATTACACATCACCGGGTGCCCGCGCCATACATGGCACCGGGCACCCATCAAACAAAAATGAAGCCTCCCCGCAGCAAGCTGCGGGGTGTCAAAAAAGAACCTTGTATTGTCTCGAAGTAAACTTCGGGCAATTAAACCCGAAGAGATTAAACGATTTCAATATCCGCTGATCACCGGAAGCCTGCTCAGCGCCTCCTTGATCTTGTCGCCGGGATGCTCGTAATCCTCAAGCTTCTTCGACAGATACGCATCGTAGGCGGCAAGGTCGAAATAGCCATGCCCGCTCAGGTTGAAGGCGATGACCTTCTCCACCCCTTCCTCCTTGCACCGCATGGCCTCTTCAATGGCCGCCTTGATCGCATGGGCGGCCTCAGGCGCTGGGATGATCCCCTCGGTCCTTGCAAAGAGCAGGGCGCTGTCGAACACCGGGTTCTGATGATAGGCTACCGCCTCCACGATCCCCTGCTTCACCAGATGACTCAGCAAGGGGGCGTCACCGTGGTACCGGAGTCCCCCGGCGTGGATTCCCGCCGGCACGAAGTCGTGGCCCAGGGTATACATCTTCATGAGCGGGGTCATCTGGGCGGTGTCCCCGAAGTCATAGCGGAATTCCCCCTTGGTAAAGGTGGGGCATGCGGTGGGTTCAACCGCCACGAACCGGATATCCGCGCCCGCCATCTTGTCCCTGACAAAGGGGATCATGAAGCCGCCGTAATTGCTCCCCCCGCCGCAGCACCCGATAATGACATTCGGTTTCACCCCTATGCGCTCGAACTGCGTCTTGGTCTCCAGCCCCACGACTGTCTGGTGCAGGAGGACGTGGTTCAGCACGCTCCCCAGGGAGTAATTGGTGCCCTCGTGGGTGGCGGCGTCCTCAACCGCCTCGCTGATGGCGATACCAAGGCTCCCCAGCGAATCGGGGTCCTTCTCCAGGATCCCACGGCCGGCCTGGGTGTCGGTGCTGGGGCTGGGGACGACCGTGCTTCCCCACACCTCCATCATGGATCGGCGATAGGGCTTCTGCTGGTAGCTCACCTTCACCATGTACACCTTGCACTCGAGGCCGAAGTGCTTGCAGGCAAAGCTGAGCGCGCTTCCCCACTGGCCCGCCCCGGTCTCCGTGGCAAGGCGCTTGACTCCCGCCTTCTTGTTGTAGTAAGCCTGGGCCACCGCGGTATTGGGCTTGTGGCTCCCCGGAGGGCTTACCCCTTCGTACTTGTAATAGATCTTCGCAGGCGTGTCCAGGGCCTTCTCCAGATTGAAGGCGCGGAACATCGGCGTCGGCCTCCACAGGCTGTAGATGTCGAGCAGCTCGTCGGGAATGGGAATCTCCGCCTGAGGGCTCATCTCCTGCTCGATGAGGCTCATGGGAAATATGGCGGCAAGGTCCTTGGGATCAATCGGTTGCTTCGTACCGGGATTCAGCGGTGGTGCAAGCGGGATCTTCAGCTCGGGCAAGATATTATACCAGTAGCGGGGTATCTCTTTCTCAGAAAGGAGAATCTTCCGTTCATGCATGGTATTCCTCCTCATCCATGAATAATGTAATTATCAACCCTCGGCGGTTTCCGTCGCATCCATGATCAATTTCAGTTTATACTGATCCAGAAAGGCCCGGTCTGCGGATGTCAACTCGAAGCGGATCTCTTCCTCGTCCGAATCGAACAGTATCTCGTGGGTTCCGTCAGCGTGCGAATACAGGCCGAGACCGATGACCATGGACAGATCCACTCCCATACCGAGTATCCTGATCTGATGGAGTATCTCCTGGACCTCCTCGGAATGGGAGAGGTTGTCGTTGATCACCTCACCAAGTCGTTTGAAAAGCTTCTTCAATTCGTTCCTGTTTTCGTGAGCGTTGGCGTCAAATGACATTGCTCCACAACCCCTTTCTTATGGGCATGATTCCAAAAGGGAGGCGATTTCTCGCTCCCTGGCCGCGATCATCTCTTGTATCTCATAGATCACCCGGCCGCGATCCACCCTGACCGCCTCTTTCGAATCCCGCCATTTAAGCTCGATCTTTCCCTCCCTCAACGATTTTATCCCCACCGTGACCCGCAGGGGAAGCCCCACCAGGTCCGCATCCTTGAATTTGATGCCCGGGCTTTCATCCCGGTCATCGATGAGCACATCAACCCCCTCCTTCAGGAGATCATGGTAGATCTCCTCCGCCGCACCCGAGACATCCTCGTTGTCCATATTGAGGGGAAGCAGGTGCACCTGAAAGGGCGCAATGGGCAGGGGCCATATGATGCCGTCCCCGTCATGGTTCTGCTCTATAGACGCGGCCATGGTCCTTCCGACCCCTATGCCGTAGCATCCCATGACCATGAACCGGTCCTTGCCCTCCTCGTCGAGGAATGTCGCCTTCATTGCCTTGCTGTACTTCGTACCCAGCTTGAATACATGTCCCACCTCGATCCCCCGGTGCATGTTCAATGTCCCTCCGCACCGCGGGCACGGGTCCCCCACGGTGACCACGCGCAGGTCCGCGAACCGCTCGGGGGTGACGTCGCGGCCGATGTCCACATTGATCAGGTGCGTGTCCCCCTTGTTGGCGCCCACCACCACGTTGTGCATCCCGCACACCGAAAGGTCCGCGAGAAGCGTTATCCCCTTAAGTCCCACCGGGCCGGAAAACCCGCTCGGCGCGCCGGTGACCGCCTGCACGACGGCCTCGTCGGCGAGTACCACCTCCGGGACCCCCAGGAGATTCCGCAGCTTTACCTCGTTGACCTCGTGATCACCCCGCACCAGCACCGCCACCGTGGTGCCGTCGTGGGTGTAAATGAGGGTCTTGACCAGCTCCTCGGGACGCCGCCCCAGAAAGGCGCACACCTCGTCCACCGCCTTCTTGCCGGGTGTTTCCACCTCCTCCATGGCCTTCATCCCTGCCCCACCGGGATCCGGACCTTCCGCCGGGGCAGGACACTCCGCCTTCTCCAGGTTCGATGCATAGGTGCAGGACGAACAGCTCACAATGGAATCCTCCCCGGAATCGGCAAGCACCATGAATTCGTGGGAGAAGCTCCCCCCTATGGGGCCGGTGTCCGCCTCCACCGGCCTGAACACGAGGCCGCAGCGGGTGAATATCCGGTTGTAGGCCGTGTACATCAGGGAATAGGAGCGTTCGGCGCCCTGCTCATCCCTGTCGAAGCTGTAGGCGTCTTTCATCATGAATTCCCTTCCCCGCATCAGGCCGAACCTGGGCCGGATCTCGTCCCTGAACTTCGTCTGGATCTGGTAGAGGTTCACCGGAAGCTGGCGGTAGGAGCGGACCTCCCGACGCACCAGGTCGGTGATGACCTCCTCGTGGGTGGGACCCAGGCAGAATTGCCGGTCGTGCCGGTCCACCACCCGCATCAACTCCTTCCCGTACACATCCCACCTGCCGCTCTCCTGCCACAACTCCGCAGGGCAAAGCACGGGCAAAAACACCTCCTGGGCGCCCGCCCGGTCCATCTCCTCGCGGATGATCCGCTCGATCCTCTTCATCACCCGCCATCCCAGGGGAAGAAAGTCATAGATCCCCGCGGCGAGCTTCCTGATCATCCCGGCGCGCATCATGAGGGCATGGCTTACGACCTCGGCCTCTCCCGGGGACTCCCTGAGCGTGGTCAGCAACAACTGTGAATACCGCACATCCGCCTCCTGAAATAAGTCACGAGGAATTCAATGAAAAAATCGTTTTATTGTACCTGAAAAACCGCACCCACGCAAGATGAGGTGCACCCTATCTCTCATCCAATGTGTCTCATTTTAAGCGGCCGCAAGGGAACTGAATATACTCAGGAGCTGAAAACAACTCTATCAGAAAGGGGTATCAGAAGCATACCCGGAATGATGTGTAGTACGTTATGTGAAGAACTCGGGGCAGATCAGCAAGCATGACTATCTTGATGTCTTTAATCTCTTTCATGTCCATGTCGTTGGTGAGGATGGCGTCGCAATCGGTGGAGAGGGCCGCAGCGATTTGAAAGGAATCTGCTAACGACAGATTGCAGGAAGCTCTAAGCTAGGCGGCCTTTTGCGCAATCTTTTGATCAATGGGTACAAAAATGGTATTTTTGCCGCTGACGATAAGGTCGGAGAAGCTTTTTGCAGATCAGGAAGATTGAGCCGGCAGGGTTGAACCAGACATTCCGCAAGCGTTATCGGTGAGGTAAAAGCGCTCAGTTTTCCCTTGTCAATCCGATCAAAGACAGGCCGGAGGTGTTTTGCGTAAGTGGGATGTTTCTCGACGAAATATATAAGCGGTGCAGTATCGAGAAAAAGACGTTTTACTTCCTGAAAGATATCATCCCATATATCCGTGCCTTTACCTTCGGTGCCTTTCCCGGCTTTCATCAGACTCCTTTCTGCTCCGTGTCACCCATGTCTGGGCATCTGCACCCGTTAGGGGATAGCGTGCCTTGCCGTATATTTCGCGCCACCGTCTTTTCTTTACGATGACCCCGGGCGTAATTTGCACATTCTTAATCAGATGGGCGATAAGATCCGGGTTCTCTTCGGGAGTAAGCCCGGCTGCCTTTTCCTTTAACTCGTTCAAAATACTTACACGCATTGTGCGCTCCTCCATTTACTTTTGTTTTCAATAAGATTATAAGCTTTTTCTCCTTATCGTCAATTTTCAGCAGCACCTTGCCGGTTAAAAGGCCTTGCATGAGGCTTTTTTGATAGTCTGATTTTATAGGCGTATTTTCCCCACCCTGGCGGTGGCCTAATAATCCCATTTCCCGTGGATGCCGATCCCTCCCTGGGAATCCGATCCGGTCTCGCTTTCCACGGTGATGCTCGGGGTAAGCTCAACCTCGACCGAAAAGGTGCTGCCCGGGGAGGGGCTGACCATCGCCTGGCCGCTTTGCACCGCAGCGGGAAGCCTCATCGTGATTGCCGTAGGGTACTGCTCCTATCGGTTCCGGAAGATGCTTTTAGGGTAACCTCGGGTTTTTACAGCTAATAATCCTTGACGATATTATCTTTTCAGGTTATTATAGTATTGTGATAAGGTCATTCAAATGCAAACAGACAGAAAAAATATTCAGTGGACGTTTTTCCAGGAATTTGCCTCAAGATATTCAACGGGTCGCTGAACGAAAACTTATCATGATCCATAGAGCCGGAGACCTTAAAGACCTTCGAGTCCCTCCGTCAAATCACCTTGAGGCATTGAAGGGAAACCGGAAAGGACAACACGGTATCAGGATTAACGACCAATGGCGCATCTGCTTCGAATGGCATGATGACGGCGTTTATAACGTAGAAATAACTGACTATCATTGAGAGGTGATATGCTATGAGAGATTTCCCCCCAACGCATCCCGGCGAAATTCTTCTTGAGGAATTCTTAAAGCCGATGGGCATTAGCCAGTACCGGCTTGCCAAGGATATAGGAGTTCCCGCTATGCGGATCAATAAGATTATCCGAGGTGAGCGAGGCATTAGCGCCGATACCGCTCTGCGGCTTGCCCGTTACTTTGGCATGTCGGTCGAGTTTTGGACAGGCATTCAAACCCACTATGACACTGAAATAGCTAAAATGGAACTGGCCGACCGTCTGGAGAAAGAAGTAAAGGTTCTACAGAAGACGTGAGAAACCCTTGCGCAGTATATCATTAAGGCCACGGTCAGCCGGGACCGGATGCTCTATGACCGGGAAATCCACAAGGTCTTTTATAAGACCTCCTATACATAGCATTACAAGCGTTGACTCTATAAAACAATACGTCATGTCCATATAGGCGTAAATTACCGTTTTAAATAGGCTGCTATCGCTGCGCCTACACCCCGGCGACCGTTCCCCACACGCCCGCCGGGGTGATCCGCTGCGGTCTCACCATGACCAGCCGATTCACCATCTCCTCGCCCGCCTCCACGAACACAGGGATGTAGTTCCCGGTAAGGGCCGTCCTGTACCCCCGCCGGGGACCGGCCTGCCCCAGCACCAGGGCCTCCAGGTCCCTTCCCAGGAACCGGGACCGGAACGCCGCCCTCTTTTCCCTGCCGATGCGCCGCAGATGTGCGCTCCGCTCCTTCTTGACGACCCCGTCCACCTGGCAGGGCATCAGTGCGGCAGGTGTGCCCGGCCGGGGTGAATAGCTGAACACGTGCAGGTAGGCAAGGGGAAGGGACTCCACCACCCGGCAGGTGTCCGCGAAATCCTCCTCCGATTCCCCGGGGAATCCCACCATCACATCGGCGCCGATCCCTGCGTCCGGGCATCCCAGAAGGATCTCCCGCACAACCTCCCCATACTCCCCCGGGGAATATCCCCGGCCCATACGCTGCAACACCCCTGCGCTCCCGCTCTGCAGGGGGATATGGAAATGGGGGCATACCCTGGAGGACGCACCGATGAGGCGAAGCAGCTCAGGGGTGAATTCGTTCGGCTCGATGGAGGAGAGGCGCAGCCTGTTCATGCCGCAGTTGTCAAGCAAAAGGGTGAGCAACTCATGGAGATACCGCTGCGGGCGCAGGTCCCTCCCGTACCTGCCCAGGTGAATACCCGTGAGCACGATCTCCCGGTACCCTGCACGCCACAGGCCCTCCACCTGGGCGGCAATATGCTCCATCGGGGCGCTGCGCGCCGGTCCCCGTGCCCTCGGCACGATGCAATAGGCGCAGTGCGCATCGCACCCCTCCTGGACCTTGATAAACGCCCGGGTATACTCCGCAAACCGCTGGATGGCCATGGGCGCCAGGGGCTCCCGTTCCGGGCCCCAGCAGGTGACCATGACCCTGGCCCTTTCCTCCCTGCTGAGCCCCGTGAAGATCGAGCAATCCGCCTTCTCCCGGTTTCCGATGACCGCGCACACGCCGGGTATCGCCGCAAAGGCCTGGGGATTGACCTGTGCCGCGCACCCGGTCACGATCACCTTTCCCTCGGGATTTGCCCGGACCGCCTTTCTCACCGCGTTCCTGGAGTGGTGCTCGCTCTTTGCGGTCACCGTGCAGGTGTTGATCACATACACCTCCGCCTCGGAGGGGAAGGGGACCACCGTGTACCCGTTTTCCTCGAACCACTGGGCCACATAGGCCGTTTCGAACTGGTTGAGCTTGCAACCCAACGTATGGAGCGATACGCGAAACCTCATTGTAATCCTTGATTTTTTCCTTGACAAACGGTATAAGCAATGATACCATCAAAATGGGTATCTTTATAGAGTACGACCGGTCTATCTACGGCCCAAATGGAACGATCACGGGGTACGTGAACCCCCGCGTCCGGATGGCCGGTCACACATATCACACCATGCACTCATTAGGGGGTGAGGCGCGCAACGTTTTCCTTTCCAACAGTATGGTATTCATTCAACGTCCCGTTTCAGCACAGCATAAACCATATGCTGTTTTTCTTTATTAATTGTCGTATAGTGCTGTCGTACAGCGTTCCCCCTCATAAGCTTTTTTTGGATTTTTCTGCCCATATGTGAAATAATGGGTGATGTCGGTTTTGTGTCAAAGCCGGTATGTTTTTTGCATTGAATTTTGTATAAGGTCTAACCAAGGAGGATAGTGCAATGATCAAAGGATTACAAGCGCAACGGCGGAGTGAATGGGGGTTCACCCTCATCGAGGTTATGGTGGTCATCATCATGATAGGCATCCTGGCCGCCATCGCAGTTCCGATCTATTCAAACTATGTTTACAGGGCGAGAACGAGTGAAGCGGTCACCACCCTGGGGGCAATAAAGACATATATGCTTGAACGGGCAAATGCAATGGGAGCGTGGCCCACCCAGGCTGAACTTAACGCAGAATTCAACAATTTTAATGACCTTTATTACTTCAATACGCCGCCTACGATAGTACCGTCTTCCGTTGCGAGTCCATCAGGCGTTGCTAACGTACCTATAACCACTACACCCCATATTGGAATAACGATGACAGTAAATTCCGCAACATTCGGAACTACGGGTGATACCCTTCAACTGGACATAGACCCGACCACGAAGAACAACAATGGATGGAGCGGTACTGTGAGGACTAAATGGGCAAAACATTTGCCTGCACTTGCAGGAACTCCCGCTTCGTAAGGTATGTTATGTTGATACGAAAATTTATACATTTTAATTAAGCAGTTTTGAATTTTTATAGCTTATTATAAGGAATTTATATTGGATTTTTCATTTAACGAACTGTTACATTGAAACAATATATTAATGCTTTATTAGCTTACAATTTTGGACGACATACATCAATATTGTCAGATAGTGCAAAAGGCTCCATTTTAATAGAGATCATGATCTCCATTCTACTCCTGGGGATCATTGTCATAGGGTCTTTTTATTCATACAGCCTTGTTCACCATAGGATCCTAGCCCAGCGGGAGCAGAGAAATGCACTGGGTGTGCTGCAGGGGTGGATGGAAGAGACGACATCGTTTCTTCTGAATTATGCCGACCCCAACGACTTGACGAATTCGCAGACCCAGTCGAGCATTGAAAATGTTTTGAGGCAGCAGTTTGTGTTGGACATTCCGAATGCCTTTGCTCGGGGTATCACGGTGGTTCCGGATATCGACCTGAGCTCGGATCCTTCAGACAGCAGAATGATCCGAGTACGCTTGCGGGTGACGATAGACGGGTTGCCCACCGCCCTTTACTCCGAGGTATATACGAGATAAATCTGATAATCGAAGGAAAGGATATCAAAGGACATCAGTTGGTAAAAAAAAATAGCGGTATTACCCTCATCGAAATGCTTATCGTTGTCCTGATAGCGGGAATGGTTTTTGGTTTTGGGGGTACCTACTTCGTATCGTATTGGCGGGAACATACGGTAGCGGTTCAGAAGGATTTTCTCCAAAGGGAGGCCCGGTATGCGCTCGACTTTGTCATCCACGGCACCATGAAGCAGGGGGCGAACGGGCGATATTTTCGGGCTGCAGGGCTCATCGGAGCCCGCAGCGTAACAATCCTTCATAACGGGATGCCGGCGTTGGCAGGGGAAGAGATCATGCTCCACGATCTTACCGGCTACCTGGGGAGGATCGTACCTGATCCGCCGAATAAACCGACAAGGCTGCTTTTTGACCCGGACCCGAATGATAGGGTTATAAACGGGATTGAACACACGATCATTCCCATAGGTGTCTCCGAGGCGCCGATACAGGGGCCGTATGAGGTGGAGACGTGGTTTGTGAGAACCGCGCAGGACCCCTCGCTGATCGAGATCACCCTGACGCTCACGCAGGATGTGAGGGGAAGAAGCATCGAGGCGCGGATGACCTCGTCCGCAATGTTACGAAACAAGTGAGAAAAGGTTGAAGGTATGAATTCACGGAAAACCAACCGCACACATTCTCCCCGTTGCCGGTGCAATCAGGATGGCGTGGTGTTGGTGTTCACCCTGTTTTTGCTGCTCATCATCAGCATCCTGACCATTGCCTTTCTCTATCTCCAGTTTATTGAGGTGGATCTCATCGCATCGGAAACCAAGTACCTGCAAACATTCTACCTTGCGAGCGCGGGGCTGGAAAAGGGAAAAAGGGTGCTGGATGAAGTGGCAATGGGTGCGACGATACTGGATAATCTCAAGAACAGCCCGTACCATACCTATTCGGATCCCAGTTGGGAGACCCCGGTTATGCTGGATTCCCATGTTTCGGGAACATACAAGTACAGATATATCCTGAGCAGTACCTCAACACCCTACAAGATCACCGTCCAGGGGATTGGGACGATAAACGGCAGCCAACGGAGGGTGGAGCGCACCTTCACCTATTCATCGAGAGTGACACCCCCTCCGCCGCCACTTTGGCCCCCGGAATTCCCTGATTACCCCGACGTACAAGATGCCCTCGACAACTGCCCGAGTACGGTTCGCAATCCCTTGCTTGGGGACTTGAAACGAGCGCCCATTTTTATCTATGCAGACCCTCCCCAGCCCGATTTCCTTACCAATTCATCCGCACTGGCCGACCCGGTGCTCGCCCCCTACGGTCCGCGGGCACTATCACAGGCGCAGCTCGATGCCCTCCAGGAATGGAGTGTGATAAGCAAGAACAAAATCGCCGTGGCCCGCAATATAAAGGAAAACGTTAATGAGAAGCTTCTCTACGACCTCAAAGACCCCTTGAGAATATATTATGAGTCCCCATATCTTGAGGAGATCGATTCATATGCGTATTCGGGATGGCGATACGATGAGTTTGAATATATCGAAAGGAGAACGATCGAAAGAAAGGGCACCATCATCACGCCCACCATGGTGGTCAATGAAAACAAGAGCCTCAGACTGGAGCCGGGCACCTACTTCTTCGACTCCCTGACCCTGAAGCAGGGGGCAACCATTACCACCAATGGAAATGTGGAGATACGCACCGCCGCGTTAAAATTGGAAAAGGGCGCCCGTTTGATAGGAGGAAGCGTCGAGGAACCCAATCCGCTGAAGCTCATCGTTCTGGGGGAATACTGGACCGGGTATCCCTACGATTCCACGAAAAACAATATCAAAATCGGGGCAGGCGCAACCGTGTACGGCCATATCTTTGCAACCAACATGACGGTCTACCTGACCCAGGGCACAAGCTTTTACGGGGGAGACACCCAGGTGCACGGCTCCCTGCTGGCCAACAGGCTGGTGACCGTGGCGGAAAACGATTCCGGGGTCATCAAGATTATCTACGAGGGCACTGCCATACCGGATATCGAGGAGGACGCCGGCACCTGGCGGGAGGTAAAGGAATAGGAGATGGAATACTTCGAACTGTTCGGTCTAAACAAGGAGCCCTTCTCGCTCTCGCCCGATCCCGATTTCTTCTACTATTCCCTCCACTACACCGAATGCCTCCAGCGCCTGGAGATATCCATACGGCTCAGGCGGGGATTGAATCTCATCATCGGGGATATGGGAACGGGAAAGACCACGATCAGCCGCATCCTCATCAACAAGTTCAATGACGAGCGGGACCGCTTCCTCTTCTATCTCATCCTGGACCCCTCATTCAAGACCGAGTTCCAGTTCCTCTCCGCGCTCATCCGCCTGTTCGATATAAAGGTGACCAGGCGGTCCACCCTGGACTACAAGGAGGCGTTGCAGGATTTCCTGTTCAAAAAGGGCGTCGAGGAGGACAAAATTGTCGTACTTCTGGTGGACGAGGGACAGAAGCTGGGGTCGAGCCAGATCGAGGCGCTGCGGAACCTTTTGAATTTCGAGACCAATGAATTCAAGCTGCTTCAACTGGTGATCCTGGCCCAGCTCGAATTCCTGGACCTCATCAACGAGCACAAGAACTTTTTTGACCGGATAAATTTTTCCTATACAATCAGGCCGCTGACCGTGGAGGACACCAAATCACTCATCGAATACCGGCTCAAAAGGGCGGGCCGCGAGGGTGCGAACGGCCTTTTCAACGAGGACGCCATACGCCTGATCCACATGCAGACAAGGGGATTTCCGAGAAAAATCATAAAGATGTGCCACCACGCCCTCATCTCCATGTATGCCAAGAACAAAAATTGCATTGATCTCGAGACAGTACAATCCCTCGAGTCGGAACAGATACTCATGGACGATGACCTGGTGAGCCTGAGGAGAAGCCTGCGACAATTTGCACGGACGAGCCAGCGACCGCGGGTATTGAGCAGACATTAAAGGGACGCGCCGACAATGGACAATCTGGACATGGATGAAAAGGAAAAAGAGATAGCAGCCACCAACCGCCTCCTCGACATCATCAGGGGAGAGAAAAGGGGAGGAACGCCTCCCCCGGCAGGGTCCCTTCAACCGGCCTCGGTACCCGAGGGGGAACGTCAACCAAAGCCTTCGCTTCTGGATGCAGGTGAGGAGCACATGGAGGCGCAGGCGAAGGCGCAAGGACCAGCCCCCTCCCTTCCGGATGCGGGGGAAGAAAATGCAGAAATACAGAATGCGCCTGTGCCTCAACCGGCTGCATCAGGGGTGCCGACCCCCTCGGCGGATGAGCCGGAGCAGAAGCGCCAGGCACCCAAGCACTTCCAGGACGAACCTCCCACGGAACCGCATGCCCCGGAAGAGAAACATATACCCCGGCAGCAGCCTCCCGTTGACCGCCACATGCCTGCTGAAAGGCCGGCACCCCTTCTCAAGGGGCAATCTGCCCTGAAAAAGGAACGGCCGCCGCATCGGAAGGTACGGGGGCTGCTGGACCGCTGGTTGAGGCGCCACGAGAGGAAGGCGATCGGCCTCGATATCGGCTCCCGGAGCCTCAAATTCGTCCTCCTCCAGAAGGGGATCGCGGGATTGAAGCTGCTCGACTACAGGATCATGGAACTCCCCCCGGGAGGGGAGGGCG
>JBLIRN010000043.1:0-23988 GCA_049472315.1 bacterium
GCACAGCAGCCGTATACCAGGGCGAAGAGAATGGTCAGGCAATAGGCGACCGCCATCCTCCTCACGGAGAGGAGGGCATACCAGGGGAGGGCCAGCGGAGAAAGGGAGATCTCCGGGGCTCCCGCGAGCGCCGGGGCCCTCCGGGCCACATACAGACCGGCATAGACGAGAATGCCAATGCCGGCGAGCACCACAAGGTCGTTCCATATGATGTGGTGGCGTGACGTCTGCCTGGGCGAGAATATGCGGGATGGTGTTTTCATCGCCGTTTTATAACGTGCCCGTGTGCCTTCACGTTTGCATTGATAGGGAACACCCCCACAGCGCGGGAGCGCAGGCAGCCGGTCAGGATCGTCGCCGAAGGATACGGGGCGGTTGGATCACTGGTGTGCGGATGGATGAGCGCGGCCTTCATGGTGAAAGGGATGCATATGATGCATATAAAGTGGCTGCCAAAAAAATGTTTCGTTAACTGTCGGCACATATTACATAAGTCCCACATGTTTGTAAATATCCTGTAATTGCGTATACATTGTGGCCTTGTTTCGCTCCGCCTGACGAAATTGTATCGGCAGATCGGCCTTCCACTTACAGCGCCTATTGCAGACAGTGTATTGATCAGTTGCAGTCTCTTCGCTTTCTCATATGATTGCAGGTGCATCGCAGCGGTCGATCAACCCTCCGATCCTGCATCGAGCGAGGTCTTCAGGCTTCTTTTGAAGGCGACAAAGGACCCGGATTACGGCGCGCGGGAAGATGCATTTCGAGCCATGGCAGCGCTTCCCCAGGAGGAGATCTTTCCGAGGTTCGAGGATTTCCTGAGGGACAAGGAGCACTCGGAGCTTCGGGCAGTGGCCCTCGATGACCCTCACTGGAGTGTGCGGCACGCCGCGATCCATGCCCTGGCACGGATAGGGGACCAGGGGTGCGCGGCACAAATTCTGGGAAAACTCGATGACCCCGAGGACATCGTCAAAAAGGAGGCCATTGCCGCCCTTGGCCTTCTGGGTTCAAGGGAGGCGGCATGTTCCATCCTCGCCCTCATCAATCACGAGGGGCTTCAGCCCGCAGTCCTTGAAAGCCTCGAGATGCTCGGCATCCCGGATAGCGATCAGTTTCAAACCATCTATACACGGTCGAACACCCGGCTCAGGTGCAGTCTCATCGATCTTGCGGTCACGCTCAAGGACACCCGTGTGGTCGATTTCCTTTGTGAAGCCCTCGATAAAGAGATCCCTGTTATTCGCTCACGGATAGTAACGGCACTCGGGGAATTGGGGGATAAGAAGGCAACCCCCATGCTTCGCAGGATCAAGAAGGAGGACCCGGACAAAGGGGTCCGGAAGGACGCGGGACGTGCCCTGAAAAGGCTCCCAAAGAAACCAACATATTGATTTAGTTTGCTTTTTAGTTTATTATAGAACCATGATCAAATTAAATATTCATGAAGCAAAGACTCATCTGTACAAGTATCTTGAGAGATTGGCAAAAGGGGAGATCATTGTCTTATGTAAAAGGAACATCCCCATTGCAGAGATCCGTCCCATACCCGCCAATAAAAAATCCAAACGCCCCATTGGCTTGGCAAAGGGCCTGTTTCAGATACCTCCTGAGTTTTATGAGCCGCTGCCTTCGGAAGTTGTGGCATCGTTTTATAACGGCTCCGAGTCTGTATGAAATTACTTCTTGATACGTGCACATTCCTATGGATTATTACAGACCCCCCGAACTCAGCAAATCAGCCCGAGCGCTCTTTGTTGATCCGGAAAACGAGGTATATCTTAGTGCCGTTTCGACATGGGAGCTTGCCATTAAACATGCATTGGGGAGGCTCCCGCTTCCTGAACCACCTGAGAGATTCATTCCTGCCCAAAGACAACAACATAATATCGCCGCGCTTCCCCTTGAAGAAGGTGCGACATTATATTTTGGCCGTCTTCCACATCTCCATAATGACCCTTTTGATCGCATGTTGATCTGCCAGGCGATCATGCACGGGATGATTATACTGACGCCTGATGAACAGGTGGCACAATATCCCTTTCGAACAGCCTGGTAGAGGAACGGTATCATATCGAGGCATGACAGAAGACCTATTTCCTTCACATCATTCGCTCTTGATTCAGGATTATATGCCTTCTTATAGAAATGCGTGTTGACAAATGCGCATTGACACGTTTGGGTGTTTCTGATAGAAATCGTATCATGTGGGATTATACCAAAAAGGTAAAGGAATTCTTCCTCCATCCGAAGAACGCCGGTGAGATAGAGAAACCCGATGCGGTGGGAGAGGTGGGGAGCATGATCTGCGGCGACGCGCTCAAGCTCACCCTGAAGATCGACAAAGATACGGGCAGGATCACCGATGCAAAGTTCAAGACCTTCGGCTGCGCCTCTGCCATTGCAAGCTCCTCTGTGCTCACCGAGCTCGTCAAGGGGAAGACCGTGGATGAGGCCCTCACCATCACCAATCAGGACATTGCCGACTATCTTGGCGGGCTCCCAAAGGAGAAGATGCATTGCTCGGTCATGGGGAGGGAGGCCCTGGAGGCTGCCATTGCAAACTACAGGGGTAAGCAAACACCTGAGGAAACGGGAGAGAGGATCATCTGTACGTGTTTTGATGTATCCGAGGAAAAGATACGGAGGGTCGCCATAGAAAATCACCTCACCAGCGTCGAGGAGATCACCAACTACACCAAGGCGGGAGGGGGATGTGGCACCTGTGTCCCCGCCATAGAGGCGATTCTGAAGGATATCTGGTCAGGGAAAACGGCGGTCGAGGCGCCGAAGGCCCCCAGGAAAATGACCAATCTCCAGAGGATAGCCCTCATCCAGGATGTCATTGAAAAGGAGATCCGACCCCGCCTTCAGGCGGATGGCGGGGACCTCGAGCTTATCGATGTGGAAGGGAGCAGGGTCATCGTTTCCCTGAGGGGGATGTGTATCGAATGTCCGATGGGCGGGGTGACCATAAAGGGCATCGAGGAAAAATTGAGGGAACTGGTAAGCGAGGACATCGTTGTGGAGGGCGAATGAAAAAGACCATCTATCTTGACAACAATGCGACAACGGCAGTGGCGCCCGAAGTGCTTACCGAGATGAGCCCCTTTCTTGAGGAATTCTACGGGAATCCCTCCAGCATGCACACCTTCGGCGGCCAGCTTCATCGGAGGATAGAACAGGCACGGGAGCAGGTTGCGGCCCTTATCGGCGCGGACCCGGAAGAGATCCTGTTCACGAGCTGCGGCACGGAGAGTGACAACACCGCCATCATGAGCGCCATGGAATCGTATCCTCAAAAAAGGCATATCATCACCACGAAGGTAGAACATCCCGCAGTCCTGAATTTCTGCAAACACCTTTCGAGGAAGGGCCTTCGCGTCACCTCCCTCCCCGTTGATTCAAAGGGGAGGCTCGACATGGATGCCTTCACCAAGGCCGTTGAAGAGGATACCGCAATCGTCTCCGTCATGTATGCCAACAACGAGACCGGGGTGATCTTCCCCATCCGTGAGATAGGGGAGTCCCTTAGGGAGAGGAAGATCCTGTTCCATACCGATGCCGTGCAGGCGGTGGGGAAGGTTCCCATCGATATGAATGAGGTCCCCGTGGACATGCTCTCCCTTTCCGGTCACAAGCTGCACGCGCCGAAGGGGATCGGTGCGCTGTACGTGAGAAAGGGGACCCGGTTCTATCCCTATATGATCGGCGGGCACCAGGAGCAGGGCAGAAGAGCGGGTACGGAAAACGTGGCCTCCATCATCGCCTTGGGGACGGCATGTGCCCTTGCCCGAAGGAAACTCCACAAGGAGGCCGAATCGGTGGGGAGGCTCAGGGACAAGCTCGAGGATGCCTTGCTTCGCTGCTGTCCGGATGCGAGGGTGAACGGCGATAGCGAGCATCGCCTGCCCAACACGACCAATATAAGCTTCGAGTTCGTGGAAGGAGAGGCAATACTTCTCAGGCTCGATGAACACAACGTCTGTGCGTCCTCAGGCTCGGCCTGCTCCTCGGGTTCCCTGGAGCCGAGTCATGTCCTCAGGGCCATGGGGGTGCCCTTCAACGCGATCCATGGGTCCATACGCTTCTCCCTGAGCCGGTATACCGATGAGGCTGAAATCGATTACGTCATCCAGGTGATGCCGTCCATCATACTGGGGCTTAGGGAACTCTCGCCCTTCGGGCAGGAGGGCCCCTCCTCCTAGGGGTTCTCCTGCCCCCCTTGCATGTATGGACGTACCTTAGCGTGTCACCGGGGCATCATTTACGTCGTGATAGGGCTGGGCTCCAACAACAGGGCACCGGAGCCCTCTTTTTTTATCTCACCTTTCAATGAATGTCTCAGCCCCTTATCCTTCAACTCGAGTGCGAGCCTCTTGAAGGGATTCGTCTGCTCGCTGCGTCGCGATTCCAATCTGGTATAATACTCCTTGATCTCCTCTATTGGGACAAGACAACTGTCAAGATCTCCTATTGCGACGAGATAATTCCCGAGGCTTTTCCATGACAATATACAATTTCTCAACATGCGATGCTCCTTATTGGTTTCATTGTTATATGCCGTTTCCCTTATTATCGATCCTCAAAATCCAGCATGCAGTTAACGATGTAATCGGAAGGTCCCCTGTGTTTGAAATAGCGCTCAACCTTGTCCATTTCATCCCAGGTTTCTATGATTCCTTTAATGGTGATGATCTTGTCATGCTGGTTGATGTAAACATTGAAGAATCTCCCGCCAATCTCGACAATCCTCCAATTTCTCATCACCTCTTCCATCTTTTCATCCATGTCGGCTGCCTCGGTCGATACCTCGGCATGGCATGCAACGGTAAAAAGAAGCAGAGTCGCTTCAATACATAGGATCCATAAACACCATTTATATCGTTTGATTGACATGTGCGTTTCCTCCGACTTCATTATCATTCGATGCTGTTGCTCATCCTTCTCCGGCAAGCTTGCTTTGCCTTTTCTATCTTTATATAAAGCAATCGGGATGCCATTCTCCATGGATTGAAAAAATGCATGCGATTTCGAGGCAATACGGAGGCGCAGGTATCTGTACATAAAGGCGGGTTGGAGGTTTTCAGACATCAGACTGATAGAGAGATTCTCAGAACGGTCATGAACGTACAGGGATTTTTGCAGGTCTCAATGAAATTGGTGGCTGAATTTCGTCCAAACTGGTTGAATTCCGATCAACGATCGTGAGGATATCTCTTTTTCAGGTTGTACCTGGCAAGGCGGTCCCTCAGCATGAACCTGGAGATGCCCAAAATTCTTGCCGTCCGGACCTGGTTGCCGCCTGTTTCGTCGAGGACCTTCTCAATGAGCATCCGTTCTGTCTCCGACATGACCCTGTCATGGAGGGCCCCGTTGTAGATCTTCATGTCCCTTTTCAGATCAGGGTATTCGACAGGGGAAGGGCATGCAGGATCGGGATTCTCCTGGGAAGGCTTGATCCCCTCCGCTATATACTCCTCGGTAATGGCGTTCCCCTTGCATAAGACTATGGCGCGTTTTATCACATTTTCCAGCTCCCGGATGTTTCCGGGCCAATGATACCCGATTAGTTGGGCCATGGCCCTATTCGATATGGGAATCCTCTCCTTTCTGAGCATGGTGCAGTGCCTGGTCAGAAAATAGTCAACAAGCGCAGGGATGTCCTGCTGCCGGCTCCGGAGGGGAGGCAATGCGATGGTCACGACATTGAGGCGATAGTAAAGGTCCTCACGAAATCTCCCATCCTCTATTGCTTTCTCGAGATTCGCGTTCGTGGCGGCGATCACCCTCACATCCACTTGAATCTTCTGCTCGCCGCCCAGGCGTTCAAAACATCCCTCCTGCACGATACGCAGGATTTTTGACTGGGTGGAAAGGCTCATATCACCAATCTCGTCAAGAAAGATCGTCCCGCCATCCGCCTGCTCGAATTTGCCGATCTTTCTGCGAACGGCCCCGGTGAACGCCCCCCGTTCATAGCCGAAGAGTTCGCTCTCCAGGAGCGTTTCGGGGATGGCCGCGCAGTTCACTGCAAGGAAGGTGTTTGCGGATCGATTACTGTGGTGATATATTGCCCGCGCCACCAGTTCCTTGCCGGTCCCGGTTTCTCCCCGTATGAGGATATTGATATCGCTCGCCGCCACCCTTCCGATCAGCTTGTATACCTCTTGCATTACAGGGCTGCTGCCGATTATTCGATCCCCGGACGGTTGTTCCGCCTGGGTTTCCTGGATGACGACCTGGGTGCGCATCAAACGGCTGCAGGTGAGCGCTTCATGAATGATTCGCTTCATGTCGGGCATGTTAAAGGGCTTCAGGATGTAATCGTAGGCACCCTTCTTGGTGGCCTCAATTGCGATATTCGTTGTCCCATATGCCGTGATGATCAGCACCACGGCCTTGGGGTCAAGATCCTTTATCCGGTGAAGGACCTCGATCCCCGACATGTCAGGAAGGCGCACATCGAGCACCACAAGATCAAATGGTTCCTTTGCATATTGTGCAAGCGCCTCGGAGCCGGTGCCGGTGGAACTGACCTTGTATCCCGGCTCGTCAAGGAACCGTTCGAATGAATAACGCACGCCTTCTTCGTCATCCACGACCAGAATCCTTTTCAGCATGTCTATGCTTCCTTCATGGGCAGATGCATGACAAACGTGGCCCCTTGATCGGGATTGTTGTATGCCTCGATCCCGCCCTCATGGTTGGTGATGATCTGATGTGCGATGAAAAGACCGAGCCCGGTCCCTTTCTCGTTGCCGGTCACGAAGGGGTCAAAAATCGAATGCAGTATCCCTGGAGGGATTCCCTTTCCGTTGTCGCTTATGCTGATGTATACATGGGGGCATTGTCCGTTGGTTTCCTTTGTAATACCGCTTGCTACGGTGATCATTCCCCTCGTGGTGATGGATTGAATTGCATTCAATATGACATTCACCAAGACGATCTGGAGCTGTTCCCTGTCCCCGTACACAGGCGCTGACTCTTTGCAGAGCATTTCCTTCACCGCTATGCCCTTGGCCTTTGTCTGCGGTGAGAGCAGGTTCAAGGTATGTCTTACTGTTTCATTGATGTCCATATAGCTGCGGTTGGGCTCCGGCGGCCGGGCGAAGGTCAAAAAATTCCCCAGAAAACGTTCCAGCCGTTCAATCTCCTTGAGTATGACCTCAAAATCCCTCTTCATCCCGAAATTGCCCTTTGCCTCCTGCTGAAGGGTGAAGATGAGCATCTTGACGGCAGTCAGGGGGTTGCGTATCTCATGTGCCAGACCAGCAGCCATCTGTCCGATGGTTGCGAGCTTTTCCGACCGGATCAGCATCCTTTGACTCTGTTCAAGATCCTTATTGACCTCATGAACCCGTTCGATCAATCTCCGGACATATTTGCTTAGGTGCTCCAATTCGGTCTCTTCCGATATGTCAACCTTCTCGATGAGCTCCTCGCTGGTTGCACCCTTTACCTTCAATACCAGCTCATAGATGGGATGGGTGATGCTCCGGGATACACCCAGCCCCAGGGCTGTTCCCAATAGGATCCCCACGATGCCGATTCCGAAGGTGATCTTCTTGATAGAGCGTTTGTCCCGTTCAATCGACATGCTGGTTTGATGCATCATATGTTCGTTGAGGGAGAGGAGTTCCTCGCACTTCTGGTAGACGAGATTGAATGTGTCTCGCATATCACCGATAAGCAGGGCATGTGCCCTGCTGAAATCCCCCTTCTGGTATGAGATCACGACATTTCTCTGATGTGCCGTATACCTTTCGTAGAGCCCTTCTATTTCATCAATGACCCTGTCTTCTTCATCGGAATGGATTCTCTCCCGTGCGTTGTTGAACCAGTTTATGAATGACAATTGCTTTTCATGGAATATCTCCAGCCATTTCTCATCACCGTCCAGGAGGTAATTGGCGGTCAATCCCTTCATGTCAAGGAGGGCGATCTCCAGTTCCTCCGCCGATTTCAGGCTGGAGACGTTTTCCACCAGTATCCGGGCAGTGTTCTCCTGCATGCGGTTCGTGTAAAAAATCGCACAGATCACCACCACAAAGAGCAATGCGCTCATCATCAGAAAGCTGATTATCATTTGCGGACGAATGCGTAATTTCACGGTCTGTTCTCCACTACACTATTAAATGCACGAAATCAACCTTGGCCGATAGCTATTCATATCGTACCTTATAAATTTTTGTCCAACAGTTCCCCCAGTATTGATGCGTCATTCCGTAGTAATGATCCTGTATATTTTCAATTAATTGACATCTGTTTTCTAAAAACGTCTTTAATTCTGTATAATCAATCGCTCCGTAATCAATCTGATTTCTGCACATATAATCCCAATATTGAGTATAAATTATGTATTCTATTTTGTTGATACAGAAATAATTTTCTATTTCCATTTTCTTTGAGAATGCATATGTTAAGTCATGTATAGAAATGTAATCATAATCATGAAAACCATACTCATAAGACAAGTCTCCAATAACGGTCTTTTTGGGAGGAATATTTTCTTTAATCCTCTTCATATAGTTATCAAAATCTGAATTTCTAAAAATATAGAATAGATATGCATTCTTCCCAATATTTATAAGAGGAAATAATAAAAATAGAATAATTAATACAATTGCTATTTTTTTGTCAAAATAATTTATTACACCTGACAAAACCAAAAGGCCTAACATGATCACAAATGGATATATAACAATGATATAATGCCGGTTGTACCTTCCCAGCAAAAAAAAACCAATATTTATTGAAATTAAAATCAATAGTAATAGACGGCATCTTTTCCTCAAATCAATATCAATGTTACGTTTATTTATTATGAATATAGAAAAAATAACAACGAACATTATAAAAGCAATATCGATACATTTGGAATGATACGGATTTCCCCAAAATATGCGATAATAATAAATAAAAAAATCTTTTATTCTGGTAATTAAATTTTTCTCTAAGCTTTTGTTTGATGCATAGGATAATATCTTATTAAAGAATCTATTATTGCAACAAAATCTTCCTAAAAACCATAAAATAATTAGTAAAATTACGCCTGAAATCCATGGAAGGGTTTTGTTTATTTTTACATTAAAAGATTCGCAGGGATCATAATATAAGTAAAGAATAAAAACTGTAAGACATAATAGTAATGCGAGTAGATGTATTTCAAAGCCTATGCCACATAGTATTCCGATAATAAAATGATCATACCATTTTTTGCTGCTATGTTTTTTTAAAAAAATAAAGAGGCATAACAAAAACCAAAAAGTAAACATTGCCTCAGGTCTTGCAAGATGAGAGGAATATACAACCTGTTCAGTTGTTAAGAATATAAATGTAAAAAAACATGAAAAAGATTTATTTGCTCCGAAATCTCTCATTATAAGAAAAAAAATGATGCTACAGCCAATAATAGAGAGGAATGAAACCAATCTTGCAGCTAAAAGTGAATAGCCAAAGATTTTAAAAAAAAATTGCTGGCTGATCAGAAATAACTTACCAAAGTAGTAGCCTTCTCTATTATCTCTACATTTATAAATAGTTAATTCCATACTTCCATCACGAAAAAGATTTTTGGTTGTATTGCTCATCCATGCTTCGTCTATATGGGACAAAGGATAGCGCGTTAGAAATAAAAAACTTGACAAGAAAAATAATAGTATTGCAATAATGCATGTATTTAAAAGTAATTGCTTAATTATTTTATTGGCTCTAATATTATTTTTCATGTAAGTAACTCCAAGAGGCTTGACGAAGTGCTCTCAAAGTACCCGTTGGTCAATGGCAAAAAAACTTCGCCACACGCCAAAAAGCAACGCTAAGCCGATTATACTTTTTCAAGGTGAAATGGGATCCTCTCTGCGAAAAAACATTGACCTCTCTGTCGAGGAAATTATGTCCAGATTGGCCCCTTATGGCCGTTTTTCCTCTTGTAGATAAAGCATCGTCCTTCAAGTGCGCCGAAGAGTTTTTTTTGGGTTACGCTCTTGTACAGAACAAGCCCCTTTTTTTGTTCTTCCAATCCCGTACTCCCCGTAACAAAGAAATCAGCAAGGGGATGAAATTTATACCAGTTGATGGGCCTGTTAGAAGTGACATTCTTATAAAGATCGGTTATATAATCAAAACTCTCATATTGATTAAATCCCAATCCCCCGTTTATTTTGGATGAGGGAATGCCTTCTTGAAGCAGGGCATAGCTTTCTCTCCATTGAAGATCTATAAAAAGCCTGGAGCCCGCAATCTGATAAATGAATACCGCATATATTAGGATAAATACGGGTATCAAAATAGTCTTATAGTCATTTATAAAGGGGAAATGACTCAAAAATACATAGATCATCAGAATGGAGATCGGATAGATATAGCGATCGTAGTGCAGTCCGATCATTATGGTCGTTATCATGAAAAATATCCCCCAGAAATAGAAAAACATGCTGCCGAGGTCATGCGTTATCGCCACACTTTTTTTGGACTGCCTGTCCTTGCTTCGTGACAATCTCAGGCCGGATGTATGATCCGTACGTTTCCGGTTTCGGAAGGCTTGTTCCGACAGCGTTGTCAGGATAAGGATCGCACCCGTTCCGGTAAAGATGCTCAAAAGCCACGATGCCTGTTCCGGTTTCAGCACCGTGATAGTAAATACATGGGTTAATGAGCCGATGCTGAATATGCTGGGAAGATAGGGCATCAGGTGATCACCTTGCAGGAACAGGCTGACCGTGCCAATGGAAACAACGAGGAGGGACATCCCCAGGAAGGCACAATTCGTGCACAATTCCCGTATCCTTTTCGGGCTTATGATGAGCACGGCAAAGAGGGTGATGAAGAGCGGCGCAAGGTAGAGGGGGACGTATAGGAGAAAAAACAGGGCATCATAGTAGAGTTTTATCAAAAGATTGATAGGGCTCCGGATGTCTTTGAGAATTGTCAGATACTTGGATATGGTTTGAGCGTGGGACACGTCCGTATGTATGACATTGAATCTGAAAAGAGACATATAGAACAATCCAATGGCCAGCACCGGGATTGCCGCTGAAATCATGCAATGGAGCATGGTGCCCCTTTTCATTTCTTTTCTATAGAGAAGGCACAATGCCGCCAATGCCATCGACAGGGAAATGGCATGCTGCCTGGTCAGTACAGCGAGCACACCGAAGATGCTCCCTATATAGAGAAAGAGATATCGTTCCCTGCGCAGGCCCTTGATAAAAAAAAGCAGGGAAAAGACGGAATAAAACATGAAGAAGGGCTCGGTCATGTACCAGTCTATCATCTTCAGGGAGATCGGGCTGACCAGGAGGGTCAGGGAGCCGAACAGCGACAAAAAAGGACTCAGCCCCATCTCCAGGAGCAGCAGGTACATGCCGATAAGCAGCAGGAGATTGGCGATATAGACGGATATATTGAGGACCCTGAGATGAAACCCGAAGATGTGGCAGAGGATGTTGCTGAAAAGGAGCTGGCCGATAAACGACGCTGAGGAATAGGTGATGTCGATCCGGTTCGTCTCGTATAAGACCTTGGCACATCTGGCATAGATGCCCCCGTCTCCGTGGGCGTGATTATAATCGGACGCAATGATGAGGAATGAAAGGATGAGAAGGCACAGGATGATTCCTATAGGCCACCATTTTCCCTTCAGGATCCCCTTTGCGGCGCATGCGCTTCCCTCCTTCTGATTTTTTGTGATGGTGCTTTTATACATCTTCAAATGTTCTTCCCCTCTCCGGGGCACATGTCCCACGCCCTCCCTTCCCTTTTGAGGCTTTTTATTGGCGACGTTGCACATTCTCATGTGGTCTTCTCCGTATCCTTCTTTGCGACGCAGAAAACAGAGAGTCCCAAGGGAAATGTCACTCCCTGCAATAGCAGCCTGTTTTCGAACATCAGGATCAGGTAAAAAAGGCTGTTCACCCATTCGGGCAGAGGGACCAGATCGGACCTGACATCACCGCCATGCCGGGTTCCATCCCTTCTCATCAGTCTTACCGCCATTGCTGCAGGGAGCAGAAGGGTGTTCCGATAGGTTATCAATTCGATATCAAAACCGGCCTTCTCCAGTTTTCTGCGAATATCCCTGGCCCGATATCTCCGTTGTGTGTGCACGGCAGCGTCATGTGTACCCCGGAAACGCTCAAATGCCGGAAGGTTCAGGATCAACACACCGCCCGGTTTGAGCACCCGGTGGAACTCCTCAAGCGCCTCATCATCATCCCGCACTCCACTATGGTAGAGGACATCCAGGGAAACGAGCATGGTGAACACGTGTCTTTTGAAGGGGATGGAGCATACGGATGCCCTGGCTGCGTTGGCGAGACCGCGCATCTTCAGGAATTTGAATGCCTCTGGGGAATAATCGATGCCGTAGGCCTCAATACACGAGAATGCATGGAGGAGCTTTCCGGTGCCGCATCCGGCATCGAGGAGACGCGGATGTTGACAGGGCCGGCCGAACCGGGAAATGCAGCGCATGACGATATCGTGCAACCCTCGGTACCACCAGTAATACTCCTCCATTTTGAACATGACCGCGTATTCGTGCCGCTCCATTCAATGGCCCCCCTCCCGGATAACGGAGCAGATGGAACTGACCGTTTCCTCCCCGATCTCGGGATACAGCGGGAGGGAGAGTATATCGGACGCAAGGCGCTCCGATACAGGGAAATCCCCTTTGGCATACCCGAGCCATTGATAGGCCTCCTGAAAGTGGACAGGGAGCGGGTAATGAATGAGGGTGTGGATGCCATGGCGCTTCAATCGCTCCTGGAGCATATCCCGCCTTCGCGTCCCTATTACGTACAGGTGAAAGACATGGCGCGCATACTGGGCGCTCCCGGGGAGGGAGATATCAGTGCACGAAAGGAGGAGGCTGTTATAAAGGTCTGCAATGTTGCGACGCCTGCGGTTCCACACGTCCAGGTGGCGCAGCTTCACGCGCAGCACCGCCGCCTGTAATTCATCGAGCCTGCTGTTATATCCATGGATCGCGTTTCGATATTTCTCCCTTTCCCCATAGTTTCTGAGCATCCTCAGGCGGTCGGCCAGGTTTTCATCATTCACCGTCACCATCCCTCCGTCCCCGTATGCACCAAGGTTCTTGGTGGGATAAAAGCTGAAGCAGCCCGCATCTCCGATGGTTCCTGCCTTGATGCCGCGGTATTCGGCCCCGTGGGCCTGACAGGCATCCTCGATTACCTTGAGGCCATACCGCCGTGCAATGTCGAGGATCGGGGTCATATCCGCCGGATGCCCGTATAAATGGACGGGGATGATCGCCTTCACCCTGGTTGACTGTCGCGTGGCCAGGCAGATTTCGAGCTTCATGGGGTCCATGGTGCGGGTGTCCGGGTCCACGTCCACAAAAACCGGCCTCGCCTGTGCCGCAATAATTGCCGCCACTGTGGGCACGGCGGTATTCGGCACGGTAATCACCTCGTCGCCTGGCATAATCCCGCATGCAAGCAACGCAAGCATGATGGCATCGGTACCCGAGCCGACGCCCACCGCATATCCGGCCCTGCAATAGGCGGCAAACTCCTGCTCAAAGGACCTCACCTCCTCACCGAGCACATACCAACCCCGTGCGAGGACGCCGGCGATGGCCTCGTCGATCTCCTCCTTGATGGTCAGGTATTGTCCCTGCAAATCAAAAAATGGTATTGTCATGGCCGTCCTGCCAGTAGTGCGACTTGTATTTACGATAATAGTCGATGGTCTTTCTGAGCCCCTCCTTCAGGGTATAGCGGGGCTCCCATCCGACGATCCTCCGTATCTTGGAGATGTCCGAATAAAAGTCACCCGGTTCCTGCGCTGCACGCTCCGGGGTGAAAGGGGCGAATTCCCACCTGCCGCTTCGGGCGATCCGGATGATCATCTTTGCCAGTTCCAGGAAGCTCGAGGGCGTATCATTACCCACATTGAACACCTCGCCGTATGCCTCTTCGGTTTCCGCGCACATGATCATGGCCTCGATCGCATCGTCGATATAGAGGAAATCCCTCTTCAGTGAGCCGTCGCCGAACACCTTGATCGTTTCATTGTCGATGGCCAGCCTGATGAACCAGTTGGCAACGCCGAACCTGCTGTGCCTCATCTGCGCCCGTTCACCGTAGATGTTGGTCAGACGCAGGGTTACTGACCTCAGGGAATGGTTGTCATGGTAGATCTTGAAGAGCTTTTGGGCGGTGAGGCTGGATAATTCATAGATCCCCTTCGGGTTGATGGGGGCCTCCTCGCTCACGGGCAGTTTTGTGGAGGGCCCGTATTCTCCACGCGTGCCGCTGAAGATGAGCCTGACCTCGGGATTGTATCTCCTGCATGCCTCCAGGAGGATCGCCGTTCCCTTTATGTTTATGTCAATGTCCGGAAAGGGATTCGACAGGCTCAGCACATGATCGTTCTGCCCTGCCAGGTGGAAGATGTAGTCCCTGTTGCGCACAAGGTACTTGACGCTGGTTTCATCCCTGACGTCGCTGAAATTGATGCACACCCTTTTCCTGATGGGCTTGATGTTGAAGAGGTTCCCCCCGTGGTCTTCAACCATGGCGTCCAGAAGCGTCACCCTGGCGCCGAGCTCCACGAGCCGTATCGCCAGGTTGCTTCCGATGAATCCCAATCCACCGGTGATCAGGATATCCTTATCACGTAACTGCTCTGTATATCCCTTTTTTTCCATTTCGCTTCACTCCATAGGGACCCCTGGTGAATCTCGCGGATGATGAACTGAGGGGTCTGGTTGTTGCTCAAAAACATGCGGCCCAGGTATTCACCCAAAAGACCGAGGATGAAAAGCTGCACCCCGGAGAAGATGATTATCATGATGGCCAGAGAGGCCCACCCCAGGGGAAGTGCGGGGTTGGCAATCCGTTCGGTTATAACCACGGTGCAGAGCAGCATTCCGATGATGCTGAAGACAAGACCGAGCAGGAAGCTGATCCGGAGGGGGCTTACTGAAAAATTTACCGACATGTTGAGCCATAACCGGACAAGCTTGCAGAGCGTATACCCGGACCTGCCGTCCCTCCTTTTATCATGCCGTACCTGGACTGTCCCGATCCTCTGGGTGCATCGAAGGGCAAGCCCGTCGATATACGGATACGGGCCGTCATACTTGATGATCTCCTTGACCGCAAAACGGCTCAGGCACTTGAAGCTCGACAGATAGAGCCCTTTGGGTTTATTCAAGAGCACATTGGCGATCGTGCCGTTAAACCAGCTTCCGAGGTTCCTGAGAAAATTATGCTCCTTCCTCGGGTAATGGGTGAAGACGATGTCGAGGTTTTCGCTTATCGCCTTTTGAATGAGGCGCGGGACCTCTTCAGGGGGATTCTGGAAATCGTCATCCATGATGACGACATAATCCCCATCCGCATAGTGAAGCCCGGCCATCACGGCATTGTGCTCGCCGAAGTTTTTTGCAAGCTCGACGTATTTCACCATGGATGCATATTGCGAAACGAGGCTCAGACAGAGATCACGGCTGTTATCGGTGCTTCCGTCATTGACAAGGACAACCTGTATATTCTCCGTCTCCAGGATACCGACGAGTTTATTGACGAGTCCCCCAATCGTTCGCGCACCATTATAGACAGGAATCACTATCGATATACGCATGGATCTCCTCCCTTATCATAAAGCTGGTTTCAATACGGCGTTCGTCCTCTGTCGCTTTACAATGCAAATTCGGTTACACGGCGGGAACGGGTATGTCGTTGGGTAACTTTATGAAAAAATTGTGAATTATTGTGTGATGGAAGGCCGGAGGTGAGATGAACGGGTGAGAGGATGAAAAGGATGCTTACATCATGTAAAATTGTTTACTCCTCATGGAAGCTGACTATACGCTTGAGCCCCAATTTATGTATTCTGTCCTTCAGCGTGGGGCGGCTGATACCCAGGATTTTGGCCACCTGGCTTTGATTGCACTGTGTCTGTTTGAAGATTTCGACAATCAGGGTCTTTTCCGTTTCCTCGATGATGTCCTTATACAGAGCGGTGGTTTGAGTCTTCAGCTTCTGTTTGACTATCTGGCCTACCAAGCCCTGAAATTCGGCGATCAGGTCCCTTTCCTTTGATTCGACGTTTTCAGCTAGTACGATGTGCTCGGGGAGTATGACGTTCCCCTTACAAAAAAGGAGGGCCTTTTTGATGATATTTTCCAATTCCCGGATATTGCCCGGCCAGTCGTATTCTTCCAATATCACCAATGTATCAGGGGATATGCTGATTCTATCCTTGCTAAGCTCTCTTGAGTATTTCGTTATAAAATACTGGGCAAGTAGCTGGATATCCTCCTTCCGCTCCCTCAAGGGGGGGATGGTCATGGTTACGACATTGAGCCGGTAATAGAGGTCCTCCCTGAATTTCCCCTCGCCGATCAGTTTCTCAAGGTTTCTGTTTGTCGCGGCAATCAGCCGTACATCCACCTTTATGGATTTATTGCTGCCGAGTTTCTGGAAGGTTTTGTCCTCCAGTACCCTTAAGATCTTTGACTGGGTCGAAAGAGGCATGTCCCCGATCTCATCCAAAAAGATGGTCCCGCCGTTGCATTGCTCAAGCTTTCCGATCCTGGTTTCCCGGGCATCGGTAAAGGCGCCCTTCTCATACCCGAACAACTCGCTTTCCAAAAGCGTTTCCGGTATTGCCGCCGAGTTTATGGCAAGAAAGGGCCTATCCTTTCGTTTGGAATGATGATAGATCGCACGGGCGACCAGCTCCTTGCCGGTGCCGCTCTCACCCCGCAACAAGACACCCAGATCGGTCCCCGCTGTCTGCCCGATCATTTTATAAAGCTGCTGCATCTTCCCGGAAGAGCCGACTATCGTATCACCTTGAAACTCGGCTTGCGGTTCATAGGCGACCTTTGTCTTCATCAATCTGGCCGCATCCAATGCCCTCGCGATTATCTTCTTCATCTCAGGGATTTCAAAGGGCTTTAAAACGTAATCGAACGCCCCCAGTTGCATTGCCTCTACTGCGGTTTCAATGGTGCCGTAGGCCGTCATGATGATGATTGACATGGCGGGGTCTATTCCCTTGAATGTTGAAAACGCCTCCAATCCATTCATTCCGGGCATCTTGATATCCATGATCAGGAGGTCGATGGAATTCTGCCCGGCTATGGACAGCCCTTCCTCGGCAGTACCCGCCGTAAATATCTCGTAGCCGTCTTGTGCAAGGATCTTTCTGAAGGAGGAGAGGACATTCCTTTCGTCGTCCACTATGAGTATCTTGTATGAAGGCATAAGCGTCACCGCGTGCACCTCACTTCCAGTCCCGTGCGGATAATGCACCGCCGTTTGTGGGGCACCTTGGAAATTTCTTCTGATAGTTGTTCCTTCTGACACCCCGCGTTGCATGGGTGTGGTATAGCCGGACATTCAAAATGCGATAGGCAATTTTACTGCAAAAACCGTTCCCTGCCCGGGCCGGCTTTCCGCCTCAATGGCGCCCCTGTGCATCTTGATGATCCTCGATGCGATAAACAGCCCCAACCCCGTTCCCTCCGTTTTTGTGGTAAAGAAGGGCTCGAAGAGCCTCCTCTTGAAGTGAACGGGCAGGCCCGGGCCGGTGTCCGCGATTCGTATCTCTATGAAGGATTGCAGCCTCTTGTCCTCTTTTTTATCAGTTGATATGTCCAGGGTGCCTCCATCCGGCATCGCCTCTATTGCATTCAAAATGAGGTTGAAGAATACCTGTCGCATCTGTTCCCTGTCCGCCTCCAACTGGGCGGGTGTTGCATCGAATCTTTTTACGATCCGGATATGCTGAGACTCGGCCTTTGAGGAGAGCAGGTCAAGAGTCCCCTCCACTATGGTATGCACGTCACACATTTGTAAACAGGGCTCCGGGGGACGCGCAAAATCGAGACAGTTCTTGACCGTCTTTTCTATCCGGTCTATCTCCTCCCTGATGATGCCCAGGTCTTCCCCGGTGGAGGGGGTATTGGCCAATTCCCTGTTCAGGGAGTACATCCGCATCTTTATCGCGGTCAAGGGGTTTCTGATCTCGTGGGCGATATTGGCGGAGAGCTGTCCCAGGGATGCCATCTTTGCGGAGCGTATCAATTGCTCGTTCACCCGGTGGGCAATAAAAAAACCCATAAGCGATCCCAGAAAAAGCGTGATGACGATGGTCGCCCATATCAGGCTGGTCATCGTGGCTGCATTTTGCTGAGCCGCTGCCTCGGCATCCTGAATGAGGACCTCGTTGACGGCGATAAGGTTTTCGCACTCCAGATACAGGTCATCGATGCTCTTTTTCATATCCACCAGCAGGAGCTTCTCGGCATCTGGGGCATTGCCGGTCTGATAGAGGCGGATGGCCTCATTCCTCTGATTATCATAGATGGTATAGAGTGCGAGGATCCTTCCCAGGGTCTCATCCTCCCTCGACGTAAGGGCGACATCGTGGGCGGTTTCAAACCATATCTCGAAGTCGCCCTTCTTCTCCTCGAGTATTTCGAGCCATGCGGGATTGCCGTCCAGAAAGTAGCTTGCCACCAGCCCCTTCTGGTTGAAAAGGGCCAATTCCAATTCCTCGGCCGCCTTCAGGCTGGCGACATTTTCCTTCATGATGGCACTGGAGACCTTCTGGAGGTTTTTTGTGGTCAGAAAGGCGAAATATCCCACAAAGACAAGAAGGACGGCGATGAGAGAAAATCCCAATAGTATCTTATGCTTGAATGTGAATCTCATAACCCTCTCCGGATAAGCCCTTGTTAGTATTATATCGTAAAATCCATGGTGTTTCTATTCTACGGAAAGGGCCGTCTGCTCGGACAGGTGTATCCAGTACCCTGTGCCGGGCTCCAGTGTGCCGCCCGGGCTATGAAGGCGATATCCGTTTGCAAATCCGGCCAGCGCACGAATCCTTCCGTACTGCACCGATGCCGTTGCCGGATGAGAGCATCCCCCGATCAGCGACCAGCCGGCCGGACACTGCGGGAGTGTAAAATGCTCGATAGGGTCACCGGAAAGGCTGAAGATGCGGGCCTCGGATAAGAATATCCAGTATCCCTTTCCAACCGTCAATTCATCGAGTGGGCCGAGCAATTCATAGGTGGATGCATATCCATATACGACCCGGGCGCCGGGGAACACCGCGGAGACTCGTGCATCATCGAGAATCACCGGCAGGGATACCATGCTCCAGCCTGCGGGAAGGTCCAGGTGCCTGGTGATCGCTGCACTGCCGGGTGCAAATCCCCTGAGGGGGATGGCGAGGTATGGCGTATGCGGGTCATCCGATTCAATGGTCAGGCCGGCCATGTGCTCTCCACCGGATTGCGGGTTGAAGGTTATCGCAAGCGTCCTGCCTTCGAAGGGGATTCAGATCAAGGGCCGTACCTTCGCACGGGTAGGGCCCGGCATCAATGTCGAGGCTAAAGTTCACTGAATCGGAGAGCGTCATCCCGGTGATATGAAGATCCACATCGCCGATGTTGGAAATGGTGAAGACCACAGGGCCTGACGCACTTCCCTGCAGTATGTCCTCGAAGTGATGGGTTGCAGGATACGCGGAGATGTCGGGATATGGTGAATTGGTGGCGTACTTGAGGTCCTCCCCGTCAAAATAGCCGATATGGACATTCCCCCACTGGTCGAGATCCATGGAGGAATACTCTCCCGCATACTCGTCGCCATCCACCTATAGGTCTGCCATGAGCCGGAGGCTTTGAGCGCATATTTCAAATCCCGGTTCGTCTTGTCATAGTAGCTGATATGGATGCTTCCCGCAGTATCGATCCCTATGGATGTATACATGCCCACGTCGCCGCTGCCATCTACCGCCTGGGTGTGCCATGATCCGCTGGAATTCGTGGCATACTTGATGACATGGAGGGTCGAATCGCAATAGCTGATATGGACTCCCCCCGATACGTCAACCGCAATGGAGGTGTACTGGTCTATGTCACCGCTGATATCAACCTTATGGGTCTGCCATTCGCCGCCCGCGTTGGTTGCATATTTCAGATCGCGGTTGGTCATATCAATGTAGCTGATATGTGCATACCCCGCCGAGTCAGTGGCTATGGAGGTATAGGTGCCCACAACTCCCGTGCTGTCCACCGTTCGGATTTCCCACGAACCGCAGGCATTGGTCGCATATTTCAGATCGGCATTGCCCCCATCGAAATAGCTGATGTGTGCCTTTCCCATCGGATCCAGGGCTATGGATGCGTAATCCCCCACTCCACGCGATGTATCCGCCACATCATAGTGCCAGCGTGTGCCGTCATGGTATGCATAGTGAAGGTGAGGCCGCCCATAGGCAATGTGGGGATGCCCGCCTGTGTCCACCGCGATCGACCGCTGTGTGATATGTATAAATTCCTTTGACACCTCTGCGTATTCTATGGTCCATGTGGCTCCTGCATTACGTAAGGGGAGGAAGAGGAGGAGAGAAAATACCATGACCGGGAATAAAAAACGCCTATTCGCCATGTGGTACCCTCTCCCTTGAGGTAATCATTGTGTGACGAGTGTGTATGAATTAAGGACTGGCGTTATCGGCTCGGATTTGCTTAATCTATAGGCATTATACTGCCTGAAAGGGAAATATGTCAAAAGGTTGTCCCTATTCATCCTGCAAACCGGATCGGCATTCCCCATCATGTATTATCGATGAGATGTATCATGGCAGCCTGCTGACAACCCATATGACATTCATACGGGGAAAATGATCCCTTCATGCGTCTATTGCATCAGAAATCAGAAATCCCTTTCCGGAGAGGGAGCGAAGGACACGTATAGTATCAGACTCGAAAAGGAGGCGCACCATGAAGTCGAATACCCTGGTAAGATCCGTAATTGTATGTTGGATTGCACTTGCCATGATCGTTGTCAGCAGCACCATCGTGTATGGCATGAACAAGGCCGATCTTGTCGAGAAGATGGCGGGCGAGGCGGGTATCTCAACTCCTGCAAGTGCATATCAATCCGCAGGTGTTATGACGGTCAATCAAGGGACCTGGCTGAATCATCCGCCGATCGTCTTAGGTGGCCCTAGCTCTTCTGCTGCTGATGTAAGCGCAACCTGGACTGCCCTTCCGCCATACAACGTTTTGTGGCCGCTGTGGAGCCCCGCCCTTTCCCCGGCAGATGCCGCCGGCTATATAGAGCCCCCCCTGGTCATGGATCCATTCCTCACACCCCTGATGGTTGTCCCGGGAATGAACGGCATTGGGGTAATCATCATGGATTTATCAATGCCGGGCATGGATGGACCCATCTCTGATGATGCGGTTTTTGTCACCAATTATGTACTGCCCTGGTGGACAATATGATTCTGCCGGCACATATACACTGCCCACCAGCCTTCTCTCGGACTGACGGATGAGCCAAGATGAGCCACTGGTCATAATAAAGGGTCCGGGGAAGGATTTCAGGACGATTAAACAAAGGGGTTAGGGTGCATCCTAACCCCTTCGTATTCCTTTTATCGGGTCATATTTGAAGCACCGGCGTCGGCATATCAGGGAGCATCCATTGCATCCCCCCGATTAGAGTATCTTCACCTCGATGCTAATGGACACTTATACATAGTGAAAAGAACGATCCCTTACAGGGTGTTTTTCACAATATTTCTCTAATAAATAAGGCGAAGAACCATAGACACCTTCTACGTCCAGGGCGGTGAAGTCACAGCAAGGGCGGGAATGATGGGCGGGAATTCATTTCCGGCAAAAAAAGGGAATGGCTGCATTGGGGAATCGTTCAATAGGTCAAAGGATCCTGTATCTGATCAAAGAATGTCCGGCAGGCAAAGGCGTTTCTCGGCGAGGGAGCGGGCCCGGATGCCTTTACATCTGTCGGATTCATGGGAGGACGGAACGGACGCAGGGGAAATTATTTCTGATACAAAAGGCCGAAACAATTTGTCTAAACAGAAATAGGGATTTTGATTGTTTCTCCTGATTAATGATTTACAGCGGCCTACATGGCATTTACCTCAATCCTCAAGAGATGATTGCTCATCATCTAGAACGGAGCGACGAGTTGAATAGCAGTCAGCAGGAATGCATTAGGGAAGTATTGATCAGTAAATGCTTCATTTGCAAGTGGGACATATTCTGAAAGAAAAATACTTGAGACGGGCGGAAAGGCAGAATAATTGGATGGAAGCGCAATGGGAAGAGGTTCAAAGGTAAACGGATTGATTAGATGAAGAGGAGGCCACATAGACAAGGCATCCTGTAATACATCATAGTATACTATGCCGAAGGGGCTGTTATAAAGAAACCAGGGATAGGGCATATATGGATCCCAGGCGATAGCGGGTTGGTACGGAAGCAGGGTAAAACGATTCAAGCTGCTGACAATCGGTGTCGGAAGTTGAGTCGTTGCATTAACGGGTGATAATATTGGTGACCACAAGGGCCATAAGATATTATAAGGCGGCAGAGACGCCCAGTTTTGGGATTGCGCTGAGGGAACAACAACCAAAAAACAGGTGGAAATAATGAAACAGAAAAAAAGCATTTTTCTCTTTGTCATGGTCTTGCCCTCCGTTTTTCATGACAAATTATAAACATGTTGTTTTTACCATTTATAATCACTATGGATTTAAAGAAATCATACAATTCTCCTCTGAATGATTTCATTCTTCACTCCATAAATGCAGAGTCGACCGGCATCTTTGCCGCATCAATAAACCGGATAGTAACCCGGACGATATGGAGAATATCCGGGATAACCTGGCGGTTGATATCGGGAATATTGACTTCCAGGATAGACTGGTGGTTGATATCGGGGATATGCGCCCCCAGGATAACCCGGCGGTTGATATTGAGGATATGGGCCCCCAGGATAACCTTGTGGTTGATATTGAGGATATGGGCCACCACCGGGATAACCATATACAGGGTACCGGGTGCCGTATGGATAGCTGCTGGTGCCATATATGCCATATTGAGGGCCGCCGGGGGCGCCATAATAGCCGCCGTACATTCCATAACCAGGTCCAGGACCCGTGCCGTAGCCATAATACATACCGCCTGGGCTCGTGGGATAAATGGCCCCGGTGCCATACAAACCGCCATACAAACCGCCATACATGCCGCCATACAAACCGCCATATATGCCACCATACATACCACCGTATACGGGGACGTACGAACTGGATTTTTCGGTGACACTAATATATGAATTTGAGAAGCTTATAGATGCATTGGTGGAAAGTTTTCCATCATCATTTTGAAAGTTCACAAAATTACCCCAACGTATAGCTTCTTTCTCCCAACACAGGTCATCAAAGTAGTCATTGTCGGCCATGGCGATAGAATAGAGTTGGAAGTCTTCTCCGTAAATACGTATTTTTCTAACCATCGTATCATCATCGAAATTGTAAGTTATACTATTATTTTCGGATGAATGTTTGAATGTTAGATAGGCAAATGATTTTGACTCATACGCTCTTTTAGTATCATCAAAGTAGTAATCATCCTCCTTTCCGATTCCAACAACAAGGCGGTCATCTTCAGAAATGCCATATTCATTTTCATTATCTCTGGTTCTAAATACAATTGAGAAATCATTTCCATCGTCGTCTTCCATATAAACCACAACATCATAAGTTTTTTCGGCTCTGATTTCCCATCTGATGAACTGGGCGTCATCAGCCGATTCATCGATGTCATCAAATTCAATCCAGGGCTTTTCAGCCCAACTCCGATTGGCCATAAAGAAAAGACTGACAAAAAGAAACAGGACGATTCCCAGGACCTTCAAAAGGCTTATCTTCCCCATGATTATTCCCTCCTTAGCCGCATGATTTTCAACCTCAGTCTATTCGACAAAACAATTATATGTGAAGCTGGGAAAAGCAAAGCATTCTATCGAAATCTATTCTTGTTTGTAGAAATGCCATTTCTGCGTAGAATCTATCAGTTTTCTGACGGTAGCTTATTGAATTATAATAATACTGATAGATCTCTTGCATTATTCATTTTCCGGCTTTTTCGGAGATGACATATTTATGTTA
>JBLIRN010000044.1:0-23417 GCA_049472315.1 bacterium
GTGCGCACTGATGTCCAATCCGCCGCCTTTGTAACCGGGGTAACGGAGGATACCGGACGGGTGGCACGGGCGATCGCCTCGGCCCTGTCGGGGATATCCCGGTTCAGCCTTACCGCAGACCTATACGGGACCCTCGATGATCCTCGCATATCTATGCGGTCCGATCTGGATAAGGTGCTCAATAACGCGGTGAAAACACTGGTGGCGGAGCAGGCGGAGAGGGTCAAGCGGGAGCTCGAGTCCGGCATCAAGGCCAGGGTTGACGAATCCATGCACGAACTCAACGCAGCCATGGGCAACCTGAATGGGATTGATAGCGAGATGCAGACCAGGAACGACATGCTGGAGAAGGTGCTCGGCGACGCAGTAAAACAAAAGGGGGACGGCATAAAGCTCCCGTTTTGATTCGCTGAACATCATTACGATCTGTGGCACAAGGGTTACAGGATCTGTGATGCGCGGAGGCTGAGAGATCCGTGAGCCAAAGGTCTAGAGATCTGTCATGTGCGGAGGGTTAGGCATCTGTTATCCGTGGGCTATAGGATTATGTATGGCAAATTGGCTATGCATAAAAAATCGATTATGTATAGCACATTGGTTATGCATGGCAAGTTGGTTATGCATAAAAAATGGATTATGCATAGCACATTGATATTGTTAATTTGGTTTCAGGGGGAGGGAGTATGAGAGGAATGCTCGTATTGGAGGATGGCAGTCATTTCGAGGGGATATCCATCGGCGCTGAAGGGGAGCGGGTGGGGGAGGTGGTGCTGAACACCGCTGTGGTGGGCTACCAGGAGATCATGACCGACCCGGCGAATGCCGGGAAACTCCTCGTGTTGACCTATCCCCTGATCGGGAACTACGGCATCGCGAAAAAATTCTTCGATTCCCGCCGGTCGTGGATCGAGGGGGTGGTGATCCGGGAGGAGAGCAGGATCATCTCCAACTGGCAGGCGGAGGCCCCCCTGTCCGATTTTCTCACGCGGGAATCCATGGTTTGCCTGACAGAGGTGGATACCCGGACCATTGCCGTGGCCGTCAGGGACAGCGGTGAGATGCTGGGGATCGTGTCGAGCGGCAACGCAACCCCCAAAGAGTTGCTCGGCAGGCTGAAGGAACGGAAAAAGAAAAGAGAGAACAGCTACATACAGGAGATCTCGATCGCAGGTATCACGGAGAGTCACCGGAACCCCTCGGGATTGAAGATCGGCATACTGGACATGGGAATCCTGAACGATTTCATGGAGCAGTTGAAGAGGCTCGGTGCGTCGATCACCCTGATACCATACAATGCCGATGCCTACGAGATCATGTCCCTTGATCTTGACGGGCTGATTCTGTCGAACGGCCCGGAAGACGACCGGGCAATCCCCGGCATTGCCGAGACGGTGAAGCAACTGGTGGGAAAGATACCGCTCCTGGGCATCTCCCTCGGCCATGAAATAATCGGCCTTGCCCTGGGAGGCACCAGGAAGCGGTTGAAGGTGGGACACCACGGCGTGAATTATCCGGTCAGGTCTCCGGACTCCTACAAGGGCGAGATAACGGTGCAGAACCATTCATGGGTGCTTGATGAAAAATCGTTGAACACCAAGGACGATATCGCCATCACCCGGTACAATGTGAACGACAATACCATCGAGGAGATGGAGTGCAGGAAACGCGCGATCTTAGGGACCCAGTACTACCCGGTGAGCCCAGGTTTTGACGAGGTGAACGAGGTATTCGTCCGGTTCATGGAGATGATTGATACAAAGGCACCTGATCTCAGGAAATGAGCGTACATTATGGACCACATGCAACTTATCTATGACATCGGCGAATTGAGCGGCATTTTTGCCGAGAGCGCCAGTATCGAGACCGTTCTCCAGAGGATCGTGGTGCTCGTTGCCGAGCATGTGCGGGCTGATGTATGTTCCATCTACATCTTTGACGAGGAAGCGGAGGAACTGCTCCTGAAGGCGACCAAGGGATTGCATCCCGATTCCGTCGACCGGGTCCGGCTCAAGCTCGGAGAGGGTATTGCGGGCTTCGCGCTCCAGGAGGGGAAGCCGATATGTGAACGAAAAGGGAGCACGCATCCGCGGTTCAAATTCTTCCCCGGTATATTCGAGGAGCGCTACGAGGCCTTCCTGGCGGTTCCCATGCTGCGCGGTATTGCACGAATCGGGGTGCTGGTGGTGCAGCGCGAACAGCCGAACTGCTTCAAGAAGCAGGATGTCATGCTGCTCAGGACGGTGGCCTCCCAGTTATGCGCCATCATCGAAAATGCGCGGCTTCTTATGCAACTGGAACAACGCCGGGAGGAACATGCCGCCCCGGTGGCGCCGAGCGTGCCAAGATTCATAAAGGGAAAGGCAGCATCGGAAGGGTTTGCCTACGCAGAGGGGGCAGTCCTGGACAATGAGCGCTCCATGGAACAACTGTTCAATAAGGCCATGTCCAAAGGGGCGCATACCCTGTCCGATTTCGACAGGGCCCTTGTACTGAGCGAAAAACAACTCGAGGACCTGCAGGAACAGGTGGAGGAAAGGCTCTCTGATGTGGCATCCCTGATCTTTGCAGCCCACCTCATGGTGCTCAAGGACAAGGGATTTGTGGGAAGGATGAGGACACTCATCGAGCAGGGGATGAATCCGGCCGATGCCATCCGGTCCGTTGCCCAGGAATACATCGGCCTCCTTTCCCAGAGCCCCAGTCCGTACATCAGGGAGAAGGCGCAGGATGTCCAGGACCTGGTGATACGGATCATGCGCAATCTCCTGTATGAGGCCCAGGACAAAGGGGATCGCAAAGCGGGCATCGTGGTGGCGAAGGAGCTGTTTCCCTCGGACCTGCTCAAGCTCTCCTCAGAGCAGGTGGAGGGTATCGTGCTGGTGAGCGGGGGGGTGACCTCCCATCTCTCCATCCTCGCCCGATCGCTCCGGGTGCCCCTGGTGATTGCCGATGTGCCGGAGCTTCTGTCGCTGCCCGAGAACACGAGGCTTCTCCTTGACGCGGAATTGGGGAACGTCTACGTCGATCCCTCGGATGATGTGGTGGCCCGGTTCAGGGAGCGGAACGAGGCCAGGGAGAAGCTGGTGCAGGAGCAGGGTGCAGCCGACATCCCCGCCGCTACCGCCGACGGGACCAGGGTGCGACTTATGGCCAACATCAACCTGCTCACCGATCTCACCCTGGCCCGGGACGTGGGCGCCGACGGGATCGGCCTGTACCGCACGGAGTTTCCCTTTCTTATACGAAGCACGTTTCCCACGGAAGAGGAGCAATTCATCGTATACCGGAAACTCATCGAGGGCATGAAGGACAAGGAGATCACCCTCAGGACCCTCGATATAGGCGGGGACAAGGTCCTCTCCTATTTCCATGTGGAAAGGGAGCAGAATCCATTTCTGGGCATGCGCTCCATCCGGTTTTCCCTCCACAACCAGGAGATCTTCACGCAGCAGATCCGGGCCATGCTGCGCGCCGGGGCAGGCGCCTCCATACGGATCATGTTTCCCATGATCTCCTCAGTGGACGAGTTCAGGCAGGCACGGGAAATCCTTGCCGGGTGCATCGAGGAACTGGAACAGGAGGGGCTGGAACACAATGCGAACCCCAAGGTCGGCATGATGGTGGAGATACCCTCGGTGGTGGACATCATCGATGAACTTGCACGGGAGGCGGATTTTTTCTCCATCGGCACCAACGATTTCATCCAATATCTGCTCGCTGTGGACCGCACCAACGAGAAGGTTGCCTCGTTGTACCTTCCCCACCATCCCTCGGTGCTGCGATCGCTGAAAAGGGTGGCCGATGCGGCAACACAATGCGGTATCGAGGCCTCCGTGTGCGGGGATATGGCGCAGCAGGAACGGTACGTCCCCTTTCTGCTGGGCATCGGGATACGGACACTCAGCGTGGACCCCGTATATTGTGCCCGGATCAAGAGGCGGATTGCCGGCATACATCTTTCCGAGGCGGAGGGACTCGCCCAAACCCTTCTTGAACAGACAACGGTGCAGGCGATCGAGCGCATCCTGCCGGAAACGGATTGAATGATTTGATAAAAATACACATGGAGCATTGATGAGCCTTCGGCTCGAAAGAAGCATGAACATGGCCCATAGAGATTCTCAGGTGAAAGGAACAGGGAATGCCAAAACGGAATGACATCAAACGCATACTTATGATCGGTTCGGGTCCCATCGTTATCGGACAGGCGTGTGAATTCGACTATTCGGGGTCACAGGCATGCAAGGCGTTGCGGGAGGAGGGATACCACACCATCCTGGTGAACAGCAACCCCGCCACCATCATGACCGACCCGGGGATGGCCGATGCCACCTACATCGAGCCCCTCACCGTGGAGGCGGTGACTGAGATCATCGCAAAGGAGCGGCCCGATGCCATACTGCCCACGCTGGGCGGTCAGACTGGGCTGAATCTCGCCTTTTTCCTCATGAAGGAGGGAATCCTGGACCGGTACGGCGTCGAATCGATCGGTGCGAATGTGGATGCCATAGCCCGGGCCGAGGACAGGGACCTGTTCAAGAAGGCCATGCAGGAGATCGGGGTGGATACCCCGAAAAGCGGGATTGCCACCAGTATCGAGGAGGGGATGCGGATCGGCCTGGACATCGGCTTCCCCCTCATCCTGAGGCCCGCCTACTGCCTCGGGGGAAGCGGCGGGTCCACCGCTTACAACCGGGAGGAACTCGAGGAGTCCCTGGCAAAGGGGCTGGAGATAAGCCCGGTGAAGCAGGTGCTGGTGGAGCAGTCCGTGCTGGGGTGGAAGGAGATCGAGTTCGAGGTGATGAGGGATTGCGTGGACAATGTGATCATGATCACCTCCATGGAAAATGTGGATCCCATGGGTGTCCACACCGGGGACAGCATCGTGGTTGCTCCCTCCCAGAGCCTCACCCGCGAGGAGTATGGGCAGTTCGTGAACCTTTCCAAACGGATCATTCGGAAGATCGGGATCACCGGGGGCGGCGCCAACATCCAGTTCGCCCAGAATCCGGAGAACGGGCACATCGTCATCATCGAGGTCAATCCGAGGCTCTCCAGAAGCTCCGCACTCGCATCCAAGGCCACCGGTTTCCCCATCGCACGGGTGGCCACGAAGCTCGCGGTAGGCCTCACCCTGCCCGAGGTGCAGAACGAGATCACCGGGAAGACCACGTCGTTCTTCGAGCCCACCGTGGATTACTGCGTGTTCAAGATCTGCAGGTTCACCTTTGAGAAGTTTCCCAAGGCGCAGAGGGTCCTGAACACCTCGATGAAGGCGGTCGGGGAGGCCATGTCCATAGGCAGGAACTTCAAGGAGGCCCTGCAGAAGGGGATCCGGTCCACGGAGACCGGGCGGTTCGGCCTGGGCGCGGACGGAAAGGACAAGATCACCGACGAGATGCTGCGCTCGCCCTCCGCAGACCTGGTCGAACAGATAAAACAGAAGATACGCATCCCCACGGACGAGCGGCTCTTCTACATACGGTACGGATTGAAACTTGGGCTCAGCGTGGATGAGATCTACGATCTTTCGCGGATCGACCGGTGGTTCATCGACAATATGAAGCAGATCGTGGAGCTTGAGGAGGAGATCGGCCGGTTCAGGGCAAATGACGCAAAGTCCCCCATGAATGTGCCACAGGACCTGGTGCAAAAGGCAAAGAGATGGGGGTTTTCGGATGTGCAGCTCGCCTTTATCCTCAACACCACCGAGAAAAAGGTGCGCTCCCTACGCAGGAGGCACGGGATAACCGCGGTCTACAAGCTGGTGGACACCTGCGCCGGGGAATTCACCGCCCGGCAGCCCTACTTCTATTCCACCTATGAGACCATGAACGAGAGCACGGTGTCGCAGGGCACCAAGGTCTGCATCCTCGGGGGCGGCCCCAACCGGATCGGCCAGGGGATCGAATTCGACTATTGCTGCTGCCACGCATCCTACGCCCTGAAGGAGGAGGGTATCGAGAGCATCATGGTGAACTGCAATCCGGAGACGGTGTCCACCGACTACGATACCTCGAACAAACTCTACTTCGAGCCCCTGACCGTGGAGGATGTGCTCAGCATCGTGGATCTGGAGCGGCCCATGGGGGTGATCGTGCAATTTGGCGGGCAGACCCCCCTCAACATCTCCGTGCCCCTGGAGCGGGCCGGGGTGACGATCCTGGGCACGAGCCCCGATTCCATCGACCGGGCCGAGGACCGGAAGCGCTTTCAGCAGATGATCAAGAAGCTGCGCCTGGTTCAGCCCGACAATGCCACCGCCACCTCCTTTGAAGGGGCAAAGCGGGCGGCGAACAAGATCGGGTATCCGGTGGTGGTACGCCCCTCGTATGTGCTCGGGGGCAGGGCCATGGAGATCGTATACACGGACGAGGATCTTGCAGGGTTCATGGAGAAGGCCGTGGAGGCCTCTCCCGAGCACCCCATCCTCATCGACAAGTTTCTGGAGGATGCCCTGGAGGTGGATGTGGATGCCATCTCGGACGGCGAGCAGTGCGTGATCGGGGGGATCATGGAGCACATCGAGGAGGCGGGCATCCACTCCGGGGACAGCGCCATGGTGCTCCCGCCCTACAGCCTGAGCAGGGATCTGATCAGCGTGATCAAGGAGAATACCTACGCCATGGCAAAGGAACTGAACATAAAGGGGCTTTTGAACATCCAGTACGCGGTCAAGAACAACGTGGTGTACGTGCTGGAGGTCAATCCCCGCGCGAGCCGGACGGTCCCCTTCGTGAGCAAGGCCATCGGCGTGCCCCTGGCCAAGCTTGCCACAAAGATCATGCTGGGGAAGACCCTCAAGGAACTGGGATTCACTGCGGAGAAGGAGATACCCTTTTTTGCGGTGAAGGAGTCCGTGTTTCCGTTCATCAAGTTTCCGGGGGTCGATGCGATCCTGGGACCGGAGATGCGCTCCACCGGTGAGGTCATGGGGATCGATACGACCTTCGGCAACGCCTATGCGAAGAGCCAGATTGCCGCAGGCCAGCGTCTGCCCACCAAGGGGACCGTCTTCATCAGCGTGAAGAACCAGGACAAGCGGTCCGTTGTGTTCATCGCCAAGAAGCTCGCCGACCTGGGCTTCAAGATCCTGGCAACCTCGGGCACCGCGGATATACTCACCAGGAACGACCTGGAGGTGGAGACCATCCCCAGGCTCTACGAGGGCAGGCCGAACATCATCGACTATATCAAGGACGACAAGGTGGACCTCATCATCAACACCCCATCCGGCAAGGCTACCAAGGAGGACGAAACCAGGATCAGGTCCCACGCCATCCTCTACAGCGTCCCCCTCATCACCACCATTGCCGGGGCAGAGGCATCGGTGAACGGCATCGAGAACATCATCAGGAAGCCGAAGTTCTCCGTGAAGTCGATTCAGGAATACCATAAAGAGGTGAAGTAGTTCCGCCGCCGAAAGGCCCGGTCTTGCCTTCTTGTTTCTTGGGATGTTGCCCTTTTACTTTTCAGATGGATTTTTCTGATTATAGACATGATAATATAGGCGATATAATCTTATTAAGAGTATTATAAAAAACGAGGATAAAATGACAACGAAACGGAAATTAAGCATAACGATAGATGAAGAGATATATCAGGCTCTTGACGCAACCTCAATTCCTACAAAATTAATAAAAGTCAGTTGGCACAAAAGGCCTTCAAATTGTGGCTCAAGAAGGAAATAGAAAAAAAGATGTCTAAGGGGTATGAAGAGATGAAGGATGAGGACAAGGCATTTGCAGATATCGCTTTTGAGGCTCAGCGGGAGATACTATCATGAGCGATTTTCCCAAACGTGGTGAAGTATGGCTCGTTAACTGGAACGCTTCGCGTGGGAGTGAACAGGCAGGCAAGAGACCTGCGTTGGTAATTCAGAATGACATCGGTAATGAAAAGGCGCCAACAACTATTGTAGCTGCGATATCCTCCAAGGTAAAAATCTATCCTATGAATGTTTTGGTTGAACCACCTGAAAGAGGATTGGACTGCCCTTCCGTAGTAAAAACGAGTCAAATTCTTACTATTGCCAAGGAAAGGCTGGAAACGCGCCTTGGTCAACTGAGTTTCTCAGTGATGAAAGATATGGACCAGGCTATCAAGTTGAGCCTATCCCTATTTTGAAGTGATCATTGAGCCCCTTGAGGCTCTTTCCCCTTGTCATCCCTTCAGATCCTCGCCCTGCGGTACTGGATATAGGCATCCCGGACGGAGAAGTGGTGATCGATGGCGGCCTCCCTTTAAGAGCCGCAGCCGTGCACGCCGGGCATCGCAGATCAATTTTAAATTCAAAAGGGAAAATGTGGGACCATTTACGTCTATTATAAGTGAACATACCTTATAAGAATTACATATTAAATTTTTCGATAATCTATATATAAAATGGTGCCTTAAATGGAACAAATATTGCTTTATAACAAGTTATTCAAATAGAGTTATAACTGTCAGAAAGATAAAAGGTCCAAACAGTAACGCTTTTAACATTATTCTCCAAATACTTAGATAAGAACTCAGTAGCGTATGGCCTTGAAATTATAGGGTGGCTGTCCATGAAAACAAATGCACTGATCGGTTTCGTTTGCCTCACCTGCTGCATCCTTCTTTCTCACCAATTTTCCTTTAAATCTGCGTGTCAAAAGGCGCATGCCGATTCCTTTCAAACCACTGCGCTTGCGCAGAGTTCATGGCCATGCATAGGACACGATTCAAGTCGCACTTGCCAAAGCCCTTATATCGGGGCACAATCCAGTAAACTAAAATGGACAAGCCATGTGAGTGAAACGTACCTCAGCTCACCAATAATAGATGCAAACAATACAATTTATTTTGCAAGTGGTGATGGGAATCTATATGCCATCAGGTCAGATGGCAGAATGGAATGGTTTTTTAAAACTGATGATGTTGTTCCAACAGTACCTGCTATTGGCTTAAACGGAACCATCTATTGCGGAAGCACCGGAGGTACTGCAGGCAGCGGTAGATTATATGCCATTGATCCGGGCGGCCACCTCAAATGGCTTTTCCAAACAGGAGGATATGGAATAACGTCACCGGCTATAGCTGCTGATGGAACAATCTATATAGGAATTTACTTTAAAGGCTCATGTGGTTATGATTTGAATGCCGAGCAGAATAGCGCTGGAGATGACAATTTATATGCGCTCGACCCGAATGGCCTCCTTAAATGGAGTTACAAAACTGGAAGCATGATTCCATACTCTCCGGCCATAGGGAATGACGGCACGATCTATTTTAAGTGTGATGACAAAAATATCTATGCCCTTGACCCGAACGGCCGGCTTAAATGGAAATCCCAGATGGAACTGATGCAAGGTTCTTCACTGGCTACTAGTCCTGATGGAACAATCTATAATGTCTATTTTGAGACATCTATGGGAGGTGATGCGACATTCACAGCTATCGATCCGAACGGTCTGATAAAATGGGAAATTCAATGCGGCGGTGAGATGCTTACCTATATTAGCGACATTTCGTTAATGCCTGCCATCAGTGCAGATGGTACAATCTATTTTGGATTAATAACAAAATACATACTACCAATTTACGGCAATAAGCCCTCTTGCTCATATTCAAGCAGGATTTATTCCATAGACCTTAATGGCAGCCTGATATGGGATAATACTATTGAAACAATATCATATTGGGATTACTTGATATCACCACCACCTTTGGAACACTTCTTCATATCAATACCACCTTGGGAAGCCATCTCAACCTGGTATTCATCATATTACGCGCATTCTTTCTCACCTTCCTCTCTCGCGATCGGGGCTGACGGCACAATTTATACGGTGAGCTATGGTGGGAATATCTATACCTACAATTCGGATGGGAGCCTGAAATGGCAATATAGCACGGATGATAGATTTTTATCTTCCCCGGCAATAGGATCCGATGGCACAATCTATATTGGAAGCGAGAATGGGAATATATATGCCTTTGGTGAAGAAAAATCCTACCGTGCATATCCTCAATGGCCTGCATGCTCATTATGGCCCTTCTTGTACTGGTCACCAAGCCATATAAATCAACCTTGGCAAAATAGCTGGGGCACTATTTTCGATCAACTGCCATATATGAAGGCTATTCTAAGCAATCAATTCATAAACATGTCTGAAAAAGATGATAGCTCTCCGTATCAATCATGTTGGGCAACCTGCCTTGATTGCGAGCCATCCTTTAACTGGCAAACACAAAATTATCCTTTGGAGATTCCTTTAGACTATTGGTCTTGGTAAGAGGGAATGAATTTGTTTGCCTTCAGGGGATGCGGACCCGAAAATGCAAGGAATAGGGGCGTTTATCGCTTTAGAGGGACGGTTTTTTTATAGACGCTATTTCCCATCGGGGTCCCTTCAGATCCTCGCCCTGCGGTACTGGATATAGGCATCCCGGACGGAGAAGTGGTGATCGATGGCGGCCTCCCTTTAAGAGCCGCAGCCGTGCCCACCGGGCATGGCAGATCAATTTTAAATTCAAGAGGGAAAATATGGATCCAATTACGTCTATTATAAATGAGCCATATATCAAAAACCAGGTGGCTCACTTTTCACGACCGAAAATGGCTCACTTTTAAAAGACCGTTGACACCAGATAAAAAATGATGCCTTAAGTGGAACAAATACCGCAAATATGATAAATTATTTATATAGAATTATAATTTCTCAATAATGAATACATGGCAACAGCACGGCATTGAACGCTATTCTCCACGTACGTAAATAGGGATCCATGGTATTTTAAGCCCCTATTTGACCTAAGAAAACAGGATTGGGACAGCCTGGTTTTTCATCCGTTTTAATAACGCAAAATAATGCAAAACTCAGCTTGTCTCATTGAATATATGGATGGACCTCACATGCTAAGGAGGCCGACCATGAAGAGAGAGCAACGGATTGTTTTCATTTGTCTCGCCTTGTCTGTTTTTCTTTTTCATGTTTTTTTTCTCCACTTATCCTGCCTGAAGGTGCATGCCGATTCACTTGAACCCGCCGGGCTGGCAGAAACTGCCTGGCCATGTCGAAGGCACGACACAAAAAACACCGGACGTAGTCCCTATATCGGGGCGCAAAACAGCACGCTGAAATGGCGTTTCAAAACAGAAGACAGAATCTACTCCACAACAGCAATCGATACAGACGGTACAATCTACTTTGGGAGTTATGATGGCAACCTCTATGCCCTCGACCCGAACGGCACCCTGAAATGGACCTATGAAACGGGGGAAATAATCTACGCCTCGCCCGGTATTGGTGCGGATCATACCATCTATATTGGGGGCATTGATGGGTACCTTTATGCCTTGAATCCGGATGGGACCCTGAAATGGCATTATGACACTGATGATTCGTGGGGGATTAACTCCTCACCGGCCATAGGGGCTGACGGGACAGTGTATGTAGGCAGTAATAGTCAAAAAACCCTTTATGCCATCAATCCGGACGGTAGTCTGAAATGGAGATTTGAAAGCGGGAATTCTATCTGCTCCACTCCGGCCATAGGTGATGATGGTACGATCTATTTCGGAAGCAATGACAACAAGGTCTATGCCATCAATCCGGATGGCAGCCTGAAATGGAGCTTTAATACCGGTGGTTCGGTCTTTTCATCCCCTGCCATAGGCAGCGACGACACACTATTTTTCGGAAGCTTCGACGGCATGTTCTATGCCCTGAATCCGGACGGCAGCCTGAAGTGGCAGTACCGGATTGGGGATCAGATCTATTCCTCACCGGCAATTGCAGCGGATGGAACGCTGTATTTCGGGAGCATGGATGGGAAAATCTATGCCATGAACCCGGACGGGACACTTAAATGGCACCTTCAAACCGCAGATGGGATTTATTCCTCAGCGGTTATCGGTGCGGACGATACGATCTATTGCGGCAGTATGGATGATCATATCTATGCCCTCAATCCGGATGGCAGTTTGAAATGGATCTATAAAACAGAAGACACCGTCCCTTCAACACCCGCCATAGCCGGCGACGGCATGGTCCTTGTGGGCAGTTCCGATGGATACCTCTATGCATTTGTCACCGGAGAGGATTTCGAAGAGGATACCGAACCCCCTGCATTGATCTGCCCCGATGATATGGTTGTTTCGACATCGAAAGATCTGACGAGGGTAACCTATACGGCACAGGTTACGGACAACGTCGCTCCAATCCCCTTTTTGACCTATGATCCTCAACCTGGTTCGGAGTTCCCCTTGGGGATCACCCCCGTCACCATTACGGCAACCGATTTTTTTGGAAATTCCAGTACCTGTACGTTTACGGTGAACATAAAAAAGATTCCATTCAACGCCATTGGACTGGCGGACTCTGTATGGCCATGCAAGGGACACGATGCAAGGCGCACCGGAAAAAGCCCGTATGTTGGTGTACCGAAGGCGATAGTGAAATGGAGCTTTCAGACCGGGGACGATGTTCAATCCTCACCTGCAATCGATCAGAACGGCACCATCTATTTCGGAAGCCGGGATGATCATATCTATGCCCTGTATCCGGACGGCAGCCTGAAATGGAGCTTCCAAACCGGAGGGGATGTGGTATCCTCGCCTGCGATATGCGCCGATGGCACGATCTATTGCGGCAGTAACGACAAAAGGCTCTATGCCCTGAATCCGGACGGCAGTCTCAAGTGGAGCTTCCAGACCGGTTCCTATGTCACCTCCTCACCGGTCATTGGGATCGATGGCATAATCTATTTCGGTGGAGGCGACGATGACAAAAAGATCTATGCCCTGTATCCGGACGGCAGCCTCAGGTGGAGCTTCCAAACCGGGGGATGGATTAACTCCTCTCTAGCCGTTGGTGATGATGGCACGATCTATTGCGGCAGTTGTGATGGCTACATTTATGCCCTCAATCCGGACGGCAGCCTGAAGTGGAAGGATAAGATTGGATTCAAAGTCGAGTCGTCACCGGCGATCGGCGATGACTGCACGGTTTATATCGGAAGCGGCGATGCGAAGCTTTATGCCTTCAACCCGGATGCAACGATACGGTGGAGTTTCAAGACCGGATTCTGGATCAATTCCACACCGGCCATCGGTAATGACAGAACCATCTATTGCAGCAGTGATACTAATATATATGCGTTAAACCCGAATGGAACATTGAAATGGAAATATGGGATCGAATCTCATTTCTATAGTGCCTCACCGGTCATAGACGCTGGAGGCAGACTCTATTGCGGCGGTGGCCACAATGTGTATGCCATCAACCCGGATGGGACCATGAAATGGACCTATGAAACAGATGGAGCGATCCGGACCAGGCCGGCCATTGGCTCCGACGGAACGGTCTACGTCGGGAGCAATGACGGAAGACTATACGCCTTCGGGATCGCGGAAGACCATGACCCACCGGAGATCATCTGCAGGGATGTGACTGTTTCGGTTGCAGGCAGCGGCACAAGGGTGAATTATATATCAGAAATCTCCGACGATTTTGATCCGGAGCCCGACGTTATCTACGACCCTGATCCGAATTTTGTATTTCCGATCGGAACAACACAGGTTAACGTAACCGCTACGGATTTTGCCGGCAATGCAAGCACGTGCTCCTTTTGGGTCACCGTAGAGGAAGAGCCTGCGGGGCCGTCCCCATGGCCATGCATAGGCCATGATGCACGGCATACAGGTCAAAGCCCTTATGTGGGCGCTCGAACCGACAATGTAAAATGGTTTTATCAAACAGACTACCTGATCACCTCTTCACCGGTTATAGGAACTGACGGAACCGTCTATTTCGGCAGCAAGGATAACAAAAGCATCTATGCCCTCAATCCGGATGGAACGCCTCGATGGACCTTCCAAACCGGATATTATGTGCTGTCCTCCCCTGCTGTAGGGCCTGATGGTTCAATCTACGCATCGAGCTGCGATGGGCATCTCTATGCACTCAATCCGGATGGAAGCCTTCAATGGTCCTTTGAGACTGAACCGTATTATATTGTGACCCCAACCATCGGATCTGATGGCACGATTTATATCGGTGGATCAGATGGATATCCCTTTCCGCAATACGGCTATGTAGATGCAAATACCTCAATCGGGTACAATCTCTATGCCCTCAATCCGGATGGGAGCGTGAAATGGCACTATACACATGCATATTGGGATATGCTGTCATCATCACCGGCAATCGATTCTGATGGTACGGTCTACATAGGAAGCTGCAGCGGTAATCTCTGTGCACTCGATCCGAGCGGCAACCTCAAATGGCGCTATCAAACCGGCAGCATTTCCGCGAACTCGTCCCTTTCCTACCCGGTCATCGGTGCCGACGGAATGGTTTACATCCATAATGCAGAAACACTCTATGCCGTCGATTCGAATGGTGATCTCAATTGGAGCTATGAAACGGGATTCGATGCATGGAAAACGGCACCTACAATCGGTGCGGATGGCACGATCTATGTAGGGGGAACCATTGATGAGATGTGGGCCTGTCTGTGGTATTCCTCTTCGTGTACTTATAGACATCAGCAAAAGCTCTTTGCCCTGAGATCCGACGGAATCCTGAAATGGGAGTTCATGATCAAGGAGTACTATGATACTACAGGATCCGGTTGGACTCCCACATCACAATTGATCTCCCCGGACCAATCAGACTGGATTAAATCCCGCTTTTCCCCAGCCGTTGCAATCGGGGCCGACGGAATGATTTATATGGGAGACAATGAAGGGTATGTATATGCCATTGATCAAGACGGCACCCTGATGTGGAGCTATGAAACGTCAGATGCAATCGTGTCCTCACCTGCGATCTCTTCCGATGGCACACTGTATATCACCAGTACGGATGGGAGCATCTATGCCTTCGGGGAGGGAAAGATCTGCTATTTCGATGACGATGACGATGGGTATGGGGATCCGAACATAAGCATCCAGGCATCTGTTTGCCCTGAGGGATATGCGGAGGAGAATCGGGACTGCAACGATCACGACCCTTCGATCCACCCGGGTGCTCCGGAGCTCTGCGACGAAAAGGATAATGACTGTGACGGGAATATCGATGAAGGATGTTCTTCATACGGGCAAAATGTGTGGAGATACCCTGGATATCCTCAGTGGCCAGCATACCTGTTATGGCCTTCCATGTACTGGTCATCGAAATATATGCATCAACCCTGGCACAATACCTACGGAACCGCTTTCTATCAAATGCCATATACGCAGACCATTACAGGCAATCAATTCAGAAGCATATCCGAAAGGGGTGTGTGGTCTCCGTATAACTTGTATTGGACAAATCTTTCCTATTACCAGCCGTTCCTTCGCTGGCAAACACAGAATTATTCCTCGGAGATTCCTTTAGACTATTGGTCTTGGTGAACAGGAAAATGGATTTGATTACCCTTCCGGAGGCGCCGACCGGCAATGCGAGGAATACAAGCCTTTATCGGTTTAAGGAGTCGGTTTTTTCTTCTATCGAGGATTGCATCCCCTCGGGGTGTCTTCGAATCTTGGCCCTGCGGTACTGGATATAGGCATCCCTGACGGAGAAATAGGGATCGATGGCCGCCTCCTTGATGGCCTCGTAATCCCCTATCTTCAGAGAGGTGTTGTTCACGGTCTTGAGGGAGTTGACCCCGACATATGCCTCCAGGGGATGGACATAGGTGACCGGATCGAACGCGAAATCCCCGACCAGACCAACTGAATCACGCAGGGTGGAGGGACCGAGGATGGGCCAGGTGATGAAGATTCCCTCCCGTGCCCCGTATTCCCCGAAGGTCTGGCCGAAGTCCTCGTCCTGCTCGGCAAGGTGCAGGCAGGTGCCTGCCGGGTCGAAAAGCCCCCCGATCCCCACGGTGCTGTTCACAGTGAAGCGGGTGCATTCGATGCCTGCGCCCTTGATTTTTCCCTGGAGCACGCAGTTCACGAGGCGATTGGGGAAGAGAAGGTTCGAGAAGAAGTTTCGTACGCTGATCCGGAATGATTCGGGAAAGGCAACACGGTATACCCGGGATGCCGGCCTTATCACCCAGAAGTAGAGCCGGTCGTTGAAGCCGAACATGGCACGGTTGAAGGGCTCAATGGGGTCGGCGACCTTCGGCTCCTCCTCCCACTCGTCGAAATCCTCATCCGAGACATCACCGTACCGGTCATCCAGGCCCGTTCTGTGCCCGGCGGATTCGTTTTCTGCAACAACCTCCTCGTATCTCGGCCGGGATTGGGCAACCGCTTCCGAGGATGAATGGGCGGGTAGTGCAGGCATGCCTGTGCAAAGGAGGAGTAAAAGGGTGGCGGCGGAAACGATCGCCTTCCCGGATTTCCATATCATGCGGTATCCCGTGTTGTAAGCATTATTCGAGTGATTCGATAACTCGCCATTCGGGTTTAAAAGTGAAGCAAGCCTTCAAGCTTTACAGAAGAACGCGTATTATAGTAGTTTTGCTCCGCTCAAACAAAGTTTGGCTGGCATAGTCGCAAGCCCTTTATATTATCAGAAAGTGCAGCATAGTGCTCCGCTTCGCTTCGCCTGACAAAGTTTGGTTGGCGCACCCCCTTCCCGCTCTCCAGCAATGTATCGAGCGGTTATGACCCGTTGACCTTTTCGCGGAGGATGGCGAGGAGCCCGTCGGGGGATTTCGTCAGGAGGATCTCCCTGAACTGGGTGCGATAGTTCTTGATGAGGCTCACCCCCTCGATGATCACGTCGTATACCCTCCATGTTCCCTCAATCCGGATGACCCGGTAGAAGATGGGGATATCGGCGGATGCGGTGAGGATGTGGCTCTGGACCTCCGCCTTGTCGTCGGCGAGGATGATCTCCCGATCGAAGACCACCTTCTCGTCGCTATAGGCAAGTATCCGGTCCATATAGGCCTTTTCGAGGATCGCCCGGTAGAGGGTCACGAATTCCTCCCGCTGCTCCCTGTTCAGGCTGTTCCACTCCCTTCCCAGGGTCCTCTTGGCAAGCTCGATGAAATCGAACATGCCATCGGCAATGGATTCGACTCGTTTCTTCTTGGTATCCCGGGCGGTTTCCTCCTGCAGCGCCGGATCGCGCAGTACCTCCAGCACACTGTTGACGTGTGTTTGGATAGTTTCAAGCGGCACGCCCGCGCTCACGCAGGGAGGAACTACGAGCAGGCACACCAGGGCCGCCGCGATCACTGCCTTCTTCATACCGTGCTTCCTTTCACGCCTAGTCCTTGACCGATCCGAAGGCATACTTTCGGATGATCTCCTCGATATCGATGGCGGATTCCGTTTCGATGATCGTTTCACCCGGTTTCATCACCTCGTCGGCGCCCCCGGCATCGATGGTGACATACTTGTCGCCGATCAGGCCCGATGTCTTGATCGATGCGATGGCATCGCGGTAGATCATTATCCCCTTGTTGATCCTCATCTCGGCGATCGCGGCCTGGGTGTCCTGGTCAACGGTGAGCGATTCCACACGCCCGATATCGATGCCGAGCATTTCAACGGGACTGCCCTTTCTCAGGCCGGAAACCGAACGGAAGCGGGCCTGGATCGAATAGGTATCATCGCCCAACAGGGAGATATTGCCGAGTTTTACCGTAAGATATCCCACGCAGAGCAATCCGATGACCATGAAGATGCCGACGACGGTCTCAGCCTGGTATTTCTTCATTTATTTGTCCCTCTTCCTTGGTGCACGTGAATCGTGCAATTGTTTTCCGCTTCGCCTGCGCCTTGGCGATGATATGGTCTATCTCGTCGCTCGATGTGCCCTCTGCAAGGCCCACGAATACGGAGAAAGTATAGCACTCCCCGGCGGGGGAATCCACCTGGGCCGGATGGATCTTGCGTACCTTCAGGTCCCTGGAGAAGGAATCCACCATCTGTTCCGCCTCATCGAGATTCGCATAGGGAAGCACCGTCAGCATCTGGTCCCTGCTCAGCCGGGTGGAGAACCCGATGGAGCCGAAGTTCCTCTTGATGAACTCCCCGAAGGACTTGAATATCCCGAGGGCGGTGGTGGGGCCCAGCTTCTCGTTCATCCGGTCAAGCTCCAGGGTGAAGAGGACCACGGTAAAGATCTCCTCGCCGTCCGTTTTCCTCAGATTCGAATTGTACCGGGCCCTGAATACCTGCTTCGAGTAGAGCCCGGTGAGCTCGTCCTGCAGCCCCTCCAGGCTCTTCATGAATTCGTCGGTGATCGGGTGGTTGAAGTTCTCGAGCGCCGCAGGGGAGCCCTGGAAGATGATCGTGCCCTCGTGGAGCACCAGCACGCGATTGGAGATGAAGAGCACATCGGGTATCTCGTGGCTGATGAGCACCGCGGTGAACTCGAACCGCCTCTTGTATTCCGCGATCATGCTGAGGATCGCGAATTTCCTCACCGGGTCCTGGCCGGTGGTGGGCTCGTCGAACAGGACGATCTTGGGATCGGTCACCAGGGCGCGGGCGAGCGCGGTCCGCTTCTGCATGCCCCCCGATATCTCTGCGGGGTATTTATTGGCCACCTCGGTGAGCTCGGTCTGCTCGATCCTGGTCATCACCCGCCGCTCGATCTCCTTCTTGCCGAGATTTGTGGTCTGCCGCAGGGGCAGGGCGATGTTCTCGAACACCGTCAGGGAGTCGAACAGGGCGTTGTTCTGGAACATGTAGCTGATCTGGCCCCGGTATTCATCCCGCTCCCTTCGCTTGAGACTGCCGATCGGGACCCCCCGGAAGAGGATCTCGCCCTCATCCGGTTTCAGAAGCCCGATGATGTGCTTGAGCAGGACGCTTTTTCCCACCCCGCTCTTGCCGATCACGGTGGTGACGTGCCCCTCGTAGATCTTCAGATTGACCCGTTGGAGCACCGGTCGGCTGTCGAACCGCTTGGATACGTTCCTGAATTCGATGATCGGTCTGTCCATGGCCTCCCTACAGGAGCAACGATGTTACCGCATAGTCGGCGATGAGCACGAGCACGCATGAGAGCACCACCGCCGTGGTGGTTGACAGGCTGACCCCCTTGGCGCCGTGGCCATCCTCACGCATGTGGGTGAAGAACCCTTGATAGCAGCAGACCGTGGAAACGATCACCGCAAACACGAGCGCCTTGATGAATCCCCCCCTGATGTCCTGCATCTCCACACTCGACTGTACCCGGTAGAAATACGCCCCTGCATTGACCCCCAGGAGCAGGACCCCGGAAATATATCCCCCGATGATGCCGATGATGTCGAACATCGCCGTGAGCAGGGGAAAGCTGATGATCGATGCCGCGATCCTCGGGCTGACCAGGTACCTGAGGGGGTCGATGCGCATGGTGTGCAGTGCGTCGATCTGCTCGGAGATCCGCTGGATCCCGATCTCCGCGGTCATGGAGGAGCCTGCCCGGGCGATGATCATGATCGCCGTGAGCACCGGTCCCAGTTCCCTGACCAGGGAAAGGGCCACCGCAGAGCCGAGCACCCCCTCGGAGCCGAACTTGATCAGGGTATAGTAGAGCTGCAGTCCCAGCACCATGCCGGTGAAAAGCCCCACCAGCATGACGATGTTCGCGGATTTCGACCCGATGAAGTATATCTGCTGGATGATCGAGGATGTCTGCTTGCGGCGGAAGATTCGCGCAAAGGATATGCTGAAGAAGATGGCGGCTGCACCCAGGTGACGCACCCAGTCCACCACTGTCCTGCCTACCGGGTAGAAGAGCCATTGCAGGGTGATCCACTTGATGAGCGTGTCGAGCGTGTGATTTCCGGTTGTCGTGGGCACTGCTCATTCCCTTTCCATGCGGTGCGTGTGCCGGCCTTTAGATCCTAAAGAGGATAATAGATTACGCAATGAGGTTCAAGTTTTGCCGGCAATACATTGAAAGACAAACCATTTCAACCCATGCCGGACTGCGTCATGCAATCGTTTCTACACGGCCCCTCGGGGATCCTACCGGGGAAGGGGGAACCTGCGGCGATCATCCAGGCGATGAAGGCCATACGAATGGGCGATCCGGATCGCACCGGCGAACTCATCGCCGGTGATGGCTCGATCGATCTCCGGGTGCAGGCGTGCCTCGCCGCAGGGGCGGTACTGGTCCATGATATTGATGTAGGTGTCCTTTGACAGCCTCTGGCTGATGTATGCCATGACCTTGTCCGTGCCTGCGACACCCTCCGGCATCACCAGGTGCCTGATCAACAGCCCCCGCCAGGCGATCCCCCGTGAATCGAGCTGCAGGTCGCCGACCTGGCGGTGCATCTCCGCAAGGGCTGCGCAGGCCACCTGGAAGTAGTCGGGGGCATGGGCGTATTGTTTTCCCTCCTCCGCACCGGCGAATTTGAAATCGGGCATGTAGATGTCGAACACGCCCTCCAGGAGCCGGATGCTGGCGAGGGAATCGTACCCCCCGGTGTTGTACACCAGGGGGAGCGTCAATCCCCTGTCTATGGCAAAGGGGAGCGCATCGAGGATGAAGGGGACCACATGCGTGGGGGACACGAAATTGATGTTGTGGCAGCCCCTCCGCTGCAGGTCGAGCATGATGCGGCTGAGGTCCTCCGGGGAGATCTCCTGCCCCTCGCCCAGGTGGCTTATCTCGTAATTCTGGCAGAATATGCACCCAAGGTTGCAGTGGGTGATGAATATGGTGCCGGAGCCATGCTCCCCGACCAGGGGCGACTCCTCACCGAAATGGGGGCCGTAGCTCGACACGACCGGGAGTGCGCCTGTCCTGCAGAATCCCCGTTCACCCCGGAGCCGATCGACCTTGCACGTTCGCGGGCAGAGGGTGCAGGGGGAAAGGAGTGCGCGGGCCGCATCCCGTCTTTTTTGAAGCTCCCCCTTTTCGTAGAGCTCTATATATCCCGGTCGAGGAATCCCTTCCATCCATACACCCTGCAATGTGGGGTTTACCGAATCATCCGGCAGTTGTTGTGCACACAATGCCCGTTTTCCCTGCGCTCCTGCTGCAGGGAATGGTGCACAGCGCCTGTCTCATGGGGGCCCTGCATTCTTCAGTAGATTAGAGGTAGGGTTTCAGGCCCTTGTAAAACATCGCCGCCATCTTTGTGTAGCCTGCGCTATTGGGGTGGATCTGGTCGCTCATCAACCCGGGTCTGCCCATAATCCCCTTGAAGATATTGGGAACGAGCACCAGGCCCAGTTCCTGGGCGAGTTCCTCGTATGCATCCCCATACCCCTTCCCCCAGAAGGGGATGTCGATACCGCCGATAACCACCAGGGCCCCCTGATCCTGAATCGCCCTGGCAATCTCCCTGAGATTGTCAAATGCCGCCTTGGCAGGGACCCCGTTCTTGAGGTCGTTTCCTCCGAGGGTGATCAGGACGATGCGGGGAGAGCGGGAGAGCACGTCCCTCTGCAGCCTGCGCAGGGCGCTTGCCGTGGTATCCCCCGGGATGCCCGCGTTGATCACGGGCATCTGGATCATCCGCGAAAGCTGCGAGGGATAGTCCATGCCCGGGGTTGCCCCGGTTCCGTAGGTGAGGCTGTCGCCGAAGCAGATGATATTCTCACCCATCGGTATCGCATTCCGTATCTTCGGTGCGGACATGTCATGAATGTAAAGGCTAAGGAAGAGAATGACAACGCTGACAATGGATAGAACAAGGATCTTTTTCGTGGTGATCATATCGGTCTCAAGCCTGATCGGAACGCTTTGTTGTGTATGATGTATCATACCAGGGATGGTCCCGCAAAAACAAGCTTTCCCCCACAGCGTATCCCCCCAGGGGGTGACCCAAGGAGCTTGATGAAGGAAGCGGTATGGTATAAAAATGGTAATCATGGCCCTGACGATGTTTGCCTTCTGTGGAACAGGCGCCTATTTCCCGATTAAATAATAAAGGGATACGGAGGGTATCATATGAAGCGGAATCTATATAGAATTATTGTCTTCATTCTCATGTCGTTCATTCTTGGGTGTGCTGCCCCACGTCCGGCCGTATATACCGGCATCCCCTTCAGCGCTGCGGGAAGGCCGAAGGTGGCCCTCGTCCTCGGGGGTGGCGCTGCCCGCGGCTTTGCCCACATCGGGGTTATTCGGGTTCTGGAGCGGGAGCGGATCCCCATTGACATGATCGTGGGTACAAGTGTGGGAAGCCTCATCGGCGCCATCTACGCATCCAACGCAGACAGCTTCGAACTGGAGTGGATCGCCTTTTCCCTGGAGAAGGAGGACATATTCGATTTCTCCCTCTTTTCTTCGAAAACAGGCCCGGTGAAAGGGGACAAGCTCGAGAAGTTCGTCAATGACCACATATCGGCCAGGAACATCGAGGAGTTTTCCATCCCATACTATGCCGTTGCCACCAATCTGAATACCGGTGAGGCGGTGGTGTTCGACAGGGGCCCTGTTGCCAAGGCGGTGCGGGCGAGCAGCTCCATCCCCGGAGTGTTCACCCCCCTCGTGTACGAGGGAACGACCCTGGTCGACGGCGGCGTGCTCGGAAACCTTGCCCCCGAGATAGCCCGGCAAAAGGGTGCGGACATCGTTATTGCCGTTGACATCGGCAAGAATGTAGTCAATCAGGACACGAGCAACGTCATCGACATCATCCTGCAGGCAATCAGCATCATGAGCAACAAGATCGACAGTTACAAGCAGAAGGATGCGGACGTACTGATTGCCCCCAGCGTGGGGGATGTAGGCATGATGGACTTCACCCGGAAAAAGGAATGCATGATCGCGGGAATGGAGGCCGCACGCGAGGCGATACCTGCCATACAGTCGTTACTAATCCCTCCTCAACCCAGCCCACAAGATCAGAGTGAAATGCCTTCGTTCCCATAAGACAATATATACCGCTTTACGTGGCCTCTATAAAACATCCATACCTTTTCAGTACTAGCCTTTTTGCAGTCATTGCATTTCTGGCAATCCACTGAGACCTTATTACGCTCAGGCATACCCTTAATCCATTTCATTACCCATTAGGATGAACTTCGTCTATTATCATATTACCCATCAAATTTTCAATCGTGCCCCGAGGATCATTTCACTGCATCCCTTCATATAATTACAAGTTATTGAAATATTGATTTAAATAACTTCACACAATGCCTCCAGTCAAATCTTGACATTATTTCTTTAATATTATAAAAAGAGATGTATCTCTTGTAGTCTTTTTAAAGTCACGAGATTGCAAGAAAATTCCTCACGCATACACGCAAGTCCTTTGTCTCTCATATTGTTTAGCCATATCTTTCTTGCTCTCTCTGAAGCGTACGGGACGTATCTTTTCGGATTAGAGCTATAGATTATTCTGGACCCCATTGTGGGCTGGCTCGATTTTAAGAACTTCGTATATTAATTGTTGGGCACTAAGATGAAGGAAAGGCAATATGCCGCGAACTGCTGACTACACTATCCAAGGATTCTTGTACCAGTTCAACAAGACTGCGCTGGAGATATTGAAAGCCCAGGATGGTGACACAATCACCGTTGAAGGCATCGTCG
>JBLIRN010000045.1:0-22216 GCA_049472315.1 bacterium
CCTTGACCGGTGTCACCCCCCGGTTGATCAGCGGGATCTTCCAGTAGCTGCGGGCGCTCGGCCGCTGCATCCCGATGACGAACTTGGAAGGCTCTCCCTTCTCATTGGTGGTGTCCGCCACGATGGCGGCCATGACCGCCCCGACAAACCCCACCCCCATGACCACCACGATTTCCCTCCCCTTTTTCCGCTGATCGGCGACCAGGCCCTGGAGACGGGCGAATTCCTTCTGATAATCATTATCTTGGGGCAGGGGAAAGCGTTCTCCCTCCGGGCTTGTCGAGTATTGTTCTGCCATGGCGGTTTCCTCCTGGTAAAAAAGGTGGGATTATTTTTATTGAAGGCTATAAATAATTTTAAAATATTATCAAAAAAGTTATTTAAAGTCAAGGGCAAAATGGGGTCAGGTCTTGAATTGTCAGTTTTTGGGAACATCCCCCTACCCGCCGCGAAGTATGAAATATGTTGCTGATATTCAGAGCATAGGTTTTGTTTTCTGAACAAACGTCCATGCCCCTTTGTGCCGCAACGAAGCATGAAAATATTCTATTCTTGGAACAAAAAACTGATAATTCAAGACCTGACCCCAAATCACGAGATTGACAAATTCCTTCTCTCTTGGGTAGAATGGGACATAATTTCAATAAAATGAAAATACAAGGAGTTGCTATGAAAAGGGCATTGATCACCGGTGTTACCGGACAGGACGGGGCATACCTTGCGGAATTCCTGTTGAAGAAGGGATACGAGGTGCACGGCATCAAACGACGGGCCTCCCTCTTCAACACCCAGCGGGTGGATCACCTGTACCGCGATCCCCACGAGAAGGGGGTCTCCTTTTTCATGCACTACGGCGATCTCACCGATTCCACCAACCTGATCAGGATCATCCAGGAGGTCAAGCCGGACGAGATCTACAACCTGGGTGCACAGAGCCACGTCATGGTGTCGTTTGAGACGCCCGAGTACACCGCGAATTCGGATGCCCTGGGCACCCTCCGCCTGCTGGAGGCGCTGCGCATCCTGAACATGACCGAAACGGTCCGGTTCTACCAGGCATCCACCAGCGAGCTGTATGGCCTGGTGCAGGAGATCCCCCAGACGGAGAAGACCCCCTTCTATCCCCGCAGCCCTTACGGGGCGGCAAAGCTCTACGCATACTGGATCACGGTGAACTACCGGGAGGCATATCATGTCTTCGCCTGCAACGGCATCCTGTTCAACCACGAGTCCCCCTTCCGCGGCGAGACCTTTATCACCCGGAAGATCACCAGGGGGGTCGCCCGGATAAAGCTCGGCCTGCAGGACCGGCTTTTCCTGGGGAACCTGGACGCCCGGCGCGACTGGGGATATGCGCCGGATTATGTGCGGGCCATGTGGCTTATCCTGCAGCAGGACGAGCCGGACGATTACGTGATCGCCACCGGGGAGAACCACTCGGTGCGGGAATTCGTGGAGAAGTCCTTTGCCGAGGTGGGTATGGAGATTGCCTGGGAGGGCCAGGGGATCGATGAGAAGGGGATCGATCCGGGAAACGGGGTGGTGCGGGTCGAGGTGGACCCCCGGTATTTCAGGCCAACTGAGGTGGAATGCCTGCTGGGGGACGCAACCAAGGCACGGGAGAAGCTGGGCTGGAAGCCGGAGACCGGGTTCGAGGACCTGATTCGACTCATGATCAAGGAGGACCTGAAGGAGGCGGAGAGGGATCACCTGTGTCATGAGGCCGGCTTCAAGGTGTACAACTATCATGAATGACGGGGTATCCTGATGCGCCGTATCCTTGTCACATTGCTTGTCCTTACCAATGTCATCCTCCTGATCGGCGTCATCTGGCTCCACGCACGCGTCGGCAAGAAGGGGCGGGACATCGCGCGGCTCCAGGAGCAGGTGGTATACCTCGCCGGGCACCTTCCTGCAGGGGAGGGCATGGAGCGGGCATCGGAATCGGAGGAACGGATCCGCTCGCTCATCGAGGAACTCGGCACTCATAACCTCATCACCCAGTACCAGGCTGGATTGAAGCTCAAGAAGATCGGCGAACCTGCGGTGCCCTATCTGATGGAGGCGTTGAAGGGGAGCGAGGGGAAGGACACCAGGCCCCTTCTCCTCCTGTTGCAGGGCATGGGTGATGCGGACCTGACCCCTGAGCTCATGGGTATTTACCGATCCTCACAGGATGCGGTGAGCAGGGTGGGGATCATCACCATCCTTGGGAAGTGGGGGGATTACCGGGCCGAGGACCTCATCCGGGCGGCGGCGCAGGAGCAAGACTGGAGGCTCAGGACCGCTGCGGCCCAGGCATTGGGCAACTTCGAGGGGGACGAGGCAGCGGCCTCAACCCTCATGCAGCTCCTTGCGGATAAAAACCGATACGTTCGCTCCACCGCCCAGAATGCACTCCGGAATCTTGCCGTGGGTGAGGATGGCGTCGATGTATTGACCGGCCTTCTGAAACAGGGGGATGCAGCTACACGATGCCTGCTCGTGCGGCACCTCTCCAAGGTGGCGGCAAAGGAGGCGCGCCCCGTCCTGGAGGCGGCTGCCAAGGACACGAATGAGGCCGTGCGCAAGGCCGCCATGGAGGCCCTTGCCTCCGGACAACAGTAAGCCGCCCCCTCCGATCCCCCGCCGGCATCACCCCGAGAACAGGTGGCTTGGGGTCAGGTCTTGAATTATCAGTTTTTGCCTCGAAAATAGAATCATATTTTTATGCTTCGTGGTGCCAAGAGCTGGCAGGAGGGTTTGTCTCAAACACAGGGCCGATTGTTCGGGTTTATGGATTAAGGATAGTCTCTGTCAACAGTTCTTAAAAGAAATGGGGGAAGAATTATGAGCATTAATAAAAGATACGCTTTTCTTTTAGTCATCGTCGTCATCTCGCTCGTCTTTTTGGCCTTCACATCAAAGGTTATGGCCCAGGGGATGTCAGGGATACGTTGCAATGGATGGGGAGTCCGTGCCGGTCTGAGCGATGACCCCGATCAGGTATATGGCGGCGTGCACCTCAACATGGGAGAGTTTACAAAGAATGTCCGGCTCAGGCCCAGTATCGAGCTCGGATTAGGTGATGACGTAACAGTCCTGCAAATGCTGGCAGAGGTCCATTATGTTTTCTCACAGGTCCGGCCCTGGACACCCTATCTGGGCGGTGGACTGGGACTGACCTATGTCAATTTCGATGATGATCATCCCGGGGATGACAGCGATACGGAGATCTCCTTGAGCCCTATCGTCGGGATCGAGACCGGGTTGAATCAAGGCAAAAGACTTTTTTTCGAGCTTAAATTCGGCCTCGGGGATGATGATCCCGACATCAAGATAGGAGTGGGAATGAGCTGGAAGTAACGCCTTATTTTGTATATTATTCATCCCGTCAAGGGATGGATATGAACGGCCAAGGGTACGTTTCGATAATTTTGGCCTCCGTGATACGATCACATAAAGGTGGATTTTTCACCGTGAATCGACCGTCATAAACAGGGGCATGCCTGGGTATTGATTCCTGTGTCGCGGTGTAGTATATTTTTTCATAGCGATCATTCCACCAAGGTCTTCCATCATTGCTCAAATAATCCTTATTATGTGCATTGCAGGCATTCTTTCCAGCCTGCGAGCAGGAACATATCACTGGTAGTATCCGGGATACTACATCTTCGCTTTACCATCACCTCATAATTACGATGTAACAGCGCCATCGTTTTTCCCTTCTTTGTTTCCATAATTCAGCCGGTTGTATGAAAGTTATTGACTAAACTTTCATCCTTCATCATGATCGAATGATCATGGGTATTTTATATGAAAATAATCTAACAATCCGTTGTTTTATTTATTTCCATGCCTTGTTTTGATCGATAGATCATGGCGGTGTATATGAAAGTCGTCAACTCATCATGTGTTTTTCAAAACTCTCATGCCACGTTGTGATGGAAATATCATGGGTGTTTATTGCTGGATAACAGGTTGTCGCGGATGATCTCCTGTCTCTACAGCGGGACATTGCTGGGTATTGACGCCCATCCGGTGGAGGTGCAGGTGGACCTTGCCCGGGGCCTGCCCCTGTTCAACACGGTGGGGCTTCCGGATGCCGCCGTCAAGGAGAGCAGGGACCGGGTAAAGGCCGCCCTCACCAACTCCGGATTCACCTTCCCCTTAAGCAGGATCACCATCAATCTCGCCCCTGCGGACATCCGGAAGGAGGGGACCGCCTTCGACCTTCCCATCTCCCTGGGGATCCTGGCAGCCCAGGGGCTCATCCCCCAGGACAGCCTCAACCGCTTCATGATCGTAGGGGAGCTTTCCCTTGACGGCAGGATCTGTCCGGTGAGGGGCGCCCTCTCCCTGGCCATGACCGCGCGGGACCTGGACAAGGGGCTGCTGCTTCCCTCGGTGAATCGCAATGAGGCGGCCATCGTGGAGGAGACCTCGGTGTTTCCGGTGGAGAGCCTCCCCCAGGTGGTGGGCTTCCTGAACGGGGAGATCGACATCCCCCGTCACCGGGTGGACATGGAGGGCCTCTGGGATAGGGCGGGAGACGACCTGCTCGATTTCGCGGAGGTGAAGGGACAGGAATACGTAAAGCGGGCCCTGGAGGTGGCTGCCAGCGGCTCGCATAACCTCCTGATGCTTGGCCCTCCCGGGTCCGGGAAGACCATGCTCGCAAAGCGCATTCCCTCCATCCTGCCGCCCCTAAGCCTGGAGGAGGCCATCGTCACCACCAGGGTCCACAGTTGCGCCGGGCTGATCCCTCCCCGGCACGCCCTGATCGTGGAGCGTCCCTTCCGATCTCCCCACCATACGATCACCCGGGCGGGGATGATCGGCGGGGGAGGTGTACCGCGGCCGGGTGAGGTGTCCCTTGCCCACAACGGCGTCCTGTTCCTTGACGAGATGCCGGAGTTCAGACGGGATATTTTGGAGCTGCTCAGGCAGCCCCTGGAGGACGGGAGGGTGGTCATTGCCCGCGCCTCCATGACCCTGTGCTTCCCGGCGCAGTTCATGCTCGTGGGGGCCATGAATCCCTGCCCGTGCGGCTACTATTCCCACCCGCACAAGGAGTGCCGGTGCACCCCGCTGCAGATACGAAACTATCTAAGCCGCATCTCGGGTCCCCTGCTTGACCGCATCGACCTGCACGTGGAGGTGCCTCCCATTTCCTACCGGCAGATGAGCGAGGAGCGCACCGGCGAGCCCTCATCGAGGATTCGGGAGCGGGTGATTGCGGGCAGGGAGCGGCAGCGGGAGCGGTACCAGGGCACCCGGGTCATGTGCAACGCACAGCTTGGTTCCAAGGGGATCAGGGATTTTTGCCGCCTGGGCAGGGAATCGAAGCAGCTTCTCCAGGGCGCCATTGCACGATTGGGGCTGAGCGCCCGGGCCCACGACCGGATCATCAAGGTGGCCAGGACCATCGCCGACCTTGCGGGTGCGGAGAGGATCGGTCCCGAGCACGTTGCGGAGGCCATCCAGTACCGGAGCCTGGACCGGGATTTCTGGGGGGAGCCGTGAGACATCAGGTGTGGGGTATGAAGCGTTGGTGAATCCAGTGCTTTCAAAGAGTTCCGGACTCCGGCTTTCTCCGGAGTGATAGGTTCGGCGACTTTTTACGAGGCCATCAATCATGGGAATCCGAGAATCCTCATATACGAAAACCTTAAGATGGCACTATGGGAAAGGGGGTGGGTGCCCGTGGATCACAGGTAGAGAAGATAGGGCATACAGTCTGCCTGCAGGTCCCCTGTGATATGGTCTGGGACGTTTGAGTATGGAGCAGGGGGTCAGGGAATCTTTGAGACGATAGGAGGGCCTCCCGGTGCCTTTCGGCTGCAATCGTGTAACCGTAGGTATCGCAAGGAGGTTGCCATGTATCGTGATACAGGCAAGCAAGGCGTTTTATCGGTATTCTGTTGTACGGTGGTAGTGTGTATGGTTGTATCCCTCATTGCAGTGATGCCCCGCGTAGCGTACGCCCGCTCGGGTGAAAAGGTGGCTGCTCAGGAAATGATCAATATCAATACGGCGACGAAGGATGAGCTTCTCCTGTTGAAGAGGGTTGGACCCAGTCTGGCGGGTCGCATTATCGCCTACCGGGAGGAGCATGGTCCGTTTCAAACGACTGAGGATATCCTGAATGTAAAAGGACTCGGTGAGAAGTTCTGGGAGGCGAACAAGGATCGGATCACGGTCGGGGAATTCAGGGCTAAAATGGATTGAACCACAGCGAGGGCCAAGTGTTTTCAGGTATAACATGACACACCCACAGATTATACAATTGGATGATCGAATCATTGGAACCGACGATGCAACGAAGGCCGCGGCGCCGGGGGGCCCGCCTCATCGTCTCTTGAATTGCAAACGTGACTTGGGGTCAGGTCTTGAATTGACAGTTTTGTCTCGAAAATAGAATCATATTTCCATGCTTCATGGCGTCACAAGGTGGCATGAGGGTTTGTTGTAAAAAACTGTCATTTCAAGACCTGACCCCATTTTGTTTTTTTTCTCACCGCAGTTCACTGTGCCGCATCCCTGACTGTTTGAACAAGGCTTTCTGTTTTCAATCCGAAGGGTTCGGAGAGTAAATCGAAATGGGTATCGGCATGCACGAGCGTGGCATGTGATGCCAAAGAGCATGCCGCGATCAAAACATCGATATAGGGAATGGTTATTCCTGAGCGGCGTGTCTTGAATGCAAGCCCATAGGCCCGTTCCCATACGGAAGTATCCATTTCAACGCATTGAATCGCATCCAGCCGATCCTTTAATCGTTGAAATTCATTTTCTTTTGTTGTGCCCCCGAGAAGCTCCAGTTTAATCACAGGTGTTGTAACCACCCGTTCCTCTCTCAATAGATGACTTACCCTTTCCTTTATCTCCGGGATGTAGTTTTTTCGCAAGCTGAATAGCCACACCGAGGTATCGATGAGAAATAGCTCATTCGTCATTTCTCAACCGCTCCAATTCATCGAGAGTCAGATCCATGTCAAAGGTGCCGAGTTCCTTCAGCAGGGCCTCCCTGTTATGCTGACGGATCAGTGCCTTGAGGCCTTCCTCGATCGCCTCTTTTTTTGAACGGGCTTGAATAACCTTTATGGCATTCTTCAAGAGCTCTTCATCGATAAACACCGTGGTCTTTTTCATATGCATCCTTGAATTACATAAATGATATATGGTAATAATATACATATATACTATACATAATTAATCGGCCTGTCAATTGTTTATCTATAATCTGCGCGGAGTCATCCGAGGCATGCACTGACCGTTGCCGACACAAGCGGCAACTCTGAAAGAACTCTCTTGACACCTCCCCGTGTGCGGCTGGACCATTAATTTCCCTTTAAGAAATAATGAGTTAAGAATCAATCCCATGAAACATCACTGATTGCGCCGGCAGGGATGATTTAATCCGTCTCGTAATAATGGGTCTGAGAAGACGAATTAAATTATAGGTATGATTATACCTTTCCCCTTGGTTACGAGGGGTGACGGTATGGAACAAGCAAACCATCAATCCGGGGAGAATCAGCGGCATGCATCAAATGATTGCTGAATTGAAGGCATTAAGAACCGGGTCGAAGTCCAAACGATTACAGGGAAAGACCCTCGAAGCACCGGCAATAATTGAGGGAATGCCTGAGGCGATGATAATTTTTGATCTGGATGGGAAGATTCTCCAGGTGAATGGCGAGTTCGAAAGAGGCACGGGTTGGAAAAGGGAGGAGGCGGTGGGGAAATCACCCCTGGAACTCGGCATCATGTCCAAGGAGGAAGAGCAGCGGGTGGTGAAGGAAATAATACCGAAATTGGAACGGGACGGCCTGGTCCGGGACATAGCATTGACAGCGATCCGCAAGGATGGGTCGACATTCCCCATTCTGATGAACTGGATCCTGGTTAAGGAGGATCCTGACACGCCGAGCGCCATTATTTCGGTGGCCAGGGATATGACCGAGCAAAAACGTACAGAGGAGGCATTACGGGCATCCGAACAGAGATTCAGGGCCATTTTTGATGGCATGGTGGATGGAATACTTCTGGCGGATGTGAAAAACAGAAGGTTTAACAGCGGTAATAATATGATTTGTCGAATGCTCGGCTATGACCTGAAGGAAATTAAAAGATTGGAGGTCACCGACATCCATCCAAGAGAGGATCTTTCGAATGTTCTGGAGCAATTTGATCGCCAAACAAAGGGCGAGAATCCGCTTGCAAGGGATGTCCCGGTGAAACGAAAGGACGGGAGCGTTTTTTATGCCGATATCAACTCGGCGCCCATACTATTGGATGGAAAGATGTATCTGATGGGTGCCTTCAGGGACATTACCGAGCGCAAGATCATGGAAGAGGAACTGCGGGAAACGTATAGACATCTCCGGGAATTACAGGATCAACTTGTCCAGTCCGAAAAGATGGGTGCCATCGGCAAACTGGCAAGCGGCATTGCCCATGAGTTACGAAATCCCCTGACCATAATCAACCAGAGTATCTATTGCCTGGAAAACAAACTGTCCTCCCGGCAAATCGACACGTCGAGGATCCTGGACATGATGAAAGAGAGCATACGAAGGGCGGATAACATTGTGCAGTCCCTTCTGGATTTTTCAAGGATGACCAATCTCGTGTTGCAGCCTGAGGATATCAATACCATTCTGGAGGATTCCTACCAGTTGGCGAAATATGGACTGAGCTGCGAACAACACATTGAGCTGATCAAGGAAACGCAACAGGATATGGTAAAGGTCCTGGTTGATGAAAATAGAATAAAGCAGGTCTTTATCAATATCTTTTCAAATGCCATTCAGGCGATGCCCGAAGGGGGAAGGATTATTATCCGCACCCAAGAGACGCAATTAAAGGAGATAAAGAATGGCGTGGGCAGAAGAAGCGGGGATCATTTCAGACTGGGGGAAAGGGCGGTAGTCGTTGAAATCGAAGACACCGGCGTGGGAATCTCCGAAGAAAACCTCAAAAAGATCTTTGATCCCTTTTTTACCACCAAGGGCCCTGGTGAGGGAGTCGGGCTGGGGTTATCGATAATCCGGAACTTGATCGGCATGCACAAGGGCTTGATAGATCTGAAAAGCCAGAAGGGCAAAGGAACCAGGGTGACCATTACCTTAAAGGCGGCGGAGGAAACAGACGCAGAAAAGGAATAGTGACCGCCCACGACCTGCCTGCTGAACCAACCAGGGGAGTATTCGAGGATTACTGGAATTCGACCGGCGGCTTTTTCATGTACATGACCATCCGGATGACGTTTCCCTTGTCCGGTACGTACTTTATCTCCACCTCGTCCATCAGGTTCTGGATCAGGAACAGGCCCCATCCCCTGGTGCGCTTCTGACCGTTTATCTTTTCCTTGATATCGGGCTCGGAGGAGATGTCGTACCGTTCCCCTCCATTGTCCCATACCTCGATGATCATGGCCTCTTCGCTGGGGGTCATGTTGATTACCACGTGGACGTTTTGGTTCAATTTGTTGCCGTGCTCGATGGCGTTCAGGCACGCCTCGGTCACTGCCGTCTTGAGGTCGTCGATCTTGGCGGGGAAAAATTTCATATCCTTGGCGATTGACACGGCGCACCCTGCGGCGATCTTTTCAAATCCCAGCTTGCTCGGTATATGTAATTCAATCGGTTCCTTGAGCTTGATCATGGCCTCTTCTTCTCCATATCATGATCGTGGGGTATCCCCTTTTCCCTTCGTTTTTACTCTCCGCTGCACCTGAATGCTACATACATTCATTATTCTTTTCGGCACTTGGAGGGAATTTCCCTTGTATTCCCTTGACGTGATTTTTCTCCCAAGATCGCGGGATTAAACGCGATTCGCTGGAAAGCCCTTGGAGGATAATGAACAGGCTGCTGAAAAATGCCGATAGTGTGGGTGACCGGCATTTTTATACGTGCAAGCAATTCAGGTCCTTATGCCTCGTTTGTGCGGGCGGGGGAACGGGCGTGCCGGGGGCACGCTCATCAGCCTTTTTCGTAAACAAAGTAAACCGACAGGGATACGTGAACCGTGGCAATAAATGACAAGGAAGGACCCGGGTGGGAGCCCGATTTCAATAAATACCTCTTCCAGACCTCTCCCGCCTTCTTCATGTCCATCAGTGCCCAGGGAAAGACCATGTTCATGAGCGATGAGATGCTTCAGTTGCTCGGCTACAACCTGGAGGAGGTGGTGGGCAAGGATTATGTGAACACCTTCGTCCCTGAGGACCAAAGGGAACGGCTCAACGAGATCTTTGATAAGCTGGGGAAATCCCGTAGCCAGGCCTTCGATGAAAATATCCTGATCACCAAGGACGGGCGTGAGCTGCTGGTGAAATGGCAGTGGTGGTCGGTGTTCAGCAAGAAGAGCGAATTCGATTTCTATTTCGGGGTGGGAAGCGACATCACCGGATTTATCCGATCGGAAGCGGTGGCGCGAGGCAACGACTCCCCCTACCCCATGCTCGCCGAGAACGCAATGGACATCGTCTGGACCGTGGACATCGACCTGCGCTTTACCTATATCAGTCATTCCATAACCGAATGTTTGGGATACAGCGTCCAGGAGATGCTGGGCTATCCCCTGGAAAAGGTCCTCACCCCGGCCTCACTGAAGGTGGTGAAAAAGGCCCTCTCCGAAGAGCTTATCTTAGAATTCAATGATAAAAAGGGGAGCTACAAGACGCGGAGCCTGGAACTCGAGCTGAGGCACAGGGACGGTTTTACGCTGTTGACCGAGAATACATTGAAATTCCTGCACGATGTGAACGGGAGACCGATCGGCATCCTGATCGTCACCCGCGACATCAAGGAACGCAGGCGCAAGGAGGAAGAGCTTCGGGATAAGGTCATCCAGACCCTCTTCGACGGTGCGCCGAATCCCATCTTTGTCACGGATGAGGCAGGAAGGTACCTGGATGCCAACAGGGCGGGCCTTGCCTTCCTGGAGTGTGACAAGGAATCCCTGCAGGTAAAAGGGGTAAGGGATTTCACCCCTGACTTTTTAAAGGAGGTCCTCTGCCCGGGGGACACCTCCATACCTTTGAGAGGCCGGACCTTTGAGAGCGATTTCCGGGTAAACGGTGATACCAAGACGCTCCTTCTGAGTGTGGTCCCGTTTCACCTTTCGGACCGGTCGATCCTCTTCTGGATCGGGCAGGACATCACCTCCCGCAAGCAAGCGGAGGAGGCCCTGCGGGAGAGCGAGGAAAAATATCGGCTGCTCATCGAGTACCAGACCGATCTGGTGGTGAAGATGGATGCCAAGGGGCGGTTCCTGTTCGTGAGCCCCTCTTACTGCAGGCTGTTCGGTAAAAAGGAGAAGGACCTGCTCGGGGAATCCTTTTTGAACCTCGTGTGCAAGGAGGACCGGGCGGAAACGGCAAAGGCCATGAAAAGGCTTAATACCCCTCCCCATACCTGCTTTATAGAGCACCGCGTTCTCATACGCGACAAGCAGCGGTACATCGCTTGGCACCTCAAGGGCATTAAGGGAGAGCGGGGAAAGGTGGAAACCATCGTGGGCGGCGGCAGGGACATCAGCAAACGAAAGAAGGCCGAGGAGGAGAAGGAGAGTATCCAGGCGCAGCTCCTGCAGGCCCAGAAGATGGAGGCCATCGGCACGCTGGCCGGAGGCATTGCCCACGATTTCAATAATCTCATTACGGTCATCAAGGGGCACTCGGAGCTCCTGTTGAGAAAGATCAGTGCCGACGATGATCTCCAGAGGGAGCATGTGGAGGAGGTGGCCAAGGCCGCGTCCAGCGCCGCCATGCTCACCAGCCAACTGCTCACCTTCAGCCGACGGCATATGTTTCAGCCCATCCTCATGGACATCAATGCCCTGATCGAGGACCTGGATAAGATGACCTGCCGCCTGATCGGCGAGGACATACGATTGAAGACCATAATCGGTGAAGACATCGGGTTCGTGAGGGCGGATCCCACCCAGATAACGCAGGTCGTCATGAACCTGGCCGTGAATGCCCGGGACAGCATGCCCGAGGGAGGCGACCTCACGATCAAGACCGAGTCCCTCACCCTGAAAGGGAAACAGCAAAAGGTCGCCTCGGGCCGGAAGAACAACCAGTTCGTCTGCCTTTCGGTAGAGGATACGGGGACAGGGATTGACCGGGAGACCCTCCCCCATATCTTCGAGCCCTTCTTCACCACGAAGAGGCCCGGAGAGGGAACGGGACTGGGGCTTTCGGTGGTATACGGGATCATAAAACAGCACGGGGGATGGATCGATATACAGAGCGAGGTGGGAAAGGGTACGGTATTCAAGGTGTATCTTCCTCGTATCTCCCTGAAAAGGGGGCCCAGGGCCAGGAAAGGGGCAACCGCCGCCAAGGGCAGGGGCGAGCGTATCCTTCTGGTCGAGGATGAGCGGGCGGTGCGCAGATATATCAAGGAGGCCCTCCAGGAAAACGGCTATGAGATCATCGATGCATCCACCGCAAAAGAGGCGATCGACATCTTTGAACGGGAGGGCGGCAATTTCGATCTCGTCCTGAGTGACGTGGTGCTCCCGGAGATAAACGGGATCAACCTTGTGGAGCAATTCCTGCAACTCAAACCCAATCTGAAGGTCCTTCTTACCAGCGGGTACATGGACCGTAAGTCACAGTGGCCGGTCATCAAGGAGCGGGGGTATACCTTCCTGCAAAAGCCCTTTGACCAGCCCGATCTGTTCAAGGCGGTCAGAAAGGCCCTGTCGTAGTTAGTCATTCCCTTTTACCCTTCGACCCCAGATCGTGGGCAGGCATATTTACTCCGCTAGACGGGAAGGCTTTTTTAATTTTCTAAGGCTTGCTCCGCTACATTGCGCAAACTCGCTTCGCTCGGACATGCGCAATGTTATACGCTCCGCTTCGCCAAGAAAATTTAGAAAAAGCCTCCCTATATCGCTCCGTAAACATGCCCGCCCACAACAATGCGGAAGCGCATTCCCTTTCGCTGGTCTATGCCTCGGTGATATACTGATCATGCGTTCCTTTATGTCGGTTATTGAAACTGAATGACACCTCGTGGCTGATGGGGAAGGGGGGTGCGTCTGTGTGCCTGCGGACGAGCACTACAGCCTGTGGGCGAAGCTGAGGAAAAGCACGCCGCCTGTTCGAGCCCGAAGGGCGAGTTGAGGCGTGCCCGAAGCGAGCCATACAGGCTGTGTGCAAGGGAGCCGAAACAAAAGACGCACCCCCCTTCCCGCACAATATTGAAGAATTGCCCATTACCATTCCACGGACACAGCCGCCACCGGGGGGCAATTGCGATCCGTGCAAAGGATACGGGTCTGGAGCGGCGATGATCAGGATCGGCACATCAGGGTTTTCATTTGAGGATTGGCGCGGCACCATCTACCCCGACAATCTTCCCTCCCGGGATAATCTTGTCTATTACCAGGAGCATCTGGGATTTGATTGCGTGGAGATAAACGCCACCTATTACACCCTCCTGTCCGACCGGTCCTTTGCCGGTATGGAGGGCAAGACCGGACCGGGATTTGAATTCGTGGTCAAGGGTTTCAGGGGGATCACCCATGATCCCTTCGACAAGCGGCTCGCTGAACGACAGCCCGGGCAGGGGGCGGCAGTGGAGAACATGGAGAGATTCATCTATTCCCTTCGCCCCCTCAAGGAAAAGAACAAACTGGGGGCCGTGTTGTTGCAGTTTCCCGTGTTCTTCTATCCGGCGAAACAATCGGCCGAATACCTGCTCCTGTGCCGGGAAAGGTTCGGGGACATACCCCTGGTCATCGAATTTCGCAACCGCGCCTGGGCACGGCAGGAGACCTTCGCCTTCCTGAGGGCGCACCATCTCGCCTATTGCGCGGTGGACGAACCGCGGCTTCCCCGGTTGATGCCCTTCCTCAACGAGGTGACCTCCGATATCGGCTATGTCCGGTTTCACGGAAGAAATCCCAACTGGTTCAATGCACCGGTTGCGGAACGGTACAACTACCTCTATTCCGACGAGGAACTTGCGGCATTCCTCCCCGAAATAGAACGGATGCAGAAAAAGGCGCGAAAGACCTATGTCTTTTTTAACAACTGCCATGCGGGATTTGCCGTGAAAAACGCACTTGCCCTTTTGAAGCTGCTCGGCACAGAGAAGGGGGAGGAATAGACGCTGCGGTCGTAATTGCTCGCCATGGTGCGCGAAAGGGCCTTCCCGTTTGTTCTTGGAAATAAAAAGACCATCTTTTCACCGGTTTGTCTCAAACGAAAGGGCAGGAGGTATGCGAGAGGAAAGGGGGGACGCCGGTGCAGGTAGAGTGCAATTGATTAAAAAATGAACATTCCCTCATCGCAGGCCACCCGGTCCTTATCGCCCCCGTGCATTGGCGTGTTCCTTTATTGTATGGGCAGAACGCCCTTTCGTGTTTTTTTGTCGTCACCATCCTCACAAATATCTGTTTAAGAAAAACGCCCTGCTGTTGAATAACTGATGTCAGCGAACGATGCCTGTCGTGTGGTTTCGCAATAAAAATCATTAAAAACAAGAAATTAACAATAATCGCGTGCGTGGCACGAACATTGCTTTATACAGTGCGGTGTTGTTTTCAGTGATGGGAGAACCCGTCATCCGGAAGGAGTGTTTGTGGGATGGTGGGGAAGGGCAGGGCACGGAAAAAAAGAACCACTCACTGGATGAAAGGGGGGGCACCGTGGGCGATAACCAGACAAACGAGGTTGATAAAAAACAATACGATGTGCTGGTGGTCGACGACGAGGCATCCGTGAGACGTCTTATCGAATGCCTTCTGAAGGAAGTGCAATACAACACCCATCATGCACGAAGCGGGGATGAGGCCCTGGAAATCCTCAAAAAGACCAGCGTTGATCTGATCATCCTGGATCTGCTGCTCCCCGGACAGCACGGGCTCAATCTCTGCTCCAAGATTCGCGAAATAGACAGGGTTCGCAATACACCCATCCTGGTGATCACCGCGGTCTACACCAAGTCCAAGTACTGCTACAAATCCAAGGAATGCGGGGCCAATGGATTCATGACCAAGCCCTTCGATGTGGATGCCTTCATGAACGAGGTCAACCGGTTGATGAAGATAGAGAAGGCCCCGAACTGATCCCTGACCCCGGAGGGAATGCGTGTTTTCGAAATAGATCCCTGCGCCGCCCTCCCTTTGTCTGAAGAGGCACGCCCTCCCGGCATTGCCGTTTTAAGCCCTTTGCCTTGCAGGTCAAGGGTATTCGAGGTTACGGACCCGCTCCCCCAGTGCATGAAAAATCCCAAAGTACCGATAGTAAAGATAGCAAAAATGCAGGAATCGCCGTGAATTTGACCAGGCCTTCATTATGGATCGGAACATAAGACTACTGTTTGTCGACGATGAGATGATCATCTGCGATCTCTTCTGCTCTGTCATGACAGACGAAGAGGGATATGCCGTGGAGACCGCGCTGAGCGGTGAAGAGGCACTTCATAAACTGGAAAGCTATCCCGCGGATGTCCTGATCACCGATGTGAAGATGCCTGCCATGGATGGCCTGGAACTTCTCAGGAAGGTAAAGATTGCACACCCCGACATTCCCGTGCTGATCGCCACGGCATACGGATCGATCGAGAATGCCGTACAGGCAATGAGGATGGGTGCCTTCGACTACATCATGAAGCCCATCGATTTCAACCTGCTCCGCACGACCATCGAACGGGCCATGAGCCAGGAGAAAACAACCGCCGGGAGGACTGCGAGTCCCAGGAAGGAAGGTCAACGCCACCAGTTTGAGCGGATCATCGGCCAGGATGAAAAGATGCTCAAGATCTACGATACCATCAAACAGGTGTCCCAGACAAAGGTTTCCATCCTCATCACCGGAGAGAGCGGCACCGGCAAGGAGCTGATTGCGGAGGCCATCCACTTCAGGAGCCCCAGGAAGGGGAAACCCATCATCAAGCTCAATTGCGCCGCCCTTACCGAGGGGCTCATCAACAGTGAGCTGTTCGGCCATGAGAAGGGTTCATTCACCGGGGCGATTGCCACCAAGAAGGGGAGCTTCGAGCTTGCCGACGGAGGGTCCATATTCCTGGATGAGATCGGTGATATGCCCGTTTCAACGCAGATCTCCCTGTTGCGGATCCTGGAGACGGGAAAGTTCGTCCGTGTCGGCGGGACCGAGACCATCGAGGTGGATACCAGGGTCATCTGTGCGACCAACAAGGACCTGTGCAGCTCAATAACGAACAAACAGTTTCGGGAGGACCTCTACTATCGTATCAATGTGGTATCGATTCACGTGCCCTCCCTGCGCGAGCGGAAATCGGACATCCCTGTGCTGACCTGGTATTTTCTCAAGCGATACTGTGATGAATTAAAAAAGGAGATAACGGGATTCTCCAAATCGGCGTTGAATATCCTGACCGAATACAACTGGCCCGGAAATGTGCGGGAGCTCGCCAACGTGATCAAGAGTGCCGTTGTTTTCTGCAAGGGCAAGAAGATCGACGAGTGCGTGTTGCCCGATCACATCAAGGACTCCTCACAGACCCCCTATACCTTCAATCTGCCCTCCCGCTCGCTTCCCGCTGTTGAGTCCGCCCTGATTCAAATGGTGCTCCAGGAAAAAAAGTGGAACCTGAACAAGGCGGCCAAGGAGCTCAACATTGCACGAGGGACCCTGTACGGCAAGATGAAAAAGTACGGGATCTCCAAGGCGGTAGACACCAAGACCCCGAAATAGGAAATTATGGGGCGATTATGTGTGAACAGGGGCTGGGCACGGATACCGCCCGCTGGGAAGACCACCCTGAATCATGCGGCGTGCAGGCATTGTCTCGCCGGTACAGATTGATTTGACGGGAGAAACCGAAAATTAATTAGGATACGGTGCCTGTATTGATCGAGAATGCGGATCTTGTCGAAACAGGGTGCTGCCGCCTGTGCAATTCCCGGGTAAGCACCTCAGGCTAAAGGAATCGCGGCTATGAGGTTGAGAAAAAAATGGTTGGGTGTTCTCCTTGCGTTCCTCACGCCGGTGTTGTTCACCCTCTCGTTTCCACCCTATGACCTATCGTTTCTCGCGTGGGTTGCGCTCATCCCTCTCCTTCTGGCATTGAAGGAACTGAAACGGTACGAGGCATTTTTGTTCTCCTGGCTCATCGGCGGCCTTTCCTTCAGGGGGGTCTTTGGGTGGATCGGCCAGATTGAGGGATTCGGCCTCGGGCACTATATCATGCTCGGCATCTACCTGGGCGGCTATTTCGCCCTGTTCGGACTTTTTGTGAGACTCTTTGATGACAATGACCCTGTATATCCCCTTTTTGTTGGGCTTGTATGGGTCCTCCTGGAATACATCCGCTCCCATTTCTTTTTTCTCGCGCTTCCCTGGGCGCTTCTCGGGCACACCCAGTACCGGCATATCGACCTCATTCAGATCTCCTCGTATGCGGGTGTATACGGCCTCTCGTTCCTGGTGATCCTGGTGAACGCATCCCTTGCCGAATTCCTGCGACGGATCCCATCGAGCCTGCGGCACAAGGAGACGCTGCAGCGATATGCCCCTGTGGCCCTCTACCTGGTGCCCCTCCTTCTGCTCCCCTTGATTTCATTCTGGGGCAAAGGGATACGGAAAGGGACCGGGCATACTGCAGAGGTAAGGGTGGGACTGGTACAGGCAAACATCCCCCAGAACGTGAAGTGGCAGAAGGAGGTTTTTGCCTGGAGCTTCGAGCGGTATGAGGATCTGACCAGACAGGTCGCCCAGGAGAGACCATCCGTAATCCTCTGGCCGGAGACCGCCATTCCGATCGATTTTCGTGCCTATCCGGCGGGTCTGTGGAAGATAAGCGCCCTGGTGAGGGAGATCGATATACCCCTGGTCTTCGGCGCAGCGGGCGGAACAAAGATGAGGGCTGCGGATGCGGATCAGCATCCAAGCTATAACAGTGCATTCTTTATTTCTCCCCAGGGCATGTTCGGGGAATACAAAAAGATGCGGCTCATCCCCTTTGGGGAGTATATACCCTCCATAGGGCACTTCTCCCTCTCGTTTCTTGCCCCCGGGGTGAAGGCCGGGTTTGTGCCGGGGAGGTATGCGAAGCTTTTCCCCCTGCAGGAGGGGTCCTTCGGGGTGACCATCTGCTGGGAGAATATCTTCCCCGACCTGTTTCGGAAATTTGTCGGACAGGGCGCGTCGTTCATGGTCAACATCTCCAATGACGGATGGTTCAAGAACGAAGCGGCACCCTCTCAACACCTCATGTGCCAGGTGTTCAGGGCGGTTGAAAACCGAACCTCCATTGCCCGGGTTGCCAATACCGGCATCTCGTGTTTCATCGATCCCTTCGGACATATTCTGCGGCGCGTCGAGGAGGGGAATCGTTTTCTGAACGTGATGGGCGTGGCAAGCGGGGAGATACCAACCGGTCTCGGTCCGACCTTTTATACCCGGCACGGGGACCTGTTCATGCTTTTCTGTATGATCCTTTTCGGCCTTCTCATTGTGTGGCGGGTCTGTTATCCCCATCGGACCTCTATTACGGGGAACGGGAAATGACCCTGAGGCTCAACGAGAAGAACGGGGTCAACCTGGCGGCGATCGCGGTCCTGATCCTGATCGGGATGGTGGTGATCCTGTATTCCACCAATCTGTATGTCTTGCGCTCGCATCCCACCGTGGGTTTTATGTATAGAAAATTGAGCGGCTGGGCAATCATCGGCCGCATCTTCGACGAGGGGTACAAGGCGGGCTTCAGGATCGGGGATAAAATCGTCGAGGTGAACGGCGAGCCGGTCGAGAGCCTGGAAAGCCTCAGAAGCAACATTGACCGAACAATAGGGGCGACAAACCGTTTCACCATTCTGCGTGACGAGGAAAAACACGTCATCCCAATTACGATCACCCCCTTCGGCATGAGGAACGTCTTTTTGATCTGCGGCATCCCATTTTTTATCGCGATCCTGATCATTGCCATCGGCGCCTTCATCTTCTTCACCACCCCGGTGGATGAAAAACCATGGTCCTTCTCCTTTTTCTGCCTCTGTGCCGGACTCGTGCTGCTGTTTTTCAACCACGGTCCCATCAGGCCGGCGTGGTTACAGATCTTTGAACTGGTGGGCTTCTGTTTCCTCCCGGCGACCATTCTTCACATGATAAGCAGTTTCCCGTTGGAGATAGACGAGGGGAAAAAGAAATCAGTGTTCAGGTTCTTTCCCTATGTTCCCTCCGTCGGCTTATTTTTGGCGTTGAGCACATTCTCCCTGGAGGGATCCGCAATCTACATGCGCGTTTCGGTGATCGTCTACCTGCTGGTTTCGATCATGGCATTTATCGGCGTGCTCTTCTACCGGTATGTAAAGGCAAGGTTCCGGTTGGCAAAGCTGAAGATACGCGTGGTCCTCCTCGGATTCTTCATCGGTGTGCTCCTCCCCTTGATTGAGCCCGTCCTGAACATCTTCTTCAACATCTATCTCATCCCCAACATCGATCTTGCCACCCTCCCCTTCATGACCTTCTTTCCGCTCTTTATCGGTTACGCCATCGCCAAGCACGATCTTTTCGAAATCGATGTCTTCATCAAGCGCACCACCGGGTATATCCTGACCACGGCCTCCATCATCGGGATCTACTTTCTTTTCATCTGCACCACCAATCAATTTTTGGGGGAACTGTTTCACAATCAGCAGATCATAACCCTCTTCTTCATCCTGCTGGTGGTGCTCTTTTTCAATCCGCTCCACAACCGGATACAGATGGTCGTCGATCGTCTCTTTTATCGCAAAAAATATGATTACACCGAGCCCGTCAAGCGGCTTTTGAACGAGCTGACCTTTGTCTTCGAGATCGATACGATCATCGAAAAGCTGCTCCAAATCCTCACGGATATCATGTTTATCGAGAATATCATCATCTTCTTCCATCATGCATCGGAGGATGTCTATCGCCCATACACTTACAAAAAGAACCGGATCCCCGATGAAAAACGCTTGATCATCCCTGCGGCAAGCCCTCTTGTCACGCACCTGGTCAAGGAAAAACGGGAGATCGGCAGGGACAGTGTGTATGAGAATCGCGAGCTCGTCTCCGCAAGGAAGGAGATCCTCGATCTGTTCGATCTGTTTCATGCCGAGTTGATATTCCCCTTCTTCACCCACGAGAAGATGCACGGGTTCATTTCCCTGGGGAAGATAAAGTCCGGCAGGCAATACAACATCTCCGACATCGAAACCCTCCGGATCATCGCCAATCAGGCAGCAATGGCCCTGGAAAACAACGACCTGTTTCAGGACAAGATCGAGAAGCAAAAGCTGGAAGAGGAACTCAAGATTGCCGGAGAGATCCAGAGGCGCATGCTCCCCGAGGTCCTTCCCCACACCAGGTACTTCTATCTCTATCCGAAGATCACCCCTGCCATTGAGATCGGAGGAGACTTTTATGATTTCTTCGAACTTCCTTCCGACGAGGGCAAGGAGTTGGGCATCGTCATCGGGGATGTCTCCGGGCATGGTATCCCTGGTGCGCTTCTCATGAGTGCGGCGCACACCATCTGCCAGACCCAGGCACTCAATTTCAAGGACGTAGGACAGGTAATGGTGGAGTCGAACAAGCTCCTGGTGAGGGAGACCAAGAAGCGTTCCTTTGTCGGCCTGATCTATGCGCGCCTGTTTCCCGACAAACGGATTACCATTGCCAATGCGGGGCTTCCCTCCCCCCTCTACTATAACTCCCGTACCAAAACGGTGAGCTTCATCGAAAACGAGGGGGGGCGTTTTCCCCTCGGTATAGCGGATGATCCCTCATATGACCCCCTGACCTTGACAATGGAACACGGGGATATTATTCTTTTTTACACCGATGGTGTCGTGGAGATACCGAACAAGAAAAACGAATTCTTCAGCTTTCAACGACTCAGGGACACGTTGGAACGGTTTGCCCACCTGGAGCCCGAGGAAATCTATACCAATATCCTCTCCGAACTGAAGCGCTTTGCAGGGAATCGTCGTTTTGAGGATGACATGACCCTCATATTCCTGAAACACGTGGATGCAGCATCCTTCGATACGACGCTTTCCTTGCCTGTGTCCGCCTACAATGCGAATATCATTGCCCAGTGCGCCGAGTCGGTCGCCCAGCTCTTTTCGTTACAGCAGGATAATATTGATCAGCTCAAGTGCTTTCTTGATAAGGTATTCAGCGAAGCTGCCGAATCCGGGAACGGTCTTCCCCGGTACAAGATGGTCGTATCCCTTCTGAAATTCAACTCGGATTTCGATGATTCAATGAAGAAGGGGAAGGTCCAGACGGCCGATCCCTCGGTCGACATGGTGTTTAAGAATATGCTTCAAGGGACCAGGTATGTGGGCAGGCATTTTTGGGTTGATATGATCAAACGGGAAAAGAGGCTGGAGGCGCTCGACACCAGCAATATCGCCAGGATCGTGGTGGACTTTCATCACTGAGGGCACGATGAGGGTGAGGGCCTCCGGGAGGGATGAAAAATATCGAACGTGCCGATAATTAAATAGGTTAAGTGATCTATATAGGTGTGCCGGGCTTGTTTTTCTTTGCGCGGCGCGATTTATAGGCAAATTCGTGAGATGGTCACGAGGAAAACAGGTTATTTTATTTATGGATAAGGAGGTCAGGATGAAGCGGGGAAACGGTTTGAGAAGGTACGGGGTTTGTTTGCAGGGTTGTCTGGTGGTGGTTCTTATCCTGTGTATCGCGTCCTTCTGCTGTGCGGACGACGCCATGGTGCTCCCCAAGGGACGATGGATGACCAGCCTCGGGCTTGATTACTATCCGGAATGGGACAAACAATTCAATCAGGACGGCGATGAAGAGGCCCTGGCGCATGACTACAACCGGAGCCTGAACTCCTCGGTATTTACCGATTTGGCAGGTTTTGAAACTCCTGCTGTCATTACAGCGCTTGGACTCCCAGCTGACTTTAAGGCAACGTTGGGACGCAGTATCGTGGATTTTGAAAAGACTGCCACGATTACCAATCTCATGGTCTCTCATGGCCTGAGTGATAAGATGACCCTCGGAATCAAGATCCCCTACTGGACTTTCAAAACGAAGGTTACCAGTGCACTCGATACCTCTGCTGCCAATATGGGAAAAAATCCGGGATATACTCTAGCGGGATTTAACCCGGCTGATCCGACGACTTACCCTTTGGTTCCCCTTGCCGTACCTGGCAGTGTAGCACTCACGGCTGACGAGGTGAAATCCCTTTTGACCAATGGCTTGGACGTCAATGGT
>JBLIRN010000046.1:0-21301 GCA_049472315.1 bacterium
GCCTTTAAGGCACCTTGACGCGAGTGGAATGGCCCGTCTCATGAATATCCTTTTAGTACCTGCTGCCCACGGATTGGCGCGGATTAACATCCGGCCATTATATGCGGCCGGTCTTCTCGAAGGTCTTAGTAATTCGGAAGCATTACACGAATCCTGTTGTTCCAGCCGGAGAATCGTTCCCTCGCCTTGCGGGACAGTGCAAGCCTCCCCGTATAATTCATTGCCCGATAACGCATACCGCTTCCAAGGGCAAACGGATATCCTGTCGCCATCCTGGAGGTATAGAGGGACATTGGACGATATTGACTCTTTTTTCGAGTAAGCAGCCTGCCCTCAATGCCTCCCAGCCAGTTCGTCCTGCGTCGTACTGCCATTTGTCTTTGTGGAAAACGGTAGGATGAGAACAGAGGGGCAGCCATTCTCCGTTTGCGGCCAAAAACCCCGTCGCCCAGAGAAACACGCCCGTACATGCGTGCCCTTGTTGTAAGGGGGTATCCCGAAAGGCCGGCGCCCCTGGCAACCCTGCGCGTCCTTGTGCCCCATCCCTGGAATGCGGCCATGCGGGACCGGAGGCTCGTGGAATACCGAGGCGCATACATTGATCGGGACACTCTCCTGTATAGCCCGGTGCGAGTACCTGTTAGGGAGCGTCTTATCAAACCGCGGGTACCTGTTGCGGTCCGCCTTGTCATCCGAAGCGCAGTGGGTCCTGCCTTTCTGGTGGCATATAAGGCAGGTGCACCACTGATTCCACCCTGGCAGAGTGCCTGGTGCGGTGCACAAACGAGAAAAAGGGTGAAAAATAGGACAAAGAGGAGAAATGCTTGGGGTGTTACCCGATGTGCCTTCATGGATGCATCACCTTGCCCTTCATGCTGTTGGAGTGATTGGTTTTGGTGAAGAGTGATTCGTGGTGATTGAATGCCATATTTCCCCCCCGATAAAAAATAGTTATACTGTTGCGAAGGCGTTGCAGTGACGTATCAGATGTTCTCTCTTCCTCGTCGTCCGGGCACCCTGGCGACAATGCCAATATGTCATGCATGATCCTGTCATGCGGCGCGTATCTTGATCAATCTATTGGGGGAAAGGGATTCAGGGCGATTTCAACAGGGTATCCGTCGCTGCCGGCAATTGGCGATAAGGGTGCGATATCAGGTTCAAAGGTCGGAACGATGAACGATCGGGCGTATTTTTTCGGTCCGTAATGTGTATCCGTTCGGCAAACCGATGCGCAGACGGAGAAAAACTACATTATAAAGTATATGCCACAGCGGCGGTTTTGTCAATAGTTACAATATGTTTATAATATAATGAAGATTATTCCATTGCCTGCACCCTTCATTGACAGAAGGAATCAGGATACCATATAATTCGTTGACATGTTTCCTGTATTATCCCTTGAAATCCCTGGTAGTTCAATGAATGTCACTCGAATTCACATGATTGTATATTCCGGGTTGATCGGCAGCAGTCATTTCAATAATGCGGTTTCTTTGTTTCCCAGGGAGGCCCGATTAGGGAGTATGTTCGCAAAGGAATCCTTACACCCAAAGGGGCGGTACGAATCATGAAAATTCATTCCCCGGACACGGAAGGCATCGGCAATCCCAAGCGCACATCAATACCCTTCTCTATCGTCGTTCCCCTCCTCCTTGTACTCATGAGCTGCGCGGGTACGGGACGTATCAATGAAATCATTGCCCGGCACAGGGGAGAAAAGATAACGGAATATGAGGCCTTCAGGGACCCTGATTATCCTCCTGACAAACGAATCGAAATGCTTCCCGAATGGACGCCGGTATCCCATCTTGTCGTCTCAGACAGGGGAGTCTCCTCCATTCTTCCGAACGACGATCCTGAAAACCGCTTCTACATCGATTTCATCCTTCGGGCCTCGGAATATGTGGACATCCTGATCATCGTGTCCGAGGAGTCGGGATTTGAACGGATTCTGTCACTCCTCAGGGAGTATGGAAGGTTATCTCTGATCGACCAGGGACGCATCAAATTTCTCGTTGCATTCCATAATTCGAAATGGATCAGGGACTACGGCCCGTTTTTCGGTACGGATCGATCAGGCATGCTCTATTGCTTTGATACCATGTACAACAACATCCGCATTGGCGAGAGCTTCGAGCCGCGGCCCGATGACGAGATCATGCCCCAATTCCTTCTCGGCTTTATGAGCGACCGGAGGAGGGGCATCAGGTCGATACGGATTCCCTATGTCCTGAACGGCGGGGACTTTTTCACGGACGGAGAGGGTATCTGCTATATCTCAAAGGAAACGGTCTTGTCAAACGGCGGGGATTTCAACGATGCGGCATTGATTCTGCGACATTATTTCGGCGCACAGAAGTGCGTCTTCATGGAGACACTTCCTCCCCACATCATCATCCCCCACATTGACATGTTCTTCAAGCTGGTGACCGGGAATATATGCCTCCTGGGAAGGTACGAGGATTCCAATCCCGATCCGGTTCTTGAGGTCATTCAAAAGTGGTGCAACGAGAGCCTGGAGAAGAACTATGCCATTCTCAGGGCATCAAACCCGGATATGAGGGTATACCGTGTGCCCATGCCGAATATCGAGAAAAGGTCCGGCCATCCCATTGACGGGTATTATGCAAAGATCATCGATATCATCAACAGGAACCTGTCCCTGGAAGCGGGGAGCGAGGATTCCACGCTGTGGGATACCGGCCTGTGCCCTGAAGAGGCAGCGGAGGTGCTGCTCGAGGATTTTGAAAAGATCAAGGAGATGTCCCTTCGCAACAGGCTGCTCGGCATTCCTGAGTCCCACTATGTAACAAGGACCTACCTCAATTCCCTCTTCATCAATGGCAATAGAAAGGCGGTCCTGCTGCCCGTGTACGAGGATCATGAAGGGCTCAACGCGAGGGTTCGCACCATATACGAAGAGGTCTATACCGAGGCATACGGAACCGTGGACATCATCCCGGTCTATGCGGATCTGCTCATCCCCTTTGACGGCGCCATCCATTGCATCACCGCCACCCTCCCGGCGGACACCGCGAAGGAACGCCGTTAGCAGCGCATCTCCCCTGCCTCATTTGACCAGATATAATCGGCTATCTCATTCAATTAAGTGCGCTGCAGATCATTCCCCTATTGCTGCGAGTAGGGGTAGCTGAACGGATAGGAGGTAAATCCCCTGTTGAATCCGAAGAAGCCCCCGCTGAAATAACTGCCGTAGGGGAAGGAGCCACCGGTGAATCCGCCGAAGGGATACGTGGTCCCCGAAACCCCTCCATAGGGGTAAGTGGTGCCGGATAATCCTCCGTAGGGGTAGGTGGTGCCGGAAAAACTCCCATAGGGGAATGTGGTGCCGGAAAACCCTCCGTACGGATACCTGCTTCCGGCAAATCCTCCATATGAATAGCCGCCGTAGGGATATCCGCCGGTGAGGCCCCCGATGACGCCGCCGTAGGGGAATCCTCCGCCGTAGGATCCGCCATAGGGATATCCCCCACCATAGTATCCCCCGCCGAAATACCCCCCGCCAAGGAATCCGCCGGGGAATCCCCCGATGGGGTACCCGCCGAAGAGGAAGCCAGGAATCGGGAGGGGGGAGGGCTGGGGGCTGGGGGAGGGTGAGGATTTACAGGCGCCATCATAGTCGACGCTCACGCCGCTCGATGCGGCAACGCATTCATTGGAATAGGTCTTTCCATCACACCCGCACACCGGGTCATAGACCTGGATGCAGAACTCGGGACGCGGCGCACAGGTGCCAAGGCCGGTGCACTTCCCGGGGTCCTTCTGGCAATAGGCAAAGGGTGAGCAATCGTTGTTGGTGGAGCAAAAAAGGGTTCCTCCGGGGCATTGCCCGGTATAGTCCACATTTACCCCCTGGGCTGCCGCCTCGCACGAGTTGGGGTAGGTCTGCCCGTCGCAACCGCAGACCGGCTCCCATATCTCCGGGCATGCCTCGGGACGGGGGGCACATGTCCCCTGTGCCTGCGCAGTGCACTCTCCGGGGTCCTTCCGGCAATACTCACCCGCCGGGCATGCATTGTTGTCGGAACAGGTGACGTCGCTTCCCTGACACACCCCGGCATACGCGATGTTTTTCCCCTGGGAGGTGGCAATACACCCGCTGGGATACGTCTTGCCGTCGCAACTGCAGACCGGCGCCCATATATCAGGGCAGGACGTTGGCGGGGGTGCGCAGATTCCCATCTCGGAGCACTGACCAGGTCTTTTTTGGCAGGTGGTCCCGGCTGGGCACACGCTGCTGTCCGAACACTGGGGGCCGGTTCCCTGGCATTCACCGGTGTAATCAACATTGATGCCCTTCAGTGCGGCGGCACAGTCATTTGGATAGGTCTTGCCGTCGCACCCGCACACCGGCGCCCAAACATCGGGGCATGCCCCCGGAACCGCCGCACATACACCGTTCCCTTCACAATTCCCCGAGGACTTTTGACAGTATTCATCCGTTCCACATTCGGCGTTTTCGGCGCATTCTATCCCTCCGGGGGTACATTCCCCTGCATAGTCCACATTGATGCCGTTTCCGGATGCCACGCATTCGCTCGAGTAGGTTGTGCCGTCGCACCCACATACCGGCGCGTATATGTCCGGGCAGATCTCAGGTGCAGGTGCGCATTCCCCGCTTCCAGTGCAGTCCCCGGCCGCCTTTTTGCAGAATGACCCCGACGGGCATTGGCTGTTGCTCGTACATGGGGTGATTCCCGGCTGGCATTCATTTTCCTGATAGACGTTGACGCCGTTTGAGGCAGCCGTACATTCGTTGGGATAGGTCTTGCCGTCGCATCCGCACACCGGGTCCCATATCTGTGCGCAGACCTCGGGCCTGGGCGCGCAGGTCCCGGCCGCATTACACTGACCGACCGGCTTGTCACAATACGAGTCAGGCGGACAGGCGCTGTTCGTGGTACAGGGTATCTGCCCCGGGGTGCAGGCCGATTCGGTGGCGAGATTGATGCCCCGTGCCGCCGCCTCACAGGTATTGGGGTAGGTCTGACCGTCGCATCCGCACACCGGGTCCCATACCTGTGCGCAGACCTCGGGCCTGGGCGCACAGGTCCCGATGCCTGCTCCGCACACGCCGGTTTGTTTCTGGCAGTATTCATTCGGCTGACAATTGCTGTTGTTTGTACACTGAGTCTGTCCCGGCTGGCATGCACCCTGTGATTGCACATTGATTCCGTATGTTGCAGCCGTGCATTCGTTGGGGTAGGTCTTGCCGTCGCATCCGCACACCGGATCCCATACCTGTGCACAGGCCTCAGGCCTGGGCGCACAGGTCCCCGCGCCTGCTTCGCATACGCCGGTTTGTCTCTGGCAATATTCATTCAGCTCACAGTCGCCGTTGTCCGTGCACTGGGTCTGTCCCGGCTGGCATGTACCCTGCGACTGCACACTGATGCCCTTGCGGGCCGCTTCACATTCATTGGGATAGGTCTTGCCGTCGCATCCGCACACCGGTGCCCATACCTGGGGACAGGAAAAGGGTCGTCGCTCGCATTCACCCTCACCCTGGCAGTCTCCTGCGTCCTTTTTGCAGTAAGCCCCTGGCGAGCATTCCATGGTGATCGAGCAGGAATGCCCGATTCCATGGGTGCCGGCAAGCGCTGCAGTTCCTTGTAAAAGAAACGGAAAGAGGATGAGAGAAAGGATGACGATACAAGCGCATATGGCTGCCGTTTTCATGGTGTTTCCTCCTTATGCGGCGAAAGGCTCTGATGTGATGACAGAAACGAATAAAAAGGATTAATAAGACATGCATTACATATTGTATGCGATGGAACCTCCTTGATAAACGCTGGTAATTGTTGGGGGGGGGTAAGGGACATGTGTTGCGAGAGAACAACATTATTATTATAGGTCAAACAATTCCGGAAAGGCAAATGCCGCGCTATAGCAGGCCATCATCCCCCCTGGCCGTAAATTACCCTCATAGACCAAAAAAATCACCCTATCGTTACGATCTTTTGTGCAGTGCGCCTTGCGTCCAAGCCTGATTTCAGTCAATGGCGCGGATCATCATCCTTCACACGGCTATAGTGCGCGTTTTTAAAATCCACCGCTGGATTCACACAGGAGAGAGGGCCTTTTATTGGTCTTTTTAGTGAACCCGTGTTCTTCGTGGTGAAAAAGGTCGATTTTTCGGCAGCTTATGATATAAACGTTTGTCCTCATTGCAGCAAGGGGAGACAACAGGGGCGGACTATGCTATTATAGAAGACGGAATCGATATGCCGTCATACAGGAAAGACGAAACGGTTTCGCGGTTACCCCATGAATATATATCTCATAATCGTTCTGGCTGCCCTTTTTGCCGGGTTTGTCGTTCAGTGCCTGGGGGATTTTCTGTGCATCAGATCCCTTGATATGACCCTGCCCGATGAATTCAAGGGGCTGTATGAGCCCGAGCGCTACGCAAGGTCCCAGGAATATACCAGAAGCAAGGCGCAATTCGACTGCATTTCATCGGCATTCAGTCTCGTTTTCGTGGTGACCTTCATCCTGGCAGGCGGATTCAGTTATGTTGACCGGTTTGTCCGGGGTCTTGATGTCCCGTCTACGATCGCAGGGCTCATTTTTTTCGGGATGCTCTTCCTCATCTACGAGGCCTTCTCGATCCCTTTTTCCCTATACAACCACTTCGTCATCGAACAGCGCTTCGGGTTCAACACCATGACCCTCAGGACCTTCTTTATCGACAAGGCCAAGATGTATCTCCTGGTGTGCATCCTGGGCTCCATCATCCTGGGGGGGATGCAGTTCATCTTTGAACGGGCGGGTTCCTATGCATGGATCTATGTATGGGCCTTTGTGTCCCTTTTCATACTCATTGCCCAACCCCTATATACGATGGTCATTGCACCCATGTTCAACGACTTTGCCCCGCTTGAAGAGGGAAAGCTCAAGGGGGACATCGAAGGGTATGCCGCACGGGTTCGTTTTCCTCTCAAGGAGATCAGCGTGATGGACGGTTCCCGTCGATCGGCGCACTCCAACGCCTATTTCAGCGGGCTCTACAAAAAGAGGATTGCGCTCTTCGATACCCTGCTCAATCGGCATTCCCCTGAGGAGATCGTTGCCGTTATCGCCCACGAGGTAGGCCACTACAAAAAGCGGCACGTGGTCAAGGGGATGGTTTGGGCCATCCTCCACTCAGGCGTATTCTTGTACCTGCTCTCCATTTTTATGGATAACCTGAGGCTCTTCAAGGCATTCGGGGTGCAGCGGACATCCGTGTATGCCGGGTTCGTCTTTTTTGCATTTCTCTATCTTCCGATAGAGTTTGTGATCTCGGTTCTCATGAACCATATTTCCCGCAAACATGAATTGGAGGCGGATACGTTCGCTGCCCAGACCACCGGTTCCATCGAGGGAATCGTTTCAGCCCTGAAAAACCTCGCGGTTTCCAACCTCGGAAATCTCACCCCTCATCCATTGAACGTGGTGCTGCACTACACCCATCCGCCGGTCCTCGATCGCATCGCGGCCTTGCGGTCCATGCCGCTATAGGTATCTGCTTTTTCGACAATCTATTGTGCAGTTATCCTTATGGATCGCTCCGAACACCCTTTTCTCAGCATTTTCTTTGATGGCACTTCCATGGCTTGATTAAAGGGAGTCCTCGGCGGCCTTTCAGGTCGCCACCCGGACATCTCGGGCGTTTTTTCCGAAAAATATACAGAGACATACATCGGGAGGTCATACATGGAGACACAGGCACAATCAAAACAGGTGGTCCTGGAAAAGAGGGCGGAGCTTGGCGACTTTCTGAGCAAACTGATCCAGTCCCTTCTTCGGATCGGGTATTACGATCCGGCGCATCCCGAGTCCTCGAAGATAAAGACGGGCCTTTCCGAGAAATTCAACCATTTCTTTGCCAACCGGTACGATCTGACCTTTGTGGTGCAACAGGCCGATACCGGGAAAGAGATCCTCCTCATGGGGATCTGCGACGAGCCGCTCAGGATGAACGACCTCATTCCCGGGGCGAATGCAGGGGTATTCTCCTCAAAAATCACCGAATTCATGGGCAGGAAAAACCTGGTGAGCCTTACCTTGAAAAAGGAGATCACCGAGGAGGAATTCATAGCCTTTATGGAGATCCTCAGCCATACCAGCGTGGACGACATCAAGGAACTCCATGAATCCATGGACCATTTCACCCATTCCCTGAGCGAGAAGTCCATAACCCATGTCTCCTATCTCTTTGATCAGGATGTGGTGGGTTCGGACCGTAACCTGCACTGGCAGGTATTGTTGACCATATCACGTTTCAAGAAGGACATAACGATCATTCCCATACTCCAGAAGATGACCCCCGAGGAATTCCTGAAGATACGAAAACAGCTCATCAAGGAAATCATCAGACCGATCGTGAGGCCGTCGTTGCTTGCCGAGTTCATAATGAATGCCGATCTTCTCGCCAGCGAGCAGATGTCGCTTGACGAGATCGAACCGGAGATCATCGACAATATACCCGAATCCGTGATCTCGGAGGTATGCCTGGAGATCCTCCAGCAGAATGGCGGCAATGCGGAAGGTGCGTCCCTTTCACAGGGCTCCCGCGCCCGATCGATCATCAAAAGGCTGTGTTTCCGGATCCCTGAACATGACGACGGCGAAAAGACCGGCGCCCTTTTAAAAAGGCTTTATGAGGACAAGATAATCGGGCTTGAGGAATTACCGAAGCATCTGCAGCTACGATTCAAGATTGAAAAAATTCTTGCAAAATTTCTGGGTGCGGCTGAAAGCTGCATCCAGCATTTCAATACTACCCAAACCCCTGATATATACGGCCAATACAGGCAGATATTCAAGGCGATCACCCCTGATCTGGTGAAGATGGAAAAGTATAAGGAGCTGCAGCTCATCCTTGACGCATTGAACGATCACCGTGCCGAAGGAACCGTCCGTTCGGCGTGGGCGGCTGAGGCATTGAAGGATGTCGGGGCACGAATGGCCGCCCTGGGGTTTCATCAGGCCTATATTGCGGCGGACAAACCGAAGCGAATGGAAATAAACCGGATACTGGTCGCGTTGGGCAGCCCGGGCAAGGAGATACTTCTCGGCGTGATCACCTCGAGCAGGGATCAGTGGGTGCTCAAGAATGCATGCGATGCATTGGTCCCCTTCGGTCCGGATGCGCTTGATTCCCTGGTATTGAAATTCAAAGAGGGGGCAATTCCCGAATCGTTGCTTAAGACAATACTTGCTGCGTGTGTGGATATAGCAAAGGAGATCGATGCGCCTTCCTTTTCACAGGAATTGCTCGATTTCATGAAGGGCTGCCTCGTACATAGCGATCCGAGGGTGCAGGAAGAGGCCTTGACCCTGGTCGGACAACTTGGCTGCTCCAAGGTGGATGTCGAGGTGATCGAGGCCCTGAAACACAAGGATGAACGGGTGCGAAGAAGGGCGGTATGGTGCGTGCGGATGATCAAAAGCGCCCATGCAATCCCCGCCCTGCTCGACATTCTCATGATGGATAACGGCACCGAGGAGATGGATGCCCTCCAGAAGGAGGTATGCCAGACCCTTGGCGCCCTGGGCAATGTCAAGTTCGATGGAAACCGGGATCTGGAAGAGGCGCTTTTCACGGCGCTCAGGAGACATCGCGGCAACATTCTCACCAGGTTTTTCCGGATGAGGTTCGGCAGGTCCCGGGGGATCGTCGCGGCGATCTGTGCCACGCTGGGGGCTGTGGGTACATCGAAATCCCTGGGATTGCTTGAGGAGATGGTGCGCACCAAGCTGAAGATCGTGCGGGATGAGGCAGAAAAGGCCCTTAATGCAATAAAGGAGCGGCAGCAGGCCCCCGCTACCGGCTCTTGAACAACTGCTTGAGCATCTCCGTGCCCTTTTCCTTGATCAGGTTTTTCGCTGCATCCTTTACCAGTCCGCTCAGGGTTTCATCCAGCGATTTTCGTGATATTCGGGGTTTTGTCGCCGGGCCCTCGATCGATACCTTCAGACGAGAATCCTTAACGTATTTGTATACATCCTGGCTCACCATCCCTTCGGTCACCGGCACCTCCGCCACATAGTCAACGGTCCCATCCAGGGTCACCGAACCGGAGAGGATGATTTCATACCCGCTCGATCGGATGGTCAATGGTGACGGCTGAATGCGGCCGTCCCTGCAAGTGAAGGAAACCGTCTGATCCGGAATCCGTGCAGGCGATGGCTCGAGCCTGATGATTTCAAGGAGCGATCCCAGGAGCCCGGAGGGCACCAGTTCCACCCCCTTCAGCTCCATATCGCCGGCGATCACCATGTCTTTCTTCATGTTTTCGTTCAGGGGGACCCTGCACTGCTTCAGCAGCAGGCCCAACCGCCCCCCCATGATCGCGCACCCGCGAAAAACGGGATGGACCAGGGCAAGGAGCTCGGTGGCCATCTCATCAGTAAGGTTCACGTTTTGAAGGACCTTGGAATCCTTCGCCACGAACAGGACGGGTGTTTGACCCCTGAGGTCCAGGATAGGGGCAATGGCAAGATCTCCTTCATTGACCTTCGTGGAGAGGTCCACCCGGGCCTTGGAATCCTCAGCGGAAAGCTGTGCCTGCATATCGCGGGCCTCGATGCCGAATGCCTTGAGCCGTTCGATCCGGAGGCCGGCTGAGGCGCGCATGCCCTTGAGGATATCGGTCCAGGTCTTTCCGGCAAGGGATGTTTCCGCGGAAAATTCTTGGCTGCTTGTTCCTTCGATGTCAAGACGTATACCGGACAGCGCGGCCAGGATCTCACCCATACGCGCAAAATCGCATCCCAGTTGCCCGCTCACCGAAAGGTCCTTCGTTGTGTCCAGATTGGTCAGTTTCCCGGAGCCGGTTATCTCGATGGGGTACGTCTGTATCCGGATGGAATCGAGTATCAGGTTGTCCGCTGCTTCGTTGAGCCTGGCAATCAGGCCGATCTGTGCCGATTCCTCCTCGATCACCCGCTTTTCGGCATTTGTGAATTTGATATCCTTGAGTAGGACAGTCGTTTCCATCCGCTGCAACTGCCCTTCAGGGGCGGCCTTGATGGTGCAGGTTGCATTTCCCGAGAGGGAGGACCCCTTTGGTATGGGCGAGGGCGAGAAGGTCGTGGACACCAGGGGTGCAAGGTTGAGCTCTGCCACCGCCTCACCCGTTAAGCCTGAAGGGAGCGTTTTCCAATCACGGATCTCCGCCTTCGGGATGGTGACCGTTCCGGCGGAAAATCGCAGGCTCAGGTCACGGATTGAGGCCTTACGGTCAGATGGCTCGATTATGGCCGCAGTGCTCAGTGTGACGGAGGGCTCGGAAATCCTGGTGGCGCCGGAAACAAGGAGAAGGTTTGTTATGTCCGCGGCAATCTTAAATTCATTATTATTCCCTTCCAAGACGCCGGCGGTGCAGTCCAATCGGAGCGTCCCCGCTGCATCGACGTCCGGCTTTATGATGCCGATGCCCCCGGCGATCCGCGCCGCCTGCCCCATATCAACCGTCATCCGTGCCTGTGCATTATGAAGCACAACGCTCATAATTCGTTCGATCTTAAGGCTCTCTAAGGATAAGTCCGCAGAGAGAACGGATGAGATGATTTTGAGACTGAGGTCATGAACCTCATCTTTTGCCGTGCCCTTCTCGTAGAAATTGAGCCGGAACGAGAGGTCTGCCTGCACCGAATCCTGCCGAATCGGTTTCGGGGTGATCCCCATCAGAGAGAGGTTTGTGGAGAGCGTGGAAACGCTGCACGTCTTGCTGAACCTGTCCATAGTCTTCAGGCGAAGGTGCGCGTTTGTCGAGCCTGATGCATGGAATGCCCCAAGGTCGACGTATGTGCCCAGCTCCGTGGTAAGGGTGTCAAGATCGATCGTCATATCTATCTGTGCATTGTTGGGGTCCCCCTGGCCGCTCATATGTGCAAAGGATGAGGTAAGGGTCATGCGTTCAAGCATCGGCCCCTGTTTCGTCATTGCCGCCCGTGCGGAGAGGATGATGGGTGCATCGAGGGCGAAGGTCTTCCGCCCCTGGATCCCTTGAACATTCGAGACCTCCGCATCCGCGGAAAGGTCCATTTTTTCTCCGGAGGAGGAAACGGCGGTGGTGAAGCCGAGGTCGCCGCTCGTCATGCGCATTCCCTCCTTTATCTTGAGGGTCCGGGGGATCTCCGAGAAGATGCGTGCAATATCCACGTTCCCCTTGGCGGAAACGGTGCCTGCAGGATATGCCGCGCCTTCGTCGCGGAGGTCGCCCGCAGCTGTGATATGTGCAAAAGGGGCATCGAAGGTGAAGTCGTCCACCCGGATGCCTTGACCCTCCCTGCGCATCTTGAAATTCAGGTGCACTGAATCGAAGGATGGGGTATCATCCCCCAGGGGCCCGCCGGTCATGTTCAGGGATGCGAGGTGCATGCGGCCGTCGAGGGAGGCATGTTCGAGCCCCTCGATAGTCGCGGCTATGGTGCAATCCATTGTTCCGTTTATCTCCGGCAGGGGTGTAAAGAACCCCGCCACCTCGCTCACCGGCCCCAGGTCGAATGCGGACAGGTCGATGTGGATCTCGCCCTGTGCCCTGTCGGGGTCGAATCCACCCGTATCGAATATCCTGGCCACGGCATTTCCGTGAACCTGGCCGCGGTTTCCCCCCTGCACTGCGGTAAAATCGAGGGTGATGGGTTTGTCTAGGTCATTGACCGCCAGGTCCACGTTGACCTTTTCAAGCAGCAGGGGATTTTTTCCTTCCTCTGTCCTTGCCTCGACCCTTCCATCCCGTATGACGAACAACCCCTTTATACGCATGCCCAAAGGGAGACCTCCCGAGGGCTTTCGGTGGACCTCCTTTTCAGCGGAGGGCCTTTGCAGCAGTACCGATGCATCGGGTTCCATCAGGAGAACGGTGCCGAGATCCCTGGGGCTCCACAATAGGCGAATGAGTCCAGAGGACATGGACATTCGGGCCGCCCGCATCGTTGTTCCCCTTCCGTCATCGAACTCGATGTCCTCCACCTTGATGCCTGAAAACCACCCCAGGGACCAGGATTGGATATTCAGAGAGCCTTTCATGGCATTCTGGACCCTGGCAAGGACTACCCTGCGAACAGGCCGCAGTGAAAGGAGGGTAGGGGTGACGGCGGCGAGCAGGAAAAGACAAACGCCGGCAGCGAGCAATGAGTAGGCAATGATGCGGATGATGCGCCCCTTGCGGGGTTCTCCTCCCTTTTGCTGTGTCATCGGTTCTCCTTTCTCTGAGGCCGTTCATCGTTTATGCGGATTGCGGCTGATCGCAGCAATATCCGCATCACCATTCAATCATATATGCAACCGGGTTTCCCTTGCAATAGAGGGACAGGGTGCATGGTAATCCTTTATCAGGCGAAGCGAAGCGGAGCACTAAGCACCCCGTTGCATTCACCAATAGGGCCTGAAACCAAACTTTATCAGGCGAAGCGAAGCGGAGCACTAAGCACCCCGTTGCATTCACCAATAGGGCCTGAAACCAACCTTTATCAGGCAAAGCGAAGTGGGGAGCAGGTTGGACCTGCAGCAGGCACAATAATTTTTTGGAGTTGGACATCCTCGAGGGAATATTTTAATATCGTATAGTTTCGATTTTCGATCACACGCAAATCGCTCACCCGCTCTATTCGACCCTGCACCTAAACAGTCGATCAACCCTGTATCCGTCAGATTATTCAGTTCAAGATAAAAAGACAGCATATCAGCTCCTGTGGCCGGTCAGGTACCTATGCGCTAATACTTCCATAGAAGAGCGGATGTAGTCCTTGAAAACAGGCGGTACTGCTCGGCGGCGGCATTTCCCCTGCTTTGGCACAATTTTTGAAGTTGCATAATCATATGTGCAGACCATGTAACACATGCCCGCGAAGATCCTTATGCAAGGGTCATCACAGAAGGGGAGGGGCGGGGAAATCTCTCTCATGGAAGGTAAGCAGGGTGAAAACGTCTAACTCAACGAACAGAAGGGGGATGTGAATGATGAGAAAGGGATTCGGATATGGTTTCATGGCATGGATGATCATTGCCGTGCTATTTATTGCATTGGCGCCCGATCCGGTAGGTGCCCAGGAACCCGGTGCCCGTATGGTGAAGATTCCGGAAAAGGTGCTGGTCACGGTCCCTGAAGGTACAAAGATGACAAAGGGGCAGGTGGCATTTCCTCATCAGACACACAGCCCTCGTGATTGCACCGTATGCCATCACAAGGTCTATGATACGTTGACCGTTGGGAACTGCTCAATGGAGGGGTGCCATGCAAACACCACAACGAAAAGCGGTACCGATTCCTTTTATGCCGCATTCCATGCCAAGGCGGACACGGTGACCAGGAGCTGCGTTGATTGTCATAGGCAGACAAAGAATGAGGGGAATCCTTCGGGTCCGACCATCTGCAATGATTGCCACCAGAAGGAATAATGATCGCAATGCCCGCGTTCGCCTCGGATACGGCCAGGGAAAATAGAAAACCCGTCAAGAATGACAGGTGCCTGCACTCTTGACGGGTTTCTGGATCTTAGAACAGACGAGGCATTCCGGAAAGATCGATGAGACCAAGAAACTGTGCCGCAAGTACATTGCTCCAATCCGCATTCGGGAACTGGTTCTGCCAGAACGTCGTCGCCCCCAGGTACGGTGCTATTTGTAGATACGGAGCCTGAAATACATAGCCGGTCCCTTGAAGGGGCAGAGGGTAATAGATGTTTTGGGCCCCGAAGGGACTCATTCCCAATCCATAGGATCCATAGGCCCCATAGGGAAGAATGCCCCCATAGGGATATATTCCCCCATAGGGGTATATTCCTCCATAGGCTCCATACGACGGATACTGCAACCCATAGGGGCTTGCATAGGGTGAGCCGTATAATCCGTACGTCCCGTATGGAAGGAATTGAGCGGTTCTGGTCTCGTCATCCTCCGTATCAACCTCAGATCGGACAGGAGCAACAGAAACGATAAACATCAATACTGCACACAGTACAACGAGTAAGCACAACGACTTTTTAAGGTTCATGAAGTATCCCCCCTTTCTCACATATATTAGACTATTGAAAATGGGATTTCCTTATTCTCGTTTTTTTCATCATGGCATAGGGATATGGTTTCGCTCGGACAGGGATTCCTGATTGGTGAATACAAAGAGGAGCATAGTAGCCTCGCTGCGCTCAGCCTGACAGAGTTTTGTTTGTGCTCCGCTGCGCCCGGCGTGACCAGATTTTGTTTTGAGCCTGTTTGGTGAATGCAAAGGGGAGCATAGTGCTCCGCCTCACAAAGTTTGGTTGTAGCTTCGCCATGCTCCGCCTGACAGGGTTTTGGGTGCGGGTTTGAGCATTGACATTTGTGATGTAACCATATATACACATATTCTATTCAAGGCGAATGTGTCCGGCCGCAGGCAGGGTTTCCCTACGTTGTCTGCGTGTTTATGGTGCACTATGCCTTTGTGCGCCAAACGGCGTCAAGGGTTCTTCACATGGTTTCTTGAGATGGAATCGCTTGATCAATCGAAAGGATAGGAGAGGAGTCTTCCATACGCACGTTTGACGACATGGGGCATCCTTCCTCAGGATCATGGGATTGGTGTGCCTTTGCCATTTTCATAAGCGCGTTTCTGGTGCGTTTTTTCCTGGTGAGCACCACCTTTCACCCCCAGATATTCGATCGATTATCACACAATTATCTCGTCTTCTCCAAATACCCCTGGGTTGCTCATAAACTCGTTTCCGACATCCCGACCGGCACGAGGCTTGTGAACTTCAGCCCCCTCTACACCGGTTTCATCACCGTTCTGTACCGCATCTTCTCCAATAGCTACTTCTATTACATACTCCTGCAGATGGTCATAGGGGCCTTCAGTTGCCTCCTCATCTATATGATCTGCACCTACCTTTTTCATCCGCGCGTTGCGGTTATTGCCGGATTGATCGCCCTGTTTTATAAGCCCTTTATTCTGTATGAAGGCGTTTTGACACCGGAGACGGTTGTTATCTTCCTCAATCTGCTATCCGTCTATCTGCTCCTGTATTGCGCCGAAAAAAGTGCCTTCTCCGAATACGGGAGGTCCTGGCTCATCCCGCTCCAGGGATACACCGGCAAATCCACCTCCTGGCATTACTCCCTGCTGTGGCTTTTGCCCGGCATCGGCCTGGGATTGTCCGTGGCCACCCGTCCCAACATCCCCATCTTTTTGTGTGGTGTGGTGTTGTGGATCATCTATATCGGATTTAAAAGGCCCCTTCGGATCGGTAATACCCTTTTCTTCGTGACAGCAGGCTTCTGCATCGTTATGATCCCGTTCCTCGCCCGGAATTTCTACCATTCCCAGGGCAGGTCACAATTCGTGATGAGTTCGGATCAGGAATTCTACCAGGGAAACAATCCCATGGCCCGCGGGTTTTGCGGTGCCCATCCCTATCTGTTGAAGGAGGTGGAAAGGGAGCCGGGAATCAACACCAAGCAGATGCCCGATTTTGCCCCTCAGCTCTATCGCTATTTTGCTCGGGAGGCCGTGGTAACCTCGGAGGTGACTTCGGATGCGCCACCGCCTGCGAACTCGTTCTGGTATGAACGGTCGCTGCACTTTATTGCCGAGTTTCCCCTCCATTACCTGAAGCTCATTCTGCAGAAGTTCCGCTTTTTCTGGAGTCGTTACGAAATTCACGACATTCCGAATGTATACTACCTTGACCGGGAGATAGGCCAATTCCCCTTGCTGACCTTCGGCCTTGTCATACCCTTAGCGATTCTGGGAATGATTCTGTGTGTCAAGGGATTCATGCGATACCTGCTCCTGTACGCAGCGGTGGGAAATTACCTTTTTTTCAACATCCTCTTTATTGTCTCCTCGCGACAGCGACTTCCGGCAATTCCCTTTATGATCCCCTTTGCAGCCTATGCACTCCACGAAGGGGCGGTGTACCTCATCGGGCTTATCTATAGCCTCGGATCATCCTCTATATCCCTGTTCAAGGGGAAATCCCTCACGCAAAACGTCAGGGACACGATTCTGCATATCTCCCCCCTGATGGTGTTCCTGGGAGGGGTACTGCTGCTCGTGTTCATTTACATGGGAGTCAATCATCCCTCCAGCTCCGTGGAGCATTTCACCTTACTGCTGGATGTCGACCGTGATTCCCGCACCTCTGCGCGCAATGCCTTCGATCTGCTCAACAGTCAGGAGTGCACAAAGGCCCGCACGGCATTTCAGGTGGCCTTTGCCCTCAATCCATTCAACGCCTCACGGGTCCCCGCCCGTTTCCTTGGAGGCGCTTCACGGGCCTGCCAGGAGGGTGTCCGGTTCTGGGAAGAGGTGCTCGAGACCAAGCCGGACCATACCTTTGCCCGGTTCGTGCTCGGGTACTTATTGTTTCGAGGCGGGTTCTATGATCAGGCAATTCGGACGTTCAGCGCCCTCGCCGATGAAGGGGTGGAGGGATACTACGGCTATACCCTGCCCGTTTCCCAGCCCCGGTATTACCTTGCTCGATGCCTCGAAGAAAAGGGTGAACCGGAGGGCGCCCTCCATCAGTACGAGATTCTCAACAAAAGGCAGCCGGGGCTTCCCTGGGTTGTGACCCGGCTCGTCGTCCTATACGAGCGAAACGGCCGGTTTGAAGAGGCAGAGGCCGCTGCGAGGATACTTGACAGGATGGACAATCCGATAAGCTCCTCATACCTTCTTGCCGAGGCGTATTATGGGTATGGAAATTATGAAAAGGCGCGAGGACTTTTGGAAAAACTCAATGATTCCATAGTGGGACTCTATGCCCCCTATCGTTTTCTGTTAAGTGCGTGCTATGCAGGACATGCCCGGGGGAATTCGATGGCCGATACGGAATCGAGAAAACAAATGCTTGGAAAGGCGATCGAGGAATGTGGCATCGGTCTTTCCTTGCGGCCGCAGCATGATCCCGATTATCCTGAGATCCTGTATGCCTATGAAGAGGCCATCGCCGATTCACCGAAGGATGCGCACCTGAACCTGGAACTGGGAACCATCCTGTTCAACCGGGGGGAATTGGTGCGGTCACGTGCCCGCCTCAGGGATGCCCTCGTCCTCATGAAGGAGAAAATGCCGCAGGAGATGCTGAAATCCGTTGAAATGAGGCTGCAGGAGATGGATTTTTTGAAGGGTTGCCTCCCCCCCGATCCCGGCATCCGGTAGCCCGGATGCACCACCGCCTATCTTATTATGGCTTCGGTCGTAGAGCCCTCGGCCGGGGCATGGGGATCAGTCCCGGCAAACAAATGCCGCCGGGCACTTTGGATGTGGCATGATCAGTTATCAGTTGGTATGAGGCGCATCGTTCTGTCGAGCAGCGTCCACCTTCCCCCTGAGCAGGTAACCCAGGATGAGCATGGAAGAGAAGCTCCTCTTCAGCACCTGCATATCATCGGAGATGGAGGCCACACGGAGGGCGTATTCCTGGAGGTACTGGGTAAGTTCCTCTCCCACCTCTGTATTGATGAGTCGTATCAATTCCTCTCGTTCCATGCTGTTGATCGTATCGAAGAAATCCCTTCCTATCTTCACCGTATCCATGCGAGGCCCCTTCCTGAATCGTGAATAATGATCAATACCGTGATATGTGCCGTTTTCAATGAACGGGTCTATATTACCGTCAACACATTCCAATTGCAAATTGCCTTTTAAGGGACGAGCGTCGCGACCGTAATGCCGATACATGACCATCGGAGCGTGTGATCTCATGGGCGACCGGAGGGGATTTAGATGTATCGACGGCTTCTCATACTATTAAGGTCAGAACCTGGTATCAAAAAAAATTTCATGGATATGCATGATATTTTCAAGACACGATTCCGGCTGAACAGTTCACAAAGACGACGATCATGGTATAATTAAGTATGAGGAGTCAATCATGCAATAATCTTAATGTATAACGGATGAGAGGAAGGCAATGGGTCGTTATGTTGGTATTTCAAGAAAGACGGGGATCCTTTCGGTTATCGTCGTGTCGATCCTCCTATTCTCCTTCGGGATTGGTCGTGCCCAGGTATTTGTGCCGAATGAGCTCAATATAAAGATATCCAGAGACATGGTGACGGAAGGGAAGGCCGGCGATTGTATCGCATCCCTGGCACAGGATTTGACAGAGGTTATGCGGTCTGCAGGTTCCGATGCAGAGGTGGTCATTGTAAAGCTGTTTGCTGAGGAGGACCCGGAGAGCCAACTGGCTCGATGGTACAAGGTCAGGTTTGTTACCGAAACGAGCCTTGACCTGGATGCAATAAAGGGGTGGTTGTTGGAGAGTCATGATGCCATTGTCAGCGTGGAAAGGGAGTTCGTGACCCGATCGAGGGCCGTCCCCCCTGACCCGGCAATAGATGAGATGACCTACGACTACTATGCTTTGATCGGCGCCTACGAGGCCTGGGATATGGAAAAGGGTTCGGAGGACGTGATCGTCGCCGTCATCGATTCCGGGGTGGATGTGAATCACCCCGACCTTGTAAACCGATTTGTGTCATCGGCGCTTTTTAAGCGATACCCCCCTGATACCTCGATCGACCCAAGCAAACCCTCCGAGCAATGTGATACCTATAAGGGAAAGACCTACTGCTTTGACATCTATGTCGATTCTGCAGAGCTGGATGGAGGCGTCCTGCCTCCCGGGAATGACGTCAGGGACGTGGTACCGCACGGCACCCCCGTAACCGGGATCATTGCCGCCAACCACAATTCAATCGGAGTGCCCGGTATTGCCCCCTATTGTAAGATTCTGCCCGTCAAGACGAGCTATCTGGAGCATATAGTTGAACAAACCGGGCAGGTGAAACCGTTCACCCAGGGGACCTCGACCACCGGGATAATTGCACAGGCTGTCGAATATGCCGCAAGCAAGGGGGCCGATGTGATCAATCTCAGCATGTCCACCCCGAACAGATCGGAGATATTGGGGGACGCCATTGACGAGGCGTGTGAGGTCCATAATTGCATTTTCGTTGCGCCTGCTGATAATGAAGACGAGGAGAATGAGGCCTATCCTGCGGCGTATAACAATGTAATCGGTACCACGGCGATTGAGGTGAATACGCAGAAGAAGATCGTGCGGCGTGACAACGCCCAATACGGGAACTGGATCGATGTCGTGGCCCCCGGTGAAGCCATTCTCTCGTTGGTACCGAATTCCACTGACATCAAGCGGATTTCAGGGACCTCCCTGTCAGTACCCTTTGTGAGCGGTTTGGCCGCATTGGTCCGGTCAAGGGATTCCAACTTTACGGTCCATACATTCAGACAACTGCTCAGGGAAACCAGCACTGGCATCGACGATCCCCTGTTCAGGGAAAACAAACTGGGATACGGCCTGATAAACCTGAGGCTGGCCCTTGATCGATTGGATGATCATTTATGGGATTATACCAGCATCACCCAGCAGGGAAATCCCTCATCCTCCGGGACAGGCACTGCCGGGCTATTTGGCGGGTTCTATATCAACCCCTATGCACCGGGGTTTTCCGTGTATCCGTATTATAGCCTCTTAGGTGGATCCAGCCCATACGGCGTCGTTCCCAGCCTCTTAAACAACACGTTCTACCCGTACCTTCAGCAAGCATTCTATACAGGGGGATTCGGCTTTCCTGGAGGACAATTCATCCAGGGCCTTCAGCAGCCCTATGTTGGAAGCAATTTTTACTATCCCTCGCAATTCGGGCAGGTCCTTAGTCAACCATACGGCAGATTTGGTTTTCCGGGACAGTTCTACCAAACGGGCGCGTACGGGTCTCGCGGTGTCCTTTCACTTTCACCCTTCAATTCCGGCTTTCAGCAATGGTATCCATTGAGCGGTTTTGGAATACCCTCACCCCTCTTTGGGGGATTTTCCGGGTCTCCATACGTCATCTACGGCTATTCATCACATAGATGATTCCCGACAAAGGGAAGGACGAAAGGAAGGAGGGACAACCCGAAACTGCCCCTCTCGGTCCTTAGCGAAGGAAAGGGTTTGGTGAAGCGACGGCAGGTCAATAAGTCATACAATACACCTTGCAAGTTTTCCTGAAATTTGTTATTTTCTTGTTTAAGAAAATGAAAAAAATCAGGAAAATACTGACTGAAAAAGAGGTGATGGAACAATTACGGAGAGGCAAGTTTTCACTTCCTCCTCTCTCATTCCGCCTTCTTCAACGTCAGCCGGACCCAGGCGGAAACCGTCGTATCGATGCTTTTATCGAGGCGTCATGGCGGAACAGCACGGCAAGGTTTGCCGTTGAAATCAAGTCAATTTCAACGCCCAAGGCATTTGAGGATGGGATCAACGTGCTGAAATCATCCTCTCT
>JBLIRN010000047.1:0-20114 GCA_049472315.1 bacterium
GCTGGATCTCTAAGAGCCCTTCCCTGATGATGTCGAGCATCGGACCATCCCCCTCCCGTTGCTACTTGGTGGCCACGATGATACAGATCACCAGGGCGAAGAGGGCGATCCCCTCGACGAGGGCTGCGCCGATGAGCATGGTGGCCCTGAGGGGATTCAGGGTATCCGGCTGCCTGGCGATCCCCTGAAGGGATGCCCCGCCGATCAGACCAATCCCGATGCCGGCGCCCACTGCCGTCAATCCTGCGCCGAGTGCGGCTCCTAATGCTGCGATGTTTGGTACCATATCCATACCCTCCTTTGTGTGCTACACGTTACTGTTAAACGCTACCTTTCAATGCGCCTCTCCCGCCATACCGACAAAGATGGCGGAGAGAAAGGTGAATATATATGCCTGCAGCAGGCATATGAAGATCTCCAGCAGACTTACCGCCACTGCAGTGGGTACCGTAAAGATCCCGATGAAGACATTCTTGAACATGATGACCAGGTAGAGGATCACAAAGATGACGATATGCCCTGCCAGCATGTTGGCAAACAACCGTATCATGAGGGCGAAGGGCTTGCTGAACATGCTGATGAATTCGTTCAGCCCTATGATCGGGGCAAGGAACCACGGCACCCCCTCGGGCACCAGGTGCTTCCAGTACGTCAGGGGACCGTTCAAGACCATGCCGTACACCTGCGTAAAGACAAAGGTGACCAAAGCTAATCCCATGGTAACCGCCAGGTTCGAGGTCACGGTCACCGAATGGGGGATCAGACCCATCAGGTTGCACGCCAGGATGAACAGGAACTGGGTGCAGAAGAAGTGCAGGTATGCCCGCTCCCTGGAAGGTCCTATGAAGGGGCGGACAATGTCATCCCGGACGAACTCGATGAAAAGCTCCAGCATGACCATGGAGCGGTCCGGGGCGCCGGTCCCCCGCTTCCTGTACTTCCGGGCGATCATATACAGGCCGAAAAAAAGCAATGCGGAGGTGATCCACATGAAGATCACGTACTTCGTGATGCTCATATCGAGGCCGAAGAACCTCATGCGCACCACAACGTTGTCCGACAGGTGATGGGTCAGAAGCTCGAATATATTGTCCGAAGGATGAGTCATACCCTTACCGTACCCCCATACTTCACAACAAGGTGTCAATCCCCGTGATCGAGGTTTAATGGTTGATGGATGGTGATAGACATCGGCACTGACACCTCTGTGTCTAATTCCTTTATCGGCCGGGGATGACGAAAACTTTACGCAAATCGCGCATGTAACAACGTAAGTGCTATAAAAAATGCCCGTCAAATTGATATAAGAAACCTCCTCGGGAGGGTTGACCAGTTCCAGAGAGTGGTCGTTGTATGGGATAAGGCCCGAAAAACCCTCATCACTCCTTGCCTCAGGGGTAGTAAAGGTCATCGGGTCGCGGGAGCGCGATTGTTGTTGCACGACGCCCCGCGCTTTAGTAAGCTATGAGAAACCACGATTCACTGGATGAACACCAAAGAACTCCGGAGGAGCGAGTAGTTTGGAAACCCATAATCCTCACAGAGCGATTACTGGCAACCCTCCCGACCCTACCATTCTGTCCGGGAAGGAATCCTATCACCTGCGGTTTCGTTTCGAATACGGCTTTCTTGACGACGGGACCCTCTGGATCAGGACCCCCACAAAGGGCCTGTTCCACGTCGACTGGCTCACCCTTCGCCTGCTCCTGGAATTGAACACGGGAATACCGCTGGAGACGCTCTGCAAAAAGTATAAGGTTGATCCCCAGGAACTCGGAAGGCTCCTGACCAACCTGCAGCAGGAGGGGGCCGTCGTTTCCCCCAGGGAGGGGAAGATCTCCCAGGCATACCAGACGGATGACATCCATATCGCCCCCTTCGTGTTTCTCTTCATCCTGCTCGCCGCGATCCAGATCGAATATTTCCAGGGCGTGGCCCACACCTTTCGCCTCAGTCATTGGTACGAGACCCTGCTCCTCGGGCTTTTCTCCATGCTCCCCATCATACTGCACGAACTGGGACACTATCTCACCTCGCGCCCCTACTTCCCTCCACGCCTCGGATTCACCTTCCTGTGGGTCTTCCCCGCGGTCTATATCGATACCCATCCGTCCTGGTGCCTGCCGCGCAACATTCGCCTGCTCATCAACTCGGCGGGGCTCCTCGCGGACCTCGTGTTCAACACCCTGCTGATCTTTCTGGCGCTCTACAACCCCTCCCTGGAATACTACGTGACGCCGCTGCTCATACTGCAGTACACCCGCTGGAGCATCATTCTCAATCCCCTGGTGAACGGCGACGGATATTGGCTCCTTTCCGACTTCACCCGGACCATCAACTTGCGCCAGAAGGCCTGGAAGTACCTGCGCACCCGGCGTTTTCACTGGCTTTCACTCTACGGGTTGCTCGCGCTCCTCTTCTCGCTCTTCTCGGTGCTGGGACTCATCTGGTTTGCGGTCAACCTGTTTCGCATTGGTATATCATTATGAGGGTCTAACCTGTTCGAGGGAGACGACAATGAACTATGCATTTCTGAAGATACTGTTGATCATATTGGGCGGTATTGCCCTCATAGGATCTTCGATGAAGATCATGAAGGAATATGAACGGGCCGTGGTATTCCGCCTTGGAAAACTGCTCGCCACCAAGGGTCCCGGCCTGATATTCCTTATCCCCCTCTTTGACCGGATCAAGACGGTGGACCTTCGGCTGGTATCCATCGATGTTCCGCGGCAGGATATCATGACCCGAGACAATGTGCCGGTCACCGTGGACGCGGTGGTCTATTTTCAGATCACCGACCCCTCGTGCGCGGTCATCACGATCCAGGACATCTATCAGTCCACCTTCCTCATTGCCCAGGCGACGCTTCGCAACGTGCTCGGGCAGGTGGAGTTGGATGATCTGCTCAGCCAGCAGACCAAGATAAACGAACAACTGGAGAAGATCATCTCCGTACACACCAAACAGTGGGGGATCCGGATCTCCATCGTGGAGATCAAGGAGGTCACCCTGCCCGAGCAGATGAAACGGGCCATGGCCAAACAGGCGGAGACGGAGCGGGAGCGGAGGGCCAGGCTCATCGATGCCCAGGCAGAGTATCAGGCCTCCCGGACCCTGGCGGATGCGGGAAGGATCCTCGCCCAGAATCCTCAGGGATTGCAGCTCCGCTACCTGCAAACCCTTCGGGATATCTCCTCGAACAAGGGTTCCACCATCCTCTTCCCCATGCCGCTAAACCTCCTGAGCCCCTTCCTGGACAGGGTGGGCGAGGTGTTAAAGACCGCCCGGGACATCCAGCCGTCGGGTACGGAATCCCCTCCTGTTGAGGGTGATGCAGCAGCCCCGGCTGCCGAATCCCTCCCGGTAAAGGGAAAGACAGCGATCCCGACTGCGGAGCCACCTATCGCGTACCGAAAAACCTCACCCCAAGCGGCTGCTCCGGAAGGGGCCGGCGCGCCCGAGTCGCTCATTGATCGCTATACCACGCGCACCGCGGAGGGGGGGTTGGTGCCGCGGTTCGTGCAATGGGTGGTCACCGAGCGATGCCAGTTTGAATGCCCTCACTGCGATACAGCAGCCGGGGGGAAACAAAACACCGAGCTCACCACTGACCAGGCACAAAAGGTGGTGGACGACCTTGCGGGCATGGGATGCGAGTTCCTCTCCCTTACCGGCGGAGAGCCGATGCTGCGCGATGACCTTTTTACTATCGCCGGCTATGCCAAGGGAAAGGGGCTTCCCCTCGGCCTGACCACCAATGGGCAGGTCATCGAGGAACACCTTGCCGCGCTCGCCGATCTCAACCTCGATTCGGTGGTGGTGACCCTGGACGGCTACGGCGACGTCCAAAACAGGATACGCAATACGCAGGATTCCTATGAGCGAGGGATCAGGGGGATCGAATTCTTCCACGATATCGGCGTGCCCAGGATCTGCGTGTCCACGATCCTCCTCGAGAACAGCCTCGGGGGGCTCCCCCGTCTGGCGGAGGATGTGTTCAGGGCGGGCGCGAATCTGATGCAGATACAGCCGCAGGTATACCAAAACGGCCGGCCGGAGCGCAACACGCCCGATGCAGTGAAGGGGGCATTCAAGTTCATCCTGGAGGCCCGAACACGCGGGTTCCCCGTGGAGGCGGGGGAACAATTCGGCTACCTTGGTCCCCTGGAGCAATTCCTGCGTCCATCCCCGTTCTTCTGCGGGTGCGGTTGGAACACCTTTTGCATTACTACCAATGGAACGATCCAGGGCTGTCAGGCCATGTCCCGTCCGGATATCCGTGAGGGAAACTGCACGAAGGATACACCAAGCATAATATGGCAGGAGGGATTCGCGTCTTTTCGTAAAGAAACACCCGAATCCCTTCCGGAGGGATGTCGGCGATGTCCTCACCTTTCCGTGTGCAGGGGGGGATGCTGGATCCTCCGCGTTTATGGGTTGAATCCCTGCTTCCTGCTTGAGGCGGAGCAGGTTCACCGGGAGATTACCGATGCAGCAGCGCTATATCCTCAAACTCCTTAAGGAGCGACCCAGGTACTTCCTGGACCGGATCAGGTTCTATCCCAAGAACGTGGTCTGGGAGCTCACCCTGCGATGCAACATGAACTGCGCCCACTGCGGGTCCACCGCCGGACATGCCAGGCAGGAGGAGCTGAATCACGATGAGGCCCTGGATCTCTGCCGCCAGCTCGGGGAGATGGGGTGCGAGATTCTCACCCTGCTCGGGGGTGAGCCCTTCATGCGGGAGGACTGGGATGACCTCGCCGTGTGTCTTGGGTCGAACGGGGTGCGGGTGAATGCCATCACCAACGGGTATGCCATGGACCAGGCGCTGGCCGACCGGATCACAAAGGCACGCCTCACCAACGTGGCCGTCAGTATCGACGGTCTCAAAAAAACACACGAGAAGATCCGCAGAAAGCCCGACTGCTACAAGCGGGCACTGGATGCCCTCGACATCCTTCAAAAAAACGGGATATCCACCGCAGTGGTCACCACCATCTGCAGGGACAACCTCCCGGAGCTGGACGGCCTCTACGAGGTGATACTTCAGCAACGGGTGGAGATCTGGCAGATCCAGATAGGGGTTCCCCGTGGGAGGCTGTGCGAGCACAGCGACTATATCATCCAGCCGGAGAACCTCCCGGAGCTCGAGCGCTTCACCCTGAAGGTGCGGGAGGAACGTCGACTGCGCCTGGATATTGCGGACAATATCGGCTATTTCGGCAGAAGCGAGGAGGTCCTGAGGGCGGGCCCCACTGCCAGGCTGCCCTTCTGGACCGGCTGTTATGCGGGAATCCAGGCCATGGGCGTCGATGCAAACGGGGACATCAAGGGATGCCTCTCCATGCCCTCATTGCCCGAATTCATCGAAGGAAACGTGCGCAAGGAGCCCCTTAAGGCGATATGGGAGAGGCCGGGGGCCTTTTCCTACAATCGAGATTTTCGAGTGAATATGCTCGAAGGGGATTGCGCGGATTGCGAATACGGTCACATCTGCCGTGGTGGATGTAAATCCACGGCCTATTGCTTTACCGGTTGCTTTTTCAACAACCCGTATTGCTTTCATCGGATCGAAAGCAAAGGAAGGGAGTGATACGACAATGCCGCATATATTCTTTGAACCCCTGGAAAAAAGACAGAGCACGCAGACACTCTTCCCCACGTTCGGCGGCAATACAGCCATAGCCATCTACGCAGCACCGGTGCCCGAATACGGGGTCGGGATCGGGTACACCCCGCCCTCAAACAACTACCTCCTGTACGGGATCAATCCGCCTTCGAGCGGCTATTCACCCTGGTCGGGAGGAGGGCTGTTCGGGTGGTCCAATCCCTTTAACAGCTATAATCCATGGAGTTCATGGGGCTCATCGTGGAGCTCTCCCTGGGGATGGGGCTCATCCTGGAGCTCCCCCTGGGGTTCCGGAAGCTGGTCCTCCCCCTTCGGGGGCTTCTTCGGAGGCTTCTTCGGCGGAATCTTCGGAGGGCTCTTTGGAGGCTCCTCTCCCTGGTCGTGGGGAGGAAGCCCAAGCTTCCCGGATATCCGGCTTCTGTACGGGGTTTTCCCCAATCCCACCCCTCCAACTGACATCATCGCCTATTACGGGGTAGGGATACCGAGTGTGAGCTCATTCTCGGGAACACTCTGGTAGGAGGCAGATTGAGTACTGACATGAAATCTCGAGAGCGCATGGGCTGCATCACCCATAGGATACTGTGCTGTATGCCAAATAAGGTGTAAGGATTGCTCCGGGCTTGCGCCCCCGCAATGATTATGCCCTGCGCCCGATCAAACCGGCAAAAGGCCCGGGGAGACCATCCCCGGGCCTTTTGCCATATTCGCCCGGCAGGGCACGCCTGCTTGGTATTCCTGCATGTCCGGAATCGATACCCCAAACCCCTTCGGGTATGCAGACGGGCACCCCCTGGCCCGGCTCTGGTATTACATTTGCTACAAAATGCCATAAGGGAAGGCCGCGTCCCCATTTTTTTACTCCGCAGGAATTGCGGACAGCAATTCGTATGCTGGGCATGTAAGGGAGTGACAAGCAAAGATGTTCGCCCATGCTGATACAAATCGAATTCGATGAATCGCATGGGTGAGGTTTGCACTGAACCGAGGCGTCGAGTACAATAAACACAAGGGGAATTTATCCATATCTTTTACGATATAAGGGTAACATTTTATGAAGGTTGGATGGTTTTTCACTTTCTTGAAGTATTACTTCAGCACCCGGTTGTTGGGCAGAAGGACCCCGCTTCTTGCCGGGTTCAAGATCACCCATACGTGCAACCTCACCTGCCGCCACTGCCCCTTCTGGCACGAAAACCTTCCCCAGATGACCTTTACTGAGATACAGGAGGTTTTAAAGAGGCTCCACGCCATGGGGATACGGATCCTTCTCATCGAGGGCGGGGAACCCTTCCTCTGGCGCGATGGACCATACGGGCTCCAGGATGTGGTGAATGAGGCGAAACGTTATTTCTTGAGCGTAGGGGTGACCACAAACGGGACCGTATCCCTGGACCTTGACTGCAACAGCCTCTGGGTGAGCCTGGACGGGCTCCGGGAGACGCATAACCACATCCGAGGCCGGGAGATCTTCGATAAGGTGATCGCAAACATCGAATCCTGCGCCCACCCCAACCTCTATGTCAACACCACCATCAACAACCTCAACTGGAAGGAGATACCCGATCTGGTCAAGTTTCTGAAGGACAAGGTTAAGGGGATGACCATTCAGTTCTACTACCCCTATGAAAAAACGGACCAGTTGATGCTCACCAACGGACAAAGGATAACCGTGCTCGACGAGCTCATCCGGCTCAAGCGTGAGGGATGGCCGGTGATCAATTCATTCCGGGCACTGGAAAACCTGAAGACCAATAACTGGACCCCCCGGTGCAAGGACTGGATGATCGCCAGTATCGAGCCTGACGGCACCATCACCCAGGGATGCTATGTAAAGAACCGTGGCACCGTGCAGTGCGGGGTGTGCGGGTTTTCCACCAACACCGAGATCACCCTCGCCTACGAGCTTGTGTTCGAGTCCATCAATGTGGGGAGAAGGGTATTCAACTACAGCCGCTGAACCGCTATCCCCTCGAAACCCCATGAAGTGATAAGCTACAATTCCTTGTCAATCAATCGTTTTTCTTACCATATCCATTCTCAGTGACAGTTCCGATTTTGACAGTGTACAGTGGAGGGAAGGTGTGTTTGTGCAGCGATATGGGAGGCCTTCTAAACATTGCCTATGGCTGCCCCGCCCCCGAAGTAAAGGCAAGAAAGTGGAATTGGCGTGCTCTCACAGGGCGAGGTTCGGTATCTGATCGATCACCAGGAACGCAAATGAGACCCTGTTCACGGCATTCTCCAGAAGCATCCTGGAGTAGGCGGGATTGTGGGCCCCCCTGCTCCCGTCAGCCTTCACAAAGAGGTAAACATCCCGGGCAAGGGTATAAATCCCGTTGATCCGGCTTATGTCCTGCCCCATTTCCTCGGCCCTTCGAATGCCCTTGGCCAGCGCGGGGAGACGATCCTCCAGCGTCTTCAGGGTGCGGGTGATCACCACCCTCTCCTGCTCCTCCTGGGATAAGGTTTGCCCATCATGACACTCCAGGCAAGTCTGGACAGGGCGGGGCACGCACCCCTGAGTATGGCAGTCCACGCAGTCCAGACGGACACGCTGATGGGCGGAGGCCTCGCCCGCAGGGACACCGCCCCCGATGTCCCCCAGCAGCATGGCCTCCTGGTAGATGTGGCAGTATTCGCACTGGCTCCGGGAGGCAATCTCGTCGTTGTGGCAGGGAAAACAAAAATCCTTCATGGTGGGGAGGTTTTTCCCTTGCGGATCGAGACCGTGGGCTATCCGGTCATGGCACACCACACAGGCATACCCTTTAGATATGTGAAGGGCATGGTTGACACGGATCGAAGAGCCCCGGTCCATGGTCCACGGGTCGGTATGGCATCCCTGGCGCACGCAGTATACCGGCTTCTCCGCCTTTATATCCGCATCGTAACTGTCAGTCACATGGTTCCACAGGAACACGAGCCCCCCCAGCTTCGCCTTTATCTTCCCCCCGAAGCCCGGGGCGGTGTGACATGCCAGGCAATCCTCCTTGCTCCCGGTGAGAGACCCGTGAAACGATCGCTCCCATGTCTCGTGGGCGGGTTTCATTTCATGGCAGAGGATGCAGGACTGCGGCCGGTAGGAATACTCAAGAATAAGCGACATGGCAGCAATTGCAGCCACAAAGATCCCGCCGGCCCAGAAGGCGAAACGGACGGGATCCTGATGCCACAACCTCCTCAAGTGGGAGGAAAGCCCGCCGGTTGCCCCTGTTTTTTCATGCCCGGACTGGGCGTCGGTTCCCGGTTCAAATCCCATGGTACATCCCTGTTGTCTCGTGTGCTCAAAAGGGCGCCCCAAGGCCGGCCCTTTTCATACGTATCCATTGACGCTACTACTATTACTATCGACACTTGCAAGGAGAGAACTTGCCCAATGGCATGATCATGATCAATGGCTCACGGACCAAGGCCTCATATGCTCGTGAACGAAACCGCGCTGGACGGGAGAGGGAGCGTCAACAGCCCTGTTCTCATTTCCCTAAGTACTGGATATTCAATTCCTTGGGGAGTTCCATCTTCAACTTTTTCAGAACATAGGAGTTGGCGTAGAGCCTTGTTTCCGCCTCCGTGGGCCGCATCACAGGGAGATCGGCAGGAGGTATCCCCTTGAGGATCTTCGCGGCCAGTTTCCCGGCCATCTTACCGACCTCGACATAGTCAACGCTGAGGCACAGGGTCCCTCCCCTCTCCAGAACGGAGGTACTGGTCATGCAGGTGGGAACCTGCCTCCGGTTGACGGTGGAAAAGATACGCTCGATGTATCCCACCACATCCCGATCAGTCGGCAGGTATATACAACTGACCCGACCGGCGATCCTGTCGACGTAGGCGCTGAGTGAAGTGAAGTTCTTCGTGAATTCGAAGGGAATCAGTTCCATACCCTTTTTCTCGAGTATGGCCTCCATCTCTTCCTTCAATTCCATCGATCCCTTGTCCGTGGGGCTGTAAATCAGTCCGATGTTCCCTGCCCCGAAAACCTTGTGCATCAGCTCTATCTGAAGGGAGGTGGGAATGGCGATGGACACCCCCGTCAGATTCTTCTGTTTGCTGTCCCATGATTCGATGATCCTGTAGCCTATGGGATCCAAGACCTTGTTGAAGACGATGGGGGTCTTTGTATACGCCTTGGCAACCCGCGACGTTATGGTCGAACCGTAGGTATAGATCAATTGGTATTGCGTTTGATCGGTCTGATCGATCAGATCCTTCAGCCGATTTACATCCTTATAGGCGTCAACGACGACATAGTTGATATTCTGGTCGGTAAATTCCTGAGACAGCGCCTCCTTGAATCCCTTTTCGGTCCCGGTCTCTCCCTGCCACATGAACATCAGGATATTCAGCCTCTTGGCCCGGGCAGAGGCGGGGAAAAGGCATACCAGGAGTGCCATCACCACACCTGTTGCCATGTGTCTGAAATGGTGCAATCTCATTATTCCTCCTTTCCACCGGAATCGACCCTCTTAAGGGTGCGACGAGTGGATTTTTTCCGTATTGTGAAGACATGAATTCTTCTTAGTATACATCATATGCAAATCCGGTGCATGGGTCCCGCATTCATTCCCTTACACCACATAAACATTACCATCGCAGGTGAACAAGATCAAGACCTTTTATCCTTCCCGGCAATTCCAATTTAGACATTTCATTATGGCGGGCAGACATGTTTACGGAGCGATATAGAGGGACTTGCCCTCCGTGCGGGGAACATGCTACATTATTTCGGGAAAACGCTGCGGATGCACTGAAACCATTTCGCGAAGAAAGGAACCCTCCATGCTCAAGGTCAAGATCTTCGGCGCGTGCGGATACGGCGGTGTCGGCATGATCGAGCTCCTGGTCAGACACCCGGAGGCAACGATTGTGGCGCTGATCGATGTCGAGAATACCGGCATACCCGTCAGTGAGGTGTATCCTCACCTGAGGGGATTCTGCGATCTCCCCGTCATTCCCCCCGAGGATGACCATCCCGGGGATGGAGCGGCCAATGCCCTTTTTTTTGCGACCCCGGACGGCGTGGCCATGGATCGGGCACCCCGCTACCTGGCCGAAGGCGTCAAGATTGTCGACTATAGCGGCGATTTTCGTTTTTCCACCCCTGAAATGTATGCCGCTTATGCAAAAAGGATCGGCAAGCCCACCACCCATCGAGCGCCCGAACTCCTGAAAGAGGCGACATACGGGCTCACGGAGCTTAACCGCAGCGCCATAGCAACGGCACGCCTCGTAGGGAATCCGGGGTGCTTCGCCGTGGCCACCATCCTGGCCTTCACCCCGCTGGTAAAGGCACGGGCGGTGGATGTCGGTAGGCTCACCTGCGATGCAAAGACCGGGGTCTCGGGTGCCGGCAAGAAACCCTCTGCGGCGTTCCACTATCCGGCCAGGTACGAAAACATGAATGCCTATAAGATCGGCATGCACCAGCACGTGGTGGAGATCGAACGTCAGCTCTCGCTCCAGGCAGGGGGAGCGTGCAAGGTCTTCCTGAATACCCAGGTGGTCCCCGTCACCCGGGGTATCATGGTGTGTGCCTATGGAACGATCGAGGAGGGATGGGGGTTTTCCCGCTTATTCGATCTCTACAGCGAATTCTATCGCAACGAGCCGTTCGTGCGTGTACTTCCTCCGGATCAGGCGCCCTCCTCAAAGGACGTGAGGGGTTCCAATTTCTGTCTCCTGTCGGTGTACGTGAACGAGGCAACGGGAACCTGCCTTGTTATCGGGCAAATCGACAACCTGGTCAAGGGACAGGCCGGCTCCGCCCTTCAAAATATGAACCTGATGCATGGTTTGGACGAAACCATGGGACTCCATTTTCCTCCCATGGTCCCCTGAATACACCCGCGTTCCCTGTGCTCCGGACATGCCGCATGAATCCCGGCGTGCAGGTCACAACGGAGGGGTATCGAGAAAGGAACAGGTTATGACCGAATCGGAACAGAGGCTTCTTACGCTTCTCGCCAACATTTCCTACCACTACAGCCCCACACCCAGCTTCCGCCTGGCCTCGGGCAGGATGAGTCAGTTCTATATCGATTGCAAGACCACCACCCTCACCCCCGAAGGTCTCGTTCTGACCGGTGAGGTGATCTACGAAAGGATCAAGGGGTGCAACCTGCAGGGTGTGGGTGGTCTCGAATTCGGCGCCATCCCCCTTGCCCTCGCCACATCGATTCACGCCTTCCGCCAGGGGGTATCCCTTCAGCCCTTCGTCGTTCGCAAACAGGCAAAGGAGAGAGGCCTCAAAAAGGCCATAGAGGGACAGATCGAGGAAGGGGCCCGGGTGGTGGTCCTCGAGGATGTGGTGACCACGGGGGGGTCCTCTCTTACTGCAGTGGAGCGGCTCAGGGAGGCCCGCATCGAGGTGGATCACATCCTGGCGATGGTGGATCGGGACGAAGGGGGCAAGGAGTCGATTCTTCGAGCCGGCCTCCGGCTGGAATCCATCTTCACCCTGGATGACCTCATCAATGTCCTCCAAGATCAATGAACCCATCCCGTCCCCTGACGATCTCCCCTCTCTCGTTGTTGCAGACATAGAGGGAAGGATCTTCGATCATCACGCTATGGGCATGGCGGGCATGTCCGGACGCACCCCGTGCCTGCCCCAGCCCGACGAACTGGTGCCCCTCCCCTTCGGGAGCACCCTTTTTTACATGCCCGGCCGAGCACCCCTGGGATGGGACAGGGAGAAAAACCGTATCGGACCCTGTACCGAAGCAACGACCAAGGGCCGCACAGGAATGTGCTTTGCAGTTGCCGCCTTCCTCCCCCCCGGATATGTCAGGACACTCCTCCCGGCAGCCCGCCTCCTGGAGGATGCGCCAACACTCCCCCTCTGGGCGTACGCTGCTGTGGGATGGAAGGAGGGCAAATTCTGGGCTACCGGTATCCAGGTGGATCCGAATCCTCACTGGGACCCGGTCTTCTTTCAGGACGACGAGGGACTCGCTGGACTGGTTCGCGAGGCACTCTCCCGCATGCCCGGCAACAGGCTCCTCAGCCATCTGGCGCGCTGCGCCCTGGAGTATCATTGCTTTGCCGCCAAGAACTGCTTCTATCGCCGATGGGAACTGCCGTTGCCCACCTCGCCCGGATGCAACGCCCGATGCCTGGGATGCATCTCGCTGCAGCCCGCCGGATGCTGCCCCGCCCCTCATGGCAGGATCAGCTTCGTGCCCACCGTGGAAGAGATCTGTGACATCACCCTCCCTCACCTCACGGAGGCGGAGGATCCGATCGCCAGTTTCGGACAGGGATGTGAAGGCGAGCCCATCCTCCAGGCGGGGGTGATCGAACGGGCAGTAAAACGGCTCAGAACACACACCTCGCGAGGAATCATCAACCTCAATACGAACGGGAGCAAGCCCGATGTCATCGACCGGCTCTGCAGGGCAGGGATGGACAGCATCCGGGTCAGTCTGAATTCACCCCATCCGCCGTTCTTCACTGCATACCATCGGCCAATGGGGTTCTCATTGCAGGAGGTCAAAGAGTCGCTCATCCTGGCCCGTGAGGCAGGCGCCTCCTCCGCAATAAATCTCCTCGTATTTCCGGGTGTCACGGACAGGGAGGAAGAGCGTGACCGTCTGGTGCGGTTTATTTGGGAGACCGGCATCGATCAAATCCAGATGAGGAACCTGAACATCGATCCCGATATCTACTGTGCCGCAGTAACGACCGAAGGTCCCCGGTATCCGCTGCCCAGCCTGATGGCAGACCTCCAGGAGGTATTTCCGAACCTCACCTTCGGCTATTTCAACCGGGCAAAAAGGGAATGATTTTCAGCGACCCCTGACCAGGACCTCCTGTCCGGGGTAGATCACACTTCGTCTGCTGAGATTGTTGAGGGAGAGAAAATCGTTGAGGCGCATGCCGTGCATCCTGGCGATATCATAGGCGCAATCCCCCTTCCTCACCTTGAAGGTCTTCAATCCGCCGCCACCGCCGGCGCTTGCCAGGACGGGGATGCTTCCCTTGCGAACGGGGATCTTGAGCCGCTGTCCGATTCTGAGCCTGTTATATCGTCGAATGTTATTGGCGCGGGCGATCTTCCGGATGCTGGTACGATACCTCTGGGCGATATGGGAAAGGGTCTCACCCTTTCTGACGCGGTGATACACATACTGCGGCTGAGGTGGTCTCCAGGAGGGAATTTCGTCCAGGCTGGCAAGGGCGATCTCCGTCATAGAAACCGGAACCTTCAAGGCATATTCGCTGTCCGGGGTGACCTTGTGGCGCAATTCCGGATTCATATCGATCAATTCCTTGGCCCCCACCCCTATCTTTGCGGCGAGGTCGGAAAGCTGGATCTGCCTGTCAACGGTGATCTCCTCGTAGAGAAGCGGATCGAGGAGTGGAGGCAACTCCAGCCCGTACTGCTCCGGATTCTCTATCAGGTGGAGGGCAGCCATGAATCGCGGCACATAGCGCGCCGTCTCCGAGGGAAGATGGGAGTATAAATCCCAGAAGTTGTCCAGGTAGTTGATATGCTGGCTCCGGATGACCCGCAGTACGGTACCTTCTCCGCAGTTATACGCAGCCAGTGCAGTGGTCCAATCACCAAAGATGTGATGGAGTTGGGTAAGGTATTCGATGGCGCCCCTGGTGGCCTTTACGGGGTCCATGCGCTCGTCGATCCATTGGTCGCGTTCGAGCCCGAATTTATAGCCGGTTGACGGAATGAACTGCCACAGGCCGAGGGCTCGGGCACGGGAAAGGGCCCGGATCAGAAACCCGCTCTCGATTAGGGGCAGCCAGGAAAGTGTGTCCGGAAGGCCCGACTTCCTTAGTTCATCGAGAATCATGGGACGAAATCGTCCGGACCGCGCATAGCTGTCCAGGAAGAACTCCCTTTCGGGGCCGAGGAATCCCTTGATCTCCCGCTTCACGATATCGTTCATGACCAGCGGGATCTCAGTGTGCTTCCCGTTTACCACCCGCTGCCGGGAGGCATAGATCTCGACGATCCTCCTGGAGATGAGGAACCGGATGTCTTCCTTCTGCTGAAAGATCTCCGCATCCCCATTGGTCTCCACGTTGATAAGCAATTCGTAGGCCCTATCAAGGAGTTCCAGTGCCATCTCACTATTTCCGCCCTGCCACTCATCCTGTGCCTCCTGGCAGAGGCCCAAGGCCTCGTCCAGCTTGTCCTGCTTCTCCTGGGTGGTGTGAATCTCCTCGATAGGGGCAGCGGACATGAGCGAGCCGTTCGGCCCGTAAAAGGAGGCAAAGCTGTTCTCAGGGGTGTACCCGCTTCCCTTGCCGTCTCCGACATTGGTGGTGTACTCCCCCGATTCGGCAGACTCGAAGCCGGCCTCGGTGCCTTCCTGAAAGGTGGATTGCTCCCCTTCCATTTCCTCTATGGACCTTCTGCCTGATTCCTGGGAGAACCCCTCCTCCCCATCCTCTGCAAATACACCCTGATAGTCCTCGTGAAGCAAATTTGCATATTTTGGGCCCTGTTTGCCGTAATTGTGCACATTCGCGTCATGAATACATCCGGTGAAAAGAAAAGGCAGGAGCAGAACTAAAAACAAATAGTACCTTGATTTCATAGGGATAACACCTCCATGGTCACAGTAACCTTATACCTGTTTATCGGAAAATATCCCAAAATCATTTTCTTAAACTGCAAAATATAGACCACGTCATTCAGTAGTCACGCGGCACCCATGGAATCATGCATCGGTTGCCTGGGCGATCACCCTGATGACCTCTCCGCACCCGCATGCCGCCGAAAAAACGGAAATGAACAGCGCGGGAATCGCCCCGAAAAAGGCATGAAGAAAGAGGAGAGCCCCCTGCCTGTACCCTCGCCTCCGTGCCCCTCTCTGTTGACGTACAATCATCAGGTGCTCAAAAAGGGCATCCCTCCTCATAAAGAGGTTTAAGAGGCTTTGGAGTGTGATGAAGGGCCCGTATTCCCATGAAAGGGAATCCCATGAGATGGGGGAAAACCCGGTCTTTTGCAGTGCAAGGCCAAGGGTGCGCGGGGTGTAATGGTGGAGATGGTGGAGGGGATCCCACCCCATCCAGGCGGTCTTTGTCATCCTCGCAGACCAGCTTCCGGCATTGGGGATCTCGATCAGCAGATAGCCGCCGGGTTTTAGCAGCCCCCGGCAACAGCGGAGGTAGAGAAGGGGATCACGCAGGTGTTCAAGCACATGCCACATGGTGACGATGTCGAATGAACGCCTTTTGAACGGCGCATGGGGCAACTCGCCGACAAAACAATCAATCCCGAAGGCCTTTCGTATATATGACCCGGCGGTAGCGGAAACCTGGGTCCCCGCCACCTGCCACCCCCGCTTGCGCAGCTCATGGATCATGATTCCCCTGCCACAACCGACATCCAGGATTGACCCCTTCCTCCCAAGCACCCTCTCCACATAGGACGCCCTTTGTGTACGGAAAAATCGGGAGACCCGCTCCGCCGATTTCGAAAACCGCTCACCCTCCGGTGAGTAAAACGAATCCTGATATCTGGCATGGATCTGTTCGCTGTCAGGAAGGGGATACGTGACCATCAGGCCACATCCCCGGCATATCAGGAGCGACGTGCCGAACTCGTGAAAGGTGAAGCAAGGAATGAGGGAAGACCCTCCGCATAGAGTACATATCTGATCAGGCACCACCGTCCTGTTCGTGTCATGGATAACCATTCATACCCGCCACGGGAAAAACCGCTGTCGATTCAGGGGTGAACTATACCATACACGATTCATGTTGACAACCGCACAGGCCGCCGGTGGGAATGCCAATTTTGAACCTTCAGCCCGGGAACACAGGCAGACATGTCCTCCACGATGACATATTGCCAAAACAAACATTGCCGGATCACCGAAGAGGTCATTGCCGCGCACCTTCCCCGCGATCAAGGACCGTTAGCTTTCTGCCGCCGGCGCTGAGTATTGGGGTCTTATAAAGGCCCGCCTTCTGTCCGATCACCTGGAACGTGGTTCTTATAACCCCGAGGGCATAGAGACAGCTCTTCCAGAAACTGATGGTCGACGCCTCCGCAAAGTAATGTGCCGGGCAGCTCACCTCGCCGATCCTGAACCCGAAAAAGATGACCTGACAGAGCATCTGGTTGTCAAAGAGATAATCATCACTGTTCTCAAGGATGGGCAGGGTCTCCAGCACCTTTCTGGTGAACCCCCGATACCCGGTATGGTATTCCGAAAGGCCCTGGGCGAGCACCAGGTTCTGGAAGGTGGTGAGGACACGGTTGGCCACGTACTTGTACCACGGCATTCCGCTCTTGATGGCCCCCCGTCCCAGCATCCGGGAGCCCTGCACATAGTCGTAGAACCCAGTACCCAGGAGATAGGCGATGGCGGGGATGATCCTGGGGGTGTATTGATAATCGGGATGGACCATGATCACGATGTCGGCCCCGATTTCAAGCGCCTTCTTATAGCAGGTCTTCTGATTCGCCCCGTATCCCATGTTCCGCTCGTGGTGCAGCAGGACAAGCTCAAGATCCCGGGCTATGTACAGAGTGTCGTCGGAGCTGCAATCATCGGTAAGGATGATCTCGTCAACCAGGGTGCGGTCGATCTCGTGGTAGGTCTTCTTGAGCGTCTTGGCCGCATTGTATGCGGGCATCACCACAACGAGCCGTTTTCCGAGAATCATCTCCCCCTGCCCTCTCCCTTTGGATGCATGGTTTTGATTTATTGCGGGCGAATCATCCCCTACTATAGAATTCATGAGGAATCGTTGTCAAATGCCAATTGATCAATTACAATCCATTGCCGGCACCTGTCGCCGTTCCATTGCCCTCCGGATAACAAAAGGAGAAGAAATGGGGCAGAGGGAAAATGGCATAAAGAATGTGTTTCTGCTCGGGTTCGTGAGTTTTCTCAATGACTTGAGCAGCGAGATGATCATGCCGATCCTGCCTTTATTCATTGCCGCACTCGGAGGCAAGGGCATGGCGGTGGGTCTGGTCGGAGGGGTGCGCGAGGGCGTATCGAGTCTTGTAAAGATAGCAAGCGGATATTTCTCCGACCGGACCGGCCACAGAAAACGATTTGTGTTTCTGGGATACCTCAACTCTGCCCTGTTTAAGCTCCTTTTGGGGGCCTCGCGCATATGGCAGCACGTGCTGGTGGTTACCGGGCTCGAGCGGATCGGAAAGGGCCTTCGCACTGCCGCCCGGGACGCGATCATTGCAGAATCAACCCCCCTGCACAGGGGAAGGGGATTCGGCATTCACCGCGCCTTTGACACCGCCGGAGCCGTAGGGGGCGCCGGTGTAGCACTCCTTCTGTACTGGTTCTTCAAGCTCGATTTTAGGGCGATCATCCTCGTTGCCGCGATCCTTTCATTCACCTCCCTCATCCCTCTGATATTCGTGGCCGAGACAAGGGGCGTTCCCCAGCGGGTCTCCTTTTCTCTCAGCATTCGCAGCCTCTCCCCCCGGCTCAGGGCCTTCCTTCTCATCGCCGCAATATTCTACCTGGCGAATCTCAGTTACATGTTCTTCATCCTGCGGGCACAGGAATTTTTTTCGGGAATCTATCCTGAAAAGACCGCAAATCTCCTCCCCATCATCCTTTATATAGTCTCCAATGCCGTCTATGCAGCAGGCGCGATTCCGTTCGGCGTTCTCTCCGACAGGGTGGGAAGAAGGCGGGTGCTCGTGTCAGGCTACCTCCTTTTTTCCATCACCTCCCTTGGGTTCGCATTCCTTCAGTCCCTCCCGGCGTTCATCCTGCTCTTTTGCGCATACGGCGTTGTGAACGCCATTGTAGATGCAAACGAGCGGGCGTTTATCGCTGACCTTGCGCCATCCCATCTCAAGGCCACTGCCCTGGGAACCTTCCACGCCACGATCGGGGTGATGAGCGTGATTGAAGGCGCCGCGGCGGGCGCCCTCTGGCAGTGGATCTCCCCGCAGGCTGCCTTCATTTATGGCGCTGCGGTTACCGGATGCGCCGCATGGTTTTTTATTCTGTTCGGCGGATTCCTCGCACGGGCCAATTAGCAAGGTCGTGGTCACAACGCTGCCTTTGGCAAATCATGCACAATCGCTGGCCAGATAGCAAAGCACATATTACGGGGTACGTTGTAAAATTCGTCATTAACGCGATCGCACATGGAAGATAATGAATGCTGCTGCAAATCGCATCCTGAGATGTGCTGATTTAACTTCCGGACCAGGCTCCCTCGCCTCAAAAGGATGCGTGAGAAATCAAAGAATTTGAGACTGGGGTTGTATTTCCACCTGCCGCTCATCGACGATATCATCAAGGCTTCGAATCAAAAACGGTTCCTCAACCTGGGCAATATCAGCGTCCCGACAACCAACAAATGTGGAAAAAACAGGGTGGCGGTCATAAGCTGCAACATACGGTATAAGCCAATAGTTAGGCCACCTCCGGCGGCCTAAGGGGCACGCATAAGGGTCGACGACTATGAGGACTCGTCAAGGAGCATTCCATTTCGATCCTCGCCGAGCTAAGCAGGAGGGAATGCACAAGGAGTGGAAGGACTCAGGTATTATCTCCATTCCTGCAAACAAAGTACATGACGAAATGCGGAAGGTGGCTACCGAGAAATGGGGTTCGAAATCATCAGGATCTACGTCACGGATAACGTCTCTTCCCATATGGAGAGGATGATGAACGAAATCTCCGGGTCAATGGACACCTTTCTTGCAAGTCCGGTCAAGAAAGGATATTGCCCACTACTCCCCTGATTGCAGTCACCACAACGGCTCCGGCCCGCGCTCACCACATCCTTTCCAGGACATTCCATCATTTCTCTTGCCATACAATACCTATCGATACCCGCAACTTTCATTATATGGCTTTCTTATGCCGTTGCTTTATGAGTCGACAAGACTTGCGGGTGCATGTGCGATAACCTTGATCTCCCTTCCCAGGCCCTGGCATCTGCTATTGGTTTTTCAGTTTCTGAAATTTCATCACACTCTCCATCAGCTTTTCTTTCAGGACTTCTCCTGAGCGAGCAATGGTTCCAGAAGAGCGACGAGCGCAGGGAGATCATCCTGCACGGTACGCCAGAGAATATCAAGGTTGATATCGAAATAGGCATGAACCAGCTTGTGGCGCATGCCGATGATGTCGTCCCAGGGGATATCCCGGAGTTGGTCCTGCGTGATTTCAGAGATTTGATAGGCAGCCTCGCCGATGATCTCGATATCCTTGACCAGCGACAAAACCAGCATGCGATCGCCGTCCAAGTCGCCACGACCCCTGCCCCGTGCAAAACATATGGCCTCATGTGCGGCATCCAACATGTGTCGCAAGCGAACCGCATCATCCTTGTGCATACTGCAGCTCCGCTTCTTGCAGGACATCCTGGCGAAAATACCGGCTGAGGTCCTCCGCAGTCCTGAGGTCTACTTTTCGGCCACCGAAGATATCTGAAAGTTCGCGCTCCAATCGAGCAATGCCGAAAAGCCCTGGCGTATGTTCAGGCTCAAACTCGACCAGAACAT
>JBLIRN010000048.1:0-19796 GCA_049472315.1 bacterium
CTTTATCCGTTTTGAAAAGGGGATCGAGGGGCGCTTGCGGGGTTTTTCTTCAAGTTGCGTTCTTAGAGAAAAAGGTGGGTCTTGTTGCCTTTGGTCGCCGCTAAGGAATTATTTTACGACATGAAAACAGGATATTACGAGGCCGTTTATACCCTGCTGTCAAGAAATTTCACTACCCGGGCAAAAACAAGGTCGGAACCATCCCCGCGAATAATGCCATGGCGGTCATGGGGGAAGATAAACAACTCCTTATCCCGGGAGCCCAGTTTTTGATGAAGCTGTTTGCTTCCCTCCGGATGAACCACCGGATCGTCCGAGGCCTGGATGATCAATGCCGGGACTGTAATGGCGTCAAGACGTTCCCAAACGACATCGATGAGTTCGATCAACTCCCTTACGCCGCTGATGGGATTTCGCAAGTAATTGATGTCTGGATTTTCCGGCCTGTTGGGCACGAAGTACTGGCGGCTCTCCTCATTGACGAGTTTATCCGCCAGGTTGTGCCAGAGCATGACCGCCGGCGCGATCCTGGCCGTTCGTTTTCGCAGTCGCATGGCCGGATTGATCGCACATACGGCCTTGACATTGTCATAGAGGTTATTGGATGCTGCAAGGAGCGCCAATGTGGCCCCTGCGCTGAATCCGCCCAGGACCACCTTTTCACAACAGTTCGACAGCATCAGATACCCCTGTTCAACCGACTCCAGCCACTCCTCCCAGCGCCTCTGGGCCAGGTCCTCAGGACTGGTTCCATGCCCTGGAAGTCGGGGTGCATACACGGTGTACCCATGGTGATGAAGGTTCTCGGCCAGCGGCCTGACCTCCTCGGGAGCAGCCAGGTATCCATGTACCATGAGCACCCCGGCCCTTGCCCGCCGGTGATGGAGAAAAACAGGCGCACCAATGCTTGGAGGTTTGGTGTCCTTTTTGATGTAATATGTTGCGTAGTCGGTGATGAATTCAGCCTGCGCGGATTTCAGAAGCCTCTTTCTCAGACGCCGGTGGATGAACCATCGGGGATACCAGGCAATGAGCCGCAGTTTCCAGGTGAGGGAGCGCAGGTACTCCACCTCGTTGAGAATGACCTGAAACATATTTTCGATTCGAATCGTATGAAAATTAAAGGGCACAGATTTGTTTGATTTTTTCTTGTAAATGGTCTCCCCCTCCAGGGTAATGGTACCGCTTTTTCCCGCCACGGAGAGAAACTCGGTCAGTGTTTCCCTGTAGGAATGACAGATTTGAACGACCTTGTTCTGGTTGAACAAGGGATGGAATCGAATGCATGCATCCTTGGAAACCGCATCCACGGCCAGATAAAGACGCTCTGCCAGATCAAACATGGTGAGATGCCTGCCGGGATAATACCTCAGGATATAGGCGATCAGGTGGTCATAGTTCACACAGGTCATTCGATAGACGGTGGCCATGGCATCCATCATCAGTTTCCCGGCAATCCGGCACAAAAGGGATCGGGAGGGGAGCGCCCCATTCGGGGCAATAGGCTTCGGGGTGACGATCTCGTGCCTGAATCTCCTTTCATCAAGCAGATGCTTGACGGCCAGGGGATTACCTATGCATATATCGATATTCACGCCGGAAAGGAGCATCGCACCTTCGGTGAGCAACTCCTCCCGAACTCGCGCGGGTATGTCCTTGGCGATATAGGAGGCGAACCTGGTAATGGCGTTTTCCGCCGGGCGAATGGGATAATATGTCACATTGACAGGTACGATGAAGATCTCGCTGTGCGTCACTTCATCCATGGACTTGAGATCAAGCACCTTTAATTGTCGACGAAGCGTATCAGGGTTGTTTTTTTGCAGGTAGAACAATCGCCGGCGAAAGAGTTCGGCACACAGGGCAAGGACCGCAGCCCCGGTATGGGGTGCCCGCCGGACACCCGTATAGGAATACACAGAGAATTTCCCTCGGGCAATGATCTTCTTGTCCTTTATCATTGCCCCTTCCGGGAAAAACAACCAGGGATTCTCGCCAGTCAGGAGTGAACGGATGATGATCCTGTTTCGATTGGGGTCCTTGGTAGATATCGCACCGACATTCTCCAGATAGGAGCCGAGGGCACCGTTGTAAAAGGTGTGATGCGCCAGCGACATGACGGTCTTTTTGGTAAGCATTGACAATTCATAGACAAGGATGAGGGTTTCCAAACGGGTGAAGTGATTCGCAACAAAAATGGTCACCCCATCCGGGATCTTTCCCGCACCATGGATATGGACGGATGCCTTGAAAAGACGCTCCAGGGCCCTGACTCCCAGCCTGCTGACCGATAGAGTGACCCGGTTGATGTCTGTCATTACATCCTTCCTACGCATTTCGGTATATTTTCCGATCGGTCTGTTCCATTGTTTTCATCTGAAAATCATTTTCATGCCTCTTTGTGAGCCGAAGTCTCATCTGCTTTTCACTTCTACATTCTATATTCTACATTCGATATTCGATATTCGCAGTTTCATCAGGCTCATGAGCGTTTCATATGTCTCATGCCTCCATGGGGCATGAGCGGAATTTTTGTCCCTTTTACAATTTTCCCAATAGACTGCCGGCAATCGTATTCTTCTGGATCTCCTTCGTGCCCTCGTAAATCTCCGTGATCCTGGCATCCCGGTAGAAACGCTCCACCTCGTAATCCAGCATATAGCCGTAGCCGCCGAGCAATTGAATCGCCTCCTCGGTCACTTCAACCGCCACCCGTGCTGCATAGAACTTGGCCATGGAGGTGAGCTTGGGATCGATATTCCCCTGATCGAAATTCCATGCCGCCTTGTACACCAGAAGCCGTGCGGTCTCGATCTTTGTGGCCATATCCGCCAGTTTGTGCTTGGTGACCTGGAACTCGGCGATCCGTGTATTGAACTGGGTGCGTTCCTTGCAGTAGGCAATCGCCCGGTCAAATGCCCCCTGGGCGATCCCCAGGGCCTGGGCTGCGATCTCTATCCTGCTTTCATCAAAGAATTCCAGTGCCTGGTAGAAGCCCCGGTTTTCCTTGCCCACAAGATTGGATACGGGAACCCTTACATCGCTGAAGGAGAGTTCCGCAGTGGAGGTCATCTTTATTCCCATCTTTTCACCGATCTCCCGGGCGGTAAATCCCGGTGTCCCCTTATCCACGATGATAAGGGATTGCCCGCGATAGGTCGGGCTGGCCTCCCGGTCCGTTTGGCAGAGAACAATGACAAAATCCCCCCTGGTCCCGTTCGTAATGAAGGTCTTGACCCCATTGATGATATATTCATTCCCCTCCTTTACGGCCGTGGTATTCATGAGGGTGATATCGCTTCCATGATCCGGCTCGGTAAAGGCCCCGCAGGATATGGCCTGGCCCTTGGTGATGGGGATGAGGTATTTCTCCTTTTGTTCCTCCGAGCCTGCCCTCAGGATGATCTCCGTGGCGAAGTCCACGATGCTCATGGCGATCCCGATACCCGAATCCCTTCGGCAGAACTCCTCCACGATGAGGGCATTTTCAAAGACCCCATATTCCTGCCCGTTGTATGCCTCCGGAAAATGAACCCCGACAAAATTGAGATCACAGGCCTTTTTCCAGATCGTTTCCGGGAAGGTATGGGATTTTTCATGCTCCAGGGCGATCTCCTTATCAAACTCACCTTTGGCAAAATCCCTGGCCGCCTTTTGTATGGCCTCCTGTTCCGGGTTTAGCTTGAAATCCACGTTTGACCTCCCTCTGTATGGGATTACTTGGGCACCTTGATGACCTTTTCACGCGTATCCAATGGCTTTTCATATTGTGCCGATTCATGCCTTGATGTTTCAGGCGCCTTCTGACACCTTTCCAATTCCGCTGCCCTGAGGTCTTTTTTGAGTATCTTTCCAATCCTGTTTTTGGGCAGGTCCGCCATGAACTCGACCTCCGTGGGGAGTTTATAGATGGCGAGTTTCCCTTTACAGAATTCGATCAACTCCTGCTGTGTTGCCGTTTGCCCCTTTTTGAGCACACAGAATACCTTGACGCATTCCCCCCTGGTGGGATGAGGTTTACCGATTGCAGCCACCTCCTTGACCTTGGGGTTTTCAAACAAGACCTCTTCAACGTCGCGGGGGTAGACATTGCACCCCCCGGACAGGACCAGGTCCTTTATGCGATCCACGATATAGAAGTAGCCCTCGTCATCCATCCGTGCGACATCCCCTGTATGCAGCCAGCCATCATCAAGGGTCAGTTTCGTTTCCCCCGGCCTGTTCAGATATCCGTTCATGACCTGGGGCCCTTTGATCAGCAACTCACCCGCCTCCCCGACAGGCACCTCGGTCTTCCCATCCCTGAGGTCCACGATCCGGCACTCGGTGTCCGGTAGTGGAAGACCCACACTGCCCACCTTCCTCTTTCCCCCGAAGGGATTGATATGGGTTACCGGGGAGGCCTCGGTCAGACCGAACCCTTCCACGATGACGGCCCCGGTCCTCCCCTCGAATTCCCGTATCAGCTCCACCGGAAGCGGGGCGCTTCCTGAAAAGCATCCCTTGATGGAGGTCATATCCACCTTGTTGATATCCGGATGATTCAGGATGCCGATGTACATGGTGGGCACAAGGGGCGCAAATACGGGCCTGTATTTTCGAATCGCCTCAATCAATGTCTCCGGCTTGGGTTTTGGAATGAGGATATTCCCCCACCCCATGTATACGGCAAAATTCATGGCCGCGGTCAGCCCGAACACATGGAAAAAGGGGAGGGCGCCCAGCATGACCACATGATCGTTATGGAACTGTGGAAACCAGGCAGCGAGCTGCTGGACCTGTACGCTGAGGTTCCCATGGGTCAATATGGCACCCTTGGAAATTCCGGTTGTGCCGCCCGTATATTGATACATGGCGATATCATCATAGCCTATGGACACATTCGGCGGATCTGAAGGGCAGTTGTTGAGGATCTCCTTCCATCGATATACATCCCCTGCAGGTTTCACCTTCGCAGCAAGCTTTCGTTTCGCGGCAACGAGGGGGAAGATCAATCGGTTGAAAAAGGGGAGATAATCCCCGATGGAGGTATAGATGATCTGTCTGATAGGGGTCTTCGGCCTGAGATCGATCATCCGGTTTGCAAGCAGATCGAGGGTGATCAGGCATGTGGACCCTGAATCGTTGAACTGATATTCGAGCTCTCGAATCGAGGACAGGGGATTATTCATGATGGCGATGCCGCCCACCTTTAACACCGCATAGTAGCTGACAACACAAGGGATGCTGTTGGGAAGGAGAATGGAAACCCGGTCGCCCTTCCGGATGCCGAAATGATGGAGGCAGGCTGCAAACCGGTCCACCATTTTTTTCAGCTCCCTGAAGGTCAACGTGTAGCCCTTGAAAAGAAGGGCCATTCTGTCGGGACATCGATGTGCGGAGGCATCGAGGAACTCGGGCAGGCATTTTTTCTCGTACTCTAATGCCAGAGGGACCCCCGGTTCATAGTGCTCACACCATGGTTTGTTCTGATAGCATTGTTGTTTCATGATCTTCTACACATCCATCATCAATGGATATTCCTGAAGATCATGGCATCGCCCTGCCCCATGCCGATACACATGGTGACAAGCCCGTACTCGACGTCCGGTCTCCTTTGCAGTTCGTGAACCATGGTGGTGGCAAGCTTGGCGCCCGTGGCACCCAGCGGATGACCCAGTGCAGTGGCCCCGCCGTTCACATTGATGATCGCCTTGAATTCCTCTTCGTCAAGATTGAAATCCTTGCACAACTGCTTGATGCAGGCAAGTGATTGGGCACAGAATGCCTCGTTCATTTCGATGAGGCCGATGTTGTTGATATCCAGGCCGGCCCTTTTCAGGACCATCCGTGTTGACACCACGGGCCCGAATCCCATGATATTGGGGTCCACGCCCACGGATGCCCAGGCAATAATCTCCGCCATGGGTTTGAGCCCTCTTTGCTTCATGTAGGATTCGGTGACCACAAATAATCCCGAGGCACCGTCCGAATAGGGGGCCGAGGTGGCCGCAGTGACCGTGCCGCCGTTCTTGAATGCAGGCTTGAGCCGGCTGAAAAGGGAAAGGGCGTCGTCCAGGGAGGCATATGCCCTGGGACCCACATCCTGTTTCAGCACCTCACCGTTCGGCAGGGTGACCGGGACGATCTCCTCATCGAATTTCCCATCGGAGGCCGCCTTCACTGCCTTGGCATGGCTCTGATAGGCGAAGACCTCCTGCTCCTTTCTGGAGACCTGGTACATCTCAGCCAGTTTCTCCGCGGTTAATCCCATGCTCAGCGCCGTGGTGTTCCCCTTTGCGAATTCATCATAGAAATATTTACTCGGGGTAAAGATGTCGGCCATATCATGGTGGCCCATGTGTTCGATGCCGCTCACCAGGACCGCACCCGGCCTTCCATCCTTGAAATTCTGCCCGGCGATCAGGAATTCGGCGGCCTTCATGGCGGCGGTCAGGCTGGACCCGCATAACCTGTCTACGCTGACCGCAGGGATCTCCTGGGGCAAATCCAGGGTGAGCTGCGCAATCCTGGCCACGTTCGCCCCCTGATCCGAATCCTGGATCGCACAGCCGGTGATGATATCCGCGATATCATTTTTGGGGATACTGGTGTTTTCGACCAGATCCTTCATGACGCAGGAAAGCAGCTCCACCGAGCCCATGCTTTCATATTTGCCGGGATATCTATCCAGGCCGTTCCCCCCCTCCTCGGGCGGTATCTTGTCCCCTTTGCTCTTACAAACGGGTGTTCTCCTAGCGTTTACAACATAGATCCTTTCGCTCATGATGATCCCTCTCTTTGCATTGCATCGTATGATGATGATTGTGGTGATTATGATTAAAATAGGAGTTCTTGACCGATTTGAAGGCCCAGGGAAACGCCTTCTTCTTCAATGTGCCCGCTGCAATCTGAAGCCAACTGAACTTCTCCTTGAGGGACAGTTCCGTGGTCAGGCGCAGGAATGCCTGCCGCTCCTTTTCCAGAAGCTCCAGTTCACTGAATTTCCTCCCAGGAGGCAGGACATCGCCGCCGCTCACCACGTCAGCCAACGTCTTTGCCACCAGTTCCATATGCGTTCGGATGAAATTGGGGACCTTCATGGGCGGCAATTGCCGTGCCGCCTTGGCCAGATCGATCCCCGTATACAGGGTGGCCTTCATGTCCCTTCCGGGCAACGGCACATAGGTCTCTTCCGGAGGCCGGTAATTTTTCGAAAGCCTCTTGATATCCTCCTTGGCATCGTAGAGCAGAAAGTCGCTGTTCATGGAAATCCCGTCGGTCTCCGATAGATACCCGAGCGCCTTCGCTTCATGGGCACTGGTGGATACCTTGACGAACGCGATCTGCTGGAACGCCTCCTTGATGTAATCGATTGGTCTTGAGCCCTTTTTTTGTGCATACTTCTGATATTTCCTCACCAGGATCTCCTTGGTGCCGCCGCCGCCGGGGATCAGGCCCACGCCGAATTCGACCAGCCCGATGTAGCTGTCGTGAGCGGCCCGGATATGGGCGCCGAAGCCAAGCTCGCACCCGCCGCCGAGTGCCATCCCCCTCTTGGTGACCACGACCGGTACCTTGGCGAACTTGAGGCGGTGATTGAGCATCTGGAAATTTATGATCACGTCTTCAATGAACCCGGTCTTTCCCCGTAATGCATACCCGAGCAACATATCCAGGTCCGCACCGAAGGAGAAATTCTCAAGATCGTTTCCGACAATCAATCCGCAGGCATTTTTTTCCGCCAGATCCAGGGCCTTGCCGATGGCCTCGATGACCTCCATGTTGATGGTCCCGTTCCTGGAGAGCATCTCCACCGCCAGGATATCATCCCCAAGATCGAAGACCCTTCCGCCCTTTTCGATTTTGAGGATCGGCGGGGCCTTTTTGGCGATCTCCTTGAAGGTGAGGTATTTATCCGGTCTTTTGACCCTTTCGAATCGGTTTCCACCTTTGAATACCATGTCCTCCTGTGCGCCGTTGGTGGTATAGACCCGGTTTTTGCCGGTGTAATACAATTCCTTCAGCAGCTCGGGGACCTCGGCCTCCTTCTCGATATGCTTGACCACCCGGTCCACGCCGATGATGTCCAGGATCTGCCCAGGGCCGTATTTCCGGTTGAATCCCCACCGGATGGCGTTGTCCACGGCCTCTATCCCGTCCGGGCTGATCTCCGATGCCCGGGCAAAGGTGTAGCGGACCAGTTCATTCACGTTTCGTCTGTATATCTCCCCGCCCACGTCCTTGCCCTCATACATCATCTGTATGGCCTGGTCCACGGATCGAGCCTTCTTGATTTCACCCACGGATTTCAATTTAGGGTTCTTCTTGGGGACATACTCGTTGGTTTCCGGATTGATCACGAAATCCACTTTCTTTCCGTTCAGCTTCTCCCGTTTGAAGAAGCCGGCACCGGATTTTCTGCCCAGCCTTCCGGTTTCAACCAGCCTGGTGACGAACGCCGGCATCCTGAATACCTCATGCGATTCGTCATGGGTGGAATCATAGATATACCGGACCACATGGGAGAGAGTGTCCAGGCCGACCAGATCACAGGTGCTGAACGGCTTCCCCCCGTACCCCAGTTTTTTGTCAAAAATATTGTTGATGGTTTCGATGCCGTATTCAGGGGTGAGGGTCATCAGATACATCATGTCGTACACCCCGATCCTGTTCCCCACAAAGGCGGGAACGTCGAAGCTGTGCACGATCCCCTTCCCCAGTCTCTCCTGGCCCAATTTTTCGATGGTTGCGACGACCTCCGGTCTGGTCTTCTCGCCGCTTACAATCTCCAGGAGCTTCATGAACCGGACCGGGTTGAAGAAATGGGTGATCAGGAAATGGGCCTTCAATTGATCGGAGCACCCATCCAGCATCTCCTTGATGGATATCCCCGAGGTATTGGATGATACGATGGCATCGGGCTTCCGGACCTTGTCGATCAGCTTGAAGGTCTCGTTCTTGATTGTGACCACCTCGGGCACCACCTCGATAATCCAGTCCGATGCGGACACGAATCGGTCAAAGTCATCCGTGGTGTTTCCGATGGTGATATTCTTTTCGAATGCCGTGAGCCCCAGTTGCGGGGGTTTGCTTTTGATCAATGCATTCAGATTCTTTCTCGCCACGATGTTTCTGATGTGCCTGTTTTCAAGCGTGTAGCCATTCCGGATCTGCTCGTCCGTTAATCGAGGCGGGAGGATATCCAGCAGATATACCTCACTGAAGCCGGCATTCACCAAATGGGCGGCAACGCCGCTCCCCATCACGCCCGACCCGATGACGGTGATTGTTTTGATGTCCATGGTGCCCCTCTTTTATTGAATGATGGTGTGCAATCTTCCCAAAATGCATTCGCAGTCGCTTGTTTTCCTAATAAAAATAAAGACAAACCCCTAATTGTATATCGGCCATGTGGGGAAATGGGGTCAGGTCTTGAAATGACAGTTTTTTTTGCAGTTTTTTTCGGGTAAAGATCTTCATTCTTTATATTCCGAAAATAGAATCAATCAGGCAGTCATTGCGAGCGAAGCGAAGCAATCTCGTTTTTGAGATTGCCACGGCATTTCGTGTCAGAATGACATGAGGAGAGATTGCTCCGTCGCCTTCGGCGCCTCGCAATGACAATAAAAAGCCGAATTTTCATGCTTCGTGGCGCCACAAAGGGGCATGAGCGTTTGTTCAGAAAACAAAACCTATGCTCTTAATATCAGCAACATATTTCATACTTCGCGGCGGGTACGGGGGATGTTCCAAAAAACTGTCATTTCAAGACCTGACCCCATTTCCATTGAGGCTCGCCAGTGTTGTTCGATCACCGCTTTTGATGAATCGGGACTCCTTCTTCATCTCCGGCAGGTAGTTTCGGATAAACCGTTCCGCCAGTGGCTTTCTCTCCGGAAATCGTTTGGCCTCCTGAACCAGGAGGTGGATAATCATGCTATAGGCCTTTAACCGGGTCAGTCTCTCTGCATAGAGCATGGCGTAAGAGAGGGCCGCCTTTTGCCTTTTCTTGTTCTTGAAAAGGCCGGCCAATACGAACGGACGCCTCAGATAATCCACCGCGGAGTTGAAATATATCTCTGCTTTGATTGCCTTTCGATGCAGCCGGGATGAAAAGATACCCTTGATCCCCTTGATCCGGTTCCGGATGGGTTCCAGGTAGGGTATAATCCTTGATTTTTTGAGGGTGTCACCCATGGCCATCAGGGCCTGGATCTGGCTCGTTCCCTCATAGATCGTGGTAATGATCGAATCCCTGAGATGGAGCTCCGCAAGGTAATCCGTGGTATACCCATTGCCGCCGTGGATCTGGATGTTGTCCCTGGTGATCTGGATGGATTTTTCGGTGACAAAGTATTTGACGATGGGCACCATCTCCCGGGCCAGATATTTATATCGCTTGAACTCCCGCTCAAGCCGGGCCCTTTCTTGTGGGTCCCCCTGGAAGCCCTTCAGCCTTTCCTCCAGTCCGGCTCTGATATCCTCATATTCGCAGCCCTTGTACAGCAGACTTCTCATGGCCTTGACATCCGTTTCCATGTCCAGGAGCTTATCCGCCACCAGCTCGTGCTGGGCGATGGGTTTGCCGAATTGTACCCGTTCGGCGGCATATTCCCGTGCCTCTTCCAGTGCCTTTTGTGCGATACCCAGGGCCTGGGCGGATACCCCTAATCTGGCCTCATTCATCAGGTAAAACATCTGCTTCAGTCCTTGGCCCTCTTCACCCACCAGATAGCCGATGGATTTGTCAAACAGAAGCTCCAGCGTGGGGGATGCATGGATACCCAGCTTGTGCTCTGCGGTCCCCAGTGAGAAGTTGCTGATTTTGCCTCCATTCTTCTGGATATATCTCGGCACCACATACATGCTCAGTCCTTTTGTGCCTGATGATTTCCGGTCCGACCGGGCAAGCACCAGGGTCACCTCGCCATTTCCATTGGTGATGAATGTCTTGGTCCCTGTTATCTCCCAGTGATCCCCTTTGTTTTCCGCTATGGTTCGGACCTGGCCCAGGTCCGAACCGGCATCCGATTCCGTCAGGGACATGGAGCCGCCATACTCTCCCTTCACCAGCTTGGGGATGTACTGCCTTTTCAGATCCTCACTGGCAAACACCTCCAATGTCTTTGCCACACCGGAATAGAATGCGTATACCGTCATAAATGCCGCGTCTGCCCTGCAAATCATCTCCATGTTGATCATGTGAATCAAGCCGGGCATGCCGGGCCCTTCATATTCAGGCCTCACATTGAGGGCCAGGGCCTCGGATTGTTTGAATGCTGCCAATGCCTTTTTAAAGCCTTCGGTATAGATCACGTCTCCGTTTTCGCATCTGATGCCGATTTCATCGCTCTCCCTGGCCGTTTCCTCGAGTTCATTGGACGCAATAGCGCCGAGTTCCTTCAACGTATCGTGATACATATTAACGGCCTGCTTAAGCGAGAAATTCCCATCCAGATTTTCGAACAGCGGGACGATCTTCTCCCAGGTGATGGTATTTTTGAAATGAAATTGGATATCTTCATCCAGGAAGTAGGTCTTTTTGGCCATTTTTTCGATCTCCCTCTTTCATGTCCGAATGTTACTATCTACAAAGAGATTATCGACATTTGGCATATTTTTCTCTTCGTCGGTCCCCTTGAAAGGATACGAGGGTGAGCCCTTTGAAACGATGGATGCTCGGCACTGAACGGAGCATCAGAAAAGGCCTGGATCGCCTCTTTGACAAATGAATCTTTTTTGTATAATAATAGTATTGTGTTTTACCTGATTTGGCTGAATCGTTCAGTCCCTTCCGAAGATATCGTATTCATTATGATGGAATAACCTGAGCCGGTTGAGATCGATCGGTGTGTGGTACGATTGTTCCTTAACCCTCATGTTCAATTGCTTCGGGTTTTTCCTGAGACGATACGTCTGATAGTGCTCCCTTATGTTTGAGAGCGTTCATACCATATGAACTTACAACGAGATGGTCGGTGATGACCGCAGGGATCATTGTGGAGCGCTTAATCGTGATTTGTGCCATGAAGGAGGTGATGAGCAACTGTATTGGAAATGATTGCTATTCAGCAAGAAGGAAGGGATGAATTAGGAAAGAGGGAAATACTCAAGATCTTTTCTGCTGCAAACACGGTCGAGTATGCATTATAATTTTTAAGAGAAAGGATCATGATATGTTAGGAAAGGGAAGATCATTAGGATGGATCATCCTCATTTTTGTTATTCTTGTAATGACTATTGTTATTGGCTCCCCGTCAGTCAATGCTCAATATTGGACGGCGATTCCTCCATATAATACCTTATGGCCCTTATGGTCTCCGGTGCTCAATTCGGTGAGCAGTAAAACCGGGATTCCGACACCCATTGTAACAAGCCTGACCCCAAAGACAATCCTGCCGGTCCAGCCCGCGCTGACCTGGGATCCCTCCATCGGCTATCCGTGGCTTTTGTACAACGGCACCTTTGGACTTGCCTACTGGGATCAAATCCTGGGATTCCATCCCTGGCCCCCGGAGCACCTGTTTAATCCCGTTACAAATCAGCCTATCCCCCTCGCCTTGAGCGGTAATTGGCAATTCCTCGATCCGACCCCGTTCCTATGGGGTTTACGATGGGTGCCCTTCGCCAACGCGGCCTACATCAATTATCCTTTTGCCGTCAGTCCGATTGGGACGCTGTTGACCGCCTTCGATATATGGGGGATTTAGGGACACTTGAATATCCGATTATCATTCAATACATAGTAATTCACCAGGCAAGCCGCCGCCCTTGGTGGCGGCTTGCCTGGTATTCGCCTATCCTTTTGGCCTGTCAATCATTGCATCCTCAAAAAAACTCTGTAACTATTCGCTACTACATTGTATGTACATGAACTTACATATGAAGCAGTACATCGCGAAATATTTTTTGCAGAGTAACCGAACCCTGAAAACCAGGCGAACCACGTATCGGATCTGTTACACGCATTAAAGACCTCATGATTTCAAATCGATAACACTTTTTTAAGGTGGTCATTTTTTAAATCCCCAACACGGCACATGGGAAAATCAAAACCTTTTACGTCTATTTAATATATATGGCTGCAATCGATTATAAGCTTTGCACAGGCGAAACCTTTAATCAGATGGATGGAGTGGAAAATACTATACAAAATATCGGGCAATATACTATTTCAAAATATAATGCATGATATTAAAATTGTATTATATTGCACTATTGAGTAAAATCTTAATGGAAGCCGGTATTAAGATAATAACTGTTGAGATTGGAAGAGAGTTGTTCAATCACGGCCAATCTCCTCCTTTATGCCGATCATTAAAGGGTTTTTAAGTGATAAAGGGCAAGGTTACGTTTTTAATCATAGTGGGCCTTTCTTTCGCCGCACTTTTTTGTTGTGGGAAGATATGTGTGGGAACCCAGGATTTCTATTGGAACCCGGCTCTGTTGAATTACACCACATTGCATAATTTCATGATCTTTCAAAACCCGAGCCGATCATTAGATTCGCTCGCATACGTGACGCCAATATGGCAAACCCAGACTACGGCAACTCGTGTCGCTGTGGATTGGCGGTATTACCAGCAACATCTCAATCAATATATACCAAGTACCTCCCTTTTTCCTTTAAATGGAAATCCCTATGAATTTGGGAGTATCTCTGCCGGAAACAACACCTTTTTAATAAACAACACTGGAGTTAACAATAGGGCATTGTATGGTGCCGGGGCGAGTCCCTTTGGGTTTGGCGGTTCCTTCATCACCCCATGGTATTCATACAATCCTGCCTGGGCTATTGGTGGTGGAATCATGAATACCAGCCTGTGGCCTGTGACGAACTGGTATACAATGGGGACCATTGGGTCTGGCTGGCCAAACCTTATTCCATCGTCGACAAATGACGATGATTCAGAGGAAGAACCCGTGAATCCAGAGGAAGAATCCGAGTATCCGGATAATGGAGGGATAGATTCCGAAGATGGGGCCACTATGATCAAAGATGTGGCCATATTTGAGACCTTGGCCTGTATGAGTGATGTGCCCGGGGCCTTGAGTGTACGCGAAGTGAAATTTTTGATTATCGGAGTCGATACCGATAATCCAACTGTTTATTTCTACAATAGCAAAAAACATGTCTATCATTTTACCTTTGCCAAGGATGTCTTGAAACTCTATTATGATTTGTACAGATTCAATTCGGAAACGTACTTTACGGATAACAACCGTAAGAATCTTGCCGGTTCCGTTATTGCGTATAACAATTATCAATCCGGCACCGGTGAAAAAGGGATGTATGCCATTGAATTCTGGCCCACCGATCCGGTGGGTTTCAAGTTTGTAAAGATTGCCTATGATGTTATAACCGACAGAATGCCTTTTGCAGGGTCACACATTGCCTATCATGCGGTCGGAGAGATTCAGCGAAATCTATTCGAAACGGAGAAATATGAATATGACCATTCCTATCTAAGGACAATCAGCAGTGAAGATCTCTTCGAAGATATTGATTACAATCCGGTTAACCCTGGTGAATCCTATGGCCTTCTGAGGATTATTGAAAGCGACGAGGTCGTTACTGCCAAGGATATCGTTATCTTCAGAACCGCTCCGAATGATCTGACGCACGTGGCGGGGATTATTACCGAGACGCCCCAAACACCCCTTTCTCATGTCAATTTAAAGGCCAAGCAGAATAACACCCCAAATATATATATAAAGAATGCCTCAACTCACCCTGATATCATGCCCTTTATAGGCCATTACGTACATTTTCAAATAACCGCCGATGGATTCAGCATTGAGGCGGCCAGTCAGGAGGAGGTGGATAATTTTTTTGAATCAGTCCGTCCGTCTCAACCGCAATACCCTGTCAGGGATTTGAGCGTGACCACGATAGCCGCACTGGGGGACATAGGGTCATCGGATTTTGCAGCGTACGGGGTAAAGGCGGCCAACGTTGCGGAACTCGCAAAATTCCTGCCGTATGGCATGGTTCCCGACGGTTTTGCCGTGCCCTTTTATTTCTATGATGAGTTTATGAGATACAACAATTTTTATCAGGAAGCCGCGGACATGATCACTGATGAGGCATTCACGAATGATCCCCATGTGCGTCAATCAGCCCTTGCTGCGTTCAGAAAGAGAATAAAGCAGGGCGAGGTGCCTCTGTGGATGGATGATCAACTGCAGGCAATTTATGACGATCTCAGGAATCGTGATAATACAAGGGACGTTCGTGCCCGCTCCAGCACGAACAATGAGGATCTGGAGGGATTTAACGGTGCCGGTCTGTACGAATCCTATACCCATAAACCGGATGAGGGACGTTTTATCAACACAATTCGGCAGGTATGGGCAGGCCTTTGGACATATCGGGCCTTTGAAGAAAGGGATTTTTATCGCATCGATCATTTTACGGCGGCAATGGGCGTTCTTGTTCATCATAATTACAAGAATGAGCCTGCCAATGGCGTGGCAGTGACCAAAAACATCTTCGATCCGAATTGGGAGGGGTTTTATGTGAATGTGCAGGTCGGGGAGGACCTGGTTACCAACCCCGAAGAGGAATCGATTCCGGATGAGTTCCTGGTGGCCAGACTTCCGGTCTCGGTTTGGCAGCTCGATTATGAAATTGTGACCATTCGTCATTCGAATAAAACGGAGAATGGAGAGAATGTGCTCAGCGATCAGCATGTACAGGAACTCATCAGCGCAATGGCCGAGATTCAAAACCACTTCAGATGGGTTTACCATATTCCTTCAAATGATCTGAGCTTTGCAATGGATATTGAATTCAAGGTGACCCAGGACGATGAGTTGCAGATTAAGCAGGCACGTCCCTGGATCGATTAAGACCTTATAGCGATCAGGAAGGGTTCGGACCGGCTGGAACGCGGGCCCACGCGCGCCTGAATCTGCAATTTCGTTATAAACCCATCCCATCTATCATATCCAATGTATCATACCTCATGTATCATTTAAGTATCTAATAGTTTTGTGATTTCTTCCGATAAGATAATAGTAAAAAAGAACGTGTTACTGCTTGTTTACGTGAAGGTTTTTGGGATATTTTAGCTGGCTCATTGCTCAGCAGGAAGTTGGTATATTGCCGCCTGACGAAACAACAATGAATCCGAATCAGAAAAAGATCGGTGTATTTGTCTGCCATTGCGGCACAAACATCGCCGGCACGCTGGATGTGAAGAAGATCGTAGAGTCCGTAAAGGACGATCCAAATGTGGCGCTGTGTGTGGACTATGTATATATGTGCTCTGAACCCGGGCAGAACATGGTCAAGGATGCGATCAGGGAAAAGAACCTGGACAGTGTGATCATTGCCTCATGCTCACCCACCCTCCATCAGGCGACCTTCCGGAAAACCATCGCCTCCGCGGGCCTGAATCCCTATCAGTGTGAGATCGCCAATATACGTGAGCAATGCAGTTGGGTCCATATGGAGGACAAGGAGAGGGCCACCCAAAAGGCCATTCGGATCATCCGGAGCATCGTGGAGAAGATGAGGCTCAACGAGTCCCTTCTGCCCATCGGGGTGCATGTCACCAAAAGGGCATTGGTCATCGGTGGCGGAATCGCCGGGATGCAGGCGGCCCTGGATATTGCAAACGCCGGGTACGAGGTGGTCCTGGTGGAGAGACAATCCTCCATCGGCGGTCATATGGCGCAGCTATCGGAGACATTCCCCACCCTGGACTGCTCCCAGTGCATCCTCACCCCCAGGATGGTGGAGGTGGGGCAGCATCCCAAGATCAAGCTTCTCACCTATTCGGAGGTGGAGGAGATTTCGGGATATGTGGGGAATTTCAAGGTCAAGATCCGGAGGAAGCCCACCTATGTGGACTGGAGCAAATGCACGGCATGCGGCCTTTGCTCCGAGAAGTGCCCCACCAAGGTCCCTTCCGAATTCGACCGGGGACTGAAAACAAGGAAGGCGATCTATGTCCCTTTTCCCCAGGCAGTCCCCAATAAACCGGTGATCGACAGCGACCACTGCCTGTTTCTCAAGACAGGCAAGTGTGGGGTGTGCGAAAAGACATGCCAGGCGGGGGCCATCAACTTCAAGGATAAAGAAACGTATATCGAGGAAGAGGTCGGTGCGGTGGTGGTGGCAACAGGGTATGAGCTTTACGGGATGGAGAATTTCCCTGAATACGGCATGGGGCAGCATAAGGATGTGCTGGATGGATTGTCGTTCGAGCGTCTGCTATCTGCTTCAGGCCCCACGGCAGGGGAGGTCAGAAGGCCGTCCGACGACACCGTTCCCAAGCGGGTGGCATTCATTGCGTGTGTGGGCTCCAGGGACCGGGAGCACCATTTCCCCTATTGCTCCAAGATATGCTGCATGTATACGGCCAAACACGCCATGCTCTATAAGCACAAGGTCCCGGACGGAGAGGCCATTGTATTCTTTATCGATACACGGTGCGGCGGCAAGAACTACGAGGAATTCGTGACCCGGGCCCAGGAGGAGGATGAGGTGATTTATGTCCGGGGCAAGGTCTCGAGGGTCTTGAACAGCAACAATAGCGGCAAACTCACCATCCTGGGTGCGGATACCCTCCTGGGAAAGCAGATCGAGGTGGAATGCGATATGGTGGTCCTCTCCATGGCCATCGTGCCGTCGCTTGGCATCCAGGAACTGGGAAGAAAATTGAAGATACAGATGGACAGCCATGGCTTCCTCTCGGAGGCGCATCCGAAGCTGCGGCCTGTGGAGACACTGACCGCGGGCTTCTATCTGGCAGGCTGCGCCCAGGCCCCCAAGGATATACCGGATGTGGTGGCTCAGGCCAGCGGCGCGGCAAGCAAGGTCTTCGCCCTGTTTGCGCAGGAGGAACTCTCTCATGAACCGGTGGTGGCCACCGTTGATGAGGAGGTTTGCAGCGGCTGCGGCAAGTGCGTGGCTGCATGTGCATATAGCGCCATTGAACTGGATCCCCAGCGGAGGATCGCCAGGGTGAACGAGGTGGTATGCGAGGGGTGCGGCGCCTGTGCATGCGCCTGCCCCAGCGGGGCATGCCAGTTGAGGAACCTCACCAGCACCCAGATATTGAACATGGTGGATGTTCTGGAGGGGTAGAGAAAACGTTTGAATCCCTTTACGAAAAGATAAGACATTATAGTAGAGTAATAAGAGGAATGAAAAAAGAGACATTATCAAAAACAGAGGATACACTCCATTGATCAAGAACGGAAAAGTCGGGGCCGTGATGGTGATCGGCGGCGGGATCGGCGGTATTCAGGCCTCCCTGGACCTGGCGGAGTCCGGATATAAGGTCTACGTGGTGGAGTCCAAGCCCTCCATCGGCGGGGTGATGCCCCAGTTGGACAAGACCTTTCCCACCAACGACTGCGCCATGTGTATCCTGTCACCCAAGCTCGTTGATTGCGGCAGACACAAGGACATCGAGCTCATCACCTATGCGGATGTGGTAAGTGTGGATGGGGAGCCGGGTAATTTCAAGGTCCGGGTGAGGAAGCGCCCAAGATACGTGGATGCACAGAAGTGTAATGGCTGCGGGCATTGTTCCGAGCAGTGCACGGTGGAGCTGGAATCCGAATTCAATTTCGGGATAAGCAACAAAAAGGCGATCTATGTCCCGTTTCCCCAGGCCGTACCGAATGTCTTCACCATCGTGAAAAAGGGGACGCCCCCCTGCAAGTTGAATTGCCCTGCAGGGATCAATATCCAGGGCTTCATCGCCCTGATCCGTGCCCGGAAATATCCGGAGGCCCTGGACCTCATCCGGGAGACCATCCCCCTGCCCGCGGTCTGCGGCCGCATCTGCCCCCATCCCTGCGAGGATGAATGCAGGAGGGGCGAGGTGGATGCCCCTGTCAGCATCTGTGCGCTCAAGCGGTTTGCCTTTGATTACGGGAACCAAGCACCCGAGAAACCAGATAATTCAAATGGTGAAACAAGGCAGAAGAGCGAAACACAGAAATTAAGGGAAACGCAGAAGGCAACTGAAACGCAAAAGAGAAGCAAAAGGCAGACAAAAGCAGAAGAGCTTGAGGCAAACGAAACCCAAAAGCAAAGTGAAACTCATGAGGAAATAGAAACACAGAAAACCAGCGAAACACTGAAGGAAAGAAAAGCATCTCATATACGTAATAAAACTGAAAAACGCAAGGAAAAGGTGGCCATCATCGGTTCCGGGCCTGCGGGGCTGGCTGCGGCATATGACCTGGCCCTTATGGGATACCCGGTGACCGTATTCGAGTCCCTGCCGGTTGCAGGCGGCATGCTGGCCGTAGGGATTCCGGAGTACCGGCTCCCCAAGGATGTGCTTCAGCAGGAGATCGCATTCATTCAGGGGGCCGGGGTGGAGATCCGAACGAATTCCCCCATCAAAGGGGAGAAGGATATCAAGGCCCTTTCAAAGGAATTCAAGGCCATATTCCTGGCCACCGGTGCCCACCAGGGATTGAAGCTGGGTATACCTGGTGAGGATGAGTTTCAGGGCAGTATGGATGCCGTCACCTTCCTGAGGAAGGTCGTTCTCAAAGAAAAGATAGACCTCGGGAAAAAGGTCATTGTCATCGGCGGCGGCAATGCGGCCATCGATTCTGCACGGACTGCCCTGCGCCTGGGCTCAGAGGTGCAGATACTCTACAGAAGGTCCAGGGCCGAGATGCCCGCCTATGAAGAGGAGATCCAGGCTGCAGAAAAAGAGGGGATTACGATCCATTACCTGGCTGCCCCGAAAAAGATACTGGGCAAAAACGGGAGGGTCGCAGGAATCGAATGTGTGAAGATGAGGCTTGGGGAGCCGGATGCCAGCGGCAGGAGAAGG
>JBLIRN010000049.1:0-19057 GCA_049472315.1 bacterium
ACCAGGAGCTGGTTCAGGGTCTGCTCGCGCTCGTCGTGCCCGCCGACGGTCCCCATCCCCCGGGCCTTGCCCAGTGCATCCAACTCGTCGATAAAGATGATGCAGGGCGCCTTCTGCTTTGCCTGCACGAACAGGTCCCGCACCCGTGCTGCGCCCAGCCCCACGAACATCTCCACGAATTCGGAGCCGCTCATGCTGAAAAAGGGCACGCCGCTCTCTCCAGCCACCGCCTTGGCAAGAAGGGTCTTGCCCGTTCCGGGGGGGCCCACCAGGAGGATACCCTTGGGGATCTTCCCGCCAAGCTCGGTGAATTTCGCGGGATTTTTCAAAAAATCGATGATCTCCTCAAGCTCCTGCACCGCCTCGTCCACCCCGGCCACATCCTTGAAGGTCACGTTCAGCTCGTTTTCCACGTATATCTTTGCCCTGTTTTTGCCGAGGGACATAAACCCGGGCTGCTGGGAGGAGATACGCTTTATGAAGAAATACCAGATGCCGATGAACAGGGCGATAGGGAAAAGCCAGGAGAGAACGTCGCGGAGAAAGGTGGACTCCACCTCACCCTTGAAGGTGACGTTATATTGTTCGAGCATGTTCGAAAGCTCGGTATCCACCCTGACGGTACGAAAGGACTCCTCCTTGGCCCCCTTTATCTGCGCCTTTCCCTGGATCTGATTGGAGGAAACGGCGATCTCCGTTACCTTGCCCTCCTTGAGGAGGGTCAGAAACTCACTGTACGGGATGGTCTTGATGGCCAGCATGGTGGCAAGATAGCTCTGAAGAAGCAGGACCAGCCAGATGCCCAGGATGATATACCAGATGGAGAATTTATGGTGTTTTTCCACAATCGATACCCTTCAGATCCTTTAAGAAAGGCTGCTGATGAAATCCTTACGAATCAGTCATATGAAGAATGTCTGCACCCGCAGCATCGAAACCTGCCGCCGTGCAGTGCTGACAATGTTCCTTCATAATCTCATACTTCTTCCCGTATTTCAACCACATTGCCGGAAACACGACAATCCTCATCATAAATCCTACAATACCCTAAAATACCTTTTTGCATTTTGGAGATCCTGGTCTTATAATATTGGCACTCTCTTTTTAAGAGTGCTAAAAATATTGGAAAGGGGGGTATGAGGGAAGGTTCAATCATTTCATAACTATTCTGTTCACTCATTGGATGTCTTTAGTTTGATTCACATTTTAATGTCTCAGGCGTATTATCAGAAAGGAGCGGATATCTTTATGAAAATTAAGCCCTTACAGGACAGAATCTTGGTCAAGAGAATCGAGCCTGGTGAACAAGTGAGGGGCGGGATCATCATCCCGGACACGGCAAAGGAAAAGCCGATGGAGGGAGAGGTCATCGCGGTCGGCGGCGGCAAGGTGATGGAAGACGGGAAGAAACAGCCCATGGATCTGAAAAAAGGGGATAGGATCCTCTTTGGAAAATATGCCGGCACCGAGGTAAAGATCGAGGATGAGGAGTACCTCATCATGCGCGAGGATGACGTCCTGGGTATCATCGAGAAATAGGACGGGGAATGCGCTCGAATCGGGATGAACTGAATGATTGTACCTCTTGTTTATCAACAAAACAGTTTATCAACACAACATAGTGATTGAAATAAAATGTGGTGAGGAGGAAAACACACATGCCAAAGCAGCTCGTTTTTGATGAAGAGGCACGTCACGCGATACTGAAGGGCGTGACCAAGCTTGCCCATGCGGTCAAGATCACCCTTGGCCCCAAGGGACGGAACGTGGTTTTGGACAAGAAGTTCGGCTCACCCACCGTTACCAAGGACGGGGTGACGGTGGCCAAGGACATCGAACTTGAGGAGCCTTACGAGAACATGGGCGCCCAGATGGTCAAGGAGGTCGCCTCCAAGACCAGCGATGTGGCAGGAGACGGCACCACCACGGCAACGGTCCTTGCCGAGGCCGTGTACCGCGAGGGTGCAAAGAACGTCACCGCCGGGGCAAACCCCATGGCCTTGAAGAGGGGCATCGAGAAGGCGGTCGAGGCCGTTGTGGATGAGCTGAGGAAGATCAGCAAGCAGACCAAGGACAAAAAGGAGATCGCGCAGGTCGGGACCATCTCCGCCAACAACGACAAGACCATCGGGGACCTTATCGCCGAGGCCATGGAGAAGGTGGGTAAGGACGGGGTCATCACGGTGGAAGAGGCAAAGAGCATGGAGACCTCCCTGGAGTTCGTGGAGGGGATGCAGTTCGACCGCGGGTATGTCTCCCCCTACTTCGTGACCGATCCCGAGCGCATGGAGGCGGTCCTGGAGAATCCCTCCATCCTGCTTCATGAGAAGAAGATCAGCAGCATGAAGGACCTCCTGCCCATCCTCGAGCAGATCGCCAAGATGGGCAAGCCCCTGCTGATCATCGCCGAGGATGTGGAGGGCGAGGCCCTGGCAACCCTGGTGGTCAACAAGCTGCGCGGCACCCTGAACTGTGCTGCGGTCAAGGCCCCCGGGTTCGGGGACCGCAGGAAGGCCATGCTCGAGGACATCGCCATCCTGACCGGCGGCAGGGTCATCACCGAGGACCTGGGGATCAAGCTCGAGAACATCAAGCTGGATGACCTCGGCCAGTGCAAGCGGGTCACCATCGACAAGGACAACACCACCATCGTGGAGGGTGCGGGAAAGACCTCGGACATCGAGGGCCGCATCAAGCAGATCAAGGTCCAGATCGAAGAGACCACCTCCGACTATGACCGGGAAAAGCTCCAGGAGCGGCTCGCCAAGCTGGTGGGCGGCGTTGCGGTCATCAACGTGGGTGCAGCCACCGAGACCGAGATGAAGGAGAAGAAGGCCCGGGTGGAGGACGCCATGCATGCGACACGCGCAGCCGTGGAAGAGGGGGTTGTCCCGGGCGGCGGCGTGGCCCTGCTGCGCTGTCTCCCCGCCCTTGAGAAGCTCGATCTCTCCGGGGATGAGGCCACCGGCGTGAACATCGTCAAGCGCGCACTTGAGGAGCCCATCAGGCAGATCGCCGAAAACGCCGGGGTGGAAGGCTCCATCGTGGTGCAGAAGGTCAAGGAGGGCACCGGCAACTTCGGGTTCAACGCAGAAAGCGGCACATACGAGGACCTGATGAAGGAGGGGATCATCGATCCCACCAAGGTGACCCGGACCGCCCTGCAGAATGCCGCAAGCATCGCTGCGCTCATGATCACCACCGAGGCGCTGATCACCGACATCAAGGAGGAAGAGAAGGCCCCTGCCATGCCTCCGGGCGGCGGCATGGGTGGAATGTACTAACAGACACATTACAACCTGTCCATACAATGCCCCCCGTGTTCATCACGGGGGGCATTTCTGTAATCGCTTTGCATTCTTCGGGAAGGGAGATGCGCCAACCAAGCTTGCCAGAGCGAAGCTACTATGAACCCCTTCCGTTCACCTGAGGGCCTGCGACTTCACTAACCGAACTTGTCAGGCGGAGCAAAGCGCATCTACTGTAATGTGTTGAGTGGTTACCATTTTTCCTACCATACCCGACATACCAGTCCTTTCAGGTAAGTGCCCTCGGGAAAGTTCAAGGCCGTGGGATGATCCGCAGCCTGTCCGAGCCTTCGGATGATCTGGGCCTCCCGTCGCGCCTCCAGCACGGCATCGGCCACGATCTTCTCAAACAGGGTTCGTTCGACGAGTCCGGAGCAGGAAAAGGTGATGAGCACGCCCCCCCGCCTGATCAATTTAAAGGAGAGCAGGTTGATATCCTTGTACCCGCGACATGCGCCGGGGATCTGACCGCGGGAGGCGGCGAACCGGGGTGGATCGAGGATGACCGCGTCGAATTCCCTCCTGCTGTCACGACATTGACGCAAAAAGGTGAACACGTCGCCCTCCACGTTCTCGACCCGCGCCATGTCAAGGCCGTTGAGATCGAAATTCCGCGCCGCAAGCGACAGTGCAACCGGCGAGGATTCCACGTTCGTAACGCCGGCAGCCCCCCCCTTCAGGGCAGCAATGCCGAACCCGCCCGTGTATGCGAAGCAGTTGAGCACTACCCCGTCCCCCACATACTCCGGAATAAGGGCACGGTTTTCCCTCTGGTCGAGATAGAAGCCTGTCTTATGCCCGTGCTTGATATCCACTAAAAACCGATAGGGGCCTTCCTCGATCTCCACACAATCCGGCGGCGCTATGCCTGAAAGCACCCCGGCGTACTGCTGCAGTCCCTCCTTTTCGCGGACCTCCACATCGGAACGCTCATAGATGGAAAGGCCGGGAAACATATCCTCAAGAAGGCCGGCCATGGTGCGTTTCCAGTATTCCGCACCCGCCGTCAGAAACTGGCACGCGAGGAAGCCGGCATACCGATCCACGATCACCCCGGGCAGGCCGTCCGATTCCGCGTTCACCAGACGGCATGCGGCATTCCCTGACGAGGCGAGGGCCCCCCGTGATGAGACCGCGCGCTGCAGGCGGGCGGCAAAAAAGGGAGCGGACACGGTATCCTCCGGGTCGAATGTCCATACCCTGACCATGATCTGGGAACACGGAGAATATGCGCCCAATCCCAGGAGATTCCCCCTGTAATCGAAGACCTGAACGGTTTCTCCGGGTCCGGGTTCTTCCTGAACGTCCATGATTGCCCCGGAGAATATCCAAGGATGCCTGCGAAGCAGGGATTTCTCACGCCCTGGTTTCAGAACGATCGATCCCATGTTCTCCTCCTTTGCACACCCTGACACCGGCATCCATGTGATGCAGGGTGGTTACAGTCCATTGGCGAGCCGTACCCATCCACAGACGCCTCTGCCGAAGGCGTTCCCGCTTCGCTGAACTGATGAAGGCAAATTCCCCCCGGATGCAAGCTCTATTCTACCTCAGTTTATCCCCGATTACACGGCCGGGATCGATCGGCATTCGACATTCGTTCGGAGTCAATGCTGCGAATACACCCTTGTTTTTCTCACCAGCACCTTCGGGCCGTCGTTGCGGGCGGGGGGGAGAGGGTTCCGCGTGATTCAAATTGCCCTTTCCGGCCGATAATAGATATGGGTGGTATGGAACCTGGCGATCGATTATAATGCTGAGAGACCTTCCATAAGGTAATCTTCAAAAAGACAACCATGGGAATGCCACAGAACGAGGGGAAAAAATACGACGTCATCATCGTGGGGAGTGGGTCTGCGGGAATCTTTGCGGCGCGGGAGCTTGCCCTTAAAGGCGGCCTGAAGGTACTCCTTGTGGACAAGGGGGATACCCTTGAGAGGCGCCGGTGTCCGAATCGCCAGAGCGGACAGGGATGCATCGAGTGCCCCCGGTGCGCCATCCTGTGCGGGTGGGGAGGAGCGGGGGCGTACAGCGACGGGAAGCTGAACCTCACCTCCCTGGTGGGAGGATACCTGAACGAGTACATCGAGGAGGATGCCTTGCAGGGGTTGATCGCATACGTTGACGGCATCTACCTCGCCCATGGCGCCCCCCGGCAGGTCTTCGGCCACGATGAGAAGAAGACGGGCGCATTGAAGGCGCAGGCCGAGGCCGCGGGCATGGAGCTTCTCACCTACCCTATCCGGCATCTGGGCACGGAGAACTGCTCCCTGGTGCTCAAGGGACTGTATCGGGAGCTTTCCGAAAGGGTGACCATACGATTCCGGACCGAGGTGCGGGAGGTCATCGTGGAGGAGGGCCGGGCAGCAGGGGTCCGGCTTTCCGACGGCGAGGAGGTACGCGCGGGCACGGTGATCATCGCCGTGGGCAGGGAGGGTTCAAGCTGGCTTTCCGAGGAATCCCTCAGGCTGGGTCTTCGGCAGCGGATCAACCCGGTGGATATCGGTGTGCGGGTTGAGGTGCCTGCAACGGTCACCGATGCGGTCACCGATGTGCTCTTTGAATCGAAGCTCATCTACCGGACCAGGTACTTCAGCGACGCGGTGCGGACATTCTGCATGTGCCCCCACGGGGAAGTGGTCAGGGAAAACTACAACGGGCTGTTCACCGTGAACGGGCACAGCTTCCGCAAGACCAGGACCGAGAACACGAACTTCGCCTTGCTGGTGCAGATGACCTTCACCGAGCCCTTTTCACAGCCCATCACCTACGGCAAGCGCATCGCCGAGCTCGCCAATCTTCTGGGCGACGGGATAATCGTCCAGCGCCTGGGAGACCTGAAGCGAGGGAGGCGCTCCACCCCGGAGCGCATCAGCCAGGGGGCGGTGGTGCCCACCCTCTGCGACACCACCCCGGGTGACCTCTCTCTGGTGCTCCCCTACCGATTCCTCACCAACCTCCTGGAGATGCTCGAGACACTCGACTGGCTGATGCCGGGGGTGGATTCCCCCCATACCCTGCTCTACGGGGTGGAGGTGAAGTTCTACTCCATGCGGCTCGAGCTCACCCCCGGGCTTGAGACCAAAATCGCCTCTCTCTACACAGTGGGCGACGGCGCAGGGGTGAGCCGGGGGCTCGTCCAGGCCTCCTGCTCGGGTGTGGTGGCTGCACGGGACATCATGGCCAAGCATCACTAGCAAGACATGAAATTACAGATATTTTTTTCATGTATTATGCATTGACAGGCAGACGACGGTGATGCTATAGTGAGAATGTTCGCGTTCGATACCTGCGCAATCCTCATCCTCCAGGCAGCAAACTCCGAAATCCTTATTTCACTCAAATTCGTGTGCGACGACTCAGGTCCGAATTCTTTGCACGTATGCACAATACCATGTGGTAATAAGTGATGGGCATCACCATGCCTCTGGTGATGAAAAAACGGACCGAACCGCACCGGGGACCACCCCCAGGCACTAATTCCTATCTACATCCTAAAGGAGGAGATGTCATGGGAACTACAAGTAAGAAAAAGGTCAGTACCCAGAAGGGTATCTCAGGAAAGGCCGAGAAAAAAATGGTTGAATTCAGCCTGAATGCACCCAATGCAACAGAAGTCTACCTCGTTGGTGAATTCAACAAATGGAACCCCCGTTCACTTCCCATGAAACACGATAATGGCAGGGAATGGAAGGCTCGCATTCAGCTTTCACCCGGACGCTATGAATACAAATACTATGTGGACGGCTCCTGGGTTGATGATGTCCCGGGAGTGGAGAAGGCGTCGAATTCGTTCGGGACACAGAATTGTGTCATGCATGTGAAGTAATAAAGTCACCATGGCAGCCATGGAATACTTACCTACCCGGCAGCCCATTATGTGATTCCCTGTTCATTCAGCCTGAAGGCTCTGCACAGCTTGTCCGGAAAAAATTGCCTGAGGCAATCCTCGTCATATGCCGGTTTACACCTCATGGCGGCCTGCACCTTGATGATGGGGATCTTTGACTACACTCGGAACGCAGGCAACGTGCGGATCTGTATGCGATCACCCGTGCATCGCCCTCATGTCCCTCTCTATCCCCATTATGCATCATCCATCCCTAAAAGACCTTGCTAACATAGTCTCTCCGTGTTCCCTATTCCCACACATCCATCGGGAAGCACCCCTCATTCACCGGAGTAACCGCTCAATAACAGCCATGATCCTTCGTAGCTGTCCAGCCTGACAAAGGTTGGTTGGCGCATACCCTTTGGGTGACCGGAAAGAGGTGCATAGTGCTCCGTTTCACTCCGCCTAACGAAATCTGAATGCATGGCCTTTTTGTGGCTGCGAAGGGCTGCATAGTGCTCCGCTTCGCTTCGCCTCACAAAGGTTGGGTTGCAAGCCCTTTGGGTGACCGGAAAGAGGTGCATAGTGCTCCGTTTCACTCCGCCTAACAAAATCTGAATACATGGCCTTTTTGTGGCTGCGAAGGGCTGCATAGTGCTCCGCTTCGCTTCGCCTAACGAAGTTTGGATAGTGCTCCGCTTCGCTTCACAAAATTTTGTTGGCAAATCCCTCATTTCCGTATGATATTGGTCAATTTTTATCCAAGAAAAAAGGGGGGTTAAACCGATTAAATACATACAAGCCTTATCTATGATCTGCTACAAGAACAATGGAGGGTGAGGCCGGGAACTGATGAGATTACCCCTTCGATGGTCACGCGGAAAGAGATTCAATAGCACCTTCTCTTCATTGATGGTGATGATGGTACCCTCTGCCTTCCGCTTCTTTCAACAAATGAGCGGAGATCGAATAACCCGGCCGCATGTCATGACACACGCCTCACCTGCCCTACCGACATCTTATGCAGGCCAGGTACAACGACAATCCCTCAGGGTGATGACACTGAACATCGCCCATGGAAGATATAACAGTGCCAATCAAAGACTCCGGAAGAACAGGATCGAATCAAACCTTGATGATATCGCCGCTGTTCTCAAGCGGGAGCAGCCGGATATATTAGCACTCCAGGAGGCAGACGGATCATCTCTTTGGAGCGGCATGTTCAACCATGTCGAATATCTTGCCGAGAAGGCCGGATTTTCCTATTCCATCAGGGGGGAACACGTAAAGGGAAGGAAGATGTCGTACGGAACGGCATTGCTCTCCATGGTAGACCTTCACGATCTGATGTCCGTCACCTTTAATCCCTCACCACCAACCTTTTCCAAGGGATTCGTCATTGCAACCATGACATGGTCGGGCACACCCCCCATGGAGATCGATATCGTTTCCGTACACCTGGATTGCTATCGAAAATCCATCCGAAAAAGGCAGATCGAGGATCTGATCACCATATTGTCATTGCGCAACAGGGCCATGATCATCATGGGGGATTTCAATTGCGAGTGGACCACCGCGGAATCCGCGCTGCACATGCTTGCACAACAGTGCAATCTGAAGGGGTATAACCCTCAGGGTGCGGAATTGGATACATTCCCGTTCCTGAAAAGACGCCTGGATTGGGTCCTGGTCTCCCCAGATCTAAACTTCATCACCTACCAGGTGCTCTCGGACAGCGTTTCCGATCACCGGGGGGTGGTCTGTGAACTGCAAAGAAGCGGTTCGCAAACAATTTGGTCATGAAGGATTGACACATGAATGGGCCGGCGTGCCTGGGCAGCGATAATACCCTTTGCTGCAATGATATGGGCCCATAGATACGGGATGTTATCGATAACCGTGCGACCGGCGATTTGGAGAATACATAGCACCATCAAAAGAAAGGGGAACAAGATGACCATACAAAGAATGATACGACATGCACCGATCGTCCTTATCTGTTCGCTCCTCGCCATCGGGTGCAGCAGGAAATCAGGGGTACAGCACGCGAGACAATCAAGCGCAAAAAAGGTCGAGGGGAGGACCCTCACCCTCTATAACTGGGAGGACTATATCGGTGCGTCGACACTCGAGACCTTTGAGCAGGAAACCGGGATACACGTCGAAGAGGTAAACTTCACGGATGAAGAGGAGATGCTTGGTGCAGTCCAATCAAACCTTTCCGCTTATGACCTCGTGGTAGTGAGTGACGACGGGGCACGGGAAATGATTGCAGCAAAGCTTCTTCATCCTTTTGATTATTCGAAGATTCCAAACATGCGGCATATCGGACCACACTATCTCAACCAGCGGTTTGATCCGAATCAGGAATACACCGTCCCCTACCTCATCGGTTCATCCGGCATGGTGATCAACAAACGGTATATCGAAGGACCTTTCGATAGCTGGAAGGTGCTCTGGGACACAAGGTACAAAGGGAAAATCGCCATGCTCAACAATCCATCCGAGGTCTTTGCAGCGGGCTGTAAATTACTGGGCTACAGCATCAACACGTCACATGCGGAAGAACTGGCCATGACAAAAAGCAGCCTGATCGAACAGAAGTCATTGGTTGCCGGATACTACGACGTGGTCACCATCCAGGACCTCATGGGGGATGAGAGGCTATGGGCCGCCCATATTTACAGCGGCGAAGGCATGGTCCTGTCAGAGGAGAATGAGGACATCGAATATGTCATCCCCAGGGAAGGGGCAGCGGTGTGGATGGATGTCTTTGTGATGCCCCGGGATGCCAAACACCCAGAGGAGGCACACACATTTCTCGACTACATCCTGCAACCCGAGATAAACGCCGCCATTGCCTCTGAATACTGGTATGCCACCCCAAATAAGGAGGCGGAGCCGCTGATGGATCCGGAAATACTCGTGTGTCCCTCTGTCTATCCACCCGGCGACGTGATGGGACGATGTGAATTCTTCAAGGGTTCCGGTGAGAACCTGCGATTCGTTCAATCACTGTGGACCGAGCTTACCAGTGCACAGTAAGACATACATGGCATAAACCATAACGATTCATTGGGACGATTTAAGGATGCGCCTGTTTATAAAGGTGACGTTGCTGCTGCTCGTTGTGGGACTGGTGCAACTGGTCATTCTCAGCTTCTTCACCCTCACCACCGTGGAAAAAACCGTCACGCGAACCATCAACAGCGGCCTCACCTCCCTGGCCGTCGAGGTGGGACAGGAAGTGCATCGGGTTGTGAACGAGGCGTATCATAATATCCTGCTGCTGGCGCAAAATCCGGTTATCACCTCCCCTGTCGCAACGCGGGAGGAGCAGCAGATGGAGTTGGTCAAGACACAGCAATTCCACCGGATATTCAAGGACATCACCCTTCTAAACACAAACGGGGATATCAGGGCATCGGTATTCTATTCCTTCAGGGGCACATGGAAATCCACCCTCTGGTTCAAATCCGCAGTTGAAGGAAGGCCCATGCTCTCGGACGTTCATGCCGTGCTCTATCCTTACGAAATCGTCATGACCGCTATAACCCCGTTCAAAAACAGCGAAGGTGAGATTGCCGGGGTGCTGGTCGGACAGATCGACATGGAGCGGATTTGGGAGATTACCAGGAACGTCTCAGTAGGAAAACAGGGTGAGGTGATGGTAGTGAACCGGCACGGTATTATTGTCTCGGCACCTGATCCGGATCGCCTGCTCGGGCGAATCGGCGATGAAGACCTGTATCATGCGATAATCCAACGGGAACAGGGTGTCCTTGAACTCCGGGATGAGTCGGGATGCATGCTCGCCGTCCATGTCCCGATCAACAGTGTGTGTGAACAGCATGCCATCGAATGGAGCGTTGTCGTTTCACAGCCGAAAAAGGAGGCATATAGCGTCCTGTACTATGTGCGATGCGGCCTGCTGTTGTCATTGCTTGCCTGTGTGGCGACCGTCATGATTCTCAGTCCCTTGTTGAGCAGAAGGATTACCCGCCGTGTGAATGCATTGGTGGTGGCCACGCGACACCTCGGCAAGGGCGAGTTTGACGCACAGGTGCAGGATTTGGGAAACGATGAAATCGGCGAGCTTGGGAGGGCGTTTAACCGGGCACAGGATGAGCTCGCCTGCTCACAGAGAAAGATTCATGAATACAGCGAACATCTCGAAGAACTGGTTGAGGAGCGGACGGCCGCATTGAAGGCAACCCAGTCGGAACTTATCGAAACGGCGCACCTGGCAGGAATGGCCGAGGTGGCTACCGGGGTGCTTCATAACATCGGCAATGCGATCAATAGCGTAAACATACGGCTGCGATTCATCAAAGAGACCGTTGAAGGGCTGAGGATCAACAAGCTGATGGATTCAATTGTCCTGCTTGAATCCAATGCGGATAAACTCGATCACTATTGCAGCCTTGATCCCAAGGGGCAAAAGGTCCTCCCGTACATGAAAATGCTCTCAGGCAGGATGGCAGAGGATCGCCAGCGGATCTCACAGGATATACAGTTCCTCGAGGAACAGGTACGACACATCTGCGATGTCATTACCCTGCAGCAGTCGTATGCAAAGGGCGACCGGGTGGTCCGGGAGGAGCACCGGATCGATGAAATCCTTATGGATTCCATTCGGATGCACAGCGACGTTCTCGAGAAAAATGGGATCAGCGTGAACACGGATTTTTCCTATCAAGAGCCAATGCTCCTGAACCGGCATCAATTGATCCAGGTGTTTGTCAACCTGATCAAGAACGCATCGCAATCCATTGAATTGTGGGGGCCCGAAGAGAAGGCCATATACATCGCAACCAGGCTCATTCATGACCCGACAAGAGAAAATCCCTTGGTGGAGATTTCGATACGCGACACCGGCGGAGGATTTTCCCAGGAGATCAAAAACCAGCTCTTCACCTTCGGATTCAGCACAAAAAATAACGGAGGCAAGGGATTCGGCCTCCATTTTTGTGCCACCTGTCTCCAGAGCATCAATGGGAGTATCAACGCAAAAAGTGACGGCCCCGGCACAGGCGCAACCTTTTTCGTGCATATTCCGATTGATACATCAGGGATTAAAAACAAGGGGCACGAGGCATATGTCCATGCACAGGATGCATAACCGAAGGATATTGGTCACCGACGATCAACCCGAGGTGGTGGAGGACTATCTACGTATACTGAAATCCCGGAAGGTGACAGGGGATGAATTGGACGCATTGGAACGGGATCTGTTCGGAGAAACGTCTGGCGACAATCCAGGATCGCAAGCCTCAGAGATACAGTACAATGTGAGCACGGCACGGCAGGGTGAAGAGGCCATATCCCGGGTCAAAAAGGCATTGGAGGAGGACGACCCCTTTGCCGTTGCATTTCTCGATGTACGTATGCCCCCGGGGATCGACGGCGTTCATGCTGCCCGTGAAATCAGGAGGATGGATCCGAATATCCATATTGTCTTTGTCACTGCGTATTCCGATTTCTCACACACGGAAATTTGCAGGCTGATGGAGTCAACGGACAAGTACCTGTTCCTGCGCAAGCCGTTCGATGCGGATGAAATACGCCAACTCGCCCTTGCCTTATCCGAAAAATGGCAGCTCGACAAGATGGTAAACGAGAGAACACGGGAACTGCAGATCACCCGCACGGTTGGCATCAGGGCGCTGGCTGAGCTTGCCGAATTGAGGGATTGTACCACAGGCACCCATTTGAAACGGGTGGCCGAATATTCGAAACTCATTGCCCGGATACTCTCACGGCGAAAGGAACCCAAATGGTGTAAATACATTACCGAGCAATACATCCAGGACATCGGCGAATCAAGCGTGTTGCACGATATCGGAAAGATCGGCATCCCGGATAACATCCTGCTCAAGCCTGGTAGACTGACCCCCAAGGAGCGTGAGTTGATGAAGATTCACACCACCATCGGTGGTGATACCCTGGCCAAGGCAGTGGAGGAGATAGAGATCCAATCCTTCCTGACCCTGGGCAGGGAGATTGCCTATCATCACCATGAATGGTTTAACGGTTCGGGATACCCCAGGGGCTTGAAGGGGGAAGAAATCCCCCTTTCAGCCCGCATTGTGGCGCTGGCGGACGTATACGACGCCCTGACCTCGGACAGGCCTTATCGCAAGGCATATCCGCATGCAACCGCATTCAGACTCATCACCGGAAAAAGGGGGAAGGTACAATTCGATCCGGTAGTCCTGGAGTCATTCCTGCACCATGAGGAGGCATTTAAGAACATTCATTCGCAGTACCGGAATCACTTCGTCTAATCCATTTTCTCCGGTTTTTCTTCTTTTTCCCAATGCAGTCGATACCCTCTTCAGAAAAAGGGACTCATGCCCGTAGTGCGTGTCACAGTGGGATAGGACATTGCAGCAATTTTCATTTCGAATCGTTCACCTGAAATCCAGATTTCGTCAGGCGGAGCGAACGTAATTCCCTTTCTGGATTCTATGTTCTGGTTACGCCGATCCGGAACCCGGAATAAACACAAATACGGAAAATGACGAAAAATAAATATATAAAATATCATAACCACCAATGGTGCCGATTCCATGTTGAAACCATGCCTCCCGTTGCAACGGGCACGGAGAAATGCATGCAGGCCACTATGATTATGCAGGGTGCATGAGAATGTCCAAAGGGATAAAGCAGAACAACCAACATATTCATGATGATATCAATCCCGGGCAGCCACAGGGGTTTATGAATGAATCGGGGCAGGAACTGCGGGAAAACGAGGAGCGCTTCAGGACCCTGGTAGAGGATGCCCCTTTCGGGCTCTCCATCATGCGCCAAGACGGCACATTCGAGTATCTCAACCCCCGATTCACCGAGATCTTCGGGTACACCAGGGAGGACATTCCGAACAAGAGGATCTGGTTTTCAAAGGCATATCCGGATAAAAGATATCGCAGGCAGGTGGTCGGCATCTGGAAGGATGACCTTGCCACAGGCATTGCAAACGGTCAGATACATGACCGCTCCTTCAGCGTACGGTGCAAGGATGGCAATGACAAGATCATCCATTTCAGGGCGGTCGGATTAAAGGATGGAAAACAGATCCTTACCTACGAGGATATCACCGAACGTCGCAAAAACGAGGAGGAGTTGAGGTACCGGTATGAGCTGGAGAAGCTCATCACCACCATATCATCCGACTTCATCATCCTCTCCTATGAGGAAATCGATCGAGGGATCAGCATAGCCCTGAAGATCATCGGTGAATTCGCCCGTGTTGACAGAAGCTATGTGATACTGCTGTCCGAAGACGGCATGAGGATGACGAACACCCACGAATGGTGCGCAAAGGGAGTGAAATCCCTTCGGCACAAAATCAAGGACGTTCCATTGGGCGACTTCCACTGGGTATCGAAGAAGATCACCGATTGCGAGGTGATACATATCCCCAGGGTTACAGATCTTCCGGAAGTGGCACAGGCTGAGAAGCGGCAATTGCAGGCATATGGGGTGCAATCGGTGGTCGCCGTTCCCCTTTTCTTTGCAGGACGATGCATGGGGGCTGTCGGGTTTGATTCGATCAGGCAGGAGAAGGAATGGTCTGACGAGACCATATCCCTGCTCAAACTCATAGGCGGTGTCATCTCAAATGTCCTCGAACGAAAGCGGTCGGAAGAAGAGATACGGAAATTCAAGACGATCTCGGACAAGGCCAACTACGGGAATGCAATCATGGACATCGAGGGAAACATCATCTACGCGAACGAGTGTTTTGCCAGGATGCACGGCTATTCGCCGGAGGATATTCTCGGCAGGCCCCTCTCCATCCTCCATGCCAAAGAACAGATGGGGCACCGCACCGGATTGAACATCGAGATCATGTACAGCGGTGGTTACACCGGACAGGAGGTCTGGCATACAAGGAAGGATGGGAGCACCTTTCCGGTCATCATCAATGCGGGAATGATCAAGGATGACGCAGGCACCCCCCTGTTTTTCTCGGCAACGGTGATCGACATTTCAGAGCGGAAACAGGCAGAAGAGGCGCTCCAGCTATCGGAGGAAAAGTATCGCGAGTTGGTGGAGAATATCAACAATGTCATCTATACCGTGGACAAGGACGGTAGATTGACCTATATCAGCCCTGCGGTTACCCCGCTCATGGGATATACCCCTCCCGAGATGCTTGGAAGGCCCTTCTCGGAGTTCATCCATCCCAAGGACCTGCCCCACTGCTTGAGGAATTTTCGCCTCTCCCTCACCGATCGCTCGGTATTCGGAGAGTACCGGGTTTTCACCCAATCAGGCAAAATCCGGTGGATAAACACCTCCACACGACCCATTGCCAAAGACGGACAAGTCATCGGGGTGCAAGGGGTCTATACCGACATTACCGAACGAAAAACAGCAGAGAAACAGCTCAGGGACAGGGAGGAAAAATATCGCAATGTCGTCGAAAACTCCAATGAATGCATCTGCATCCTGCAGGACAATGCAATCAAGTTCATCAACCATCAATCACACAATCTACTGGGCGCTCAGGCAGACGATCTGACCGGCACACCATTCACCGATTATGTCCATCCCGGCGAACTGGAAAAGATTCGCGCCCTGTATCTGAGCTTCATGGCCGGAAAGGAGGACGAACAGCGATTTGAAACCATTCTCATGCATGGAGACGGCCAAGCACGAGACGTGGAAATCAATGTGAGTGTCACGAGCTACGATGAACGCAGGGCAGGCCTTGTTTTCATCCGTGATATCACCGAGCGCAAGAAGGCGGAGAACGCCCTGAGGGATTCCGAGGCGAAGTTCAAGGCCCTGGCTGAGCACTCTCCCAACATGATCTTTATCAACAAGCAGGGAAGGATCGTCTATGCCAACAAGAAATGCGAAGAGATCATGGGGTATAAAAGGGAGGAGTTCTACGCGGCAGCCTTTGATTTTTACCGGCTGATCGCTCCCGAGCATCGGGATACCTTAAAGGCAAATTTCAAACACCACATGAACGAGGAAGATGTTCCCCCCGTTGAATACGGCATTATCACCAAGAAGGGAAAACGAATCGACGCAATCCTCACCACGAAATTGATCGATTATGAAAAAGGCCGGGCCATCCTGGGAATCGTCACGGATATCTCAAGGCTGAAGGAGGCAGAGGAGGCGTTGCGGGATTCCGAGGCGAAGTACCGGTTGCTCGTCGAAACCCAGACGGACCTGGTGGTCAAGTTGGACTGTAAGGGCAGGTTCCTGTTTGTAAGCCCCTCATACTGCGAACTGTTTGGAAAATCGGAGAAGGAATTGTTCGGCAAACAATTCCTCCCCATGATACACAAGCAAGACCAGGCCATCACCCTCAGGGCGATGGAAAAACTCCATCAACCTCCCCATATCTGTTCCCTGGAACATCGCGGGACCACGCCCGGCGGATGGAGGTGGATCGCATGGGCATTCAAATCCGTTCTTGACGAACACGGCACGGTTATCGGCATTGTCGGCGCAGGCAGGGATATCACGGAGCGGAAACAGGCAGAGGAGGATCTCTCGTTATCCAAAACCCGCCAGGAATATCTGCTATGGGCAAATCCGGCGATCATCTATACCACGAAGGCCTCCGACGGCTATGCACCGACCTATGTGAGTGAAAATATCTTTCGACAGCTCGGGTATACCCCAAAGGAGTTCCTGTTTGATCCGCAGTTCCGATTCAATCACATCCATCCGGAAGACCTCTCCATGTTCATGGGCAACCTTGAGGAACTCCTTGAAAAGGAAATCATTGTCCAAAATTACCGTTTCCTCCACAAGGACGGCACCTACCGCTGGCTGAACGATGATTGCCGATTAATACGCGATGAAAAGGGGAAACCGCTGGAGATCGTCGGCTCTATAATCGATATAACAGAGCAAAAGTGTCTGGAAGAACAGTTTCACCATGCTCAACGGCTGGATGCAGTGGGGAGGCTGGCAGGGGGTGTTGCCCATGACTTCAACAATCTTCTTCAAACGATCATGGGATATTGCGACTTCATGCTCTTTGGGTCTGAGGACACGCGACAAATCCACAAGGATGTCGAAGAGATAAAGAAGGCAACGGTGAAGGCCGCATCTCTCACCAGGCAACTCCTCGCCTTCAGCCGCAAGCAGTCGATCGAGCCCTCCCTGTTGAACCTCAATTCCGTCATTAACGACCTGACCAAGATGCTCAAGCGCCTCATCGGGGAAGACATTGAATTTTCTACCATCATGTCATCCGATCTGATGAATATCAAGGCGGACCAGGGCAATATCGAACAGATCATCATGAACCTCGTGGTCAATGCACGGGATGCGATGCCGCAGGGGGGGAGACTTTGTGTAAAGACGGAAAACATCATGCTGGAAAAAAGGGATTGCAGGGATGACCCCCTGGCCAGGCCGGGAAGGTTTGTATGTCTCTCGGTTGAGGACACCGGTACCGGAATCGACAGCAAGGTCAAGGCGCATATCTTTGAGCCGTTTTTCAGCACCAAGAAAAAGGGGGAGGGAACCGGGCTGGGGCTCTCCACCGTCTATGGAATCGTCAAACAGCACGAGGGGTGGATACAGGTCATCACTGAACCGGGACAAGGGACAACCTTCAGGATATTCCTGCCGGCAATCATAGAACGAATCGATAAAACATCCGGCGATGACGTTGACATGGAGAAATACCATGGCAATGGTGAGCGGATATTGATCGTTGAAGACGAAATCGGGGTTCGTGAAATGGCGAAACGCGCGCTCGATAATGCAGGATATGCAGTATATGAAGCCTCGTGCGTACAGGAGGCGCTCAATATCTTGCAGACGGAAAAGGGGCATTTTGACCTTGTATTGAGCGATGTGGTGTTGCCCGATCAGAGCGGCATCCTTCTGGCCGAGCAAATCCAATCCTCGAACGAAGGTGTCAAGATCATCCTGTGCAGCGGGTATACGGATCAAAGGTCCCAATTACAGATCATCCATTCAAAAGGGATCACCTTCCTCCAAAAACCGTACAGCCTTACGGATCTCCTCAAGGCCATCAAGTCGGCCCTGAAATCCTGCTGCATGAGACAAAAGACACGGGTTTCAGCCTGATCGAATAATTCATCTGCAATAACTGCTTGGCTGCGTTTCCACCCCCATCATATAAAACCGACACATCCGGAAATATGCCCTCCATCATGTTAACAATTTTCATTTTTGGCTGCTTACGGGGTATAATAATAGAAGTATAATAATAGAAAAGTATACGACGCCTTAAATATATCATTGAGCCTTATACAAAGACAAAAAGGACCTTCGGACATCTACGAAAAGTATGAGGTTGAAAAGATGTAAGGGGGGGTGAAAAATGCCATGGAGGTGGAGCTATGGTCAGGAAAGAGATTCCGAGCATCAAAAAGGGATGTATCACCCTTCTTTGCTTGATCCTGCTGTGTTGTCTTCTTTCATTCGGACTGTGCCCCCGCGCCGATGCGCAGGGGGACGATGCCCTGGAGGTAAATAACGCAGGGCTGCAGAACGACACCCCCCAGCAGGCAACCCTGATCGATCCGGGCGAGCACCCGGGGCTCATATGTAACGACGCCGATTGGTACCGGGTCAGCATCCCTGCTGCAGGCGGGATGCATGCGGCAAACCTCAGGGCGAGCATCTCCTTTGTGCATTCGCAGGGGGACCTGGATATGGTCCTGTACGATGCCCAAATCCCGGTCACCAGCTACAACTACCTGGATACCTCCACCCTGACCGCCGACGAGGAGGTGGTTTCCGCCTCCGTACCGCCGGGGGACTACCTGGTAAAGGTCTACGGCTATCAGGGGGTGACGAACAGCAACTACACCCTCACCGTAACCATACGCTATGCCTGCCAATCCGCCCCGTACGAATGGATCGAGATCGGGCAGGAGGCGCAGGTGGTGCCGCTTGCGGA
>JBLIRN010000005.1:0-65292 GCA_049472315.1 bacterium
TGGATAACATTACAAAATGCATGTTATCCAGATCTTATTAACGGTAATAGCCAAGAAAAAAAAACTATATAATCACTGGTTCGGCCGCTCATCAAGAAAGAAGTTGAAAATGGACTTATGGAAATTCTTTGATATTACACACCGGGAACACGTCGTTTGCAACCCGATGAGTGTTGAGAAGCTCAATGAACTTATCGGTCTCCTGCGGTTAAGTCCTGGAGATCGCGTGCTTGAAATTGCCACAGGGAAGGGGGAATTCATCATCCGGTTGGCGGAGCAGTATGATATTGAAGGAATAGGAGTCGATATCTCGCCGCACTTTGTCTCTGATGCCAAGGAAAAGCATCGGCAACGTATTCCCGATGCCAAGTTGAGTTTCATTGAGATGAACGGGGCAGATTATCAACCGGAGGAACGGGAGAGTTTCGATTTAGTGGCCTGTATCGGAGCGAGCTGGATATATGGTGGGCATAGAGAAACGTTGAAGGCATTGAACGCGATGGCGGCACCCGAGAGTTGGGTGGTCGTGGGAGAGCCATATTGGCAACAAGAGCCAACGGCTGAGTATTTAGAGATTATCGGTGAAAAACGCAGTACATATGGCACACATCACGAAAACGTGAGGGTTGGGCAAGAGCTTGATTTGAAGCTGGTCTACACATTGGTAAGCAATCAAGATGATTGGGACAGGTATGAAGGATTGCAATGGTATGCAACGGAGCAGTGGGCGAGCGAGCATCCAGACGATCCTGATTTGGACGAGGTGTTGAAACGAGTGCGGGAGAATAAAGAGAATTACCTGAAGTGGGGGCGTGAGACGTTTGGATGGGCGATCTATGTGTTTAAGAAGTAAAATTTTGAAAGATGGCGGGCGGCCGTAGATTCCGGCAACAGGGACAGGATCTCGAAAGTGGCCGAGTCTGTCACGGGCGCCAAACCGATGATAGAGTCGGTGCAGATAAGCTCTCCGCTGCTGGATTTTTCAACCCCCATGGATGTCGTGGTCAAGGTGGTGTATTCTCTTGCCGAAGGCCCCAAAACCAGAGACAGGAAAACAGTGTACTATCTTTATCGCCATGGCACCATAGGGAACACATGGAGCTACCAGTACGAAACCACGGCCGTGAGGTATTACCTGAACTTCAAATGATCAATCTGGTGCCGTTAGTCAGAAGTTCCGGCATGGCGCAGGGCTGGCTGTATCCGGCAAATGCGAGGGTGCGCTGACACGGACCCAATGAGGTACGAAACGTGAAGCTCGACGTGGAATATCTGGAGTTCATGTGGCCGATGCGGCAGATGAAGCCCCCCCATTCGCCGGCTGGTCCGCAAAAAGTTGTCAAAGGGGCGGCACACCCCGTCATCCTCATTTGGGAACGCATGATCTTGAACACCAGAAAGGTTGCCCTTCTGGGACGAGCGCCGTGCATGCATGGTGGCTTCCCCGTAAGGGAAATGATGAACGAATTCAATTTGTATTCATTTTCTCTGAAGATGGTAGTTTATTTATTAATGAAATGTGATATAGTAAAAACAGATATGATGTCGGCATACACGCTGGCTGCCCTTTTGCCATGCATTGCTTCGCCAGAGGACAGTGGGTGATGCCAATAGTAATCTCCATTCACTTCATAAGGGGGTCAGTATGAATATCTATGTGGGCAACCTGTCACCCGACGTCACCGAAGAAGATCTGCGGCAGGTTTTTGAGCCCTTCGGGCAGATCGCGTCCGTAAGCGTTATCAAGGACAAGTTCAGTGGCGAATCACGAGGATTCGGCTTTATCGAAATGCCCTCCAAGAACGAGGCCCAGGCCGCAATCACTGGCGTTAACGGCAAGGAACTGAAGGGGCGGCAGCTCAATGTCAACGAGGCCCGGCCCCGGCCCGAAGGCCGTCGTGGTGGTGGCGGAAGACCAGGCGGCGGTGGCGGCGGATTCAGGAGAGGGGGCGGAGGGCGCTACTCGTAATAAGAGACACCAGGCCACATAGGGGTTGATAAACAGGGGTATTGACCGGATCATCCCGAAACAAGGCAATTAAACGGATATAATCATTCCCGGATTTGTCTCCACAGGAGATCTTTTTCCATTCCTTGATTTATCGTGAAGGTACAGGTCTGTCCGGACCACGCGGCCTCTTAAGACTCGCACGTACCTTCCCGGTTCGGATTGGCCAAGAAGAGGCTGTGGCCTGAATCCGGGGATGCCGATCTACCGGTGTATCCCCTTTCAAGCAGACGGCTTCACCCTCGGATGATGCCTGCGGCAGGGACGGAGCATCCCTGCCGCCTGTATTCCATTAAATCCGTTAGCCGCTCGATTGGAGCCGCTTCGACACGGTATGCCCAGGCCCTGCAGGATTGCAGCCTGATGCACTGGTGTGCGGTGCCGGATGTATGGTATATAGGGAATGAAGGGAGGGTGAAGGGACATGACCGATGTGCCAATGAAAGAAAAGAACGGCGAGCATCCCTTCGGCGACACCGGGCAGGTGATCGCCCTCGGGTCTTTTCTGGTGGTTTGGGTGGGGGATTCCTTTTTCCTGCGCGCATCCACTTTTCTTTCGGACGTCGTGCCCCTGGCTGTTCGCCTTGCTTTATCCGCCCCTGTTATCATCCTTGGGATGAGTCTTGCCGTCTCAGGCCACAAGGTGGCTGGCCCCAAACATGATCCCGCCGGTGTGGTAACTACCGGCGCCTTTCGATATGTGCGGCATCCCCTGTATTTGGGATGCATCCTTTTCTACCTCGGTCTGTGTATTGCCACGGCCTCGCTTTTCTCCCTTGCCGTGCTCACGGCGATCATCTTTTTTTACAACTATATTGCCGGTTATGAGGAGAGGCTTCTCGATGTGCGCTACGGGGAGGGGTATCGCCGGTACAAGGAGGAAACGGGGAGGTGGCTGCCCAGGATTGGCCGCAGTGATCAACCGGGCCGCAATGACTGGTAGGGCTGTTGATGCCGATATATGCATCGGGGGATGGCGGTGACCATCCCCCCTTTCGTTTTATGCGGTTATCGCAAGGGAAACCGGGCCCTTCTGTAATGCGTGGTATACTACAGAGTATAAAGGATTGCGCCCTCCCTCTGGCGGCGGTATGTATCCTGGTGTGGGGAGGTTTTGCACCGGGGGAGTGCGCAACCGGATCCAGGCAGGGCGAATTCTCCCTGTGGCTGTGCAGGGAACGGGTGGAATACCGTGAGCATGCGCAGGATGTCGGGCTTGACTCTTCGGCAGCGATGGAAAACTGGGTAGCGGAGATTGAAGGGATCCACCATACCGGTTCATTGGTCATGGGGGTGAATGCGATGATTCCGCTGTCGGAAGGGGAGGGGGAGGAGGAATGGACGCGGTTCGGCACCCGGGAGCAATTAAACACCCTGACCTATCGATGGGTACGGATTGACGGCTTCGTCGGTCTTCCACTCTCCGGTCGGATGAGCCCCTTTGGAGGGCTCTCCTGGTCGGAGAGCAGGCAGGATAGGACGGATTTTGTCCTCTCCGGGGGCCCTGTTGATGGCCACATACGGGAGGTGGTCACCTCCTGGTGGCTGCTGGTCGGGGTCAGGGGTGAGGGCGACCTCCCATCCTCCCGGTGGAACTGGGATTACCGGCTTCGCTGTGCCCTGCCGGTTGCCGTTGATGTGAAGAACAGCTCCCTGCCAGGATTTGATGCCTCCGAGCATGAAGGATTTTCCATTGAATTGAAGGCGGGTCTTGTCTATTCGTATACCGACGAGCTTTCCGTCGGCTTCCGCATCTACGGGGGGAGGACCCACTGGGAGGGGAGCGGGTGGAAGCTGGGCGGGAACGTCAAGTGGCCTCAAAATGACACGGATTACATTGGAGGTCAAGTGGGGGCATCATGGAGATTTTGATACGCACACCCAGTGCATTGGGTTTGATGCCTACCGGTTTATGGCCCGTTTTAGGTCCTCGCTTATCCGAAAAAATGTCGATATAGAATTGTAGACACTTGATCGCTTAGGACAGGTGAGTGGTGTGTAGAATCGCGGGTCCCCCCGGGTCGTTACCTTCTTGTCCAATGAATCGGCTGCAATGTCGCCTGTAGCATCGTACGATCACGTGCCTTAAAAACAGGGAGAGAGGACCCATGGCCGAGCGGTATAAGCTTTTATTTCACGGTGAAACCGTCGAGGGACAGGACTGTGAAACCGTGAAACGGAACTTGGCCGCGCTTTTCAGGATCGATGCCGAAAAGATAAACCGGTTGTTTTCCACATTGCCGATCACCATCAAAAAGGACGTCGATCGTGCCACTGCCGAACAGTACAGGCATGTGCTGGAAAAGGCAGGCGCCCTGTGCAGGATTGAGCCAATGGGGGAGGATCAGCAGACGGCCCCGTCTCCTCAGGAGCAACCGGGGGAACAGCGGTTTCACTATGAGGTGGTGTTTTATGGAGAGTGCATGGAGGGATTTCCCTTTCCCGCAGTCAAGCAAGGATTGGCCGAAATCTACAAGATGGACCTGGAGAAAATCGACGAGCTTTTGTCTCGTCTGCCGGTAGTGGTGAAGCGAAACGTCGACCTGGAAACCGCAACCCGCTACCAGGGCATGATGAGACAGATCGGGGCCAATTGCCTGATCAGGCCCATACTCCTTCCCCAGGGACAGTCAGGAACAGGGGCCTGCCGAGCGGAACCAGGGGCAGGCCCGGCCTCACCTTCCACACCCGCCGAGGCTCAGCACGCAATGCAGCATGCACGGGCTGGCACCCCCGGATCCGGCAATGAGGCCGGGGATGCCCATTCCGAGCGCCCTGTCGGGCAGGTGAATGCGCATCCTTCTTCCTTCCCTCCCCCACCGGGTCAGGGGATGCCCACATCCACGATGACTCACCATGCGGAGCAGGTGCCTAAAGGACGCCGTCGCGCCCTGTTTCATGGAGGCAACGCAGTGCGGCGGGAGGTGTTGAAGATTATTCTGTGGTCCGCCGTCATAGGGGGGATTGCCGGGTATCTCTGGGGCGGGCTCTATGATCCGTGGAGGGAATCGGGGCTGAATGCAGCCGTGCTCAACCTTTTTCTTTTCGGCGGATGGGCTTGGGTGGAATCATTCATTTTGATATGCACGCGGAGATTTCTGCGGGTGAGTTCCCGATCATGGCTGGTAGCAGCGGGGACAATTGGGGGCGGGCTGTGGGTGGCCCTTTTCTCGGCGCTTCAGATGAAGGCCAATCCGGTGTTGCCCGGATCCCTTGGTATGAACATGCTGCTCGGCCTCATGGTGGGATTGTTTATGGGAATCAGTATCAGTGTGCTGTACGCTGTCAAGCTGAGCAGCATCATGCCCGAGACCTTCGAGGAATCCTGCTCAGTAGTGAGTCCACATCACCGGCAGGGGCTCTCCTTCGTCTGGAAGGTGCTCATCGGCTTTGGCGTGGGGTGCATCCTGCTGGTGTTTGTCGTACTGACCGCCCTTGCCTTTTTCTTCGCCTGAGAGTCCTTTCATCTCACAATCCCACCGGATGAGTGGTCCCCTTCGCATGAAGCGCTATAGGCCACGTCCCTTCTGTCAGCGGTTCCAATGTTGCTATTGCATTTGTGCAGCCTGACCGGTCTGCCCGCACCCCCTGGCCCCGGGGCTGTAATGAGAGAACTGCCGCCTGTGTACATGCGGATTCCCAACCGTGCGGCATGTTCCCTCTACTGTGGTCAGGAGGAGTGCTGTTGCAGTAGGAGCCTATTGCATCCCACGAAAAAAGGTATTAAAGTGCACCTTATATGCATTCCCTGTGCTGGAGTGCTCGACCGGGTTGGTGCACCGGAAGGGTCGCCCGGCGCTATCCGGCCTGATGGGCTGTGCTTTGCCCGGGTTTTCAGTGCGATACCGATGCTCCTTCACCTGGACCATAAATACACCGGTTTCCTCCTCATGGAGAGGAGAGGGGAGATGGTATGAAAAGGGTTATTGCTCTTTTGTGTATGGTATTGGCACTGCTGTGGCGTCCTGTGTTTGCTGCGGATGGCAAGGCGATCGTGTTTGCTGTGGAGCAGGGGAAGCCTGTTGCGATGAGCCTGATCGAGAAGGCTGATTACGTGGCCTTTGCAGTGACCATTGTGAGCAAACAGAAGGAGTCCGAGGATGAGTTCAGAGAAATCGGCGAGGCACGGCAGCACCTCATCCGGGAGGCGCAGAAGAATAAGAAAATAAAGGTCCACAATGGTCCCATCTATCTTTCCTCCACCTCAAATTCGCAGCCATCGTTTTCGTACAGTTCCTCTCAGGTGACGGTCAACCTTTTGATCTCCATAGCCGAGGCCGATGGGGATGTCTTCAAGGCAGCATCGGCGATCACCGACCTGGTGGAGGGCATTCAACCGCCGGGCAAGGCTGCCTATTCCCTGTCACCGTTGAAACTGGCTGTGGAGAATCCGGACCGGTACAGGGCGAAGCTTCTGAACATGATTTACGATGAGACCCGCTCCATGCAATCCATGTTCAACAAGCCGATAAAGTGCTTCGTTACGGGGTTGGAGAATCCTGTTACGGTGACGCAGTACGACTTCACCCATGTGGAGCTTTTCATCAACTACACGTTATCCATCGAGCTAATGAGCGACTGATAGGCAGCCGTCGTGTGCCGGAGGCGGCCTACATTTGAATATAGAGGCAGGAGTATGGTTGAAAAGTGATGGACAAGCCCTTCAGCATTGCGGAACGGATAAAGAGTTTCAGCCATGCCTTCAACGGCATCTTTGTCATGCTGCAATCCCAGCATAATGCCTGGATTCACGCCCTTGCCTCAATCCTGATATGTACAGCAGGATTCTCATTCGGATTGAACAGATCGGAGTGGTGCTGGATCGTACTGGCCATCATCTCGGTGTGGACCGCAGAGGCCCTCAATACGGCGTTCGAGTTTCTCGCGGATGCGGCATCACCCGAATACCATCCGCTCGTGAAGAAGGCAAAGGACGTCGCCGCAGGCGCAGTGCTCATCACCGCAATAGGCGCTGCGGTCATCGGTGTCCTGGTCATCGGCCCCTATGTGCTGAAGATATGTGGAGTTGTCTGATAAAAAATATCACCTCAGGAGGTAACCATGGTTCTCATCAACTTCAGCAGCGAAGAGCTGACAATGCTCAAGGAGATCCTCGAAAGTTACCTCTCGGACCTCAGGATGGAGATCGCGGATACCGACGGCAAGGACTTCCGCGATGTCCTGAAGAAGAGAGAACATTTTCTGAACGAAATGATTACCTTGCTGAATCGATAGGGCAGGGGAAATCAACCTGAATCCTCTCCCTCGAGAGTGGAGGCATCGGACATCACCAGAGGGTCCTCCCGGGGACCTTCTTCCATCCATGTCATCCCCTGCAACGCATGCGGTGTCCGTGCGGGGCGGCTCTCCGCTCATCGATGTGACCGGCAAGTCCATAGAGGCGAGTGTGCGGGAGGTGGCTGCCCTCATTATAAGGCGGCTTAAGGAAGAGGCCTATAAACGATAGAAGAGGGACAATGGGTACACGTGTCAAAACAAAATCGGTGATCACCCTGATCCTCCTGGGGATCGCGGATGCGGCGATCCCTGTGCCGGTCATTGGGATACTGCTCATCGTCGTCATATACACCAGACCGCCGTGGTTCAGGAGGGTCGTTGCGGAGATTTACCGCGAGTCAGGGTAGCCTTTGATGGTATGCGCGGTGCCGGGAGCCCGGGGTACGCCCGCTCATCGACGCATATCCTGTGCAGAACCGATAGGGGATCGTGCGGATTATACAATTACGTATATGGCCAATCGAACAAAATTCCCCATTTTTCCGTTAAAATAACAAGGGGTGGTATACTGCCTTGCCCATAATATGCGGAACGTATTACGAATCGGGCGGGGAGCACATGCGCCATATGCAGTACAGACGAGGAAAGGGATGTACCGGCGGGCGCAAACGCCCCGGGATAAAACGTAAGCGGAGGATATACAGGAAGGAACTCATGGGGTGTAGTCGAACAACGAAATGTGTCGTTCTTGCGGTGCTGCTCATTCTTTTTGCTGGAGGGTGCGGAGGTACCGTCATCGTCTCTCGGGGCCTTCCGGCAAGGGTTTCTCGAGAGCGGATAGCCAAAATGGGCTATTCCATCCAGATCGGTGCCTTTTCCGATCTGGATAACGCGGTCCAGTTGACCAGGTCCCTGGAGTCCAAGGGGTTGAACGCCTACTATTTCGTTCACAAATCAGGCCACTACAAGGTTCGCTTCGGCGATTTTCCGACCAAGGATGAGGCCCGCAGGAGGGCCGAGCAGGTGCGCAGGGCGCGAATCATATCCGACTACTTCATCGTGAGCCCGGAGAGCTATACCGTTGCAAATGAACGCAAGAGCGGACGCCGGCACCTGAGGGATGATATCATAGAGACCGCTGAAAGCTTCATCGGCCTCCCGTATCGTTGGGGCGGCTCATCCCCCAAGGAGGGATTCGACTGCAGCGGATTGACTATGGCGGTTTACCAGCTCAACGGACTCAAACTGCCCCGGTCTTCCTGGCAGCAGTATAGCACGGGAACCCCGGTCAAGAAGACACAATTGATGAAGGGGGATCTTGTCTTCTTCGCCCGTCCGAAAACCAGGCGGGTCTCCCACGTGGGCATCTATGCGGGAAACAACAGGTTCATCCATGCCCCGGGAAAGGGCAAGAGGATACGGATCGACTCCTTGCGAAACGACTTCTTTGCGCAAAATTACATGGGTGCGCGCACCTATGTCCGCTGATACGTAAGCGATCGCCACGGAATGCCTCCGCCCGCCTTTTTCATGCCTCCTTTTCCATACGGAAGTCACCGCCTTCCTCTTCATGATGGTATACGCACCTGCAGGACGCCGGTGAGATGGATGGCGTATCGCACCCTGTCTCCGGGAGCAGACGTGTGATATGGTACATAGCGTGAAAAACTGGATGGACGGGAAGATACAGGAGAAATCAGCCGAACCCCGGTTCGAATTCGGCAGGAACTGGCAGGGATTCCTCGCCACGATCAACGAGGGGCACATCCGGGAGGCGGAGTCGTCCCTGCGCGAGATGCTCGAATGCGCCGACATGCGGGGAAAGAGGTTTCTGGATATCGGCTCCGGGAGCGGTCTTTTCAGCCTCGCTGCCCGGCGTCTGGGTGCACGGGTCCATTCCTTCGATTATGATCCGCACTCCGTGGCATGCACCCGTGCCCTCAAAAACCACTACGCCCGCGATGATCATCTGTGGACCATTGAAGAACAGTCGGTTTTGGATGACCGGTACATGGCCTCCCTTGGTTCCTTCGACGTTGTATATTCATGGGGGGTGCTCCACCATACGGGTGACCTGATGAGGGCATTGCACAATGCCCAGATACCCGTCGGGCACGGGGGTATCCTTTTTATCGCCATCTATAATGACCAGGGATGCATCTCCCGGTTCTGGAAGGTGGTAAAGCGCACGTATTGTTCCGGCCTTCCCGGAAGGGCGGCCACCAGCGCCCTGTTTTATCCCTACTTCCTTGCAAAGGCCCTTGCCGCGGGAATGGTACGGTTCGGGAATCCTGTGCGGTACTTCAGGGAATATCGGAAAAGGCGGGGTATGTCCCTGTTCCATGACTGGAAGGATTGGCTGGGAGGATATCCCTTTGAGGTGGCAAGGCCGGAGGTGATCGTGAGCTTTTATCGAGCACGGGGGTTTGTCCTTCAAAGGATGACCACCACCAGCAGGAATGGGAACAACCAGTTTGTTTTTAGAAGGATCGAGAACGGGGGAGGTGCACCATGAGATATGCGCAGGCAACGCAGGGGCGTACGTTTGTCATTCGCCTTGAGGACGGCGACGTGGTCCATGAGGCAATAGAAGGATTTGCCCGCGAGCACTCCATAGGGGCCGCCGCACTGATCATCATCGGGGGTGCCGATTGCGGGAGCAGGCTCGTGGTGGGCCCGGAAGAGGGGCGTGCCAGTCCGGTGGTCCCCATGGAGCATACCCTGCAGAATGTGTGCGAGGTTGCCGGAACGGGTACCATCTTCCCTGATGAACAGGGGAAGCCCGTTCTCCATATGCACATGGCCTGTGGCAGGGAGGCATCCACTGTGACCGGGTGTGTGCGGAGGGGGGTCAAGGTCTGGCACATCATGGAGGTCATCCTGTTTGAACTGAAAGACACCAAAGCAGTGCGTGCCTTCGATCCCGAGACCGGGTTTCAGCTTCTGAATCCTTAATGTACCCTTGCCGTTAGGCGACAGGCGTTGCTGTGTCCGGGCAGGTTTTCTGCGGGCCGCCCCCAGGGGAGCGCCTCACACATCACCTCCCTTGCTTGTCCGGGTTGCCGGACTGCTGTCCCCCCTCGGATTTCATACCATTTTTGACCGATAAGTACTTAGCATACTGTTAGGACACTGTTGACACGAATGCACCAAAAGGGAGGGGACAGGAATCAGGCCTCATGATCGACGGCAATGAATATGTAACGGCAGGAGGCCCATTCGCACAAGGATGAATGCGACAACACTGAATCTGCTCAGGGAACTCTCCAGTTCCAATATCGTTTTTCGGGTCAACGCGGCAAAGGAGCTCGGAAAAACGGGCGACAAGGAGGTAGTCCCTGCCCTCATCAAGGCAACCGATGACAGCAACCACGTGGTGCGCGACAACGCGGCCTTCGCCCTCGGCGAGCTCGGTGATTCGAGGGCGCTTGGTTCCCTGGTGAAGCTTCTCAAGGATGAACATCCCTGGGTGAGGAAAAGCTCCGCAAAGGCACTGGGATTGCTGCGCGACATCAGGGCGATCCCTGCGCTCGGGCAAATGGTCAACGATCCGGAGCCCTTGGTAAAGAGGGCTGCTGTGCGTTCCCTCGGGCAGATCGGCGGACCATCGGCGAAACAGTATGTGGAGCCGTTCTTCAATGATGCGAGCTTCATGGTAAAAGAAAAGGCGCGGGAGGCCCTGAAAAATCTCGGCTGATCCCCTCTCCCCCCTTCCTGGAATTCTCCCCGTGTGGTATGGAATCCGTTATTCTCTCCGTGCATCAAGGCAAAAATTTCAAGCATCATGAGATGCGGGATAGCGGCTGGTTTATGGAAGTGAGGCACTTCCCGGGATTCAGTGGAGGTGTTTCTGTGGCCCCGTATTTCGGTTCTCCTTGACAATGTGGCTCAATACCTTTTAAGCTATGTACCGGGGTCAGGTGAATGCATCCGCTGGATCGAGAAATAATGATGTGTTGCCATCATGCGGTTTCCCCTAGAATCGACTTAAGCCGGAGACCTCTAATCCGGGTCGTTTGGAAATGTCCCGAGTGCGGATCGAGACTTGTGCAGACTGTGGCTACCCGAGAGGAGGTTACCGTCCTGGAGCTTTCATTCTTGATTAATTCCTATGAGGCGTCATTCGGGGATTGAATCCCTCCGCAGCCGGTGGTCATTTCATGCTTCGCCGGAGTCCTCCATCTCATTTGTGGCTCAATAGCAGTTACGATGTGTGACGTTACCAGCGATTGCATTTCTATATGCGATCTTGTATATTACATATTGGGATTAATCGCACAAGCTTCTCAGGGGGATAGACACTGCTTGAGGATTGCTCAGCCATACATGAGAATCACCTCAAAAAGGGGAGTTTTCGGGACGGAATCGCAAACCTTTCGCCTTTACCGACGGCATCTGCGACGTCATCTTTCCTCCGATCGCAATCATTGTATCATGGCATAATGTTATATACGGGCGGATTTCTTCAAACCACTTGAGGCACAGGGAAACAAGGTCCCGGATTATCCCCATCGGGGGCCTTGCGGGTTTCGATCCCGGGTGCCGATGACAATGATCCGGTTTGCAGGATAAGGAAAGCGGGGTCCTTTCGGAGGAGGCGGATACCATGTCGTATCAGGACATGGAGCGAAACGAAAATACCTGTGATCGCTGCACTGGGGAATTGAGTGCGGAACCCTTTGGGAAGACCAGGGTGGTCCTGGTAAACTGCTCCGATGCGGAACGCGAATCCATCAGGAGGATTATCGAGAGGGACGCCGGTATCAGTGTCATCGGCATGGCCAGAAATGAGCATGAGGCACGGCGCATGATAAGGAATCTTGATCCGGATCTCGTGATCATGGATATTCTGGACCCCGAATCCGGAGGGATCGGTTTCCTGAGAAGACTGCATCATTTTTGCCCCAAACCGGTCATTTTGTTAAGCCCCATGAGCAAAATGACCTTCTCCCTGGTTTTGTCCGCATTCAAGGTGGGCGCCTACGAGATCATCGATAAGGAGAACCTCGATCTTTTCGATAGGCTTCCCTCCTCACGGGACCTTTTTCTTGCCAAGATAAAGAGGATCGCCTCACAATTCTCCACCCGGGTGCCCAAGGATAGCATGGTTTTTCATTAGGCCTCGTGTCTTCGGCCATATTCCCATACCCCCGCTCTTGTGCTGAATACGCCCCTGCCGTGGTGCATCCTCACCTCAAGCACAGTAAGGTTCAAACGTCACCATCGTCTTATTAAAGGTGACATGATGAGGCATGGTTCCGGAGTCTCCTCTTCCTGTTTCACTTCCCCCATTCAAGGCCTTTATATGATATCGTTGTGCATGACCGATGCCCTGGGGCATCGCATTCCGTTCTTTCATGCGGGTTCCCTTCCCTCAAGGGGGGTGGTATAGACAACGCATCGAGAGTATTCCGCACTGGCGGTCCTTTCTATCATCCTATCGTTTAAACAAAAAACCGGGGGGGAATACCATGAAAAGATGTGTTTGGCTACTGGGCGTCGTCGTTCTCATCTATGCCCTGCTTTTTCCGTTGCAGGGGAGCGCCCGGGCGTTTACCTCATCATATTCCGACTTTTACGGCTTTTTTAAATCACCGTCCTCCTTGTATGCGCCGTTCCAATTCAACCACTCCTATTCGTCTTCATTCTGGAGGGGCGCTTCCAACTACCAGAATTCGTTCGGGTATCTGAACAAATACCAATATGGTTCGTTCGGGGGGACCTCCTGTATCGATTCACTCTTCGGCTACCGGTTTCCCTTTTCGAGCATAAGCCCTTCTACGTTTACATCTCCGTTCAAATGTGCCTCTTCGGCCTCCTGCTCATATTCAAATAAATGGCTTCCTGCCATTCCCGTTGTGTCACCTTCCCAAAAGGCGCCACGGTCTCCACGACTCGAGTATAGGGTTGAAACGGATGCAACCGTGTACGATCCGCATGAAACGGTCTCCATAACCTTTGGGGCGACAAACAAGGGGGATGAGGCAGTAGATATCGAGTTTGCCTCGGGGAAACAATTCGACGTAATCATTGCCAATGACGAAGGGGGGGACGTCTACCAGCACTCCCTGCATATGGATTATGTTGATGCGGAAACCACCCTCACCATCAATCCTGGGGAAACAAAGGTCTTTGAGGCGCAATGGGACCAGAGGGACGATGAGGGTGAATGGGTGCCCCTGGGCTCCTATACCATCCGGGCATTTTTGACCCCCAAGGACACGCAATATAAGAAGGTCGCGTTTGCCCACATCGGCATCAGGGAGCTTCCGACATTCACGGATTGCGAGGAATTGTGGGAAAAGCTCAAGGAAGCCCGGGTGTGCAAGAAATCCCCCGTCGTTAAAACCTATTCACCCGTCATCCCCTGGTACACGCCCTTGTTCGGCGGTTATACCTACACATCGTATGGAATGGCAATGAACTATGCCGTGGGAAGCTATGGCGGTGGGTACTCTTACACCCCTCAGTCATCCAGCAGCACTTCCGACACCACTGAATACTCGACCACCAATACCCAGGTGTCAGGCGTGGATGAGGCGGATGTGGTCAAAAACGACGGTTCCTATATCTACACGATCAAGGGGGATACGGTGAGGATCGTGAGCGCGCTCACCGTTGGCGATCTCGAAGAGGTGGGGAGCATAGCATTTGAGAATACGAGATTCACACCGGAGCAGCTCTATGTGGACGGCGATATCCTGGTGGTCATCGGAAAGGAAACACGCACCAGTCCCTTCTATTATCCCAAGTGGCATCCGAAGCGATACAAGATCTTTTATTACCCGAGGGCCTCGTATACGCGCGTGTACATTTATGATATCACAGACAGGGCGAACCCCGAGATGACGAGAACGGTTAAGTTCGAGGCGCGCTTTCTCCAATCAAGGAAGGTGGACACCACCCTCTACCTGGTCATGGACGCACAACCTCCCTATTGCATGCTGGATAAAGACTTGAGCGATCCGAGCGTCCTCCTCCCGATCTTCAGTGATTCCAGCATAGATGGCGAGGACGAGGGGCAGGCGGTCGTGGATTGCTGCCAGGTCGCCTTTTTCCCGGGGTACACGGAGCCGAACTACCTGGTCGTGGCGGCGATCCCTGTTCATGACCGTACGAAAGAGATCGGACGGACCCTGATCCTGGGAAGGAGCGAAAACGTCTTCTGCTCGAGGGAAAATCTCTATGTGACCAGCTCGAGCTACCTGGATGAGGGATTTGCCATTCCCTCGCCGGAGAACCCGAAGGTCATCATTCGGCCATCCTTCAGGAGCAGCCAGGGCACCATCATCTACAAGTTTGCCTTAAGCGGCGAGTCCGTGGAGTATGTGGGCAAGGCGATTGTGGCGGGCAGGGTCATCGATCAATTCTGCATGGACGAATGCGACGGCCATTTCAGTATCTTCACGACAACATCATCACCCACGAGCAACAACCTCTACGTGCTCGACGCCGATTTGAGGCTTGCGGGTGTCCTGGAGGGATTCGGCGATGGGGAGCGGATCAAGTCCGTCAGGTTCATGGAAGATCGGGCCTATGTGGTTACCTACCGGGTCATCGATCCCTTTTTCGTCGTCTCGCTTGAGGACTATACACACCCGGAGATCCTTGGGGAACTCAAGATATCCGGATACACGGAATACCTGCATCCCTATGACCTGAACCATATCGTGGGATTCGGCAGGGAGGTCCAGAATAACAGGGAACTCGGGTTGAAGATCTCCCTGTTCGAGGTGACCGATGTGACCAATCCTGTTGAGCTGCACACGGAGGTGATCGGGGACGCAGGCTCGGACTCCGAGGTGCTCAAGGATCACAGGGCATTGCTCTTCAGCGCACCGAGGCATATCATGGCATTTCCGGTCACGGTGACCGAGAGGCGATCGAATTGCTGCTGCTGTTACAAATATGTGTTCCAGGGCGCCTACTTCTATTACATCGATGAATTCGGTTTTGAATTTGAGTCACAACAGACCCATTGCGAGGAGGGCACCTTCCCCTCCACGTGCCTTAGTCCCACGGACGAGTTAATAAGGAGGGTCCTTTACATCGATGATCAATTCTATACCGTCTCCGAGGGCATGATAAAGGCGTTCGATATGGAGACCTATGACGAGACGGATATGCTCGTGCTGGACTAAGGTCCGGACAGGCACGCATGCCGTGTTGTTACGTCACAAGGCATGAGAATATATTTTTCAATAAGATATGTGCTGTTTTCGTAATAAGGTTCAAGGAAAGGGCCGGCGTTCGCGCCGGCCCTTTTCATGACGTTTCAGCTATCCTTAGCCCGCAGACTGGAGAGGGCTTCCTGCAGGGTGCGATGCGGTCGAGATGCAAAAACCGGTAAGGAGACACATCTCGAGATATTCGAATTCGATCGGTTTCAGTATGTAATCAAGAGCCCCTAATTTCATGGCCTGCTTTGCAATCGCCTCATCCTCGACCCCGGTTATCATAATGACGCCTATTCGGTCATCGATTTCCTTGATCTTCTTTAATGCCATTAATCCATTCATCCCGGGCATATTTACATCCAGAAGGACCATTACCGGTTTCAGCATCCGTGCCTTTTCGATCCCTTCCTCACCGCTTGTGGCGATTACAGGGGAAAGGCGATGATTGATCAAATAATGCTCGAGCATGGAACAGATTTTAATCTCGTCATCCACGATCAAAATCCTGTCATTTTCGCCTCCAGCCGCATCTAACCTCACCCCCAAAATCCTGTCAAACGATTCGGAAAGGCGCTCCGGGTCTTTTTCCTTAGGCAGGATGCCGTATGCCCCGTTCAATCGGGCCTGCCACTCCAGATCGCGATCATCCCGTGAAGAAATCATTATGATTTTTGTTCTAATATCCTGTTCCTTGAGTGTCTTCAACACCTCGATCCCCTGCGATTCGGTCCCTATATCAAGCAGTATGAGATCGAATGGTAACTCCCTCAATGTATCAAGCCTTTCGTTTGAGAAAGGAGCCGTGAATATTTTATACCCCTTTCGTTCAAGAAGATCGTAATACATCTTGTGTGCATGCTCATTGTCAGTCATTATGATGGCGTTTTTTTCCATTTTTTCCCCCTTGTTTCCTTCCCCCTTGCGGTGCCGAATCCTTTTCCGGTTTATTCAACTAAGATCCCGTTCTCGTTTATGTGCCTGCTCTTGCTATCGACGGGGAGCCGTATGATGAATGCCGTGCCCTCACCCTCATTGCTCTCAACCGTTATCGAGCCCCCATGGGCCTTTACGATATCGTAGGTGATCTTCAGACCAAGGCCGGTCCCTACCCCGACCGGCTTGGTGGTGAAAAAGGGATCGAATATTTTCGTCAGATTCTCCTTCGGAATCCCGACGCCGTTATCTTTGAAATGCAATTCTATCCATTCGCCGGGCTTCCTTGGGTTGTTTCGTATGTGTTTTGTTACAATGGTAATCGTGCCGTTTTCTTTGATCGCTTGAGCGGCGTTTGTAATGATATTCATGAAAGCCTGGCTCATCTTCTGTACAAAACAGCTTGTGTGTGGCAGTTCCCCGTATTCCTTGACTATCTTTGTCTTATACTTGAGTTCGTTCCTGAGGATGGTGAGGGTTGCATCAATCACCTCGTTGAGATTGACGGATTCGACATCCTCCTCGTTCACCCTGGCGAAGCTTTTGAGGTCCTTTACGATCTTGCTGACCCTGTGCGTACCTTCCAGGGATTCGTCAATCAATTTTCCGATATCATTGAAAATGAAATCGATCTTCTGCTTATCCCAGAGGGCGCAGGTATCCTCGATGAAATGAAGTATCGCGGATTTTTTTTCATTCTTGAGCCCCTCTATTTCACGGAACCTTTTGAGGAGCGTTATCATGTTGTTCGTAAACATTTTCAGTGCTGCAAGATTGCTGTTGACAAAGGCTATGGGATTATTGATCTCATGGGCGATCCCTGTGGCAAGGAGGCCGATTGAAGCCATTTTGTCCGACTGGATGAGCATGGTCGTCTGTTCCCCCACCTTTTTTTCCAGATTCTTGTTCATATCTTCCAGATCTTCCTGTGCCTTTGTAAGATCCTGGGTGAGCATTTCCATCCTGTGTTCGAGGCTCCACTGCTTGCAAAATGCCCGTGCGAACTGCCTGATTTCCTCGGGATTAAACGGCTTATGAAGATAAAAGATGTCATCACGACCGGCGACCATAACGAAATCCTCGGGAAGATAATCACTGTATCCTGTGACGATGGCAATCTTTATGTGCGGATCTATCTGCCACATCCAGGCCACCGTCTCCGCCCCGTTGAGTCCGGGCATCTTCAAATCGACGAAGGCGGCTGCAAAGGGGTTCCTCCCTTCAAGGGATTTTTTTACCTTGCTGATACCCTCCTCCCCGCTTTGGGCAAGCGTGATATCATAGCAGTAGCTCGCATGGGATTTGCCGAAGGGATTCAACCCCTGAAAAAAGAGGGGCCCCTTCGACACGGAGCCCGCAGTGGACAGGATAAGCTGATACATGTTTCTGATTCCCGGATCATCATCGATCACAAGGATTTTGCTGTTGGTTAGCATGAATCCTGATCCTGATCCCCCTCCCTATCGGCCTTAAGAAAGGCCATCTCCTTTATTTTCGCGCAAATGAGATCATAATCGTCGGGCTTGGTATAGTATGCCTTGATGGCGTGCGTTTGAATGATACAGTCGTTCTTCATCCCGGGAAAGGCTGAATAGATTATCACGGGGGTGGTGCGGTCATCCTTTCGAATCTGCTCTATGAGCTCGAGGCCGTGCGTATCCGGCATTTTTATGTCGGTCACGACGAGGTCCATGGGCGTCGATGAGAGGAGGTCCAGGGCCTCCTTGGCGTTTTCCGCCGTGTAAATCGTTATGGGCTCATTAAAAAATATCCTTGAAAATGAATTCAAAACATTCCGCTCGTCATCCACGAAGAGTACCTTGAATTCAGACATTGCCTTGTCTCCCGTTGTTTTATACCCTTGCTTCAATTTGTGTTTCCAGCGCCTCGCGTATCGATTTGAGCAGCTCGTCCAAATCGTAGGGCTTCTGGAAGAAACGATACCTGCGTTTTTGTATTTCCACGTAATGCGACTTTTCGTCGGTATAGCCGCTGCACAGGACCACGGCTATGTTCGGGTTCTTGAGCAGGATATGGCTGACCATCTGGAGGCCGTTGATATCGGGTAATACCACGTCACTCAAAACCAGATGAAAATCCCCCCGTTCATATTCAAATATATCCATCGCCTCCTGTGCACTCCCCGCCGCCTTGACCATGTAGCCGCACTCCTGGAGCGTTCGTGAGACAAGGGTACGTACCCCTTGATCGTCCTCGACAAAGAGGACCCTTTCACCATTTCCATGCAGTGCCCCGGATTCAAGCGAACTGCCGGCGTCATCCGCATGAGCTGATTTTTCATCCAGTATCGGCAGGTACACCTTGAAGATTGCACCCTTACGCGGCTCGCTCTCCGCCGTTATCCACCCATCATGCTGCTGTACTATCCCGTACACAACCGACAGGCCGAGCCCTGTGCCCTTCCCCAGGCCCTTGGTAGTGAAGAATGGCTCGAAAATCCGCGCCTTGACATCCTCATCCATTCCGATTCCGGTGTCGGACAGCGACAGGCAGAAATACCTGCCTGGCCGGGCACCGGGATAAACAGCGCACATGGCCTCATCGATCCATTCCGATCCGGTGCTGATCATGAGCACGCCGCCATCGGGCATGGCGTCCCTTGCATTGACCGTAAGGTTCATGATGACCTGTTCAATGTGACCTGGATCGGCCTTAACGTATCCATTCCCGTATTCCAGGTTCTTAACGAGCTTGATGTCCTCGCCGATGATGCGGCGCAGCATCTTTTCCATGTTTTCAACCACGAGGTTGAGATCCATCACCATCGGCTGAAACACGTCCTTTCTGCTGAATGCAAGAAGCTGCTGGGTAAGCAATGCCGCCTGATTGCCCGACGTATAGATCTCCTTTGCAAATTTATGCACCTGGTTTTCCGGGTCAAAGAGCCGCATCAACTGGTAGCTGTATCCGTTGATGATGGTGATGATGTTGTTGAAGTCGTGGGCGATCCCTCCGGCGAGCGTCCCGACCGCCTCCATCTTCTGCGAATGACGGAGCTGCTCCTCGCTCTTCCTGAGGGCGTCCTCCGCCTGCTTCTGTTCGGTGATATCGATCATCGATCCGATTATCTCGACGGGATTCCCCTGTTCATCCTTCATCACGATCATCTCGTCACATATCCAGCGATATGTCAGGTTCTTGTGCAAAAAGCGGTACTTGACCGCATGCTGTCCCTTTTTAAGACACGCGCCCAGCATTTCAATGGCAGTCCTCAGGTCAGCCGGGTGTATATGCGATTCCCAAAAATCCGGGACCGCCATGAACTCCTCCCGGTCATATCCGAGCTGCGAGCAGATATTCTCGCTTATATACCGTATCGGGAAATCCGCATGTGCCTCCCGTGTGTAGATTACCGCAGGCGAGGATTTGAGGATGTATTCCAACTGTCTCTTTGTGGCGGACAGGTCCTCCTGTGCGTGTTTCCGCTCCAGGTGTATGGTAATCATCTCGGAAATCACCCGAAGTGCCCGTATTTCCTTGCCGGACCACATCCGGCATTTCTCCGTATCGTCAAATCCCATGAACCCGGATACCGTCCCGCCCATCGAGTTTATGGGGACCACAATGAGGGATCGTATATCCTGGGCCGTGAGGATCTCCTTTTCAGCGCCTGCCTCCGGCGGAAGGGCGTCCACATCGGGGATGATGATATCCTCGTTGTTCCTGAGCTTTTCCATCCACCATGGAACCATGGCTGCATCGATGTCCTGAAGGTTTTCGATCTGGGGGGTGGTGCCTTCCGTGCACCATTCGTGGGTGTTGTCCATTTTCAGGTCATTTTCCCGAAACTGAAAGATATAGGCCCTGTTGGCCCCGATCGCCTCCCCCAGCGTCCTGAGGATCTCGGTGTAATCCACATCCCCGGCGGTGAAGAAGAGCCGGGATGCCTTCGATATTCCCTCCTCTATCCGGTGATGGGCCATGATCCTCTGCTCCGCCGCCTTCCGGTCGGTTATGTCGATCAGGCTCAAAACGACTCCGATAACCGCACCTTCGACGTCGCGGTAGGGTACGGCACTGACGCGGAGGGATCTCTCCCCGCCTTTTGAAACCGCCTTTGTGATCTCGAAGTCACACCTGTGTGCACCCGAGAGTATTTTCTTCAAGGGGCAATGAGGGGGCTTGCAGGCAGTGCAGAACCCCGAGTCAAGGATGCGGTCGCACCGCTTCCCCTCGACGTCCCCCCTTTTTACCTTGAAAAGGGCACAGAAGGTATCATTGACCCGCAGTATGGTATGATTTTGATCGATGACGCACAGCGGGGCAGCGGCATTGAATATCTGATTGAGATCGTTATCCCTTCTCTTCAACCCGGATGTCTCTTTCATCATTGCATGGGTGTAACGCCTTTACCTGATCCTTACCCTCATCGCCCAACCCCTTTTTTGTTTTCATGGGGCATTCGGAACCGTATACGGGTCCTTGCCGCCTCATGTGAGAGGATCATTTTTTACCTTCTCCGGCATATTGTTTAGATCGTTATCCTTGTCGAAAATGATCGGAATCGGCATTTTCCCTCGTGTGAAAGAGCCGCAGGGAGGCTTGCCTGTTTCACTTGAAACCGCTTGATAATCAATCGCTTGTCATGCCATGGGAACCGGACGGCAGGCTCGATTAGCTTAACCGTCCCGTAATGTCCGAAAAATAATTATGGATCGACTTCCCATTCGATCCGGCCATAACCCGGCAGAAAAAATCAAACGAGGATTCCCGCGTATGGCTCATAAAACGAAGATCATGTTTATCGACGACATCGAGGCCACAAGAAATCTCTTCCTCACCGTTGCGTCGAACAGAAAAGGCTTTACGGTCGCCACCGCCGAGGATGGCGCGGACGCCCTGCACAAACTGAAAAAATTCCCCGCGGAGGTCGTCATAACCGACGTCATGATGCCCAATATGGACGGCATGATGCTTCTTGAAAACATCAAGAAGAAATATCCGAATACCCTGGTGCTGCTCATCACGGGATACGGCACCATCAAGAATGCGGTCGAGGCCATGAAGGCCGGCGCATTCGATTATATCCTGAAACCATTTGACTTTGATTGGCTTCTCGACAGGATCGAGAAGATCGCCCTCAACCGATTCGATGCCGGGGCGGAGGGCCGTCACGCGAAAAAGGACGGCATCGACTACAGCTTCGAGAATATCATCGGGCAGGATCAGAAGATGCTGCGCATCTATGAGATGATCACACAGGTGGCCCCGACCAATGCATCCGTTCTGGTCACCGGGGAAAGCGGCACCGGGAAGGAGCTTATAGCGGAGGCCATCCACTACCGGAGCCTCAGGCGGAACGGACCGTTTATAAAGCTGAACATCGCCGGCCTCACCGAAGGGCTCATCAACAGCGAGTTGTTCGGCCATGAAAGGGGTGCCTTCACCGGCGCGATGGTCCAAAAAAGGGGGATCCTGGAGCTGGCCGACTCAGGCACGGTGTTTCTCGACGAGATCGGCGATCTCCCCGTATCCGTGCAGATCTCCCTCCTGCGTTTCCTCGAGCAAAGGACATTCCACCGCGTGGGCGGCACCCAGGTTGTCGAGGTCGATACGCGTATCGTGTGCGCGACAAACAGGGACCTCCCCCGGTTGATCAAACAGGGTCTCTTCAGGGAGGACCTCTTTTACCGGATCAATGTGATTCCCATCAGAATACCCCCCCTGCGGGAGAGGAAATCGGACATCCCGCTTCTTGCCCATTATTTCCTGGAAAAATACTCCAGGGAAAACGGAAAGAGCATATCACGCATCTCCAAGCCCTCGATGGATATATTGTCCGAGTATGCCTGGCCCGGAAACATCAGGCAACTGGCAAACATTATGGAGCAGGCCGTCATCTTCTGCAAAAAGAACATGATAACCCCTGAATGCCTTTCCGAAGAGATAATGCAGGGCCTTGAAAAAACCGATTTCTCCCTTTTTATCTCGTCACGGTCCCTGCCTCAGACCGAACTGATGCTCATCATGAAGGTCCTCGAGGAAAAGAACTGGAACCTGAACCAGACCGCACAATCACTGCAGATCGCCCGCAACACCTTGTACAGCAAGATGAGAAAATACGGGCTCACACGCCCCCCCTGCAGTCCTGCCTGCGAATAGATCGATCCCCGACCCCGCCTGCGAATAGATCAATCGCCGATCCGCGCAATCCCGCGCACTTTCACGCCCTGCCGATTGATCCTCATACCGCTTCCCATCGTATTTATTAATGAGGCAGGTGACCTTTTTTGAGCACTCCACGTTTGCCTGCTCCCACGGCATGCGCCACATTATTGCCTTTAATATCAGTCAGTTGACATAAAACTTGATCGCATCCCATGAAAACCACATGACCTTTTTTGAGCACTGCTCCGGCATTCCCTCCATAAAGCCAAGAAATTCATATGCGACCAAGGAATGTGCCCTCACCCAACCCCTTGATATCTAAGACAATTAATCCCATGCGCCTCGGTGGCACCCCTCTTGCCTTTATGGGTCATGGAATTAGATCATGGATTCGGAACAAATCGAAAAGGGAGGATGTAATGAAAAAGGGGTTGATCATCGCTGTGATTATCATGCTTTTGTCGTCATACGCATTCATGTTGTGCGCATCAAATGCCGTCCGCGACAAAATGACCGACGAGGTAGCGGCGGTCAACGAGATCGCCCTGAGCGGAGGCGATGTATTGCTCACCATCGATTCCTCCGCTCTGAAAGGGGATTGCCAAAAAATCAGGAGCAAAGAGGCATGCAGCCTTATCTGGACGACAAGCCAATCGAACAAGAAGATCACCATTGAAACTGATCAACCGGCGCCCAATGCCGGCTTAACCGCGTCCGCCCTGAATGTCCAAGGTGGTATCCCGGAGCCGGAGGTGAAGGTCTGCGCCCACCCCGTTGACTTCATCACCGGCATATCGGAGACTACGGGTGGATGCGATTTGATCTATGTGGCAAATGTCACATCCGAAACATCCGATGGCGTCGATTCCCACAACATCACCTACACCCTAACGGATTTGTGAAATGGACCTGCATCGGATTTTATGGTCAATAACAAGACAACGGAGAACGCTGGGATGGAAAGTGACCTGAAATCCAAGTCAGGACCCGTTGCCGTGTGGCTGGGAGCAGCCATCCTGACGATAGGATTCATGGCAATGCTTGAGACCAACATGGTGAGTTGGGGTTCTGATATGCTTGTCAGTGCAGCAGGTATTGTGACAGCCTTGATACTTTTTAGATTCATCACAACGAAAACTCATTTTACTGACTGAGCTGATCGCTATTGGAATTTCGGTTTGTTTTCTCCTGATTTGACTTATGCTATCATATAGCATCGAAATATATGGTAACCAACAGGAAATAATGAAATAAGCATGCAGCAACCGGGGACATTATTCCCCTCTTGAGATTAAAATAACAATAAGTGGAAATTCCCTCCAGCCACAGGGGGTGATATGCTGGGAGAGCCTTCCGTTTATTGTAATGTTCCGTGTACAAAATAAATGGGAGGATGCATTATGGCTGATAAAGACAAATCCCAGACAGAGACAGAGGCCCTGCCAACACCTGCGACTGGACCATTGGTCTTCATTAGTCACGATAGCCGCGACGCAGATTTGGCAGAGGCTTTCAGCAAGTTGCTTCGTAGCGTTAGCGCAGGGATGCTTAAGACCTTCAGGTCGTCTGACAAGAAAGGAACCGAAGGAATTAATTTCGGTGATGAGTGGTACAAAAGGCTTATGGCCAATTTGCAGTCAACATCCGACGTCGTTTGCCTTTTCACAGAAAGAAGTTTGGACCGCCCTTGGATCCTCTATGAGGCTGGCGTTGCAAAGGGTAAGCTGAACACTCCAGTCTTTGGCATTGCCTTGGGTGTCCCTCTTACTCGCGTTAGTACAGGGCCTTTCTACCAGTTTCAGAACTGCGATGACAGCGAGGGTGATCTTACCAAACTCGTCAACCAACTTGCTCGACGCATTCCAACACTTGAGCTTGATACCGATGTAGTAAAAGCTCAAGTGACTGCCTTTAAGAAAGCAGAGGACGAAATCCTAAAGAAACTTGCATCTAAAGAAGGGAAAAAAAACGCAGAGGCGGCAGATGGTAATCCCATCGCCAAACTCGTCGAGGAAATGAAGTCTTTGCCCTCACGTGTAGCGGAGAGAATGATGGAAGGCGCCGATCCGTTTCGGAGAAGTTTGCCACGTCGGTTTCACCCGCGTATGATTGAGGAAATGCTGCATATATATGGTGACGCAGCTGACCCGGTCGGTATCCTAATGATGGCAAGTATGATTCGAGATAGCGCACCTTGGCTATACGAACTTGCGATGGAGGTTTATCGTGCCGTTAAGTCCGGCGACCCGGCAGCAATACACAGTGAGATGTCGCGGCTTCGTCGTTTCAGCGAATTGATTATGCGCAGTCCATTTATGGAAGAGTTTAGCGTGGGTAGTATGGAAGACCACATGTTTTTCAACGAGTTCCCGAGGATGCTTGAAAAGATGTTGCGGTACTCACTTCAGCAGAAAAAAACTCCAATTCGCCGAAGACGTCTGACTAAACCATCAGAGCAGTAGTAAAGCAAAACAAATATCGCAATATGCGGGAAAACAAGGAATAATGAAATAAGCATCCAGCAACCAGATTCATTTTCCCCATCTTGCGATTAATACCATAAAAATCGGAAACTTCGTCCACCCATACGGGGTGATATGCTGATCATTTTCTATTTAGCGCTTTTGGCGGGACCATGATGAAGCTATCAGAGGATCGAAATGAAATGGATTAAGGATGTTCTTGCCGATGCGAAGGCAGTCTTCTTGGCACCGGTTACCAATGTCCTGTGTATCGCCGGGATAGTCTTTCTTTTCATCTCTTTTCTTGACTATGACAAGACATCGGGGATTACTCTCCATGGTCAGATTCACGCTGGCCAAGCCATTGCCGGATTTGTTCTTCTCCTTGTCGGAGTGCTTCTATTTCTCATAACGAACAGGGCTCGTGCCAAGAGTTCTCACCTCGACTACGACAAGGGCATACAGATCACGCGTGGAAAGCTTGCGATCCGAATCCAAACAGGGGAAATTCAATCCATCTCCGCTTCAACAAGGAATGCCGCTATTGTCTTGCCCGCCAACACGACGTTTGTTGATGATTGCGCAGCCGACAAGCGGACGGCAATGGGTGCCTTCTTTCTAGAGAGATTTCCTGAGAAGGTCGCTACGCTCCCCACCATTTTCCAGGATATCCTGACGTCAAATGGGCTTTACCCTGACGCAAATGGACAATTCATGGTGGGGACAACCATTATGCTGCCGGATGAATTCGCCAAACCAGCAAAAGTGGTGATTACAGCTTCGAGTGTCCGAATTGCAGGGACAGGTTTCAGCAGCAGCCCACACGTCATTTGCAAATGCGTAGAGAACATCCTTAAGTGTACAGCCGACCAACGCATTGATACTATCTATTTGCCAATTCTTGGCAGCGGGCATGGAGGCGTTGAGAGAGGTATAGCATTGCTCTTCCTGCTTCTGGCGTTCCTCCATTTCGATAGAGCGTACCATCACATCAGACTCGTTCAGATAGTAGTGCACCCAAGGGACGTTGTAAGCTTGAATCAATGCAAGGAGTTGGCACAAATAGTGGCCCTTTAGGAGTGCCGATATGATTCTGTACCATTACACGTCAAAGGCCGCGTTTGATCAGATCACGAAGACCGGCAAACTATTGCCAACAGACCCATGGACAACAATGGACAAGGCCTATGGGCACGGTTGGTATTTCACCGACCTTGCTCCCGATAAGTGTGACGCTTGGACTGTTGCCCATTGCTGGCGAACCGTGTCCGAATTTGATAAGGTGCAGTGTTATCTAAAGTTTGAGATCCCCGACGATGTCGCAAGATACTGTCGTGAGCATGTTTATATGCTCTCAACGTGGGATAATCGAATCAGATACATAGAGGGAAAAGAGACACCGAAGTGTAGCAAGGGTTCCTGCTTCCTATGCGAAGTCATGACTAAGATAAAGCAGTTTCTCGGGATAAAATAGAGTGCCGCCAACAACCGACTGCAGTAGACAGCGTTCCGCTGCCGCTGAGCCGAAACGTCGGGCGTTTACATCATTATCCATTACGTTAGATTTTTAGGCTATAGCGGAGACTTAAGTGATTGATCCTGCAAGCCAAGCGCAATTAAAAGAAGTGATCCGTGATTGCATTGGAAGCGATAAGGGAGTTTTAGATGCGTTACGTGAAGAGATTCGCCCTTTGAAGAACGCTACTCGGCGAATTCAGCCGCGCACCACGACGTCGATTTCTTTGGTCGGCACCGACGGCGGCAACAATCAACTCCAGTTCGATCCTTTTTTGATCCAGATTGTCCGGGTGGTAGACAGCAGCAACAACGAATATTGCCTGGAAGTGGTCTCGCCCACAACGCCAATCCATAAACTCAACGAACGTCAGGTTGCCCCAGACGGCTCGCCCCACACTGCACTGGGCGAAATGATGATTTTTCTCGGTATAAATAGCTTGCCCGAGATTTCTCACATGATCCGACCAACCGAAGAGGGTAAGCCGATTTCACCCAGTTGGGTTCAAGTTTACCGCGAACTGGTCGAGTGGGCCATCTTATTTGCCATTCTCAAGAAGGATTTCGGCACAGATACCCTGATCGTCTGCGACGGACTCCTGCGCAGCAAGGTATTCGCCAAGGACTTGTTCCAGCGACTGCTCCGAGGAATGAAAGAGCGTATCGATACACAATGGGATAGGAGTCGCCGCCGGGTGTATCTCGCGGGCGTGGCCAAGCACAGCAAGGTTCTCTCACGATATCGCATGGCAATGGCCCTGGAAGGCGTACTTCAGACCGATTACCCCGCCTACGTGGAGGTGCCGCGCGAGGTTGAGGAGAAGGCTTACGTTTGGTCGGAATTCGCGCGAGGCGATGATCGCGCCGGAGAGGGTGGTGAGATAAATAAGTTTGTCGGCGGTAAGATGTTTCTGGTGAAATTTGGCTCCCACATGCGCGATCCAGTCTGGCCGGTGGATATCTTTGTGCCCCAGATCGGCGATTCTCAGACCATTCTGGGTTCGATGCTGGCCGATGCGATCAATGGCTTTCCGGTGCCGTACTACCCACGTTGTCTGCAGAAGGCGCATGAGAATGCAGCTCTAGTCGATTTTGATTTCGACATCCTGCAGGACTACATTTACGAAGGTGTTCGATCGAGTCTTGGCAGCGACGCGGAGACTTTGGATGCATTCCAGTTTCATGATGCCGATCCCGCACAACGCCGGTATAGATAAAGGGAGAACAATATGGCAGAAATCCAACTCTTTCCCAGGGAACAGGTCGTTGGAATTTTCCGGGGTTTCCAACAAGGGGGTATGGAGTTCCACGCCGATTTGGTATTGCCGTATCGGAACGAGTTCCAGAACATCCCGATGCACGGGCAGTTTCTTCTTGTCCAATTGGAGACCCCTGATGAGGCCGTGTTAGGACGCATCGCATCGTTCTCCTCAGAAGGCAAGCTGTCATTTGGCTCCGGCGAAGAGTTCAACATCCGCGCAGTGCGTGAAGATCGCCCTATCCCAGAAGATTTGCGCGAGCAGTACCTCAAGTACCGGGTGAACATCCGCGTGTTGGGTGTCTTGCGAAAGAATGGTAAGGGGCTGACCTTTGTGCCGTCACACCGCCGCCTGCCACATGTGGGTAGCAAGGTGGCCTTTCCCGCTAACGATGTGTTACGTGAAATTGCTGGGCACAATATCGATGGCGCACCTATTGGGCATCTCGCTTTTGGAGAGTATATTTATGCTGCGGGGAACAAACAATTCGAAGCCCAGGAGTGGATGCAGATCATTCAGCCTGAAGTAATGGTTCGTTTTCCCATCGACTCATTGGTGTCCCGTCGCAGTTTCGTTTTCGCCCGAGCTGGTTTCGGTAAGTCGAACCTCAATAAGCTGCTGTTCAGCAAGCTTTACGAGATCACACCCTATGTCACAAAACGAAACGAGAAACGTGTACCAGTGGGTACGGTCATCTTCGATCCCGATGGCGAATACTTCTGGCCAGACGACAATGGGCGGCCAGGCTTGTGTGACGTGCCAAACCTTGAAGACAAACTGGTGGTATTCACCGAGCGCAAGAATCCAAGCCCTTTCTATCAATCCTTCGTTGCCGGTGGGATCCGGCTCGACATCCGTCGCCTAAGGCCTGCAGATGTGATTGCAATCGCCCTGGGACACGAACGACAAGAGCAGCAGAATGTACGGAAACTACGCGGACTTCCGCAAGATCGGTGGGAGTCGTTGGTCAACTTGATCGACACCAACGGCAACACCACGCCGATTGAGGAAATATGCGGACTTCTCGACCTTGATCTTCAACGGCAAGAGGCCGAGGCCCTGGCTGCCAGGGGCAACATGACGGCAATTGTTAAAATGCTTCATGACAAGAGCAGCCAGCTTATGGATATGCTTGTTCATGCACTGTCCGAGGGGAAATTATGTGTCATTGATGTCTCCCAGATGCGTGGCGGCCAGTCACTGGTTCTCTCTGGTTTGATCCTTCGACGCATTTTCGATCGCAACCAGCAGGAATTCACGGCGGCCGATCCAAAGACGATTCCTACCATTGCGGTTGTCGAAGAGGCACAGTCGGTACTGAATGAAAATGCATTGGCTGCGGAACCCTATATCACTTGGGTGAAGGAAGGCCGTAAGTACGACTTGGGCGCTCTGCTGATTACCCAGCAACCAGGCAGCATACCGGTTGAGATCCTCAGTCAGGGTGATAACTGGTTCATCTTCCACCTGTTGTCTGCGTCCGATCTTAGCTCGCTGAAGAGAGCCAACGCCCATTTCAGCGACGATCTCTTGAGTTCCCTTCTCAATGAGCCTATTCCCGGTCAGGGTGTGTTTTGGAGTTCGGTTGGCGGTAAACCATACCCGGTCAGCCTCCGTGCTTTGTCATTCGAGAAGATGTTCTCGATGCGTGACCATGACTATAACCAGCCCCCCGGCCACACCTATGCGTTGTCCCTGCGCAAAACCTTTTCCGATATGAGGCAGATCGTTACGAAAGTTTGTATTTCTGATACTGAGAAAACGAGCGTCTTGCTCTCCGCTGAAGCAGAGGAATCTGAACCGACGGACGTTATGGCAAACATTGAGCAGCTCGCAATTGATGCCTTACGTGCCGATTCCAAATTGATTGCGAAGATCGAGTCAACAGATGGTGCAGCATGGGGTTCGATCAAGGCGTTTTTTCTCGACAAGCTACCGCCGCATCTGGACGATAGAGATAACTTTGCATTTCGACTTGTGAAAAAGGCACTGAACCATCTCTATGGTCCACAAGACCAGGGATGGGAGCAATACCGCCATCCTACCCGGAACACTGCCTACGTTAGAAAAAGAGGTTAACAATGTCCATCGCGCAAACAGCCCTAAATGGGATTTGCCCCTACTTTACGATGTTCCCGCTCGATTTCCCGCTCGGCATTCTGAAGCGACGGGCGCGAGAAGGTGACGTCGTACTTGATCCCTTCTGCGGCCGGGGCACCACCAACTTCGCCGCACGGCTTGTCGGTCTTAGTTCGTTAGGTGTGGATTCCTCTCCGGTAGCTGTAGCTATTACGGCGTCAAAGCTTGTGTCAGCTACCGTTGATGAGATCCTCGGAGAAGCACGCAAGATTCTCACAGAACAAGAAGTGCACCATATCCCTACAAGCGAATTCTGGCAATGGGCCTTTCATACGGTCGTGCTGGACTCGCTGTGTCGATTCCGAGAGGCATTCCTGGAGGATTGCACTACAGCCTGCCGCATTGCGCTTCGTGGCATTGTTTTGGGAGCACTGCATGGCCCGAAGCAAAAGACGTTTCCGAGTTATTTTTCCAATCAATGTCCCCGTACCTACGCACCAAAACCTGCCTATGCGACGCGCTACTGGCAGGAACGAGGACTTGCTCCTGAAAACGTCGATGTTTTGGCCGTGATTGAACAGAGAGCGAAACGTTACTACGGAACTTCGTCCGACATTACAGGATCTGTGCGACTATCCGACAGCCGGACCTATGAAGCACTACAACCAGAAACTCCGATAAAACGCTTTGATTGGGTAATTACCTCACCCCCGTATTACGGTATGCGGACGTATATCCCGGACCAATGGCTCCGTAATTGGTTCGTGGGTGGTCCCGACGCTGTGGACTATACCAATCGAAATCAGGTGCTTCATTCGAGCCCCGAGGACTTTGCGGCCGATCTACGGCAGGTTTGGCGCAACGTGGGAGAAGCGTGCGCAGATAATGCCAAGATGGTCATCCGGTTCGGCGGAATCACGGCCAGACGTTCAAATCCACTTAACCTTATAAAGAGTTCCCTCAAGGAGAGTGGTTGGCGCATCATGGCCATCAAGGAAGCCGGATCTGCAAAAGAAGGCAGACGTCAGGCTGATGCCTTCCTTCGTACAAAAACCAAGCCGATGGTCGAATATGATGTTTGGACAATCAGACACTGAGATCCAAAAGGTATATATTATGTTCGGAAAATCAGATAACGACCAACAAGTTGCTATAGTTTTCTTTGTTGGAGGACACCTACGGTATGAATGACTGCCAGTTCTTTTGGTATATGGTTGCGCAATGGGCCGTGGCTGCTGGGACAATATTTGTAGCAATTGTTGCTCTCTGGGGTCACATGATCCGCGCTCGTTGGTTTGGCCCAAAACTCCGCTTGGCCCTGAAGAATCCGAAGGGAGAAATCAGTATGTTCAGCGACGGTGTGGTGTCGCGCTACTTCCACCTTCGAGTTTGGAATGAACGTCGTGCTTCACCCGCCCATAATGTCCGGGTAGTTATAATGGAACTGTATAGACCCAACGCTGATGGCACCATGAGTCAGGTCACCCTTTCTGGGCCACTTCAGCTTGCATGGCAGTTTCAGGGTTCAAACCCCCAGTTTCAGACTATAGGTGCGGAGTCAACCTGCGACTTGGGTTATCTTAGACGAGGAGAACCTTTTACCTTAAGCACGCTCTTTCATCACATCTCGTTCGACCCGAATGTGCAGCCGGGACAAAAGGCAATCTTTATTCTTAGGGCGCTTTCAGACGAATGCGAGTCTGACGAATTGAAAATAGAGGTGGCTTGGGATGGCATATGGAGTGAGGATTCGGACGAAATAATTAGGCACATGGTCGTGAAGCTGTTACCCAGAAAATAACTGCTTGCCACTCGGTTATTGCCGTGTATGCCGGAACACATTTGCTTATGTTATTGACAGTTCATAGCTACAATAAGTATATGAATAAACCAGGTGTACATATAGATACTTCAGCCGTCGGCTATATGGTAGAGCATCGCAGCGACAATTTGGTAACCAAAGCCTTCAGCGAATAAAAGATAAACTCGCTATCCGGGCGGGGTACGGCGCGGAAGGTTATGTCCGGGAATTTTCTATGAGCCGCTGGATACTGCAAATGACACCACCTAATGCTTTTGATCCATAAAAAAACAGGCAGGAGGATCTCACTCCGGAGCAGCTTCATAAATTACGTAACCTTGTAAAGGAATGGCTTCGATGAGAAATAATGATTTCGATGACCTGGCAGAAAGCATCAAACAGGCAGGACAAATCAGAAAAGGCATGCTTAAACCAGGCCGAATTATTGAATTCACTCCACTGGATATCAAGGAGGTTCGCCGTAAACTCAACAAGTCACAGAGTGAATTCGCTCTTATGATTGGTGTGAGCATCTCTACACTTCAAAATTGGGAGCAAGGCAGACGAAGGCCAGAAGGTCCAGCAAGAGCTCTTTTAAAAGTTGCTTTCGAAAACCCAGAAGCAGTAAAAAATGCATTAAAAAAATAGGTCTTAGGTTTGGAGCCTGCATTCCAAATTTTAAGAGAAAACATAGAAACATGTGTGTCTAATGATCCTCAATAGAGACCTCCATCACAATATCATGGTCTCCTGTAAGGCAACAGTATCGGCATGCGGTTGCGGCTGGTAGCGGGGCACATGCCCCTTGGTGGTGAAAAAGGGATCGAAGACCTTCCCGAGTATTTTCTTGCTCATCCCTGTCCCGGTGTCGCTCGCGATCAGGATGGCATATCGCGTGTCAGGCCCGCTGCTGTCGCCCAACGGGGTGTTCCTTTCAAATACATTGAACTGAGTGTCAGTGCTTGCCGCCGGGTTATTGGCGTGTTTTGCGGAGTACATCTGCTTGTGTTATAAACAGTTCTTGGCTACAATATTTATATGGATAAACCCAGTGTATATATAGATACCTCAGTGATCAGCTACATAGCGGCGCATCCAAGCCGCAATTTGGTAACGGCAGCCTGTCAGCAAATAACAGATGAGTGGTGGGAAGGCAAACGGCACCTTTATAATCTTGTCACGTCAGAGCTAGTGATTGCTGAAGCCAGAGCCGGAGAACCAGCTATAGCAGCAAGACGTCTTGAGCTTCTTCGGGGCATACCTGAGCTGGTGATATCTGATAATGTCAAACGGTTGGCTGCTGCTTTCATAGCGCAGGGGGCACTTCCTGACAAGGCTCAGGCTGACGCACTTCATATCGCCATTGCCGCGGTGCATAATGTGGGGTATTTACTTACCTGGAATTGCCGGCATATTGATAATCCTTCCACTAAACCTGCTGTCCGGGCGGTGTGCAGCGAGGAAGGCTATCAATGTCCGGAAATATGCACGCCAATCGAAATCATGGAGGTCACCTGAGATGGGGGATGAAATATTAGAGGAAGTCTGGCGGAACAGGGATGAGTTTGCCAGGCGGCATAATTACGACCTTGACGCTATGGTTGCCGAGATCAGAAAGATGGAGCGCCATCCCTTGAATACCTTAATCAATTGGGAAAAAAAGACGGCGACCAAGCGGCGGCGTCCGGATGCAGCTTCGCGACGCCGGTGAGCCCTCGGTTATGGCGGATTTGACACCACTGCAATAGCATTGTTTCCTGCGCGGCAAGGATATCGTCGTGAGGCTGGGGTTGACAGGCGGGAATCATGCCCCGGGCATGCTCAGCCATCCAGGACCTCTCTCACCTTTTTCAGGAGGAGGGTCGGGGAGACGGGCTTGGGGATAAAGTTTATCCCTTCTTCGAGCATCCCCTGGGTGTGAAGGATGTTATGGTCATACCCGCTCAGGAAAAGCGCCTTGATGTCAGGCCTGATTTTTCGTATCTGGTCGTACGCATCCTTCCCGTTCATCCGGGGCATGATGACGTCGAATATAAGAAGCCGTATCCTATCCTTATATTTCATGAAATTCCGCACCGCATCATTGCCGTCCACCGAGTCTATGACCGTGTAGCCGTATTCCTCGAGAATGGTTTTTGAATATCTCCGGACGCCTTCATCGTCCTCCGCAAGGAGCACCGTTTCAATGCCGCGCACCGGCAGGCCGGAGCTGGCCTCGGCTCGCGTGTCGTCAACCGGTTGTGAAATGAGCGGCAGGTATATCCTGAAGGTTGTCCCCTCTCCTGGCTCGCTGCTCACCTCGATGTGACCGTTGTGCTGTTTTACGATGCCGTAGACCATCGAAAGGCCGAGCCCCGTCCCCTTTCCCGCTCCCTTGGTGGTGAAAAAGGGATCGAAGATCTTCCCGATTATTTCCCTGTTTATCCCTGCACCGGTATCGCTCACAGTAAGGAGGGCATACCGTGTATCATGCCCGCTCCCGTCATCCGTCGGAGGCACGCCCTTCAGTTCCGCCGATTCCGTTTTCAGGGCCAGCACCCCCCCGCCGGGCATAGCATCCCGCGCGTTTGTCGCAAGATTGAAGAGCACCTGTTCCATCTGCACCTGGTCGACCAGGACGATCAGGTCCTCGCGTGCGAGGTCCACCTCCAGTTCCAGGTCCTCGCCGATGAGCCTGACCAGGAGTTTTTTGATGTCCGCAATGAGGGTGTTTAACCGTGTGGGCCTGGGGTCGATGGGTTGTTTCCTGCTGTATGCGAGGAGGCTTTTGGTGAGCCGTGCAGCCCGCTCCCCGGACTCGATTATGTCTCGTGCATCGGATGCCAGGGGATGGTTTTTGCCCAGTTTGTGCACCATGATCTGCGCATATCCCATGATCGTAGTAAGGATGTTGTTGAAATCATGAGCGATCCCCCCTGCGAGGGTGCCGACGGCCTCCATCTTCTGCGCCTGCCTGAGCTGCTCCCCGAGCTGTTCCTTCTCCTCCTCCCTCCTTTTCAATGACCCGGACAGGGTATTGAATGCGGCGGCGAGCTTGCCAATCTCGTCGTTTGTGGTTATTGGGACATCATTGAATACGCCGCTTTCTCCAAAATCGATCACCGCCCCGGTAAGTTTTTTGAGCGGCCTTGTCACGCCCGCCGTCACGAAATATATGGCCGAGGAACCAAGCAGCAGGAAAATGACCCCGAGGAGGATGCTGTTCCGGATCATGCCCTGTGACCGTTGCACCATTCCCCCCTTGTCTATGTCGATGCGCACGAGTCCTATGAGCCTTTGTTTTCCCCTGTGCCCGTCATCCTCGAAGAAGATGGACTCCTCGGTCTCATAATCCGTTTCCAGGACAACGGGCGCCCAGAATTCGAGTGTATCCCGGTGCTCTATGTATAGAGCATCGTCCGATACCTTGATCCGTGCGAGCACCTCGTTGAATTCCTTCTCATCGGGCGGCGATCCGTTTTCCTGCGGGAGGCCTCCTTCGCCCTCTTTCATCCCAAGAAGGTCCCCCCTTTCATTAAAGATCCTGACCGCCACGACCTCCTCCTGCTGCAGGATGCCCTTCATGGAATTATTGAGCAACTCCTCATGTTCGGAGAATACACCCAGCCTTGCATTGTATGCGAGGACGCGGGAAAGGATCTTCCCCTCTTTGATCAGGCCGTTCCTGAGGGACCGCTGTTCCTTTTTAATGAAGAATGCGGCAAACGTGGAGGAGATGAACAGGATGAGGATGGTAAAGATGATGAAGATCTTTGCCGAAAAGGTCCGGATTATTCCTTGATAATACCTCCGCAGTCTCATGTGTTACTCACCTGACAATCCTCGCCCGGTCAAGGATCGTCTTGTTGAAGGTTATCCCCATTTCTCGGGCGGTCTTGGGATTGATCGAGATAATGACCTTTCTCGCCTCTTCATTCGGGATCTCATTCGGCTTTGTCCCTGTAAGTATCTTTTCGGCCATGTGGCCTGCCTGTCTTCCCATATCGGATGCATCGAAGGTCAGGGACATCAGCGCACCCTTTTCAACGAACTTTTCCGAAAACGTGAGGACAGGTATCCTGTTTTCAATGGAAAAGAGGAGCAGGAAGTCGATCGTTTCCGTGGAGATGACGGTTGTGTCGGGCAGCATCCAGAAGGCATCTATCTCCCCCTTCATGCCCTTGATCAATGCCGGGACATCCCTGGCATCGATTACCCTCTTTGCAATGAGCGTTGTCCCCGACTCTTCCGCTGCCTCTCGCGCCCGTTTCACAAATGCGGCCGATTTATCCGGGTCGAAGAGAAGCCCTATTCTCCGGGCATCAGGAAGGGCCTCCCGGAATGTGGCCAGTTGTTTTTCCGGCGGGATTGCCATGCTGACACCGGTGATATTCCCCCCTCCGGGATGGTGCATCCATGGATTGAGCACCATGAGATAGATGACGGGTATATCCCTGATCCCCTCGATCGCAGTGAGGGCATCGATACCTATGGCGAGAATGGCTGCGGGCTTGACTGTGCGGATGTGGCCGGATACATCCGCCTCCTTTGTCTCCGACAGGACCAACTGCCTGGTGTTGCATCCGCAAGCCTCTCTGAATCCCGTCAGGGCGTTTTCATACGGTCTGATCCTGATGCTTTGGATGACGAGGATTTCCTGTGACGCTCCGGAAAGACCATAGAGAAGGACCGACAACGATATGATGAATAGCATCGTAATACATCTTTTTGTCATTGTCCGCACGCGTGTGGATTAAAGGTGATACAAGCCGTGCAGAGGCACGGCTTGATTTAAGCATAAAATCGACGCAAAGACAATACCGGGGCCTCGCATGCGCGGAATCCCCCCTTGATCAGCCTTCAGCCCTTGACAAATCGCTTCATTTATTCAATAATTCGATGACATTTCTTTACCATACATCCATCATCCTTTTACAAGACTATTATGCTGATTTCATTCGCCAAGAGACTTGTGCTTCTGTTTTTATGCCTCACCTCCATAGTTTTTTTCTTTATCCGTCCTTCTTGTGCCGTGACCAATGAGGAGATGAATACCCTGCTCCTGTTCTACAAGGAGGAGGACCTCGTGATAACGCCCACACGACAGCCGAAGCCGCTCTCCCAGGTTGCGGAGAACATTACCGTGGTCACCGCCGAGGAGATCGCGATGATCAACGCCCACACCCTTGCCGATGTCCTGAATCACATCCCCGGCGTGCAGATGGACATACGCGGGGGGCCGGGGAGCATCGCATACGCGCATATACAGGGCTCCGAATTCTCACACGTGCTCGTCATGGTCGATGGGGTGACACTGAACAACCTCTCGGACAATTCACCTGATATCTCAGCAATCCCCGTCCAGTATATAGAGAGGGTCGAGATCATAAAGGGCCCCGGCTCCTCCTCGTGGGGCTCTTCCCTGGGCGGCGTCATCAATGTCATCACGAAGCCCACAGGGAATGCACCCGGATCGGAGGGGATGCTGTCGGGCTCCTACGGAGAGAGAGAGACCAGGGATTTGAGGGCGGAGTTTACCGGCATGAACGGCAGGTTGGGGTACTACGTCCATGCGGGGAATCTCTACACCGACGGATTTACAGGAAACACCAACTATGACGCGGACAACCTCTATACGAAGCTGCGGCTTGACGGATGGGATGGAGGGGGCCTTACCTTCACCCTCGGATACAACAAGGGAGACAGGGGCATGGGCGAGTTCGGCGACCTCGACATGTCCTTCGATCATGAATTCGAGTCCTTATTCTCCACCCTCTCCATGGACCATGCGTTCTCTCCCCGTGCGGATGCGCATCTCTCCGTGAGGACACTGAGGCAGGATGGCGATTTCATCATGGACCAGATAAGCACCGGCATGGAGCTACAGAGGAATACAGCCGAGGATTCGGTCAATGGCGGCACCGCTACAATCACCTGGAGGTGCGGGGCTCACACCGCAGTGGTAGGCGCGGATATCGACGAAGGGAAACTGGAGTCGCTCGACATTACCGGCGGTGAGCAGACACTCCGGAAGTGGGCACTCTTTGCAAACGACACGATCGCGGTGAATCGGTTCTCGCTCATCCCCGGGATACGCTACGACCATACGAACACCAACGGCGATTTTGTGAGCCCGAGCATAGGGATGACCTTCAAGGCGACCGAACGGACGCTCCTGCGGGCGTATACTGCACGGGGATTCAACACTCCGTCTCTTTCCTCCACATTCGGGAGCGGGTTTTTCTCCCTGCCGAATCCCGATCTCGATGTGGAGAAGGTGTGGTCCGCACAGGCAGGTGTCGAGACAACCGAGCTCAGGTGCGTGTGGATAAAGGCAACCCTGTTTCACCACAGGGTGTCGGACGCCCTGTCGAAAGAGGATTTGCTCGATCCCAACGGAACGCCGACCGGCATGATCAAAATGGTGAATGGAGAGCGGCAGCGCAGGCAGGGGGTGGAGGTGGAGGTAAGGACCATGCCCGTATATAATATCTCCCTCCTTGCCGGGTTCTCATTCGTGGACGCAACAGACAGGGACACAGGTGAGCGCCTGCCCGACACCCCCCGATATACCTACGACGTTGGCATCCATTACAACAATCCGAGGCTGTTCATCGCATACCTTGCGGGGCACTACATCTGGTGGCATGCATCGCCGGCAAACGACGGCAAGTTTGACGACTTTGTCTGGGACCTCAACCTCGCAAAGAGGGTATGGGGGAAAGGCAGTGCGGGCCTCGACGCCTTCCTTTCCGTGCACAACATCTTCAATGCCTCCCAATACACACTCTCATACATGAAAAATCCCCGGAGATGGGCGGAGGCGGGTGTTCGCTTCCGGTTCTGAGCCCCCTCTTTCCCATAGCCGTATTGATACTTGATTGTCTTATAAGGTCGAACGCGGGGACCGGTCTGCTTTGACGACCGGGGAATTTGTGTATGAGGAGGTGCTTCTATGGAGGATAAGGACATCATCGTCCTCGACGAGGGATTGGGTGAAGAGCACATCACCGCCTTATTTTGTTGCCTGCTGGCCATTGGACCTTTCAGGAGTAAATGAGACGGCAGCAGTAATCGCAGGCAAAGCGACCTGGCGCATCGCAGGCAAAATGTAGCCCGGACGGGCATAAACCGGTGTAGTATTCAGATGCCCGCGTTGTGCGGCTTGTGCCGGATTCCGGGACACCATGTCTCATCCATTTGCCGGATGAACGGCATTCGATGCGTCACCGGTTGCGTTGCGTGCGGCGGTACTGGAATACGCTGCGGCAGGATGCCTGGCAAGGCATACCTGCCGCAGTCCTTTTGCGCAGGCATGCGGATGAAAATGGCCCGGATTGCTTTTGAGACGAGGTCGGCCCCCAGGCATGCGATTGCCGTTACGGAGGCGTTTGTACCATGCGGCTTTCCAGATACGTGAAGATATTTCCCTTTGAGGAGAAGCCCGGTTACCTCCTCCTCTATTCAACAAAAAAGACGTCATCCCTCCTGATCAGGGAATCCCTCCTGCGATCGATCGAGGAGGGAACCCTTCCCCCTTCCACGGCCGAGTCCCTTTACAGTCTCTGCATGCTGGTTTCCGACGAGGCCCAGGAGAGGGAGCAGGTGCTCGGGATGTTCGATGCATACAACAAGGGGTGTACGCGGTTCAATGCCATGGCGGTGATGAACCTCGACTGCAACCTTGCCTGCACCTATTGCTACGAGGGGGGCATGAAGGGGCGGCATTACATGTCCTCCGGCACCGTCGATGCCCTCGTCGGGTATATCCAGAAACATCCGCTCGCGGCTGGCAAGGATGTGCGCATCGATTTTTACGGGGGCGAGCCCCTCCTGAGCTTCGAGCAGATCAAGGATATATCCGGCCGCCTGAAGGCATCCGCACAGGAGAAGGGCCTCCGGTATTCATTCGGCCTCGTGACAAACGGCACGCTCCTGACACGAGAGAGGGCGGAGGAACTGGTGGGGCTCGGGCTCGCCGGCGCAAAGATCACGATCGACGGCCCCCGGGAGGTGCATGACCGGCTCAGGCCGTTCAGGTCCGGGTCAGGGACCTTCGACGCGATCGTCGGCAATCTCAAGGCGGTGTATGATATTGTTGATATCCAGGTGGGGGGGAACTATACCAGGGAGAATTACAGGGAGTTCCCTCGGCTTCTCGACCATCTGATCGATGCGGGTTTCGAGCCGGGGATGCTGTCGATGGTCAAATTCGACCCCGTTATCGAGGTGAAGAGCGATTTCGGGCTCCCTGACTTCAGGGAGGGGTGCGCATGCATCAACGAGCCGTGGCTTTTCGAGGCGAGCATATTCCTCAGGGAGGAGATCCTGAAGAGGGGGTTCCGCACGATACGCATCATGCCGGCCTCCTGCATGGTGGAGATCAGGGACGACATCGTTGTGGATCATGACGGTGCGATCTACAAGTGCCCGGGCTTCATAGGGAGAAAGGACCTCCGGGCGGGTGACCTGTGGTCGGGCATGCAGGACTATGACGAATCCCACAGGCTCGACATCTGGAAGAACCGGGAGTGCCTTGACTGCGTCTATCTCCCCCTCTGCTTCGGGGGATGCAGATATATGAAGCTTCTGAGGGACGGAGGGATCGATGGGGTGGATTGCAGGAGGGAATACCTGGACGCAACCCTGGAGACCTTTGTCAGGCAAGAGATCAAATATAAAATGAAACACGAGCTGACATGAGCCATTCGAGCACCAGAAACCTCCTCGTATTCACCACGGTAAGCTCCATATGGGCCGTCATCTACGGCCTCATCGGGCCCTTTTACGTGGTGCACGTCGAGAAGTTGAGCGGGGGCATGGAAAAGCTGGGGATCGCCTTCAGCATCATGGTACTCCTCCAGTCGGCATCGACTTACGTGGCAGGGCATTTCTCGGACAGGCTGGGCAGGAGGCCCTTCCTCTTCATCACTGCGTATACGGACGCGGCCGTGCTCTTTTTCTATACCGTCATTGAAAATACGCTCCAGCTCTACCTCCTCCAGGCGCTGCTCGGCATTACGAACGGGGTCGTGGACACCATCCGCACATCCCTGCTTGGAGACCTTACCATAAAGGAGGGGCGGGGTAAGGCGATCGGGAAGTTCAACGCCATTGTGAGCCTGTCATCCGCCGCCGGGCTTTCCCTGGGTGGGTTCATGGCAAAGATGTACGGCCTGAAGTCGTTGTTCTATTTTGCCTCGGCGTCAGTGGTACTCTCGACGGTGCTTCTGTTCTTCATCCGGGAGGGTGAGAATGGGTAATATATAGCTCGTTCAACCCGTCTTTATCCAATCTTAATCCCTCTTTGCATGACCTTTGCCCGGAAGTCTTCAGAAATTTCTTCAAATGGTTTTAAATCTATCTCGTATTCGGATTCCTTAATAAGAAAGGCATAAGCCTTATAAAATTCTTCGACTTTAATACCCTTTATCACCAAGTCAATGTCGGAGTGAGGGCCAAATTTATCGCTCAGAATCGAACCGTATATATAAACCGAATCAAAATGAAATCTTCCCCCTTTTCGGCCTCCATATGCGCCGCAGGCGGAGGGAGTTGCCGACCACGCAGACCGAGCTTAGGGACATGGCAGCGGCGGCGAAGGCGGGGTTCAGGAGGATGCCGAACACCGGATAGAGGACGCCCGCTGCAATGGGAATGCCGAGGCTGTTATAAAAGAAGGCCCAGAAAAGATTCTGCCTGATCACCCGTACGGTCTGGTGTGAGAGCCGCACCGCAAGGGCCACGGACCGCAGATCGTCCGCGATGAGGGTGATGTCGCTCGACTCCAGCGCCACATCCGTGCCTGCACCGATTGCGATGCCGATGTCCGCGGCGGTGAGTGCCGGGGCATCATTGATGCCGTCACCCACCATCGCCACCACCTCTCCCTGGGCCTGCAGCCGTCGAATCTCCGCTGCCTTGTCCTGGGGGAGCACGCCCGCCATCACACGATCGATGCCGAGGATGCGTGCAATACCCCGGGCGGTCGTCTCGTTGTCCCCGGTGATCATGGCCACCTTCAAACCCGCCCGCTTCAGATCGAGGATCGCTGCCTGCGCCGAATCCTTCGGCACATCGGCAAGTGCGATGACACCGATGGCCCTTCTGCCCCTTGCAACAACAACGCAGGTCTTCCCCTGGCCGGCAAGGTCATCTGACACGCCCGCCAGTCCGTTCATGGCGATCCCCTCCTGTGCCATGAGATGGGGGTTGCCCAGCAGGAAGGGGGTGCCGTTCAGGACCGCCCGGGCCCCGAGGCCGGGAAGGGCCTCGAAATTCCTCACCGGCACCCGGGAAATACCCTCCCGTGCCCCCTGCCGCACGATCGCCTGGGCCAGGGGATGCTCGGATGGCGCCTCTATGGAAGCGGCAAGGATCAGAACCTCCTCCCTGGCCCCCCCGTCCGCCGCAACGATGTCGGTCACCTCCGGTTCGCCCCTGGTAAGGGTGCCGGTCTTGTCGAACACCACCGTGGTGAGCCGGTATGCCTTTTCCAGGGCCTCCCCGCCCTTTATCAGGATGCCGTTTTCAGCGCCCAGGCCGGTGCCCACCATCACCGCCGTGGGAGTCGCCAGGCCCATGGCGCAGGGGCAGGCGATGATAAGGACGGAGACGAAATTGAGCATGGCCCGGCTGAAGGAGGTGCCCGGAACGGCCAGGTACCAGACAAGAAAGGTGACGACGGCAATCCCCATCACCACCGGGACAAACACGGAGGCCACCCTGTCGGCGATCCGCTGGATGGGGGCCTTGCTTCCCTGGGCCTCTTCGACCAGCCGGATGATCTGCGCCAGCACCGTTTCCGCGCCTATCCTGGTTGCCCTGAAGGTGAAACTCCCGCTTCGGTTAAGGGTGGCGCCGAATACCTCGCTCTCCTCCTCCTTGGCCACGGGGATGCTCTCGCCGGTGAGCATGGATTCGTCGACCGCGGATGCCCCCGACACCACGATTCCGTCGGTGGGAATCCTTTCACCGGGCCGCACCAGGACAAGGTCTCCCCTGGCTACCGCCTCAATGGGGATGTCCATCTCCCTGCCATCCCGTATGACCCTGGCGGTTTTTGGCTTGAGTCCCATGAGGCGTTGTATTGCCGCAGAGGTGCGCCCCTTTGCCTTCGCCTCCAGGTATCGTCCCAGGATGATGAAGGTGACGATCATGGCGGCGCCGTCGAAATAGACGTGGGGGGCGATGCCGGCGCCCGTGAAGATCCGGGGGGCGAAGGTGGCCAGGCAGGAATAAAGGTATGCGGAAAGGGCGCCGATAGCCACAAGGGTATTCATGTCGGCGGTCTTCTGCCTGGCGGCCTTGACCGCACCGGAGAGAAAGCGGCTTCCCACCCAGAAGATCACCGGTGTGGTGAGTACAAAGAGGCACCAGAGCATGACCTGACGTGGAATGGGCCTGAGGAAGGGGAACCAGTGCTGCATGGAGCTGGCGGCAATGATCGCGCTCAGGATGCATCCCGCAATGAGCTTGATCCGCAACTCCCTGATCTCCCGGTTGCGGGCCTCGGCAATGGGGTCTTCCTCGCTGCCGTCCACAGCCCCAAGAAACTCGTAGCCTGCATCGGAGATGGTCTTCTTCACCCTTTCGATGCCTGCCCAGTCAGGGCTGTGTATGATGGAGGCCCTCCCGGTTGCCAGGTTGACCGGTGCATCGATGACCCCTTCGATGCGCTTCAGGGCATTCTCCACCCTCCTGACACACGCGGCACAGGTCATCCCCCCGATGGAGACCGTGGTTTTTTGCGGTGGTTGGAGGATGGCCCTATTCGGCAATCTCGTAGCCCGCCTCTTCGATCCGTTCCCTGACGGTCTCCATGTCCACCGGCGCCGTTTCCTCGAAGGTGACCTTCCCGGTTTTCAGGTCAACGGCAATCTCCTCGACCCCCTCGATCCCTTCCATCACCCTGGTTACCTCCGCAACGCAGTGGGCGCAGGACATACCCCTTATCGTGACGGTCCTCATCGGATCCCCCTCATTGCAGGGATGTCGGCGTGGCCCACCAGGGGCTGTACATACCCAGGTAGAAATAGCTCGGGCTGATCGAGGTGAGGCCGAAGAAGGGTTGCCAGTTCCAGGGAATCCCCATGGCGGATACCGCATCGGGCGATCCGAACCTGGTGATGCCGAGCCCTCCGAAGCCCCCTATGCCGAGTCCGAGAGAGAGGCCGAATCCGGGAGGCACCTCGGTCATAGCCGTGAATCCCTGCTGTGCAAGAGGGGCCTGGGGTAGCTGTGCCGTTGCCAGTCCCATGCCTGCAAACCCTGTGATGCCGTATCCGCCGATCCCTGCGGCATACGGGATGATCATGGTGCTCGGCCATTGATACTGGAGTGGCAAGATGGTCGGCTCGGCCACCGAGGTGGCCCACCATGGTGCGCCTATTCCGGTCAGGGACCAGACCGGATAGTATGCCCCGCCCAGGAAGTCCGAAGGATACGACAGTTGTGCGGAGGCATTGCGCAGGGGCAGTGCCGATATGACTAAAATGCCGAGGATGAGATAAAGGCATTTCAAATAGATTGCTTTCATACGACACCCTTCCGCTGTATAGGTGATTGCACGGAGTTGACGATGGTTATTGATCCTGTTGACGGCGCTATCACCTCCCTTGCAGGAAAGCATTCCGATCATGCGGCACGAATAACAAAAAGGTGAATGGAATCTATGAAGAGCATTGTGCCTTGGCACATGCGCATGCGTCCTGAATCTCGAGGCGTTCGCTGCGATGAGCAGGCATGATTGATGTCTTCATCAATTTAATTCTATCTTGGGAATGGCGGGAGGTCACGCAACGACAGGGCCAACGAATTGGGTGACAGAACAGGATATGTCCCGTGATTATCGGGGTTCAAGGGGCTTAACCGGAACATCCCGCTTATACTCTATTGTACACCGTATATTTTTTTTGGCAAGGCCAGTGACCTGGGGTCAGGTCTTGAATTGACAGTTCTGTCTCGAAAATGGATTTTCATTATTCGTGGCGCGACAAAGCGGCATGAGCGTTTGTTCCGGATTCGGGTCATTGTCTTCCCATATTCAAACACGTATAATACCCTTGCCTTTTAAGGCCGAATAGGCAGAATACACACCTCACATATAACAATTTTAAAAACAATCCGTTATGGGTTGATGCCGGAGCGGAGTCACGATGAGAGAACATATAGAGCGGGTCGGCGCCGAATATGCTGAACGCATACCGGCACAATTGACCAGGACCGGTTCCCTGGTAGATCATTACTGTATTTGTCATGATATCCTGAATGCGCCTGACATCGATACCCACATGCTGGCATGGGTCTTTGTGTATATGAGGCTGTTTTCGATAAAGGATATGCGCAAGGACATGAGGGGCTACTATCAAACAAAGGATATCTCTCATATACAAAACGAATTGTCGATGGCATTGGCGCGGGTGTATGTCAAAGCCCTTTCCTGCCCTGACAGGGATACATCGTTTGATCGTGTCCTGATCAGGAATATCATGAATCTTACCCCGCGCGGCGGCGGCAACGGTGATGAACTCCGGCTCTTCATACTGGACATGATGAGGCGCCATGGCATACGGGAGGGACATCGGCCCGGCATCGATGATCCATTTATCGAGGAATGGCATCAGAAGCTGCATAGCTGTTGCACCCCCGAGGACATCGGCATCTGTGAGGCCTATATCCTGTTTCAGGAGACGAATTCATCCGACCTCTTCTATAAGATGTTATGGGAGCGAAACGGCATATCGGTGGATTATCTGAGACATATGCCGCGTCCTCTCACCCACGCCCCCCGATACATGCCCCAACTGATCCCTGATCTCAAGCATTTGCTCTGGATACTGAAACAGGTCCATGGCGGTTCCAGTAATTTTCATTATCTGCTGGAGGTATCGAAGTGGCAATTGGACAAGGAACTGCACTCCATGCTGCAGGATGTCAACAATCATTACGGTGAATGGTGGATCCCCGGGAGGATCGTGGATTGCCGTCAGAGGCTGAGGCTTCTCTTACGCAACCATTGTCCCCGCGATCCCCTGATGATCGATGTGGCGCTCGATAACCGGTATAAAACCGCCGTAGAGCGGATCGATCTGCGGACCCTTTCCGGTGATGACCTCGTCGCTCTGGTCCTGTTGTCCCTCCGGAATATCCACCTGTCATACGAGAATGAAACAATAGCCGCATGCATCGACCTGTGGAACCGCCTCAACAGCGTTCCTGATAGGGATACGTGGTCACGTGAATGGGCCCTGCAGACCGTTGCCGCCTTAAACTATATCCAGTCTGCGGTGCATTCCTTTTCGGATGGACTGTACAACCTCATTCAGCCCAAGGCCCTGCTTCTCGGCAGATCATGCGAGATAGCCGAATCCTATCTCATGAATTGCGCCGAGGAGGTCATCCGGAGCCAGAACACTTACGCATTATCAAGGCTCATCGATGCCCTGTTTCCCATGATGCGGGAAACGGCACATATAGGCTGCTGGAAGATAGTAAGCCGCGGCAAGGGGACAGGGACCGGACGGGTGAAGGCAACCGGCTCATTGCCTTCCCTGCACGACAGGCAGGACGAGGGATCGCACATTATGGTGGTCGATGCCATCGATGGAACGGAAGACATCCCCCCGTGGGTCAGCGCGATCATCACAAAAAGCGATGTGGATATCCTTTCGCATATTGCAATCCGCTGCCGGGATTCGAAGGTCCTTCTCTCCACTTGTTATGAACAGGATGTGTTTGAACGGCTGAAATCATATGACGGTGCGACATTGACCGTGGTCATCGAAAATGACAGGATTCATTATCGCGAGCACGGCATGGATGATGCCGGAACCACGATTCATCAACAACAAGCAATGCGGGGCAGGAACCGTCGGTCGAAATCGGGGAATCTTCTGGATATACACGACAAGGTATCGGCATTCATAAAGACGCCCTTATCTGCAACCGTGCCGTTCGAGGCATTTGAGCGGGTGCTCCTCGGAAACCCCGAAGCATTCTCCCTTTTCACGAAATTGACGGATGCATTGGCCTCTCATCCCCAGGATTATCCATCCATCCTGTCCGATATACGAACGTTGATTCAGGATCTTTCCGTGCCATCCGATGTCGTTCAATCCATCCGGGAACGGATTACCAGCCAGGGGTGCATGGCGGTCCAATGGTCGGGGCCATTCCAAGAGGCCATCATCTCCACTATCAAACGGGTATGGGGCTCGGTGTGGAATGAGAGGGCCTATCTCAGCCGTTTTCACCGTAATCATGGCAGCAATGGAATTTGCATGGGTATACTGATTCAGAATGTTATTCCTGCCGACTATTCGTTTATCATCCATACCCGGAATCCCCTGTCGGATAACGGCGACGAGATCCTGTCGGAGATCGTGGTCGGCCTGGGGGAGACGTTGACCGGCAATGCACCCGGCACCCCCCTGTGTGTCGTCTCGGACAAGAGGCGGAAGGACCATACCATCGTATCCTATCCCTCCAAACCGATCGCCTACCTCGATTCCCATCGGGAGAACTCATTCATTGTTCGTTCCGATTCCAACGACGAGGATTTGCCGGATTTCTCGGGGGCCGGGTTGTATGACAGTCATCTCATTTACAAGCCGACCCGGGCCTTCGTCCGGTATGATCAGGAACGATTGTTCTGGGACAGGGACTTTCAACAGGTTATGTTTGACTCCCTCATACGGATAGCCGGTGAGATCGAGGATATCATGCAATCTCCCCAGGATATCGAGGGCGTCTATGCCGGGGATTCCTTCTATGTCGTCCAGACCCGCAATCAAGTCGGATAATCCGTCGTTCAGGCAGTCTCGTACGGCCTGCACCGTCAGCCATCTCTGGGACCGCTATCACCGCGGATGATCTGTCATTCTTGCCATATCGTTTGATACAAGGCTCCCCTGGAATTGCGAATCACCGAATCCGGCGGAATGGATTCCCCGCCGGTTTCGTTTGGAAATATGCAGGGGGATTTGTCTGCCGCGGGCATTTTATTATATAATTTATGGCCTGATCTTCGATTGTGTCGCTATGATGACAATGATTGCACTGCATGATCTCATGGCAGGAGGTATTGAGCCTTTGAGGAGGAATCCATGAATGTCTGTGTGATTGGTACGGGATACGTGGGACTGGTGGTGGGGGTGTGCCTCGCTGAGACAGGAAATGATGTCGTGTGCGTGGATGTGGATGCATCGAAGATCGAGCGGCTTAAAAAGGGGGAGGTCATCATCTTTGAACCGGGACTCGAGCCGCTCATGAAGAGGAATATCGATGAGGGAAGGATCGAGTTTACCACCGATCTCACCTATGGGGTCCGCAAGTCCCTGTTTAACTTCATTGCCGTGGGCACCCCTCCCGGGGAGGACGGGTCCGCCGATCTGAAGCATGTCCTGGCCGTGGCCAGGGATATCGGCAGGGCCATGGATGCCTATAAGATCATCGTGGACAAGAGCACCGTTCCCGTGGGCACGGCTGACCTGGTACGAGAGGCCATTGCCCGTGAGACGACCCATGAGTTCGATGTGGTCTCCAACCCCGAGTTCCTGAAGGAGGGGGCTGCGGTGGCGGACTATATGAAGCCCGACCGGGTCATCATCGGCACGAATGACTGCCGCGTGGCGGAACTGATGAGAGAGCTCTACACCCCCTTTGTGCGCACCGGAAATCCCATATTGATCATGGACATCCGCTCTGCGGAGATGAGCAAGTATGCCGCCAATGCCATGCTCGCCACTCGGATCTCCTTCATGAACGAGCTCGCCCGGCTCTGTGATCTGGCAGGGGCGGACATAGAGATGGTACGCAAGGGAATAAGCTCGGACTCCCGCATCGGGCACTCCTTCCTGTTTGCCGGGGCAGGATACGGCGGCTCATGCTTCCCCAAGGATGTGAAGGCCATTATCCACACCGCCCAGGACTACAAGCTTTCCATGGATCTCCTGAAGGCGGTGGAGGCGGTGAACGAGCAGCAGAAGAGGGTGCTGGGGGAGAGGGTCATCCGGTTCTTTTCAAAGGGGACCGGGGGGACGGTGAAAGGGGCCCTCCAGGGAAAGCGGGTGGCCCTGTGGGGTCTCTCATTCAAACCACAGACCGACGACATGCGTGAGGCCCCCTCTATCGTGACCATCAATCAGCTCCTCGATCAGGGCGCGATCATTCGGGCCTTCGATCCTGCGGCCATGGATGTTGCGCGGGGGATCTTCGGCGACCGCATCGAATTCGGGAAGAATACGTACGATTGCCTGCCCGGCGCGGATTGCCTGGTCATTGTCACCGAGTGGAACGAGTTCCGCAGGCCGAACTACGACAAAATGAAGGAGATGATGAAGGCTCCCGTTATCTTTGACGGGAGGAACCTCTATGACCCCGAGAAAATGAGCCAGCGAGGTTTCTTCTATTTCAGTATCGGCCGTGGGACCCAGAATCAGAAGCATTCTTGATGCCCGACACGTATCACCCCTATCCGTTTCCACCCTTCAAGGCCATCGAGCAGGGGGCGCCCCTGGTCAAGATGGAGGGATTGAAGGGACCGGGTGCAGCCCTGCTCCTTGCGCTGTTGCATGCGAGGGTCTCGAAAAATATCCTGTGCATCGCCCCAACCCCAAGCGAGGCAGAGCGATTCCTTGCAGATTTCCGGTTTTTCTCTTCGCATAACGTGTTTCATTATCCCACCAGGGAGATCCTCCCCTATGAGGAGCTCGAGCCCGATCCGCTTTTGAAGGCCCAAAGGATCAGGGGGCTGCAGGCCCTTCTCTCCCAGGAGGGGGTGGTACTGGTGACCTGTGTGCGGGCGATCATGGACCGGGTGCTCCCCCGGCAGGCATTGGGACATGCCAGCGGCTACTATGGGATCGGAGAACCGGCGCCCAGGGAGAAGATCGTGCGGGAGCTGCTGGAGGGGGGGTATCGTTCCGTTCCCCTGGTTGAGGAGCCGGGCGAGATGAGCGTGAGGGGAGCGATCCTCGACCTGTTTCCCCCCGACTGGGACCATGGGTGCAGACTCGAGTACTTCGGGGATGTGATCGAATCCATCCGCCGGTTCGATCCTCAGACCCAGCGTTCCCTGGATAGCCTCGAGGAGGTGGTGATCCTGCCGGTGAGGGAGGCCCTCCTCACCCGGGACCGGGCCCAGAGAATGGTCCGCCGGCTGGATGATGCATTCAAGGATTCCGCACTCTACCGCACCCACCTCGACCTCATACGCGAGCGGGTCGAGCAACTCGATGCGTTCGCCGGGATCGAGTTTTATCTTCCCTATCTCTACCAGCACGTGGAGACTATCTTCTCCTACCTCACCCAGAAGGGGATGGTATGCCTCATCGACCATGACAAGGTGATGGAGGAGGCACACACCTACGAGGAGGAGATCAGGGAGCGCTATCATAAGGCGAAACTCCGCAACATCCCCTATCCCGCTCCGGAGGAGGTCTTTATGCCTGCGGATGAGCTCGGGGAGCGCCTGGAGTCATACCAGCGGCTCCTCTTCTTCCCCCTCAAGGGGCTGGAGCGTGGAGGTATGGTGTTCCCTTATGACCAGCAGGAATCCCGGGCGATACTCCTCAAGGAGCGCGGGGCGATCCACAAGAAAGGGGTGTTCGCCACCATTGTCCGGCGTCTCAAGGCCTGGCAGCAGGCGAAGAAGCGGGTGGTCATCACCTGCCTGAGCGAGGGCCAGGCGGAGCGGTTGCGCGAGATGCTCGACGAACATGAGATGAGCGCGCGCATTCTCACCCGATTCCCCTTGGAGGAACTGGAGGGAAGGCCGTACGGGCAGGTTCCCGTCACCATCTGCCTGGGTGACCTCTCCATGGGCGTGCTGCTCGATTTCATCGACCTGGTGTTCATCACCGATGAAGAGATATTCGGGGAGAAGGTGAGGGTGCCCACCCTGAAGATCAAGCACCGGGCCAAGCTCATCTCCAGCTTCACCGATCTCAAGGTCGACGACTACGTGGTCCATATGGAGCATGGCATCGCCCTGTACAAGGGGTTGAAGAAGCTCAAGGTGGACGGCATGATCAGGGATTTTCTCCTCCTCCACTTCAAGGATGGGGATAAGCTCTACTGCCCGCCGGAGAACCTGGACCTCATCCAGAGATATACCGGGTCAGGTGATTCCTCGCCCCAGTTGGACAAGCTGGGGGGGAAGCACTGGGTGCAGGTCAAGGCCAAGGTGAAGAAGTCCATCCTGGAGATGGCCCTCGATCTGCTTCGCCTCTACGCCGCCAGGGAGATGGCATCGGGGCAGGCGTTTTCATCCGATGACAACTGGCAGCGAGAGTTCGAGGCCACCTTTGAGTATGAGGAGACCCCCGATCAGATGAGGGCGATCCGCGAGGTAAAGAGGGACATGGAGCGGACCAGACCCATGGACCGGCTGGTATGCGGGGATGTGGGATACGGGAAGACGGAGGTGGCCATGCGGGCCGCGTTCAAGGCGGTGATGGGAGGAAGACAGGTGGCCATGCTCGCCCCCACCACCGTACTCGCGCAGCAGCATTTTCAGAAGTTCTCCGGCCGTATGGCCCCCTATCCCATACGGGTGGAGATGCTGAGCCGGTTCGTGGAACCGAAGAAACAGAAGGTGATCCTGGAGGCGATCGAACATGGCGAGGTGGACATCGTCATCGGGACCCACCGTCTCCTGCAGAAGGACATCCGGTTCAAGGACCTCGGCCTCATGATCATCGACGAGGAGCAGCGATTCGGCGTGCGGCACAAGGAGCGTCTGAAGGAGATCAGGAGGGAGGTGGATTGCCTCACCCTGACCGCGACCCCCATCCCCCGCACCCTCCACATGTCCATGGTCGGGATACGGGACATGAGCGTCATCGACACCCCCCCGGAGAATCGACTTCCCATAACCACCTATCTCACCCATTTCGATCCCGAGCTTATAGCCGAGGCGTGCCAGAGGGAACTGGACAGGGGGGGCCAGGTGTTCTTCGTGTACAACCGGGTGGAGGGGATCGAGGAGATGGCGAATTTCGTGCAGCAACTCCTTCCCCATGCGCGGGTCGCCATCGGGCACGGTCAGATGCAGGAAAAGGAATTGGAGCGGGTGATGATGGATTTTGTCCACCGCAAATACGACATCCTGGTGTGCACCACCATCATCGAATCGGGCCTGGACATCCCCACGGTGAATACCATCATCATCCAACAGGCAGAGCGTTTCGGCCTGGCCCAGCTTTACCAGTTGCGTGGCAGGGTCGGGCGGTCCAGCCACCGCGCATACGCCTATCTCCTGATACCCTCCACCGCATCACTCACCGATGACGCAAAAAAGCGCCTCGCCGCCATACAGGAGCTCACCGAGTTGGGTTCGGGATTCCGCCTGGCAGCCAGGGACCTGGAGATACGGGGGGCGGGAAACCTGCTGGGCTCGAAACAGCACGGGCACATCACCGCGGTGGGATTCGATCTGTACTGCGATCTCATCAGGGAGACCATGGCGGAGCTGAAGGGTGAAACCGTTCCCAAGACCGGGAAGATCGAGATCAATCTGCACCTGGAGGCATACCTGCCGGAGGAATATATCCCGGATGTCAACCAGCGACTGAACGTGTACAAGCGGGCATCATTGATCGGGGAGATCGAGGACATAGCGGTCCTGAGCGAGGAGTTGAAGGACCGATACGGGCCCCTTCCAGAGCCCGCCGGGCAGCTTCTGAGGGTCATCGAGGTCAAGATCATGGCCCGGGACCTGGGGATCGAAAAGATCGACCGTCATGCAGAGCGGGTCAGGTTCACCTTCTCCACCGATACCCCGGTCAGCCCGGAAAACCTCCTGCGCCTTGTCATGAAAAAAGGGGAGCGGTTCAGGCTGATTCCGCCCGGTACCCTCGAAATGAGGCTCGACGATACCAGCCCGCCATCCCGTATCTTCGACGAGATAAAGGCCTTTCTGGGCTCCCTTCCGAAGGATGATGCGCAGCGGGCGGCACACGCGCCCATCGGTGAGATCCATCCGTAGACTGCCGCTGTCGCCGGGCTCGCGATTGTCCGATTACGCTCTCCGACGTAGTCGGGCCGGGAGTGTGGGCAGATATATTTACTTCCCTTGCTCAGTGAGGGGCGACGATGATGGAGACGCCCTCCTCGGGTATCTTGAACGTGGTGGTGATCATGCTGCGTAACTGCTCGACCGCCTCTTCCTCGGATGAGAATGCGGCTCCCCACTTGTCGAATCCGTCGCGGCCGAGGATAATGGACACCGATGCGGTCTGGCTCGCGTTCACCTCGGATTCGAAGTCGGGTGAAAAGAAGTTCACGTCGAGATGGGTGACCACGGTATTTCTCCCGATGGGGGTGGTGAGCCGCTCCAGGAGTTGCGCGATCTTGGTGTTGTAGTCCTGCTCTACGGAGTGGACCAGTGCCCTCTTCCGCTCCATCAGCTCGGGGGAGAGCGCCTTGTCGATGATCTCCATCCGCTTCAGGCCCACATCGCGATCCTCCTTGTTGATCCCGATGTCCATCTCGATCTTCTTCTCCTTCCTGGTCACGGCCTCATCGGCTGCATTGGCTGAATGGGAAAGTCCGATGGGCAGGATAAGGAGAAGGGTGAGGAACACCGTCACTATTCCCTTTGCGTTCATGGATGCCTCCTTGTTGTGAGGATGATGATACAGGTAATCATGCCATGACGAATGTATATCATCGCCGGTGCCCGTGTCAATCCGACGATGTCGATTTTGACTGTGTATTGTCGCATACAGACATGCCTGCCCAATGAAGGTTCAAAATCGGAATTGCTGCAGTAAATGGCGGTGACGGCATCTCCCGGTGCAATGTAGGCAGCTCTTCAACAGCTATTCCGATGATCTCATGGGCTCCCGCATAGGCAATCCCTGATGATCCTGAGCAGTTTGAATCGCCTGCCCAGGATACGCCACTTGATCTCATCGGCGTCACAGATGGTGGAGGAGGAGAATGCATCCATATCCCGTTTCAGCTCCATGAGACGGGACCTCCTCGTTTCACCGGGAGGGACCTCACTGAGGACGCGATCGATCCGGGCGTTGAGGTCGATGGCTGCCCTGATGCGCCGGTCGGTGCACTCTCCGATCTCCTGGCTGACCTGCCCGTATTTCATCTTCAGGAGGTTGAGCCTCCTTCCCGCCTCATAGGTCGCGTCCACGATCCGGTCGCGGTTCATCCACTTTGTCTCGTAGGAGAGGATATATTTCCATGAGGGCTGCAGGAGTGCCTGCCGATGCTCCTCCAGTGTCCGGCAGAAGAGGGTGTAGCCGTATTTCTCGGGCTGGTCCCACACCAGGGAGGAGGGATCGATGAAGGGGGCAAGGGGGGAGATGAAGGGCATCAGGCGGGCGCCGAAGCGGCTCATCAGCATCTCGCAGTAATCGATCGTCCCCATGACGGAATCGTAGTCCTGGCCGGGTATGCCGGTCATGAAATAGAGGTCGAATTTTTTCGCCCCGTAGGAGAGGGCCCATTCGATATTCCGCTCCATGTCGGTGTTCGTGTAGTGCTTTCCCGCAAGGTGCCGGACGGACTCGTCGTGTGATTCGGGCGACATCTCGAAGTTCAGGTTCCGGCAGGCATCCGAGGCCTGACGAAAGAAGGACTCCGGTGCGCAGGTGAACAGCTCGAGCACGATGTCGTTTTGGGGCGCAAGCGACTTGAGCCCCTCCAGCACCGCCTCCGCGTATTCCCTGCCTGCCTGGTTCAGGTCCCCGATCAGGAAGATGGGGGCGTCCGTGTACGAGGCCATGGTCCTCACATCCTGCACCACCCGCTCGGGAGAGCGGTAGGAGGGCTGCCCGCGCTTGCACAGGGTGCGCATGGCGTGGTTCGATCCCCCGCAGATGGCGCAATTCTGCGTGCATCCCCGAACGGTCATGATGGCGGTGATCGGATACTCCCACCAGCCGGTGAAGGGGATCTGGGATTTTATGTCCATGTATTTCAGGGCCATGCGAAACATGCAGGGGTAATCGTTATAAAAGGTATCGGCCGCGTCCGGAGGGGAGACGATGGCATTGGCGTGAACGCCCCCTGCATCGTCCCTGAAGGAGAGATTGGGGATGTGAAGGATGGGCCTGCCTTCCTTCAGACAGCGCATGAACTCGAGCACGCTCCCCTCGGTGGTGTCCCCCCTGAACACGAAGTCGACCTGTGGATAGCGGGAGAGGATCTCCTCGTGGAAGAAGGTTGCGGAATACCCCCCCATGATCACCGGGGTGTCGGGGTGGAGTTCCTTGCACATCCCGGCGATCTCGATTGCACCGTGGGCATGGGGAAGCCAGTGGAGATCGATGCCGAATGCCCTGGGACGGAGACGGCGGATGACCTTCCTGCAGTCATACCGTGGATCGGTGAGCATGCGATAGGCGAGATTGATCACCCTGGTCTCGAATCCGTGCCGTGCAAGGTGCCCGGCTATGGAGTTGAAACCCACCGGATACATCTCGAAGACAAAGGAGGAGGGCACCACATCCGATATCGGCCCCCAGAAGATCGGCTCCGTGCGGAAATCATACACTGTGGGGGGATGCAGGAGGACAAGATCGGGATTTCGGAAAAGGCCCATGTGCCGCCTCCTTTGTGTATGGTCGAAAATTCATCCCTCATCCGGGGCAGGGTGCGCACCCGGATGTCGAATATGCATGATGAAACCTTCTGCTGTTCTTTATCCTACGGGGAAGGCGGTGCGCCTTTTGTTTCGGCTTGCTTGCGCACAGGCTCAACTCCCTTCCACCTACAATGTCGCATTTCTAAGGATCTGCCGGGCAGCGGCATTGGATCCCATACAAGGATCATGCACTTATACCATATTGGGGGGTCCTTCTCAATTAACAACCACCCCTAAAAAGGGTGGTTTAAATAAAGATGTTACCCCTTAAAGGGGTGTAAATTATTTTTCAATAGGTAATCCACCACTAAAAGTGGTGGTTTTTACAGTTAATAAAGGTGTGGTGAACATGCCGCCCAGTGAAAGGCCGAGTTGCCTGTATAGATTGGAGACAGGTGCCCCGGTGTGAAACGGGGAGGGTAGGTGAACGCCGCCGGATGCCCGTATTTCAGCGCACAGCGAACAGGCCGGCCGCGGCCTCAGAACAGGGAGCGGATCTTGTGTAATGCATAGACCGGCTTGAGGGCCTTGACCCCGGTGTGCGCATATTCCTTGAGGCGTGATGTCCATGAGGGAAGGGCTGGGGGGCTGATAATGGGGATCATACCCTTGTTTTCACCTTTTTTGTGGTACCAGGACATGATGACCCGGACGAAATTCCTGGCTGCGCAGTATGCTATCCGTATAGCAAGGAGTATAAGGTAGAAGATCCCATAGTAGAAGGTGAGGGTGAGGAGCTCTGACGGGCGTCTCAAGACCACATGGAATGTGTTGCTCTCTACGAGGGCGAGCGCGATGAAGAGCCCCATGGCGAGGAGCAGAAATTCCCTGTAGAATAGCTCCTTCCGTTTCGAATACATCATTGGTTGTCTCCCTTCCCGGTATTGCCTTGTTCGCTTCGCCTGTCCGTAGTTGTACTGACAATGCACCGTACATATTTCATTATTTCAAATCTTTTAAAATTAATCTTATAAAGCAATGGGTGTGCCATGGGAGAAAGAGGAATGAACGGCTTTAAAAACAGCTAATTAGTATAATTGTAAAGCAGGTGTGCGCAGTGGCACCGTGTGGACTTGGCACTATTTGACGTCAAAGAGTGCTAAGATTACAAAAGGCTCTGACCAGTGCGGTTAGTTTCATTCCGTGGTGAAATTCTGGACATTTCCAGGGGACTGATTTCAGGGATCATTTTGATGAGTTATGTCTTACTCTTTGAGTTTACAGAAACATAAAGGTAGATTTCAGGCTGCTGTTCTGTTCCATTTATTCGCTCAACGCTCCCGGTGACCATATAGCCAGCCCCAAACCACTTATGGAATGATTCCGTTAAACCACGACAGACATAACCAGCACGAGATCCATTGATAATAATCTTTATGGCCTTCGGATCAGCGGGATTTTCCGGCTCGGCTTGAAAAATGGCCTGTTGCTCCGGCTTGATACCTGCGAAAGGCAGATGCTCCATATAGTAATGGTAACCCTGAATTTGCAGCAAGAACTCAAAGGGTGGGACTCCATTCTCAAACGTGTGGATAACCGTAAAATCATCATCAGGCAGTCTTGCACCAGAGTAACCCAATAGGGCAAAATCGGAGATCTGTTCATCAGGCTTTATCCGAAGTGCGCCAAGGTATTTAACAAAGTCTCCCCTCTGCCTTGGAGGAAGCCGCTTCATAAACGCGGAAAGAATCCTTTCGTATTTTGCATGGTCTGTCTTAAAGCAGGGATATTCATCAAAACCAAAGGACTTGGCCTTTTTGAAATCTTCAGCATCAAGTAAATAGACAAGATCTGCGTCTTCGCCATTGCGAATGAGCTCTGCAACAATCATCCTGCCGCGGTCTTTCCCTGGCTGAGCTGTCTGCCAGGAGAGCAAAAGCCTTTCTGGTTCAACTATATGTTCAATATACCTCATAGACCTAACTTTTTCTCAAGCAATTCCTTACGCCTGAAGATAAGTTTCATCATAAAACAAAGCCTCTTATGGCTTAGACAATATGTGTTATCAGATACGGCCTCTACAAGAGGGCTCATTACCTCTTCCACTTGTGGTCGGCTGAAGCTCAAGTGATTACTAATTAGAGACCTTGCATCAGGGAATTTCCTTACAAACTTTAATATAAAGTCATAAAAGTTTACAGGAGTTTTTTCATTAAGAGCAAACTTCATATGATGTCTGGCATGCTTAGGATTAGTAAGGTATGATTCAAGCTTAACCTCATCATCATATTTGTCAATTTGCCCCTCTATTATCTCATAGCCCAGGGCTGTGCCATTGTCAAAAGCGGGTGAAAATAAAGTGGTCGAAGAGAAGAGGGATTTCCTTTTTGACCTTTTCATTTTGATTTTTGCGTCCTTAAGGATTATACCCCAGTTATCCTGATGACGGTCCGTATTACCCATTAGACAATCGAGAGTCAATACGCCTGACCAATGATCAATAAATTCAGGTAACTTACGGAAAATCCTTGCTATATCAGAAAAATTGTGCTGGGTGCCTCTTTGGCGATCATATCCTTCGATAATGCCGACCATGAGCTGACCGCCTTCAATATACAAGTCTTTCTTGTCATCGTAGAACCATTCGATTAACGCCCCGTATGTGGCCTTTGGTTCATTATATCTATTGCTTAAGGCGATGTGTGAAGGGGGAACTTCAACTCCAATAATTAAGCCCAGTCTGTAAGCAATAATCTCACTCCAAAACTGCCACGGGCACCAGGAGCGGGAGAGCTTAAAGAGATAGCGATAGTTTCCTTTCAGGCAGAGCTCGTCAGCAGATTCAGGTGAAAAGTAAGCGCTCTTATCCCTCGCCCCTTTTGGGTACACACCCTCATAGGTATCGTCTTGCCGCCAGTCATCAATTACTATGGGCTTATTGCATAATTTGGATTTAATATCCACGAATTGACACATTTCTTATATCAATATGTTCTGTAAGTACTTTTGATATAATAACATTGCATTAGCGAGGGGTCAAATCAATATGAGGCAAGGCCTAAGCATGTGAAAATGTACGCTGGCATACGTCACGGCTCTGAAAGCCATGCAGTAAATAGGGGCCTGACCGTAAACCAGACCGGCATACTTATCGGGTCAAAGACAGCAATTCGATATGAGCACATTCTCGGATGTCGCTGTGCGGTTTGTCAGGAAAACCCGTATTTCTTGAGTTTGTAGCGAAGGGACGAGTAGGGTATGCCCAGGATGAGTGATGCCCTGCGGCGGTTCCATTTGGCCTGTTCCAGGGCGTCCAGGATCCGTGCCCGCTCCTTTTCCTCCTCGGTGGGGGCGGAGCAAGAGGGTGCGGATGCCGAGGCCGAGGTTCCCGGCAGATTGAGATGCACGGTTTCGATGAGACCTCGCCTGCAGAGAATCGCCGCCCTCTCCACAATGTTTCGAAGCTCCCTGGCATTGCCGGGATAGTCATAGCCCAGGAGCATCTCGTGGGCGTCCTTTGAGAAGCCTTCAATCTGCAGCCCGCGCCCTATCATGTACGTAGACAGGAAGTGCTCCGCAAGGGGGATGATATCCGATCGTCGCTCCCTGAGGGGCAGCAGGTTGATGGCAAACACATTCAGCCGATAAAAGAGGTCCTTGCGGAATTTCCCGGAATGCACCAGGGGTTCCAAGGTGGCATTGGTGGCTGCGATCACCCTGATGGATACATCGACCTCCTTCGCCCCCCCCACGCGACGCAACTTGCGCGTTTCGAGCACCCTCAGGAGCTTTGCCTGAGCAGAGGGCGAGAGATCGGCGATCTCGTCCAGAAAGAGGGTGCCCCCGTCCGCCAGCTCGAAATAGCCCGCCTTGTCGAGGGTGGCACCGGTGAATGCCCCCTTTACATGGCCGAACAACTCGCTCTCCACGAGGGTGTCGGGTATGGCAGGACAGCTCGCGGCGATGAACGGACGTTCTTCCTCTCCACCCATGAAGTGGATCTCCCGTGCAACGATCTCCTTACCGGTGCCGGTCTCTCCCGTAATGAGGATCGTCTCGCATTTGGCATCCACCGCCATTTTGATCTGCCTGCGTACCTCGTTGGTCGCCCTGCTGTTTCCTACCAGACGCCGGTTCTTGAGACGGATCTCCTCGGCTGACTGGATACCCCTGATGGTTTCCCTCAAATGGCGCTGCCCCTGGCGCAGGGAGCGGATGCGGATGGATTTCTCGAGCACGGCATCCAGCTCGAGCAGCTTGATGGGCTTGGTCAGAAAGTCGGCCGCGCCCTGCCGTAATGCCTGGATCACCATCTCCATGTTGCCGTGGCCGGTGATGATGACCGAGGACAACTCAGGCCGCATTTCCGCTATCTGAGAGAGAACGGACAGGCCGTCCATCCCGGGCATTCTCACATCGATCAGGGCAAGGTCGTAATCATACGCCTCAACGAGCTTCAGTGCCTTCCCCCCGTCCTTGGCGCTTTCAACCTGGTGCCCGGAATCCTGGAGGTAGGGACCGAGCGTTTGATGGACGATTTCCTCATCGTCGACGAGGAGGATGCGCAATGATTGTTCGTTTTCCATGCCCTTATCCCTCTTTGTATCCGTTCATCGGCAGGTTTATCGCAACCGTGGTGCCGGTGCCCGGGGTCGATTCGATGGTTATGCTCCCCTTGAAGCTTTCGACAATGGACTTGGATATGGAGAGCCCCAATCCGGTGCCTTTGTCAGGATCCTTGGTGGTGAAGAAGGGATCGAACACCTTCGGCAGCAGATCAGCGGATATCCCCTCTCCCTTATCGATGACGTCGATCGCTACTGAATGCCTTTCGCCGTTTCTCTTCACGCAGGTTCGCACAACGATGTGCGGAGGGGAGTCCATGCGATCGGACGCGATCTTTTCCTCGAAGGCATCCCGTGCATTGTTGATGAGATTCAGGATCACCTCCTCGAGTGAGAAGGGATTCGCCAGAACATCGGGGAGGTTGTCGGCGAGATCACAATCCAGGACGAGCCCACGATATCGCAGTTGGGCCCCGATCAGGTCCATGCTGGAACGTATCACCTCGTTGACCTGCACCGGAATGAACTCCGAATTGTCCGCACCCCTGGCAAAGGTGCGGGCGTGTTCAATCACGTGGGTCATCCGCTCGGTTTGGTCGATGATCAGTTGGATCTTCTCCAGAATGACCTCCTGTGAGAAGTTCCATCCCCGTTCGAGCCCGATGAGGATATGCTCTGCCAGACCGCGGATGCCCAGAAGGGGCTGGTTCAATTCATGGGCCATCCCGGTCGCCATTTCGCCAAGGGATCGCAGGCGGTCGGAGAGGATCGCCCGGGCCCGCTGTTCCTCCAACTGCCGTTCGGCCTCCTTTCTGGCCTGCTCCATACGGATGCGCTCGGTGATATCGATGCCCAGCTCGAGGACCATGGGGGAGCCGTCGATGTCGATGAAGAGCGTGTCATGGATCTCATAGGTCCTGCCGTCCAATGCCACCCACTCCCGCTTGAGGGTTTTCTTTTTTTCAAACACCCGGGATATCTTGCACCTTTCGCAGGGTTTCTCATACCCGTGAAGCATCTCGTAGCATTTCTTTCCCCGCGGGTCACCGAAGACCTTGCGGAACGTTCGATTGGCGAAGGGGATCGTGTCATCGGATGCACGAAGGTATACCAGGGCCGGAAGCACGTCCAGCACCGAAAAGAGCCTCTGCCTGTCCGCCTTCGCGATCTCGCTTTGCCGTAATGCCTCTTCGGCCCGCTTGCGTTCGGTGATGTCACGGAATGACTCGATAACGCCGATGATCTCCCCCCTCTTCTTGAGCGGGGTGGCGATGAGTTCCACAGGTATCTTCCGGCCGTCCTTGGTGACCTTCACGGTCTCGACCTCTACCCATTCCTCCCCCCTCATGATTCGCCGGAGGGTGCACTTGTCCGTGTGGCACAGCTCACCGTGGAAGTGCTCATAACATTTGGCCTCGGTATTCGCCCTGGCTGAGACGCCGGTGAACTTCTCCATCTGCCGGTTGATCTGGAGCATGTTGAAATCCTTGTCGATCACGCAAATGCCGTCACCGGACCCGTGCAGGATACTCGATATCCGTTCCTGGCTATCGGCGAGCTCCGCGACCATCTCGTTGAACGAACCGGCAAGCTCGGCAATCTCGTCATTGGTCTCTATCGCCGCCCTGACACTCAGGTCCCCTGCCTTTATCCTGCGAGTGGTCTGAATCAGTTTAAAAACAGGACGGGTGATGCTCTCGATGAGAAAGTAGCTCAGCAGGATACCGGCCAACACGGCAATGGAGCCGAAGATGGTGAGGAGGGCCAGGACGTGGACATGGATGGTATTGATACGAAGCATGGCCTTGTCCGACAACTCCGTCAATACCTCCCCCTCCTTCTTCAGGTCCTCCTCGAGCCCCCTGGTAAAGGCATCCATCACCTCCATGTATGAGCCTACCAGCGGGTTTTCCCGCGGGGTTTCAAGGTTGAAGACGTTCAGGACCTTGGCCTTGAATACGGGAAGCTTCTGCTCGATGACCAAGAGGTGGTTCTCGGCCTTGTTCATGACCTCTTCGAATTCCTTGCCGTACTTTTTTTCCTGATCGACGATCAGCACCTTGAGCCGGTTTTTCTTGATGAGTATATTTTCGTAATCCTTCAGGAACCGGTCCCTCTCCTCCAGATCCCCCTTGATGAGGTAATCGTGGGGACCCATGAGGGTCTGTTCGAACAGGATCCTCAACTCGTCGAAGCTGTCATGGATCTTAACGGCGATCGCCGCCTGGTCCTTAGAGATTTGCACCTGATGCAGCCCCCATATACCGGTGATCAGGCACCCGATTATGAGGGACATCAGTGCGGAGGCGAAGAATATGATTTTTTTCTTCAGCGTGACGTTAATCATGGTCGTACACCTTCTTTATCTGCATGGCCTTACTCCATTTCATAGGAGTGATCATGCACGTTGTCGGAGCCTTGAGTGTGGTGCCCCTTTCCAATGTCCTTTGATGAAGCATATTACATGCCCAACCAAGGGACGATGGAGGGTACGGGCGAAAGGTAATGCTCGACATACTGCCTTCGTTGTGACCGAAATATTATGGCGGTTATTGACCAAAATGCATTGAGTAGTTGTGGAGCAATTATAATATCATTATATAAAATACAATATATTTCATACAATTTCAATCTCAATGCCGGTAATCCCCATTTTGACATTGTATCTTAGCGCGCGAACATCTCTGTCCATGCCCATAATAATGGTTCACATGGGATTGCCGCCCCGACCCCTCCATTCTTTCAAATCACCCCACGCTGTTGTATACTACGATTGCAGCAACGGCATTCGCATTGACGCATTAATCATAATTTCTTGATGTACTGTAGGGCATTGTAACAATATTAAGCGATTACCATTAATCACCTCTGAGAGCACGCAGGACATCTATGAGAGAATTACTCAATTTCGCCTCCTTTTTGCCCACGGCACTCTTTTTCACGCTGTGGATTGCATTTCCCGTGTGGCTGGCAATGAGGCGTTCCCAGGGACTCATCGGGTTTGAGCGGCTGAACTCCGAAGGGGAGCGGAGATCCATAGGGATGTACCTGGAGCTGGGGATCTTTCTCTTTGCGATACCCTTCACCACCTTTTTCTTCCTGGTGGTCATCAACCTTCTTCTTATGCCCTTTATCCCGGAGGTGGGGGTCAGGTTCCAGAAATCCCTTGATGCCGCCTTCATGGTCATCGCCATTCTCTTATTCGTTTACATCTATCTGGCCGAGAGGAGGATCTACCTCAGGGAACTGAAGCGGCGGGAGGGGGGCGAAGACACCTGAACCAAGCATGCAGATACAGCGATTCGAAGGCGTGAGACACGAGGGCGGCGATTCGGGTTTTGACACTGCGCTGTCGCGAGCAGGCACGTCCGGTCGCGCTCTTGGCCTGAAGGCCCAGAATAGGAATTGCCGCCGGCAGGGATCACCCTCACTCTGCGTCCCAATACTCCTCGTCCGATAGGATCTGGCCGATGCCCTGACCGAGGTATGCCCGCTCTCCCCTATGAATCGTGATGACGGCCAATTCCCCGGACACCGGCGCATTGATCACCAGTTCTCCCTTTTCGGTTTCCAGACGCACGAGGGGCGTCCCCTCCTGCACCTTGTCCCCCTTTCGGGAGAGCCACTCGATGATTTTGACCTCATCCCTGTCATCCATTTCGGGGTAGAGCAGAGGGATGAATATGGTCCCCGTTGCCCTGGCCAGTTCCTCCTCGGTGGGCGCCTTCGAGGTCACCGTGGCGAGAATGGTGGCAATGCTCGTGGATTGTCCGGAGAGTGCCGGGGTAGTGTAGGTGCATTCCGCCCATCCATTGAAATCGGTCGCCTGGGTAAGGGCGGAGAGGTCACCCCGGTCCCTCTGGAGGATGGAGAATGCGACCATGGCCTGCTGCACGGCATTCCGGTTGATGTCCGCCACCCAGACCCGTATTTCGGACTGGTTGTATCCGTCGGCCACCAGGCGGGCGGGTTCCGCGGCAAGCTCCATGATGGCGGGTGCATCGCTCATGAGCGCAATGCGCACCTGTCCGGAGAGCCCGCCGAACGGATACTCGGCGTCGGAGACGGCGGTGATGAAGACCGTTCCCCGGATTGTCCCGGCCGTATAGCGGATTGATGCCTGACCGAGGCTGTCCGTTGAGGCCTGGGTTGAGGAGAATCCTCCGTTATTCCCCTCCATGAAGAAACTTACCCTGACGCCGGACTGTGAAACCGGCTGGTTGTCCCTGTCTGCAAGCTGCGCGGTGATCCAGGAGGTGCTCACCCCGTCGGCGGTGAGCCGGTCGGGTTCGGCGGTGAGGATCAGCTTGTAGGGGGATGCCTCCAGAATCCTCATGAGTGAAGGCTGGGGCAGGAGCTCGATGTCGGTCTGCGCCTTGATCATGGTGAGGATGTACCCTGCTCCTGCATGACCGGTGGTGAGGTCCTTTGCCAGCACCACGGCGGTCTTGGCGGCGAATCCGGCGGTGTAGGTCTCCTCCACCTCCCCCCAGGAATCCGTGATCAGGTCGAAGTCGATGTCCGCATTGGCTTCGAACATCCGGTCGAACCCCCCGCCTCCCACCACACCGGTGTACTCGTCGGTGGTGGAGAGGGTGATGGCCACCAGGTGCCCGGCAACCGGCTCCCCGTTTGCGTCCGTTACTGTGACGCTGATCCGGGCCTGTGATTCCTGATCTGCCCAGAGGGCGTTCTGCTCGGGAATCACGCGGATGCGCGGCCTGGTATCCAGGCTGACGGGTTCCTCGGCCTGTTTCCATGTCCTGTTCCCTGCCCGGTCTGAAACACAGGCCCATACGGATGCCTGTTCGATCGACGGGTGATCCCATTCTATGCCGATAGCGCCCGCATAGGTGCCGGGCCGCTCCTGGTCCTCGTGCATTTTCTGGGTAACATACGCTTCCTTGTCCCCTTCCGGGTCGATATCCTGCGGGAGGAGGGCAGCGAAGGCAGTGCATCCGGCCTCTGCCTGCATGGTGATTTCGAGGGTATTGCCGGGCACGAGATCACCGGAGAACCCGGCGATCTCGAATGCATTGTGCAGCAATTCATGGATCGCGGGCGGGGTTGTGTCCTGCAGGTCGCAGTTGATTATCAGCCCGGATGCCGCATTTTGACAGTTGACGTGCCCGAGGTCATCCTGGAGGCAGACACGGATCAGGGTCTGCTCGCTTTGGTCTTCGGGCCTCACGATATAGGAGCCTGTGTAGCGTCCGCGGTCTTGTTCGATGAGTGGAACCGATGCATCGATGATGCCGGGGATGATGAAGCCCCCCTGACACCCGTCCTCGCCTACCAGTTCCACCTCGATACGGTCCCCGGTCTTTTGCGGCATGCCGCCGGTGCTCTCGCTGACCGCCTCGATAAAGGGTATCCCCGTCTGTGCGGGGATGTAGACCGGGGGCAGCAGCAGAGGTTCCGACCTGTTCCCTGCCCTGTCAAGCGAGCATAGGATGTAATGGTAGGTCCGGTCCTGCTTCACCCGGGCATCGATATACGAGGTGGCATCCCCGGAAACGGAGGCAAGGGGGGTGCTTTCTGCTGCGATTTCCGATACCGGGGGCGCGATCTCCTCCTGCCGGGTGATCTCGAATCCCGT
>JBLIRN010000050.1:0-18917 GCA_049472315.1 bacterium
TCTCCCCTTTTTTAATTTCCATGGGTATAATTTCCCGTCCCTTGGAGCGATCTCAAAAAACTGTTTTAATACTCCGCTTCCTGCGGCGGGGAAGTTCATTGGAAATCCCGTCAGTATCGATCACCATAAAAAGGCTATAAGTGCAAGCACACTCACTGATAGAATCACCCAGGGGATGCAATAACGATAGGTTAAGGGAATCCGGGGCGTGATTTTTCCCCCTTTCCGTTTATGGGTTTGGAGAAGGGCGATGAGGGCCGTTATGAGATAGATGGCCACGACCAAGGGTAAGATGGGGAAAGGCTCCAATTTCCTTTGTATCTCTTCGACGTCCTTGTCGGATTTTTCTTCCGCCTTTATGCGCTCCGCCTCTTTTTGTGTCCGAAGGCGTGCCTCATGAATAGCAGCCAGGGAACCCAGAGGGGTATGCGCGGACAGGTACAGACCGGCATACAATAGAACGGGGATGCCGAGAATGACGAGGGTGGTTGTGGCCCGTTTCAATATGCGGCTGGAGGGAAAATTCATATCCTGCAACCGGAAAAAAATGCACATGAGATGCCAGGAGAAATAGGCCAGAATCGCCAATCCACCCACCCACGCAATAGTCATCGCAATGGGGTATGTGGCCAGGCACTTAGGATCACCGTACCGGTAATAGGCCCCCAGGATCAGGTATTGAACCTGGCTGAGGATACTGGTCCCTGCCAGTAATATCCCGAAAAGCACCCATGAAAGGGAGAGGTTTCGCCTCTGAATGATCACAAGCACCACGATCCCCGTGATGAGGTTCGTGGCTATCCCCCCGAGCGATATGCATACAGAGGCCGTTTCGCCGAAATTCCCGCTGAAGTGTGTCTCTCCCCCGGCAAAGAGCGTCAAACGAAAGGCATCAAACCTTCCGCCCAGAAACACAGCCATGAGCCCGTGCCCGATGAATTCGTGGAGAAAGGCACCCAGCCGGGTTGAGAGGATCAGCATGGATTCGGTAAGGATAATCCAGATGATGATCCTTTTTATCGGCAATCGCGACATTGTCCCTTTGATTGCTGGGGGTTTAACTCCACGCCGCGTGGGGCGGACCGGACAATCTGTTTTACTACCTCGCTGCCCTTCGCAGAGCGGGTTAGTTGCCCCGAGATAATAAAGATCAACCCGCAGTGGTGGTTGGTCATGGTCGCAGGGGAAAGGCCCCTTCGGAGCAATGGAATGCAGGGTATCGCCGTGTTGTGATACCCGTTTCGAAGGCATTCCTCCATGGCCCTCAATGGAGAGGCAAACCACCCCGAAGGCAAGCGATCGTCGGCAAACACCATGGATGCCCCGGGCCTGGCAACCCGAAATGCCTCGTGTATGATCTCCTTTGCGGATACGGTGCTGAGGAGATAATTGCAGAGGATCGCATCAAAGCTGTGGTCCCTGAATGGAAGGGTACGGGCATTGCCCCGGATGAGGAAAATGTGCCTGATCTTTCCCTTCTGAATCCGCATGCGTGCCTGATTGAGCATCCCCCTGCTCAGGTCAAGGCCTGCAGTCAATCCTCCCGGACCGGCCTTTTGAGATAACGAGGGGCAATCAAGCCCCGTACCGCATCCGATATCCAGGACCCGATCACCCGGATGGAGCCGAAGCCTTTGTATGGCGAGCCTCCGATAGTAAAGATCCGTACCCAGCGAGAGGATGTGCACCAGGGGATCGTAGTATCGCGCCCTCCGGTCATAAAGGGATGCGATCATCCCGCTCTCGGAATAGATTCTCTCCCTCCAGGTCCTGGCCGGCCTCTCCTGCCTTTTTTGCATCGCGGTCCTTATTTCTCCGGTCATTCGATTGAAATCTCTATCCGATATGGATGACTAGTCCATAAATATTCAAGTAATGAGTCTACTCTTTGGCGATTTCAGATAACATGTTTGATTTGAAAACAAGAAAGGCCCGGAGGGTGCCATTGGTCGTTCTTATAAATAATCCTTTAAAACCAGAACATTTATCTCTTTTATCTGTTTGAGCTTTATATCATTGGTGAGAAATGCATCAACTCCGACATCAATAGCTACGGAAATCTGAATGGCATCAATGGCTCTCAGGTATGAGTATTGTCCTCGTAATTTTCCGGCCTTTTCAGCTATACTCATTGAGATTTCTATCAGAGAAAACTTTTTTCCATATTTGAGAAAGTCTGCAAATTTCTTTGCCAGCTTTTCATCTCCGACTTCGATCGGTTTGGGTAAAACTTCAGTAAGAGTTATAACAGAAGAGAAGGCGCTCAATTTCCCTGACTGAAAGGCATTGACAACTTCTTTGGCAAGGGGGCCATATAGAGGATGAGCTTCGATGTAATAGATAATTGGTGCTGTATCTATAAATATGGTGGTGACTTGGCTGAGCTCATCAGCAAGGGTCATGTTTGATCTTCTCTTAAACGGTTAACATACTCCTGAGCATCCTCTCCTTTCCATAGTCCTTTCCCGAGCCCATAGAGTTTATTCCAGTCAAGTTCTTTTTTTATTGCAAGACCGGCCTTTCTTAATTGATGAGCAAGCCTTTCTACCAATTTTAACTGCTCCTGAGGTGTGAGTTTCTCAATCTCTTTTTCAATTTTTTCTAATGTGGGTCCTTTTCGCATTTTTAGTCCCCTCTGTGCGATAGTAATTCGTATTGCACGTATACTACTGTATAAAAAAGTATAGAGGGGATTTACATTTTTGTCAAAACAAATATTCGATGGATATATACTAAAACATGAAGAGAAGGGTAATTTACAATAATCATGCTGATATTGGATTGTAGAACGCTTTAATAATCAAAGGAATGACCATTGAGTAGTTCATTAACGGTGGTCAAGGATTCCCTGAAAAGGCATTACAGGGATCTACAAGGTTCCCTAACCCTTGATGCTGGTGAGGAGGGCCACCGGGAAGCGGGTGAGGATGGCGCCCAGAGGGATCGGGCCGTGGTGGCTGATCCTTTCGCCGGTGATGGCGTTTATCCAGGAGGAGGGGGCACCCTCGGGCATGAGCAGGCGGGTGTCCTGCCATACCTCCTCTCCGGAGGGACACTGTCCCTCCTTTATGAGGGAGGTGAGGAACCGGGGCGCCACGCTGATTGCCCACGCATCCTGATGATTTCGCGCAAAGGCGATCACGCTTTCCGCGTGTGCGCCTTCCACACGTATGGGGATGTAGGCCCCATGCTGGAACGCATCAAGGAGTCTTGTGCGTGCCTTGAGGACGCGGTAGACGAGAAAGAGCTTTATCCTGCCGTCCTCCCTGGTCTCGACCAGCTCGTCGACAAGGCCGGGGAGGTCCCGGGCCTCTCGTGCATTGATGTCCTTGAGGATATGCATTCGTTTTTTGAAATCAATGGGCCTGCGGTTATCCGGATCAACGAGGCTGAGATCCCACAGCTCGGTCCCCTGGTAGAAGTCGGGCACCCCCGGGCTCGTGATCTTGAGGAGGGTCTGGGAGAGGGAGTTAAATATCCCGTAGAAGGCGACCTTCCTTTGAAAGGGGAGGAACTCCTTCAAAAAGAGGTTGTCGTCCGCAGCGCTCAGGAGCCTTTCCACGAAACCGGTGCAGGCCTCCTCGTATTCGGTGTCTGGCTTGATCCATGCGGTGTGACGCTTTGCCTCCCGGACCGCCTTGATCATATACTCTCTTACCCGCTCCGTGAGGCTCTCCATGTCAGGCTCGCCAAAGGGGAACACCCCGAGCAGGGTCTGATAGAGGAAGTATTCGTCGTTTTCGTCCGGCATGGACACGCCGTTCCCCTTCTTTTTCTTCCTCCTGTTGATCCTGGCCCAGTGCCTCAGGTGCGTCTCCCACTCGAAGGGGATCTCGGAGAGCACGTTGATTCGGGCCCTCACGTCCTCACCCCTTTTTGTGTCATGAGTCGAGGTGGCGTTCAGGGAGTGGGGGAGGGTGGTGGCCCGGGCGGTGTTGAACCTGTGGAATTCCTCGCCGGTCACCCCGAATCGCTGCGGGTCGCCGCCCACGTCGTTCAGGGAGATGAGCCGGTTGTAGATGTACAGAACCGTGTCTTCGAAACCCTTGGCCATCAGGGGGCCGGTGAACTGCTGGAAGCGCATGATGAAGTGCATCAGGTGCTCCTTTTCCTCCTCGGTGAGGTGGTCGGGAAAATCGAGGGAAAAGAATTTCTCGATATAGTTCATCTCGTAGAAGAGGTCGGGGTTTCGCCTTCGAGCATCCTGAATCGCCTTGTCGATGTGCACCTTGTCCGATTCGGTGAACGATCGCTGGTTGATGTAGGAGCGGTAGACCGGGAAGAAGCTCATCACCTCCACGAGCGCCCTTTTCAGGGCATAGAGGGTGATATCCCTTCCATACCGGTCCCTACCCGCGATCCTCTTCATGATGTGGGCCAGGTTGTCGATGTTTCCCGCCATGTGCTTTCCGATGATGAGCCGTTTTTTCTCGCTCACCAGTTCCTGATAGGATGCCTTGAGGCCGGTGAACCGGTAGTATATCTTGATGAATTCCCGCTGGTGGTCTTTTTGGCAGAAGACCCCGTTCACCTGGTTCATGAAGTCGTATCCGGTGGTGCCCTGCACCGGCCAGGGGGGAGGAAGCGTTTCGTCGAAATCCAGGATTTTCTCTACCACGAGGTAGAGGTGGTTCGCCTGCTCCTTGATCCTCTCCAGATAGGTTGCCGGATCGCACAGTCCATCGATATGGTCGATGCGCAGGCCGTCGAATGTTCCCTCGCGCACGAGCCTGAAGATCAGCTCATGGGTATGGGAGAAGACGGCCTCGTCCTCCACCCTCAGGGAGATGAGTGCGTTGATGTTGAAGAACCTCCGGTAGTTGATCTCCTCGGCCGCTACCTTCCAGAACGAGAGCCGGTAGGGCTGCTCGGCAAGGAGGTCATCGATGAGGGTGAAGCTCTCCGGCTTCCCCTTTTCCCCGTTGAAGAGCCTGATATTCGCATCCATGAACCCCCTGATCGCCTGGTTCCCGGTGTAGATCTCCCACAGCATCCCCTTTGCGTGTCTCACCTGGTCGTATTCGGAATTTTTTTCTGGTGGTGATGCGAGGGATTCGAGGAGGTGGAGGGACCCAAGGAGCTTCAAAAGATCGGGATGTCCCTTCCCGATCCGCTCCTCGAGCGCCTGAATGTTGTGCGCGAACACCCGAGCATATGATTCCAGCCTCAGGGGGAGCCTGAGGGAGTAGTAGGTGATGCCCAAACCGATTTCGTCATACCGGAGCTGGATCTCCGCATCCTCAAGGGATTCGGCGTAGAATTTTCCCAGAAAGGGGGCGAGGACCCTTCCCTTGAGGCTCTCGTAGAAATGGTTCCAGTCGATGTCGAAAAAATGGTAAAAGGGGGAGCGCTCCCTGTTTTCGAGGACATCCATGAGCATCTCGTTCTGGCTGTCATAGGCCATGTGGTTGGGCACGATGTCCTGGAGCCACGACATGCTGTTTTTCTTGAGCTCGGCAGCGAGGGATTCGAATGCCTTTTCGTCCCCCAACTCTGGATTCAACCGGTTTGGGTCCACCACGTCATACCCGTGCATACTTCCCGCCCTCACCTTGAATATAGGGGATGCGTAGAGATCGGAGATGCCCAGCGCCGCAAGGTAGGGGATGATCCTTTTCCCCTCTCGAAAGCCGAACAAGGGGTTGAACTGGATCCGATAGGTGGCGGTTGGGATATGCATCAGACGATCCTCACCCCGAGGTGGTCCCCCAGTTTTTTGAAATGCCCTACCCAGGCATTCGCATCCTCCATATCCCCTGCCGCCTTTTCCTCCATCTCGGCGAGGAGTCTCTTTCCTGCGGAGAAGTAGATATTCTGCGCCTTCCACAGGTTGAGGTGCAGGAAAAGCGGCCTGAGGACCCCCAGCAGGGATTCGACCGATTCAAGGTGTGAGGGATCCTGCGGGCTGTGTTCGAATGCCTCCATCATTGCATTCACCCGGTTGCTCACCAGGAAATCGAGGGTGGCTTTGTCAACACTGAAGCCCTCCACCCGGATCCTTACCACCATCTTTTGGATTTGTTGCAGATCGAGATCTTCCTCCTGAAGGGCATCAAGCAGGTCCGAGGAGATGATGAATTCCTCAGTGAGGGCGAGCACCTTCGGAAGGGGGATATGCAGGTTTCGCATCACCTGCATGATGGAGTAGTGGCGCTCGTTGATCTGCCGCAGGGATCCCTCCACCTCCTGCAGGGTATCGCGGAGGATCCGTCGGAGAACCCGCCGCTGCTCGTCCTTGAATAGATGCCACAACGAGCATGAACTGGTGTCGAAATACCGCTCGATGGATCGGATGGTCTCGGCGATATCTCCCTTTGCGAATGCCTCTCTGATCTCCCTATGCATGGAGCCGAAGGATTCCTCTCCCATGAACGTGCGGACCCCTCCCACAAGGTTGTGATCTCCAAGGTGCACCACGGCAAAGCTGATGAGGCTCTCCTCCAGGGTGACAATGGAACGGACCGCTGCCTTCCCTATGGCCAGCTTCTGTTTACCCGCAGCCTCCTGCTCGTAGCTCTCGTTTTGTATGGTATAGGTGTATACCTCTCTGGTATCTGAATACTCCTCGAACAGTGATGAGACGGCATGGTGCACCCCCACCCGCACCAGGTCGAGTACCATGGGACGTACGGATTCTTCGTAGATAAGCCCGCCGTTTTGGTGCTCAGGCACGTTGCTCTCTGCCCGCTCAAGGAGGGTGATGTAGGTCTTCTCCAGGGAGAGGCCGCTCACCTCCTGCGCGAGCTGCATGGCCCGAGCGGCGAATTGCATAACCTGGACCGATTCGATGCCCGATATATCGTCAAAGAACCATCCGCAGCTTGTATACATCAGCATGGCGTTCCGCTGCATCTCGAGAAGCTTCAGGCCGGTCACCTGTTCTTCGGCAAGCAACTCCCTCGTGGCGTGCTGTTTAAAAAAACGTTGTATGCCTTCGGGGGAGCGGTCGCGGATGACCGCGATATAATCGTCGCGAGCCTGCCATGGGTCCTTTACCAGGCGCGAGATTTGGTCTTCATATACATGGATGAGGTTGTCCCTCAGCCAGTCCATGGCCCCCCTTAATGCTGAACGCCACTGCCGGTTCCATCCCGGTTGGTTCCCTGAAGTGCACCCGCAGTCGTTCCTCCATCGCTCCATCCCGTGCACGCAGCTCCACGAGGAGTTTTCAATGATCTCCACCTCATGGGTGGGTGAATGGTTTTCCAGGTATTCCCCGAACACGGTTATCCGGGCGAGGTTCTTGGAGGCAAGGTGGTAGAGACAGTAGGCGAGGGCCATGTCTCCCAGGTGATGATGGTGGCCGTATGTTTCCCCGTCGGTTGCCACATGCACGAGCTGGCTGGAGGGCTGATCGGAGAAGCCGCTCAGCAGCCGGCGGGCGAAATGCTCCCCGTTTTTGAGAATGTCCCTGAAGGCAATGTCCCTGGATATGGGTCCGTCATAGAAAAAAAGGGCAATCTCTCTGCCTGAAGGCAGGCGGCATACATAGGGCATCTTGGGGTCGATGCGCGCACCGTTTACGTCGTTCCACTGACCCTCGCCGATCCTTCTCACCTGCCGGGCCTGGCGTGGTGCAAGGATCGAGAAGGCGATTCCCTGCTCCGCCATGATATCGAGTGATTCGAGGTCCACCGCCGTCTCCGGAAGCCACATGCCCTCCGGTTTTCTGTCGAAGCGCGATTCGAAGTCCCTGATTCCCCAGATGATCTGGGTCCGTTTGTCCCGCCCGTTTGCAAGGGGCATGATCATGTGATTGTAACAGTGCGCCATGGCGGTGCCGTGCCCTGAAAAGGTGCTCCTGCTTATGGTGTCCGCCTCCAGGATCGCCCGGTAGATGCCCGGTTCGTTTCTCTCCAGCCAGGTGAGCAGGGTGGGGCCGAAATCGAAGCTCATCTTGGAATAGTTGTTGACGATGTCGATGATCTTCCGATCCGGGCCCAGGATGCGCGAGGCGGTATTCGGGCCGTAGCACTCCGCTGTGATCCTTGTGTTCCAGTCATGGTACGGATAGGCGGAATCCTGGAGCTCCACCTCCTCAAGCCAGGGGTTCTCCCTGGGCATCTGATAGAAATGGCCGTGAATGCAGATATGCCGGTCCACGCTCAGGCCTCCCTCTCGTATATGACACAGCAGAACGGTCCAACAGTGACCTTGCACCCATTGGCGATACGGTCGGGCATCGATCGTCCCGGCCCCATCCAGCGTTCATCCGAGGAGTCGAGAAGCCTTCGCCATGTGCCCTCCAGGGAATCCAGGCATACAGTGGTCTCCCTATCCTCGAGGTGCATAAGGGCGAGGATGTGGTTCCTCCCATGCCGGCGGATGAGTTGGACGAGGTTGCTCCCTTCTATCCGCCGGATGCTCAGGGCATCCTTGTCCAGGCGGGAGAGGGCAGGGGACTGCCTTCTCAGCCGGATCAACGCCGTATAGAAGGCGCGCAAGACCCCGTGCCTTCCTTCGGCACGTTTTTCCCAGTGAAGCTTCGACTGCAAGAAGGTGTCCGCATCCTGGGGATCGGGGGGCTCCCCCTTCCAGCAGAAGGAGGCGAACTCCCTTTTTCGCCCCTCACGTACTGCCTTGATGAGTTCTTCGTCGGAGTGATCGATGAAATAGAGGAAAGGGGACTCCTCGCCATACTCCTCCCCCATGAAGAGAAGGGGGATATACGGGGAGACGAGGAGGAGTCCTGCCGCGCACTTAAGCGCCTCGAAGGACACGAGTTGCGCAAGGCGCTCCCCGAGCATCCTGTTCCCCACCTGGTCGTGGTTCTGGATGAACGCCACGAAACGGCCGCCGGGGATGTCCCCGGAAGGGCTTCCGTGGTGGCGCTTCCGGTAGGCGGAATACTCCCAGGAGTAGACGAATCCCTCCCGGTATGCCTTGATGAGGTGCTCGATCTTCCCAAAATCGGCGTAGTATCCCTCCCTTTCGCCGGTGAGGAGGGTGTGCACCGCGTGGTGGAAGTCATCGTTCCACTGTACGTCGATGGCGTATCCTCCCTCATCCCGTTTGCGTACTACGCGCACATCGTTGAGGTCGCTCTCTGCAATGAGATGGAATTTCCTGCCCTGTGCGCTGGAGAATTCCTCCACCCGCTCGGCAAGCTCCGCCAGGATGTGTTTGGCACCCGTATCGAAGATGCCGTGTATGGCATCGAGCCTCAGTGCGTCGATATGGTAGTGCTCGAACCAGTGGAGGGCATTCTGGATGAAGAACTCTCTTACCTCGTCACTCCATGCATCGTCGAAATTGATCGCCTTTCCCCAGGGGGTGTTGTATTTTCCGGTAAAGTAAGGCCCGAACTCATGGGTGTAATTCCCCTCCGGGCCGAGGTGGTTGTAAACCACATCCAGGATTACGCCAAACCCGCGTGCATGGCAGGCGTTCACCAGCCTCCTCAATCCCTCCGGCCCCCCATACGAATGTTGCACGGCAAATGGGCATACCCCGTCGTACCCCCAGTTCCGTTGCCCGGGAAACTGGGCCACCGGCATGATTTCGAGGGTGTTCACCCCGAGGTCAGCCAGGTCGTCGAGCCGTTCGATCACCGCATCGAAGGTGCCCTGTGGGGTGAAGGTGCCCACGTGAATCTCGTACATCAGCATGGTTTCAAGGGGTATGCCCTGCCACTCCCGGTCTTTCCAGCAGAATGCGCCATGGTCCACGACCTCCGAGGGGCCGTGAACGCCCTCCGGCTGGTAGTGGGATGTCGGATCAGGCCTTCGGGGGCCGTCATCCAGCCGGTAGAAATAACGGGTCCCCGGCCGGACGTCCGGCACCGAGGAGTGCCAGTATCCCCTCCCGATTGCTGCAAGGGGAATCGAGCGTTCGTGCGGGTGCACGATATCCACATACACCTTGCGTGCAAAGGGCGCCCAGAGGAGGAACGAGCACTCGCCATTGCCATGGCGGCATGCCCCGATTATTTTCCCTGTGCGTGATTCCATTGAATCTTCTTTTTGTATGAAACTGTGCGATTACCATTGATGCTGCAGCGATCGCCTGCGGATTGTGTTTTTCCCATAATATGGGAATGAATCCATAAAAAGCAACCTCTGTTTTCCATGTGCTGTTATCTATTTAATCGACCCTTTATGGGTGTGGGAGCCTTGGGGTGATTTCCGGGGGATCGAATTGTTTCGAATGGATATGAGGCGCACCTGTAACTGTGCGGACTAACGCCACTAGGACGCCGGGTGGATTTCTCGGTTATACATCCATGCGATTTCTCTTGTGCACGGCATCCAGGCGGGGCAAGGCAGAAGAAGTGGTATCCCTATTTCTCGCTGTGGCCGTTGAAGGCGCTGATGATATCCCATGCCTCCTGCGCGGTCTCGACGTACTGAACAAGATCCAGGTCCTGGGGGTCAATGGTGCCTTCCTGGGCCATGACCTCGAAGTTAAAAACCCGTTTCCAGTATTCCTTGCCGAAGAGGAGCACAGGGATCTGCTTTATCTTTTTCGTTTGGATAAGGGTCAGGGCATCGAACAGTTCATCGAGGGTCCCGAATCCTCCGGGAAAGATGACCAGGGCCTTGGCCCTCATGAGGAAGTGCATCTTGCGAATCGCGAAATATTGGAACTGAAAGCTGAGCTCGGGCGTTACGTAGGCATTGGGGGCCTGTTCCTCGGGAATGACGATATTGAGCCCGATGCTCATTGCACCCACCTCGTTCGCCCCTCTGTTTGCAGCCTCCATGATACCCGGTCCGCCCCCGGTGATGATGACATAGGCGCGCCGTTCATTGGTCTGGCTCGAAGAGGAGACGATCCGCGCGAATTCCCTTGCCGCCTCGTAATATCTGCTCTTTTCAAGTCTACGCCAGGCAATTTCGACCTGCTTGGCGAGCTGCGGGTCCGAGGGATTACTCGAAGCGGCCTTCTTCGCCTCCTCGTACCGGGCCCTCGCTATCTTGGGGTCCATGATCCGAGAGCTCCCGAATACGACGATGGTGGAGTCGATCCCCTTCTCCTTCAGGATGAGGTCCGGTTTATACAGCTCGAGCTGGAGTCGCACCGGCCGTAATTCCTCGCGCAGCAGGAATTGTTCATCCGCATAGGCGAGACGGTAGGTGGGTGAGCTTGTTTGGGCCGTGGTTTCAACGGACTCTGCCGCCTTGGACTCCTCTTCGGCGCTCGGGAATATCCCCGCACCGTTATCATCATTCATTATCGATCCCCTTATCGAACTATCATTCGATTACACATGGTTAAGGAATTGGAGAACACAGGGCATTCTAACACACCTCCGGTTCCATCTCAAATTGGAGCAGTCAGCGCAGCAATTCTGATTGTGACATTGCCCATAGTGATCGCAAAAAATGGTTCAAAATGAGCATTGCTGCAGTCCGCTCAATTCCAATTTTGACGTTGTGTCTTCATGGACAGATATGTTTACGGAGCGATAGAGGGAATAACCCCTTTTCTTCACGGACAAACATGGTATCATGGATGAAACACGGGGGCCTTTGTATAGACTATGCCTATGTCGCGTATCGATACATTCATTCGCCAGATGACTACTGAGTCGCGCTTTGCCTCACAGGTCGCGGTTCACCGCTATCTGCCGCCTGCGCAAGCGGAGTATGGGGACCTGCACCTCAATGAAAGATTGAGAAAGGTGCTCGATCAGGCCGGGATCAGCCGTGTCTGGAGCCACCAGAAGGAGGCGATCGAGGCGATCCGAAGCGGCATGAACATCGTGGTGATGACACCCACTGCAAGCGGTAAGACCCTTATTTACAACATACCGGTTATAGAATCCATACTGGAGGGGCCGGAAAGCACGGCACTCTATATCTTCCCCCTGAAGGGGCTGGAGCAGGACCAGGTCAACAACCTCAACAGCCTCCTTTCGGCGCTCGATATGCATCCGGAGCGGAAGAAGGGGGAGCGGACCCCGCTGCAGGCAGCCGAGATTTATGACGGTGACACCCCTGCCCACCGGAGGAAAAAGATCAGGGAGCGCACACCGAACGTCATTTTTACCAATCCGGACATGCTCCACCTTGCCATCAATCCGTTCCACGCAAAATGGGAGGGATTTTTCAGGCATCTCCGATATGTAGTGGTCGATGAAATCCACTCCTATCGGGGTGTTTTCGGCTCCAACGCCGCCCATGTCTTTCGAAGGCTCAGGCGAATCTGCCGGTATTACGGGAGCAGCCCCCTGTTCATCACCTCATCGGCCACCATCGCAAATCCGAAGGAACTGGCGGAAAACCTCATCGGCCTTCCCTTTCGGGAGATCTCCGAAAGCGGTGCCCCTCAAGGGGGAAAGCACTTTATCTTCATCAATCCTCCACCGGACCGCAGCCCCTATACCGAGGCCACCAATCTTTTTGTCTCGTGCCTTCGGGCCGGCTTGAGGACCATCCTCTTCACCAGGGCGCGGAAGATAACCGAGCTTATCTATACCTGGGCCGTGCAGCAGGCGGGCGAGCTCGCCCCCCTGATCAGTCCGTATCGGTCGGGGTTTCTGGCCAGGGAGCGCAGGATCATCGAGCAGCGTCTTTTTCAGGGCGAGTTGATGGGGGTGGTCACCACCAGCGCCCTTGAGCTGGGGATCGACATCGGGGGTCTGGACGTCTGTATCCTGGCGGGATATCCCGGCTCCATCGCCAGCACCTGGCAGCGTGCAGGGAGGGTGGGAAGGCACGGCGACTCGTCGGCCGTATTGATGGTGGCCATTCGGGATGCCCTGGATCAGTACTTCATGCGCCACCCCGATGCCTTTTTCGGAAAGAGCCATGAGGAGGTGATCGTGGATCCGGGCAATCCGAGGCTGCTCAAAAGGCACCTCCCTTGCGCAGCGGCGGAGATCTACCTTCGCGAGGACGACCCGGTCTACGAGGTGCCGAGGCTCAAGCCCCTGCTCGATGAGCTTGTGGCATCCGGGGAGATGAATCCGGGGAAACGTGGTGACATCTGGTTTCCCAGGAACAGGCACCCCCAGCGCGAGGTGGGCATCCGGAGCATCGGGGAGCCCTGGGGCATCTTCCTGGAGTCGGGGGAAAGGATCGGGGAACTTGATGCATCCCGGGTGTTCGGTGAGGCATTCCCCGGAGCGATCTACCTGCACCAGGGACGGCAGTACCGGATCACCCGGCTCGATCCCGTCAAAAAGCGGGCGCTGTGCACCACGGTGGATGTCCACTACTATACCCAGGCCATGAGCAGCAAGCAGACCCGGGTCCTCTCCGAAGAGGAATCACAGAGGCTTCCGGCACTCAGCGTCCATCGGGGGAACCTCGCCATGACCCAGCGGATTACAGGGTATGAGAGGCGCCGGATGTACGACGGGACCAGGATATCGCGGCACACCCTGGATATGCCGGAGACCAGCTTCGATACGGAGGGATTGTGGATGGTGCTCGATCAGGATGCAATGAGGACCCTGGCATCGAACGGGCATGACCTTGCCGGAAGCCTTCATGCCATAGAGCACGCCGGCATCAAGTGCATTCCCCTCTTTGCGATCTGCGACAAGGGGGACATCGGCGGTCTGAGCTATGCCTCCTATCCCGTGTATGCCCGGCCGACCATCTTCATCTATGACGGCTACGAGGGGGGGATCGGTTTCACGAAGAGGGGGTTTCATCGCATCGAGGACCTGCTCCGGGCCACCCTCGCCCTCATCAGGGAGTGTCCCTGCGAGGGAGGGTGCCCAGCCTGCGTCCAGGACCCCCTGTGCGGCTCCGGAAACGAGCCGCTTGATAAACAAGGGGCGCTCCTGGTGCTTTCCCGATGTCTTGATACGGCCACATCCGGCAAATCTGATTCAATGGATTCCGCTGGTTGAATCCATTCATACCAGCAGGTCCAAAGACGAAGGAAATGCTGCAGGAAGGTACTCCCGATCATGAAACCTATAGGGATGTTTCTGTGACCATTATGATGGATACTCAGGAGGAACGATAATCAGGGCCGGGTTTCCTGCCCCTTTTCATATTCGTTCTTGATCCTCTCCAGGGCGATATCGTCTATCTTCTTTCCCGTAGCCTTTTCGGCGGCATCCCTGATATACTCATTTTCAATGCGATCCACCGTCCTTGGAAGCCTATCGGTGATCAGTTCGGTGGCAAAAACAACGATCATCGAAACCAGGGCGCAGAAGAGGATTATGCAGAGATACAATTTTATGTCCCTTTTTGAGATCATTTTTTTGTATCCTTACCATTGAAATGTGGTCAGCACCTCATCCATTTTTCTCATATACTTATCGAACCCTGGCGAGGATTTCTTTACCCCGGCGCTGTTGTTTTTGGGGACTTGCTCAATACATTGTTGGAGAAGGGGAATTCTTCTTCCCGGAGGACAGTGGGCAATTACCTTTTCTCAGGCGGAGTCAACCACAGCAGGTTGCAGAAGGAGAGAGGAAAACAATTACGGATTAACCTTGATGCTCAAGGCCTGGGGGGAGTTCCCTGAGGTGCCGGGTGGCCTGTTCCTTTGCCTTGAAGTCCCGCAGCACCCTCTCGACCTGTTCCCTTTTCAGATCGAGTGCGCTCGAGACCTGCTCCACGGGTATATGCTGTTCATAGGCATAGAGGAGGAGGTCGAGGAGCTCGTAGTCGATGCAGAAGTAGAATTCCTTGTCCGTGACCGGAAGGCTGTATGTATCGGGACTCGGAGATCGTGCAATGATCTCGTCGATCACCCCGAGGTGTTTGGCCAGCGCAAAGACCTGGGTCTTGTACAGGTGGGCTATAGGTTCGATGTCCACACCGCCGTCGCCGTACTTGACATAAAATCCCTGGAGCAATTCCGCCTTGTTCGTGGTCCCTGCCACCACGTAATTATTTCTTTCCGCATGGTAGTAAAGCTGGATCATTCTCATCCGCTGCTTCATGTTCTGACAGGCGGAGATCTTCAGCCAATCGCCCCCCGAGAGCCTTTTGTGCTGTTTGTTCCCGTTGCCATCCATGATGGTGATGGTGTGGAAATTGAATCGATCGGTTTCCATAAGGTTCTGGGGAAGGCTGATATGGAACTTGTAGGATTCGTCGAATTCCGGGAAGATCGTTGTGATGACGGCATTTCGATTCTCATACAATTGCAGGGATTCGAGATACCCGGTGATGTCGATCCTGATCGTCTCTATCCCCATTTTTCGGGCGTGTTTTGCAGCGTATTCCGCACTCACGGGATTGGATTCCCTTTCCGGGAGGATCAGCCCGAGAACCCTGTCCCTGCCAGCGGCGTGCACGCAAAGCTCGGCAACGAGGGCTGAATCGATCCCTCCGCTCATCCCAATCACCAGCCCCCTTCTTTTAAGGTCCTTAAACACCGTTTCCCGCATGAAATCAGTAATGCGCTGAAGCTCGAGGTCCGGATCGATATCTAACACTGCCTTAGAAAACATAGGTGATATACCTCATGTGCATCTATTTTGGGATGAGTCCCCGTATTTTTGCTGGTGATGAGGAATCGGACAAGAAAAAAGAAATCCTTCTATTGACAAGTTAATAAATAATGATAGTATATTCTATAGTTTTTGTCAAAATTGGGCCTGCTTCTCTATCGATAGTCTTTTTGATGATCCCCATTCACCGGCGCTTCATGCACATGTCCATGAGAATATCCTGCATGATTCGATATGCACCTTCGTACGGACTATGTGAGCAATGTGACCATCTCATTTGAAATGGAGAAGAATCCCCCACTGCATTCGGCAATCCGTGGTTACAGGGTTCATGCATATGGTCAGGGGAAAATGTTCCCCATGTTCGTCTATTGAAACGTAAGAGACAACAATCAGGAAAGACACAATACTGTTTACAAGGGGATGAAAATGAAAGGGTGAAACGCCCGCCATCGGCGACAATACCCTCTCTTGGGAAGTTGAGGTATTGGAAACCCTGAGCACCTATAGAGATTGAGATGCGCCCATGAAAGGACAACATCCTCCAGACATCCTCATGGGACAGCGCGCCACTCGCACCTAACGGGTGGCGCGCCTTTTAAGTAACAGCTCAATACGTTGTTGAAGAAGGTGCATCCTTCTACCTATTAACTATTGAGCAATTGCCTCCTTAAGATGCCGAACAGGGATCACCGGGCTCTCTGTTCACGCCCTCCGGCCGTAAGGTTCAAGATTTTCATTGTTGTTTCATATTGACGGATAAGGTGTCCGGGGATATATTTGTAGAGAGAGGCGTTAGTGGATTTTTCCCGGGGAGAGGCGCCTTTGATCGGGTATACTTGATTGACTGTATTAAGCAGGCAAAGGGGAGGTGAGCTTCACCTGTGGCGGGGTTGAGGAGGAGGGATTTCCTGAAACTCTCCGGTGCTGCCGGCGGTGTCCTCCTGATGGGCACCTATGAAGAGATGGCCAAGGGGAGCATGCAGGCCGATGTATCGCCGGACAAGGAGAAGGTGCCTGTAACACTGGTGAGGTGCGAGGATCGCCGCACAGGCGTTGCATCCTCCATCAAGGCGCTCGGCATTAACCCGGCAAAGAACAAACATGTCCTGATCAAGCCCAATTTCAACACCGCAGATCCCGCACCCGGTTCAACCCATAACGATACCCTGGCAGCCCTTGTTGAGGAGGTCTGGAAGATGGGTGCAAAGGGGGTGAGCCTGGGAGAGCGCAGCTATCCACCGACCCGTCGTGTCATGGAGGAAAAGGGTATCCTTCCCCTCATGAAGAAGCTGGATGTGCGGGTCATCGACTTCGATGAACTGGAGGAGAGGGATTGGGTGAAGGTCAAGCCCAAGGATTCCCACTGGGAGGGTGGGTTCCGCATCGCACGCCCTGTGCTTGATGCGGAGTGCCTTGTTTCCACCTGCTGCCTCAAGACGCATCAGTTCGGAGGGGTCTTCACCATGTCGCTGAAACTCCATGTGGGTGTGGTCCCGACGCGCCGTCATGGGTACGACTACATGACGCAGCTCCACAGCTCCCCCCACCAGCGTAAAATGATTGCAGAGATAAACGCCCCGTTCACGCCCGATCTTATTGTCATGGATGGCATAGAGGCATTTGTGGATGGAGGGCCCATGGATGGAAGGCGTGCCCAGGGGAATGTCTTTCTCGCCTCCGCTGACCGGGTGGCCATCGATGCGGTGGGGCTTGCCGTCCTGAAGCTTCTGGGGAGCAATGACCAGATCATGAAACGGAAGATCTTCGAGCAGGAGCAGATTGCCAGGGCAGTGGATATCGGCCTGGGGGCATCCTCCCCCTCCGCGATCGACGTGGTCCCTGCCAATGATGAAAGCCGCGCATACCGGGAGCGGGTGGTCAAGGTATTGAACGAGGGGTGAACAGTGTCCGTCAACCAAGCGATATCGGAAAAACATAGGACACAACCTTTCCTGCATTATTGATCAGTGAATGCGGGGCAATGAGAAATCCAATGAACGAGGGGATGCAGCATGGCATACAATTTCAAGAACCTGGTCTTTGAAGGCGGGGGTGTCAAGGGGATCGCGTATGTGGGTGCAATGGGGGCATTGTTGGAACGGGGCATTCTACAAGACATCGTGCGCGTCGGTGGCACCTCCGCAGGTGCCATCACTGCAATCCTGGTCGGGCTCAACTACTCGGTCGAAGAAATGCGGGAGGTCCTCTGGCGGCTCGATTTCAACAACTTCATGGACGATTCCTGGGGGGTGATCAGGGATTCAAAGCGGCTCATCAAGGAATTCGGCTGGTACCAGGGCGATTTCTTCAGGAATTGGATCGGACGCATCATAGAGGCGAAAACAGGGAACAGCGAATCCACCTTCGCGGATGTGTACGCACAAAAATTGAGCAATGGTTTCAAGGACTTGTATTTTATGGGTACCAACCTCTCCACCAGATTCAGCGAGATTTTCTCCTATGAGCATACCCCGCGGATATGTATTGCGGATGCTGCCAGGATATCCATGTCCATCCCCCTCTTTTTTGCGGCAAAGCGCAACTTCAGGGGGGATGTATATGTGGATGGCGGCGTTCTGGTCAACTATCCCATCAAGCTCTTTGACAGGGAGAAATACGTCAAAAGGGGTGGACGCAGAACAGTCTACTATGATGCCCACAATCAGGAACTGGTTGCCTCGAGCAGGCGCATCAGCAATTATATCTACAACAAGGAGACGCTCGGGTTCCGCCTTGATTCGGCAAAGGAGATCGCCGTATTCAGGGACCAGGCAGAGCCTCAGATCTCCCACGTGGATGATTTCTTCTCCTATGCATGGGCCCTCGTTGAAACCATACTGGAATTTCAGCAGAGCATCCATCTGCACGACGATGACTGGCAGCGCACTGTCTATATAGACACCCTGGGGGTGAAGACAACGGACTTCGACCTGGCCGACGACATGAAGAACAGGCTGGTGGAGTCGGGCCGCAATGGTGTGGAGCAGTATTTCGAATGGTTCGATTCGAGCACTCCGGCGAACAAGTAATGACGCACGAGCAATGTGATTCTATCCCCCATTCGAGCCCAGGAGTTGTGAATCCTGCTATCATATGCCATGCGGATGCCTTGCCTTGGTTTCAATGCCCGAATAATCGGTGGATTGAATGAATACAGGGATCCAATAGATTCCGTTGAAGAACCTGTTCTGTACGTCCCCAATTTTGTAGTATATATATATCAGGAAAAGATCCATCCGGTTGCGTCTATTCTATCAGATGATTGAACACTCACTGAAGCTCACGTTTCTTCGAAGACATCACAGAATTCATCATACACCGTAGATTGTGTGTTATCCGCACACATTTCCATAGATAACGGCATGTTCCTGCATTGAAGGCTATTACATTGGATGGAATCGATCCCATGAAAAGGAAAAGGCTCCCCATACATAAGATTACGCGCCCGTCCATTACGGAGGCGGTTCCGAGACAGAGGCTCTTTCGCCTGTTGGATCAGGAGAGAAAGGCGCCGGTCATCTGGGTGACCAGCCCGGCAGGATCCGGG
>JBLIRN010000051.1:0-18667 GCA_049472315.1 bacterium
CCGCCTGCGGCATCTCCTCCATCAGCGGCTCCGATGGTGCCTCTCCCGCTTCCGCACCCGCCGCCTCCGGCCCCGCTGCCTCCTCAGGCAACTCCTCAACCGGACTGATCTCGATCCCCTCCAGCACATCCTCGAAACCGGCAAACGGCTCCTGCGCCGTCTCCTCCTGCCCCGCCTCCGCCTGTGCTTCCGGTATCTCCGCTCCCGCCTGCGGCATCTCCTCCATCAGCGGCTCCGATGGTGCCTCTCCCGCTTCCGCACCCGCCGCCTCCGGCCCCGCTCCGCCGGAAAGATTCTTGGTGAGGGGATCCGAGGCAGCGGACTGTTTTGCCATGAAATATTGAACCGTGCTGAGTAATTTTGAGGATTCAAGAGGAACGCCGAGTACCTTATCCGCCTTGCATCCCTTTTCCAGGGACTCCACGTGTTCATCGCTCTCATCTTCAGTCTTTTTGACGAGTACAATGAGGGGCAGTTGCGCAAATGTCTCATCCGATTTTATTTCGTTACACAGGGAAATACCGTTTCCTTCTTGCATATCGCGGTCTATAATAAGGAGATCGGGACCCTGTGATTTCATGGATTGCCTGAAATCATCGATATCATTGGCAGGGATGATCTCATAGTCCGTATCGGTCAAATTCCATTCGACTTCCTTTAGGATGGTGATACTGCTGCTCCCAAGGATTATTTTTTTGCTCATACCTCCCCCTCCTTTCAAATTGAGGTAATGGTATCAATAGATCAGGCAAAAATCAAGGTTTAATTATCTGTGTATATGTGATATATTTGTTTTTTTGAATCACGTTATACCTCTTTAATAAAAATCGGTAATGTTGAAGAAAAGGCTTAGAGATATCCTGGAAAAGGTGAACAACGGTCACCTGTCCGTTGACAAGGCCATGGAGGAACTCCGTTTTTTCCCCTATGAACGGATATCCCATGCCCGGGTTGATCACCATCGCTGCCTGAGGACCGGCATCCCGGAAGCCATTCTCTGCACAGGCAAGAGTATTGACCAGGTAAAATCCATAGCGCGGAATATCCTGGAACGCGGCGGAAATCTTCTGGCCACCCGGGCTGATGAGGCAGTCTACCGGGCACTGAAGGATCTGGATGATCGGGTGATCCACCATCCGGTCGCCCGCATGATCACCCTCATCCAGGAACCGTGTACCGAGACGGAGGGACTGGTGGTGATCATTACCGCCGGAACAGGTGACATTCCGGTCGCGGAAGAGGCGAAGGTCACCTGCAATGCCTTGGGCAGCCGCGTGGACACCCTCTATGATGTTGGGGTCGCAGGAATTCACCGCCTCCTGGATGAGGAGCAGATGCTTTTCAAGGCTCGGGTGATCTGCGTGGTTGCAGGCATGGAGGGGGCGCTGGCGAGCATTGTGGGCGGTATCATCGAATGTCCGGTTATTGCAGTTCCTACAAGCGTGGGTTATGGCGCCCAGTTTCAGGGCCTTGCCGCCCTCCTCACCATGATAAACTCCTGCACCCCGGGCGTGGCGGTGGTCAACATCGACAATGGATTCGGCGCCGGATGTCTGGCTCATAAGATCAACAGCATCGGCGAGACCAGGAGGTAGACCCCGTGAACATCCTCTTTGCGGATTGTTTCTCGGGAATAAGCGGAGACATGTTCCTTTCGGCGCTCATTGATCTTGGCGTGGAAAGGGAGTGGTTATCCGAATCTCTTTCATCCCTCGGACTTCCTCCCTTCTCCCTCGAGGTCGCAGCGGTCAGAAAGGGGGCGATCCAGTGCACCCAATGCAGGGTCATTGACAGGGGTGGCCACCCGGTCGAAAGGGGCCTTCGGGAAATCACCGGCATGATCGAAGAAAGCCCCCTCAAGCCATCCATCAAGGAACAGGCCGTGCGTCTCTTCAGGGTCCTGGCTGAAGCAGAGGCAACAATACACGGCATCCCCATCGAGAAGGTTCATTTCCACGAACTAGGCGCACTTGATGCGCTGGTGGAGATCATCGGGGTGCTCCTCGGCTACGATCACCTGGGAATCGATGCACTGTTCGTTTCCCCGCTTCCCCTCGGTCGCGGCGTCATTTCCACCCGGCACGGGCCCATTCCCGTTCCGTCGCCCGCTACCGCGGCACTGCTTAAAAATGTCCCCGTCATCCATACCGGACTCGATGCAGAACTGGTAACCCCCACCGGTGCACTCCTGGCAACGCAGCTTGCGCAGGGGTTCGGCATGCCTCCGCAGATGAGGATACAGGGTATTGGATATGGGGCAGGCGAACGCGACCTGCCTGCGCAGCCCAACTGTCTGAGGCTTATTCTTGGGGAAACGGATGGGGAGTATGAAGAGGAATCCATCGAGGTCCTGGAATGCGACATCGATGACATGAACCCGGAGTTCTATCCGCACCTTACGGAACGTCTTTTCAATGCCGCCGCCCTGGATGTCACCCTCTGCCAGATCATCATGAAAAAGGGTAGGCCCGGCACCAGGGTGACCGTGCTGAGCCAGATTCACACCACTCCCCGACTCGTCGATATCCTTCTGGCCGAGTCATCCACTCTCGGGGTTCGTATCCATCGGGTGACGAGGTCCAGGGCATCCAGGCGGATCGTGGAGATTCAGACGGCATATGGACCGGTGAGGGTGAAGTGCGCATGGAGGGATAACACGATCCTCACCATTTCACCCGAATATGAAGATTATTCAGAAATTTCCCGAAGATATAATAGGCCGGCTAAATCTATCTACCAGGAGATCATGTCAGAGGCCCTGAAACAGGTCAAAAATCTTGTAGACAATCGGGAGATATGATACTATAGGCCGCATTTGGGCGATAATACATTCTATTATTCAAAAGGTTATGCGAAGCGAGCTGACACGAGGTTAGGAGAACGGATATATGCCTGAGCTGCGAAAAGATCCCATTATCGGACGCTGGGTTATCATTGCAACCGAACGGGCCAGAAGACCTTCAGACTTCAAATCCTCAGATGAAATCAAAAAACCGGGATTCTGCCCCTTCTGCAACGGCAACGAAGATAAGACCCCACCCGAGGTCTATTCCTTGCGCAATCCCAATACCGCCAGGGATACCCCGGGATGGTCCGTCCGCGTGGTTCCCAATAAATTCCCCGCCCTCGAAATCGAGGGGGATCTCAACAAGCAGGGTGAAGGGGTGTATGATCGAATGAATGGGGTCGGCGCCCATGAAGTGATCATAGAAACACCCAATCACGATTCCAGCCTTGCAGACCTTTCGCTTCCTGAGATCGCAAATGTCATCAGGGCATTCCGTATACGGATCCTGGACCTGAAACAGGACAATCGATTCAAATATATGCTGATCTTCAAAAATCATGGAAGTGCCGCGGGTGCATCACTGGATCATACGCACTCCCAGCTCATCGCACTCCCCATCGTGCCCAAAAGGGTTTCAGAGGAGATTCAGGGCGCAAAGACCTACTATCTCTATAAGGAGCGGTGCGTATTCTGTGACATCATCCAGCAGGAGAAAAAGGAAAATATCCGGGTGATCAACGAGAATGAGCACTTTATCTGCATTGCCCCCTTTACGTCGCGATTTCCCTTTGAATCCTGGGTACTTCCCAAGACCCACGACATCTATTTTGAGGATATCAACGATAACGAGATCGATTCACTTGCGTGGATCATGAAGGATATCCTGAACAGGATGAAGGTTGTCCTGAACGATCCCCCGTACAACTTTCTCCTGCATTCCTCGCCCTTCTATGAAAGGGACATCACCTTCTACCACTGGCACATCGAAATCATTCCGAAGCTTACCAAGGTGGCGGGATTTGAGTGGGGCACCGGTTTCTACATCAATCCCACCCCCCCGGAAGATGCCTGTGTTTTTTTGAAGGAGGCCAAGGTCTAATCCCTTTCTCCCTTTCCTCTCCTCTTCGGTTCACATAAAAGGATCCGTGCCATCTTTCCCTTTTTGCCGTCCCCATTCTCATCGGGCTCCTCTTTCTTCCCTGTTTATGCTGCAGTGAGAGATATGTTGCATGGAATGTTTCAAAACAAGGATACTCTGTTACTGTATTGCGCAACACGAATAAAAAGCATTTTAAAATATCATAAAATTTATGTTCTTTTGTTACTTATAACCACAATTATAACGATCGCCATATTCCCCCCCACCCTGGTACCAATTATGCTTATATAAGAATTTAAGCGAGTTCGAAAGAATTAATTTTCTGATAAAGAAAAGCAACTCACTATCATGTTTTAAGGATTCGAAGCTCGCTGCATCAATCAGGTATTAGATCTTTCACATAACTCAATCACCTCGACGAACACTGCCATTCGATTTGTGTATTATCTCGATTATCGAATCGAAAATCGACTCCTCAACGGGTTCGTCTGAGAGGGGGGGGTGATACTATTAATCATCACTGTAATGGCACAGCCACTGTACCATAACAATTCAATGTATCTATGGTTAGGAGGGGATAACAATGTCAAGGAAATTAATGGTAACAGCAATAGCAATCATGTCTATCCTGATGTTTGCACTTTTTGTGACTTCTTCACCGGTTCTGGCTCAAGAGCCCGATCGTACTGCCTCATGGCATGAAACCACTTATGGTACCGACGCCTGGGGGGGAACCTGGATGATGGGGCAATTCGGACCGGATGTGGGCATTGGCGAACAGGGAACGGTGTATGAGTACACGGATCCCCGCACCGGAACCTATGTCAGTTACTCGAGCGTGGGCATGGGAGCGGGACTCGGCGGTGCGATGATGGGGTATGGCGGTATGTTCAGCCCCCTGGCGCAGGCGTCATACGGACCCTATGCTGGCGGACAAAGGCCGCAGATTGGTGCGACCCTCGGCTATGACACCCAGGGCTATCTTTCCGGATCTGCTTGGGGCAACAATACAAGCTACTATCAGGCCCAGGCAAATCCCTTTGCCCAGATGATGTTTGGGATGATGGGTATGCTGGGCGGCGGCTATGGTTACGGCGGTTACGGTGGCTATGGCGGCTATGGCGGCTATGGTGGCTATGGTGGATTCGGCGGCTATGGTGGATTCGGCGGATTTTCTCCTTTCGGTTATAGCGGAGTCTCAGCCGGTAGCGGTTACCCGACGGTGATGTGGTAATCGGTAATCAGGCACACTGATCTGACATGCACGTGTCACACGAATTGAGGTTGTGAACATGCCGTTCAACGTGAATGCCGGGCCCCCGGCACAAGGGGCCCGGCATTCTGTTTTCCTGCGTTTCTCTATCTCGGGAACGCCCTGAATGCCTCCTCGAGAAACACCAGAAATCGATCGGACTCCACATCGACATCCTCCCGTATGCGAAGCTGGATCTGGTCCGTGCCCCCCTCCTTCTTCTTGACAAAGACACAACTCGGCAACTCTGCTTCCTCGATCAGCATCTCCTCGCTGTCAATCCGCTCGATCTTCAGTGTTTTCGCAATGTCATCCGCGCTGAAGGTATCTTCCCTGACGGCGAAATCAAGCCTGAGCATTTCGGGGGCGGTTCCCACATAAAGCCAGTCGGCATTATTGATGCGGTAGATGATGTAACTCTTCTGTTCCCATAGGGGGTCCTCCACCTCGAAATGCTCCCTGAGCACCCTCTCCAGCTTCACGCAGATCTCTTTTGTCCGAGGGCTGCACCGCTTGTCGAGGTGCCACGACCTCCACTGGGCATCAGGGGTGTTTGCTACCGGCTCCATTGCCTCCGGTTCTTGCTCCTCGGCCGCGGAGATGCCGCTTCGCTCGGTCGGGACGAGGATATCAGGTTGGATCAGTATGGTCCCCTCGTCCTTGAATGCCTGCAATTCCACAACCGTGACATCGATGGTGTGCTTTCGAAGCCACAGGGAATAGGTGATGAGACTGTCGCCGATGAGGGAACCGGTCACGATAATTCTCTGTTCCTGATTTATCGGGGGTATCTTCTTTAACCCCGCATCCTTACAAAACTCCGCGAATACCTGATTGAAATCAAAGCCGGGATCCCCTCCCCTCCCCAAAAAGCCCTTGGCCAGGGTCTCGAATTCCTTCGGCATCCACTTTGCAAGGTGCGCGGCGTATCTGAGCGATCTGATATCGAGTGATTCCCGGTCAAGGGAGCGCTTGACCTCCACAAGCACGGCATTCCCTTTCACATCGAGCGCTAAAAAATCAACCTTGTCCTCCGCGGTTTGCATAACCACCTGTCTTCCAATCAACAAGAGCGGCTCACCGAGGAGCTGGGGAGTTTCGGCAATCTTATCATCGATAAAGCCCTCAAGTATATTCCCTTCCCTGATCCGGTTCTCTTGTGATAATCTCTTTCCCCTCTGCGCAATCTTCAGGATCGCCATGATACGTAAGCCCCCCTACTGATTTTGAATCACACCTTCACAATGTATGCCGATCTGAACGAGCGGTTCCATGAAGCCATACGATGCACCATGCGTACGGGTTGATACCCGCCAATTGTTGATGAATTATAAATTTTTCTAAAAATTACCAAGGCATGGCAATAATGTCAAGTGCGAGTGCAGGGACGAGTGCAGGGGGCAGAAGCAAGTGCAATCTCGACATTGCATCGAAGCGGGTTGATATGTTTACGGAGCGATGTGGGGAGGGTTTGGGGGATTCCCGAAGCAGGCCTTACAGGTGGCCGGAGGGGCTGCGTAGTGGCTCCGCTTCGCTCCGCCCTAATAAAGGTTGGTCCAGGATCTTTGGGTGACCGGAGGGGCAACATAGTGGCTCCGCTTCGCTCCGCCCTGACAAAGTTTGGTGTGTGGCTCCGCTTCGCTTCGCCCTAATAAAGGTTGTTCGGGCAGTGCCGTTGTAGTATCCTGATTGCATGTAATCCCGCGTCTTGTAACGAATGAAGGTTTTTTAGAGGTCTCTACCATGATGAAATGCAGCAACAATGCCATACACATTGAGGGTGCCCGGCAGCACAACCTGAAGGGTTTTGACTGCGCAATCCCCCTCAATCAGATCACCGTGATCACCGGGGTGAGCGGTTCGGGAAAATCGAGCCTTGCCTTCGATACCCTGTATGCCGAGGGTCAGCGGCGCTACATCGAAACCTTCTCACCCTACGCACGCCAGTTCATGGATCGCATGGATAAACCGCAGGTTGTCCGGATCGAGGGGATTCCCCCGGCCATCGCCATCGAACAGGGGAGTCCGGTGAGGACCTCCCGCTCCACGGTGGGCACCATCACCGAGCTCACCGATTTCATCAAGATCCTGTTTGCGCGGACCGGCGAGCTCCATTGCCGGATCTGCTCCCGGAAGGTGGTCAGGGAAACCCCCGATACCATAGGGGATGACCTGTTCCGCGAACACCAGGGCTCGCCTATAATCATAGCATTCCCCTGCGCCAAGGCCGATCTCGACCCTGCACTGGTCAGGCAGGAGCTTATGCGGGAGGGTTTTTCCCGGATACTCGATGGGGACGATATTGTGGATATCGAGGAGTCCGGGCTCGAAGCCCCTTCTCTGCAAGTGATGGTGGATCGCCTCATGCTCTCGTCGCAGGAAAGGGCCCGGGTGATCGACTCCGTCGAACAGGCGCTCCGGTATGGCCATGGTCATGTCCTGATCAAAATCATGGGGGGAGAGCTTCTCCGCTTCAGCAGCCATCTGCACTGTCCTTACTGCGATATTCATTACAAAGACCCCGTCCCCAACCTTTTCTCCTTCAACAGCCCCCTGGGGGCATGCAGCACCTGCCGCGGCTTCGGGAGGATCATCGATATCGACCTGGACAAGGTGATCCCCAATCCACGGATCTCCCTCGAGTCCGGCGCGATCAAGCCATGGGACACCGATTCGTACGAGCACCGCAAGCTGATGAAATTCTGCTCCCGGGAAGGCATACCGGTGGATATACCCTTTTCCGCCCTCAGCGAGGAGCATAAGGGGATGATCATTGATGGGGGACGCCGTTTCTTCGGGGTTCGCGGCTTTTTCAAGTGGCTGGAGGGCAAGTCCTACAAGATGCACGTGCGGGTGTTCCTCTCCCGATACCGGGGATACTTCACCTGTCCCGATTGCCGGGGTGCCCGGTTCAAACCGGAGGCCCTCCTCTACCGGATACGGGGGCTTACCATCGCGGAGATCTATTCCCTCTCCATAGACCAGGCATTCCGGTTCTTCACGGAAAACGCGGATGCTCCCCTCGATGACGCATCCAGCATGCTGGTGGGAGAGATCACCAGCCGCCTGCGCTATCTGAACGATGTAGGACTCTCCTACCTCACCCTGAACCGGCAGTCCAGGACACTCTCCGGGGGCGAGGTGGAGCGGGTGAGCCTCACCAAGGCCCTGGGCTCATCCCTGGTCAATACCCTCTACGTGCTCGATGAGCCCAGCGTCGGCCTCCACCCCCGGGACAGCAACCGGCTGGTGATGCTGCTCAGGGAGCTCTCCGCACAGAACACGGTCGTGGTGGTGGAGCACGATCCTGAGATCATTGCAGGGTGCGACCATCTCCTCGACCTCGGCCCCGGGGCGGGGGTTGGCGGTGGAAATGTGGTCTATGCAGGCCCCCTGGCGGACATCCACACATCGCGGGATTCGGTCACCATCGACTACCTCACCGGCAGGTCGGCGATCCCGTTGCCCGCCGGGCGCAGGAAGCCCGATCCAAAAAACAGCATCCGCATCAGGGGATGCAGGGAACACAACCTGAAGAACATCGACATCACCATCCCCCTGGGACTCATGGTCTGCATCACCGGGGTCTCGGGCTCGGGCAAAAGTACCCTTGCCGAGGAGATCATCTACAAGGGGATCAGGCAGGTGAAGGGGTATGCGGTTGAAAGGCCCGGGGAATTCGACTCCATGGAGGGCACGGAGCTCATCGACAATGTCCTTCTTATCGACCAGAGCCCCATCGGGAAGACCCCCCGGGCAAATCCCCTTACCTACATCGGGGCCTTCGATCCGATCCGCAAGCTGCTCGCCAAGACCCCACTTGCCCGGGAGCGGGGGTATACGCCGGGTGCATTCTCCTTCAATGTTCCGGGGGGACGATGCGAAACCTGCATGGGAAACGGATACGAAAAGGTGGAGATGCAGTTTCTGTCCGATGTGTACATCACCTGTCAGGACTGCAACGGTTCCCGGTTCAGGAAGGAGGTCCTGGAGGTCACCTACAAGGGAAAAAACATCGGCGACATCCTGAACATGACCTTTGACGAGGCCGACACCTTTTTCGAGGATATCCCGTCCATCACCACCATGTTCCAGCCGATCATGGACGCGGGAATGGGATATCTCCGCATGGGTCAGCCGGTCAACACCCTGTCCGGCGGAGAGGCACAGCGGCTGAAGCTTGCCAAATACATGGGATTCAGCCCCGGCCGCAACATCCTGTATATCTTCGACGAGCCCTCCACCGGTCTCCACTTCTCAGATATACGAAAACTGCTCGATGCATTCCAGCGCCTCATCAACGAGGGAAAGACCCTGCTCGTCATCGAGCACAACATGGATATTGCCAAATGCGCCGACCATATCATCGACCTTGGCCCGGAGGGTGGTGACGGGGGCGGATGGGTCGTTGCCAAGGGCACCCCTGAGGAGGTTGCCTGGGTAAAGGATTCCCATACCGGACGCTTCCTGCGGAAATACCTGGAACAGCCGCACCCTGTCTGGGTCCGGCCGGATACGCCCCCGGTTCCCGTCCGAGTGCCCCATGCGGACGCCATCGCCATCACCGGGGCTCGGGAACACAACCTCAAAAACATTACGGTGAACATCCCCAGGGACAAGATGGTGGTGATCACCGGGATAAGCGGCTCGGGGAAATCCACCCTCGCCTTTGACGTACTCTTTGCCGAAGGCCAGCGGCGCTATATCGAGAGCCTCCCCACCTATGTGCGGCAGTACCTCAAGATCATGGAGCGAAGCGACGTCGACCTGATCACCGGCATCCCCCCGACGGTCGCCATCGAACAACGGATGAACAAGCTCCACCTTCGCTCCACGGTTGCCACCATCACCGAGATCTACCACTACCTGCGCCTCCTCTTCAGCAAGGTCGGGACCCAGCACTGCCTGTGCGGGATACCCATAGCTCCTCAGTCTGAGGAGGACATGCTGAATCGTTTCATAAATTACTTTAACAACCATGAGTTTCTTCTTTTATCACCGAAGGTTATAAAGCGCAAAGGAATCCACCGCGACGTCATGGAGCATGCCTTCAAAAAGGGATACCGGCAGGCACGGGTGGACGGTGCCATGGTGGACCTGGAGCATCCTCCCTCTATCGCACGGTACAAGGAGCACTCCCTGGACGTGGCCATCGACCGGATCCGGGTGGACCCTGAAGACAGGGAGCACCTCGCCTCAGCCATATCCCTCGCCCTCCAGGAAGGCAGGGGCCAGTTCTATGCACTAGACATGGAGAACAACATAGAGGAGACCTTCAGCAGAAAGGGATACTGCCCGCACTGCGGCACCGCCTTCGAACCGGTGGATCCCAGGCTCTTTTCCTTCAACAGCCGTTTCGGCGGATGCCCGGCCTGCGACGGGCTGGGAATCTCAACGGAAACCGGGGAACGCTGCACCCGCTGTCAGGGCACCAGGCTGAACGAGCGCGCCCTTTCCATCAAGATCGGAGAGTATACCATCGCGGACATGGCGAGCCTCGCCGTGGAGGATGCGATACGGTTCTTCCCCTCCCTGCGTTTTTCTCCCCGGGACCGGATCATCGCCGATCTCCTCATCCCCGAGATCATGGTTCGGTTGGCCTTTCTCCATAGGGTGGGTCTCTCCTATCTCACCCTCGATCGAAGCGGAAACACCCTGTCAGGGGGCGAGACCCAGCGCATCCGTCTGGCAGCACAGCTCGGCTCAAACCTGCGGGGGGTGTGCTACATACTGGATGAGCCCACCATCGGGCTCCACCCCCGCGATAATGCCACCCTCCTCGATGCCCTCACGGAATTGAGGGACCGGGGAAACAGCGTGATCATCGTGGAGCACGACGAGGAGACCATACGGAGGGCTGATCACGTGCTGGATCTCGGTCCAGAGGCGGGCATGCACGGAGGCCGGGTGGTTGCCCAGGGCCCGCCGGAGGCGATCCAGGCGGAGCCGGGATCGATCACCGGAGCATGGCTCGGACATCCTGATCGTCACACCATCACCTCACGCAGCCGCGCTGCTCCGGAGAACAGGTGGCTCACGATCAAGGGTGCGTCGGTATACAACCTCAAGGAGATCGATGTGGGCATCCCCCTCGGCACCCTGGTGTGCATCACCGGTGTGTCAGGGTCCGGCAAGAGCACCCTCCTCAGGGAGGTCATTCTCAAAGGGCTCCTGTCACTCTTCGATCGAAAGGGCATCCCGGGGCATACCTGCAGGCAGATCGAAGGGTGGGAGCATCTGGAACGCGTGCTCGAGGTGGACCACTCCCCCATCGGCAAGACACCCCGTTCAACGCCCGGCACCTATATCGGTTTTCACAACGCCATCCGCAGGCTCTTTGCCATGCTCCCCGAATCGCGGATGCGCGGGTATCAGGGGGGGCGGTTCTCCTTCAACGTGAAGGGAGGCCGGTGCGAGGCGTGCCAGGGCCAGGGAAGGATCAGGGTGGAGATGAGCTTCCTTCCCGATGTGTATGTGGAGTGCGAGGTATGCGGGGGAAAACGGTTCAACGAGGAGACCCTCGGCGTCACCTACCGGGGGAGAAACATCGCCGAGGTCCTCGACCTGACCATCGAGGAGGGCCTTGATTTCTTCTCCGCCGTACCGCAGATCGCGCACCCCATAAAGATCCTGAACGACATGGGACTCGGGTATCTCCACATAGGCCAGGCGAGCAACACCCTCTCCGGCGGGGAGGCCCAGCGCATCAAACTGGCCTCCGAACTGACCAAGAAGAGCCATGGGAAGACCCTGTACATCCTCGACGAGCCCACGACCGGTCTCCACCTCGCGGACATCAAGAAACTCATGGGGGTGCTCCAAAGGCTGGTGGACCTGGGAAACACGACACTGATCATCGAACACAACCTGGAGGTCATCAAGGAGGCCGATTACATCATCGACCTCGGTCCGGAAGGAGGGGCCGGGGGAGGAAGGGTTGTTTTTGAGGGATCACCGAACGACCTGTGCGCACAGGACACCATATCCCACACGGCCCGATTTCTCAAGGCATACCTGGAATCCGTGTGTCTGCCGTACAACACCCATGCATAGGGTCACATGACACCCATGTGTGGTATGATGCCGTAGCGCAGGTAGCCGCACACGAATGGTGATCGGCAAATGAAGCCGCTCGGATACATGGTTGGAGAATAAGAATGTCGGAAAGGCAAAAAAAAGGCGAGCCCAGGATAATCGCAATCTTTGTCCTGGCCCTATCGCTCGCCGTGGTTTTCGTAAGTGCCTGTCGAGTAAAAGGCAAACCCACAATCTACCAGGAGAGGAAAGAATCGACCGAATGTGAAGACACGCTGAGCGGTTTTCACTTCGGAAATGCGGCGGAAGAGCAAAGGGCTACATATCCGGCCAAGGTTGGTCGAAGGGAACTCGAAAGGGCAATCGACGAGTGTGCGAAGTATCTCGTTCGGATGTGTGATGCCGAAGGGAAGTTCACCTATCGCGTCAATATCGATCCCACGGTCGAGGTTAAGCCCAGGTACAACATGGTGCGGCACGCGGGAACCATCTACTCGCTGGTCGACTACTACCATTGGAAAAACGACCAACAAGTGCTCGATGCCGTGAATCGAGCCTTGGGGTTCATGAAGAAAAAGGGGATTGGTCCGGTTCCCGAATCGGGCGGTCTGTCTGCGGTGTGGTCTCCACCCGAACTGGAAGGGCGCACAGGCGAGCCTATGCAGGCCAAGCTCGGCGGCACCGCATTGGGATTGGTTGCCGCGATCGGAGTCGAAAAAATCAATCCCGGGATCATCTCGCTTGATGAGCTCACGCAAATGGGCAGATTCATAGTCTTCATGCAGAAGGAGGATGGGAGCTTCTATTCCAAGTACATACCTTACATAGGCGGCAGGGAAGACAGTTGGACCTCGCTTTACTATCCAGGAGAGGCCGCTTTAGCCCTTGTGATGCTTTACGTTCGGGATGGATCCCCCGTCTGGCTGAACGCCGCTCTTCATGCGGTCGGCTATCTGGCAAAAATACGGGAGCCCGAGGACCAGGTTGAGGCCGACCACTGGGTACTCATTGCAACGGAAATGTTGCTCGATCATTACGAAAAAACGGACAAGAGCGTTTCAAGAGATTTGTTGGAGAAACACGCGTTCAAAATCGTGTCCTGCATAATGAGAAACCGACCGTACATTCCCGATACGTCCCCCCTGCACGGGATGTTGATCTCTGAGGGTCGAACCACTCCTACAGCCACGCGGCTGGAAGGACTTTTGGCCATGTTCGATGTGGTCAATAACACACCATCAATGGAGCCGGACAAGGTGGCCGAGGCCATACGGGGCGGCATAGCGTTTCTCGTCAGATCCCAGATACGGGAGGGTGAATTCAAGGGCGGCATTCCCCGGGCTATCCGCCGGGAACCCGATGCGCCGCTCTACTATAACGATAGGGCCACCGAGATTCGAATCGACTACGTGCAGCACACCTTAAGCGCCATGATTCGATATGCCGAATCACCCCTGGCCGACTGATATGATAAGCAATTGCTTTGCCTTGTGCGATCTTGTACTGGGAGAATGTGTTCGTTTTTCACGGTTGTTCCTGATTGACAAATCCGGAGCGGCACACTATATTTTGCTCCGAAAATAGAATCGTATTTTCATGCTTCGTGGCGCCACAAAGTGGCATGAGCGTTTATCCTGAAAAGGCGTGTTCCTATCAGTCTATCAGAAAAACGGGTCAGGAATTCAATAACAGTAAAGACAGAAAAGGTGCCTTCCGGCAGGAGCGGTATCATGCGAATGCTTTAGCCACAGACGATCATTTAATTCGATGCATGGATATTTCAGACAGAGCGGTAAGTCTGCAGCCGGAGGACAATACAATTCACTGGCAATATGGGCCAGATGACTATCTGGATTCGAATATGAGCTTAGAAGGATCAATTTGAGCCAAAAAAGAAAGTTCTAAGCCAGAAAACAGGTAATTATTTTGCATCAATAGATAGAAAATCAATATGTTAACTTGGTCTGACCCGGTCAGATGTCCGAAATTTTTCTTTTACTTCTCTTTGATGATTATTCGGGTGTTTGACTTGGTTAAATTCAGGAAGGCCTGCCCCGATTGAAAGAACGGCACAATGAAGTCAGGGGGTATCGAAGGGGAAGGCCTGAAGTTTTCCGCGTACGAACCCACCTTCGCCATAGGTCACGTACTCATCCGCTTTCAGCCCTGGACCATAATGGTAAACGCGTTTGCGGGGCAGGTCGACGACCGTGCGAAAGGTGTGGTTGAGGTACACCGCCGTATTGTAGTAACACTCCTCATCGTCGGGGTGCTTTCCCCCCTGGAACGGCGAGAGCATCAACCGCTTGCTTCGACCTGAAGGGAGATGGAGAACCTCGAGGCAGGAGAGCCTTTGCTCTCCGTCTTGGAGTCCCACGAGACGAACAACATATTCCATTTCGTCGTATGTCCGGAACTGCCCGATCTCGTAGTCGATAGCAGGATAGACCATGAGATGCAGCCGGTAGATGTCGCTGCGCACTATATTTTTCATAGTCCCCATAAACTCCATCCACGCCTTGACATATCGGCCAGCCGCCTCGATGCTTTCCACCGCGTGGGCAGTGGACAATTGTAACTGGGCTGTTTTTAGGTACTGCGAATCGCCTGTTCTGTTGAAGCTCTGCATGTTGTAATAGGCTTGGGAGCGGGCAAGGGCGGCGGATGGGTTCGGTGTTCCAACAGGTTGGCCAGGATATATGGTCTCGATTTTGCCGAGCTTCTTTTGGATCTCGGTGCGTTTCTCAGTGGTGATCGAGCGCCAGAGCGGCTCAAACCTATGGTGGTAGCGTAGCGCTGTTCCGTCCCTTTTCCAAACGGCCGCGTTCCACTCGTTCACCACCATGATGGAGCCATCCATAACCGATATCCTATGGGGCGAGTACTCATCCTCCCACGGCACGCTCTGCTCGAAGAGCAGACTGCCGTCCTCCTTATTCAAAGCGATGAGGCGATCGGTGGTGGTGAACAGAACGGCACCTGCATCCTCGATCACGCCGCTCTTGATGAACGTCTTGCACCTGAATTCCCAAAGCAGGATACCATCTTCAGCATTAAGCCAATAGAGATAAGGGTAATTTTTTTTCCTCCAAAACGCCTTCTCATCGTAGGAAACAACTGCGAGGTGCTTTCCCGTATAATAAATGGCGGAGGCATGCTTGTCGACTTCAGATATCACCCACAGCTCCTTGCCGGAGGCCGCATCTAATGCCATGAAGCCCTTTTCCGTCTGCATGTAAAGCCGCTCATCCACGAGCAGGGGCTGTGAGCCTCCCTTGAACTTAAGATCCTGTCGTTCCCAGACTTTTTCTCCATTAGGCAGTCTCCGGTACACCACCCCGCTGCCAAAGAGCAGCAGGCCGTCGCCATACTCGAGGGGGATAGCGCTTGTGCACTCGTCGTGACGTTCGCTCTTCCATGCCGGCTTGGGAAGTCCGGTTTTGATGTCCACCGCTTTCACACCACACCCCTTCCCCTTCTCCTCTTGGATGTCGAAGGAATACACGAGGAGCCCGTGTCTCTCAACCAGTTGGTAGTAACGCAATTGTTCCACGCTTAACTCACAGAGCTTCCTTCCACCCCGGCTCTCAAGCAAAATAAGCTTCGTCTCGCCAGGAACACCTTCAATGGTGTGGTTGAGGACCTGAATGAGCAGATAATCCCCCAACTCGTTGATCTCGTAAAGGCCGTTGGCGGTGATGGAAGTTTTCCATATTTCCTTGCCGGTTAGTCCGTCCAAGCGAATAATCATCGAGTCGGCGGGCCATTCCGAGCAGGATTTAACCAACTTAATGGTGCCGTAGCGGTATTCCATTTCCGTGGGGCTCACAATCACGAGCGATCCGTCTGAGAGGATCTTCATGGAGACGATGAAGGGAGGCTCTACCCCTTTGAAGATGAGGTGCGAATTCTCAGGACGGGCGAACCCGTTAAGGCTCTCATTCAATTTCGCTGCGGTTATGGAGTGCTCGGGAGGATACTGCCACAGGCAATCCGGCTGCTCCGCAGCATAGGACTGGATGATTTCATCCTTGTAAACAGGCACGTTACGTTTCAGTACATGGCCTGCGCAACCGGTGAGCAGTAGCCCGCAAGAAAGCAATGCCAAAGATAATGATACCCCGCAATGTTTTATCTTGCCGGCCATAATAGCTCCTTTCCGGCTCCAACTTCTGAGGGTTTGTGTTTATTGTTTATGTTTATAAGGAATTGCTTTTCTGCACAAAATTATAGGCAGGATTATTAATTTTGTCAATACAAATTTTCAACCAGAACTTAGCAAATGATGAATTTAGGAATGGTGTACTGGAAAAGGAGAATCGCCGGAGAGGGGAAAATACCCTGAAAAGGCCAAAGGAGGTTATTTCAAATATGATCGAAAGCTCTTAGGGAGGCTTTGTGTGTGCGCATGGCAGACGATAAAGGATTTTTTTGGTGAGTGCCTTCCCGAGGGCACAGTCCCGGGAGCGGTTATATCCATTCAGACCTGCGGCAATAAGGCAGCCAATTTCCATCCCCATCTGTATGGACTGGTCACGAAAGGGGGACCTTCCATCCCCTGCCCTGGATCGATACCCAAAACATGGCGATTCTGTTCATGAATAAGGTCTTTACCATGCTTATCGCTGAGGAAAAGATATCCGTGGGCCTCGTTCAAAAAGTCGCTTCATGGCCCCACTCGGGATTTAATATCCACATCGATTCTCATTCTCTGGTAAATCATTCACCTTTTCCCCTTCTGATAAATTTTTTCTGAATATTTGCCTTGACAAGAATTGAAAATTCTGTTTATGCTTTATCCTGAAATACGGTACAATCAATTGTTTTCCTTTCTTCCTTAACCAAGGAAAACTTTAAAAAAATGGAACATGCAGGGTAGATCTGCCGCACCGCGGCACGCCGTGCCGTAATGACCGGGAAGTACCCTTTCACCTTCTCTACCAACACCGCCGAAGAGCGGGCCTGCAGGGGAATCCATGAGCGAACCGGAACCGAAAATTATTGACAGAATCAGGGAACTCCGGGAACAGATCAACCGTCACAACCATCTGTACTACGTCCTGGACAGCCCGGAGATCTCCGATGCGGAGTACGACCGGCTCTTTGACGAGCTGACCGCGCTCGAGCGGAAGTATCCGCAGCTCGTCACCCCGGATTCCCCCACCCAGCGAGTCGGTGCAGCCCCTGCCGAAGAATTCACGTCCGTCAGACACGGCCTTCCCATGCTGAGCCTGAACAAGGCGTCCTCCGAGGCCGAATTCCTGGACTTCCACCGCAGGGTCCTGGAACTCTCCGGTGTGAGCGAGCAGGAGGTACGCTATACGGTGGAGCCGAAATTCGACGGCCTTGCCGTGGAGCTCGTCTACGAAAAGGGCCTCTTGACGCTTGGCGCCACCAGGGGGGACGGGCTGATGGGGGAGGATGTGACCATGAACCTCCGGACCATACCATCCATTCCCCTCAAACTGATGGGTGAGCGGGTCCCCGACCTCATCGAGGTGCGGGGCGAGGTCATCATGAACAAGGAGGATTTCGATCGGCTGAACCAGGAGCGCGAGCGGCGGGAGGAGCCTCCGTTCGCCAACCCCCGCAATGCGGCCGCCGGCTCCGTCAGGCAGCTCGACCCGAGGGTGACCAGCTCTAGGCCCCTCAACCTGTTCGCTTACGGGATCGGGAGGATGGAGGGAAAAAGGATTTCCACCCAGTGGGAAAGCATCCTCTATCTCAAGGAACTCGGGTTCAAGATCAGCCAGTACGTGGAGCTGTGCGGGAGCCCCGATCAGGTGAGGGGTTATTATGAACGGATTTTGAAGATCAGAGACGGGCTCCCCTACGAGATCGACGGCATCGTGATCAAGGTGAACGAATTCAGCCTGCAGGAGAGGATGGGCGAGCTCTCGCGCTGCCCCCGCTGGGCCGTTGCCTGGAAGTTCCCGCCGCAGCAGGAGAACACCGTCATACGGGACATCATCGTCAACGTGGGAAGGACCGGGGCGGTGACCCCGGTGGCCATCCTGGAGCCGGTGAGGGTGGGCGGCGTGCAGGTGAGCCGGGCCACCCTGCACAACGAGGACGAGATCCGGAAGAAGGACGTGCGGATCGGCGATACCGTGGTCATCCAGCGGGCAGGGGATGTCATTCCCGAGGTGGTGAATGTGGTGAAATCGCAGCGTACCGGCAGGGAGCGGGAGTTCATCATGCCTGACCGTTGTCCGGTGTGCGGCTCGAAGGTGGAGCGGCCGCAGGGAGAGTCCGCCCATCGCTGCACCGGCATCGCCTGCCCAGCCCAGATCAAGGAGAACCTCGCGCATTTCGTGTCCAAGGCGGGGATGGATATGGAGGGGATCGGATTCAAGTATCTGGACCAGATGGTGGACAAGGGGATCATCGCGGACCAGGGGGACCTGTACTTCCTGACCAAGGACGACCTGATGCGCATGGACCGGATGGGGGACAAGCTCGCCGAAAACATGCTGAATGCCATCGATCGGAG
>JBLIRN010000052.1:0-18643 GCA_049472315.1 bacterium
GGTCCCCTGGTGACCGACCATGAGGGCATCGCCTCCAGGGGGCTCATCGTCCGGCACCTCGTGCTGCCCAACCGCATAGCGGGAAGCAGGGAGGTCTTCTCCTTCATCGCAACGGAGCTCTCGATAAGGGTGCCGGTAAGCCTTATGAGCCAATACTACCCTGCGTATCAGGCAGCATGCATCCCCGATCTGAACCGACCCATCAATGCCGGGGAATACGAGGATGCCCTGCGGTGGCTGGAGGAATACGGGCTCACCGAGGGATGGCAACAAGGCCTCGGGGAGGAGGGGGAATAAACCGGCAAACCAAACTTTGCCAGGCGAAGCGAAGCGGAGCACTAACCAAGCTTGCCAGGCGAAGCGAAGCGGAGCACTATGTTGTTTTCTGAGTTACCTGTAAGGCCTACTTCAGGAAACCCCAGCCTCCCTATATCGCTCCGTAAATATGTCTGCTCACGACTGCGCGATGCCAAGACTATGTAATAAAAGCAAAATTGGAATTTCTGCCAGGGGACGTCAGTTGTGGATTGTATTCCGGAAATGGTGTAATCTAAGAAGGACAAGCATACAATGGAAGGCCGCTATGCCGATTATTCCCAGGGGGAATGGATGATGAAAGATATACGGAGAGAGATTCGAGGTCGCATATCCCTGACCCTCGTAATGGTGCTCATCCTGCTCATTGCAGCAGCCACTCTCGTGGGGGTAATACTCAAGATTCGTTCCCCTGCGGGAAAGGGTATGCTCACCCTGGCCCCCCCTATAGAGACCATATGGGGGATGTACAATGCCTCGCTCAGGGGGGATATCGACGGGTACCTTAACTGCTTTACCCCCGAATCCCGGCAGTCCATAGAGCCAACGTTAAAGAGCATGGGGGAAGAGGCGTTCCGCGAATACCTCCGGAACAAGGCGGCCGGAATCATGGGGATCTCCATCTATACCCCTGCTGAAGAGGAGTGGGGAAATACAGGTGAACAGATCCCCTATGACCGGGAAAACGGGGATATGATCAGCCTGCCTGTGGAGATCGTCTACAAGGAGCGGAATGAACGTCAGGTCTTTCATCTCAAGCGCCTCGATGAGGGATGGAGGATCATCTCCGCGTCCTCCCCGGTCTTCACCTCCCAGCCGATCCCATACGGCACCAACGTAAACGAATAATCCTCCCCATCGCATCGTCGTTGAAGATCGCATCACGGGCCATCCTCGGTATTCCTCTGCATGAGGTTCCCACGCATCGTGTGAGCAAGGGAAGGGGGATGCGCCTGTGTGCCTGCGGACGAGCACTACAGCCTGTAGCGCGAAGCTGAGGAAAAGCATGCCGCTTGTTCGAGCCCGAAGGGCGAGTTGAGGCGTGCCCGAAGCAAGCCTTACAGGCTGTGTGCAAGGGAGCCGAAACAAAAGGCGCATCCCCTTCCCGTAGAATAACCACATGCCTCTTCAAAGAAGACCTTCCCGACCCTCCGTAAGGCCCCGAGACCGGCACATCCCCTGTCGAGACACCCCTGACATCCCGCCCTCCAATGCACGAATAACCGTTATTACGCTTGCTTATTGTCGAATAAAGGAGAAGGAGGACCTTCGTGGTATAGCTGGGCACGGAGGCGGGAAGGTCACGCTTCCGGGCTCCTTGATCACCCCTTGCTCCGGTGTGGGGAAATTGTGCGGATTGAAGGTACAACAGGTGAGGATGACCAGGAAACATCCTGGTTTGACGGGCCGGAGGTGTGAATGATTGCCGGAATTCACCAGCCGCAGTATCTGCCATGGCTTGGATATATGAACAAGATTGCCAGCTCGGATGTCTTTGTGTTTCTTGATAGCGTCCAATACAAGAAAAACGAATGGCAGAACAGGAACAGGATCAAGACAGCGCAAGGGTGGCAGTGGATGACCGTGCCAGTGTGCTATCGCTACCCGGAGAGGATTGCACAGGTGAGGATCGACAACACCACCTCCTGGGGGGAGAAGCACTGGAAGACGCTGGTTACCAACTACAGCCGGGCCCCCTACTTCGATGCCTACGCGGATTTTTTCCATGATACCTATACCAGGGAATGGGAACTGCTCGCGGACCTCAATATCCACGTAACCAGGTTCCTGATCGGGGTGTGGGGTTTGAAGACCAGGACCATACGGGCGAGCGAGCTGGATGTGGACAACACCGACCCAACCGGTCGCCTGGTGGCCATCTGCACAGCGGTCAACGCGGATACCTATCTCTCCGGCAGGGATGGGGCGAGGTACATGGATGAACATCAATTTTATGAAAAGGGGATCAGGGTCTGCCATCAGGACTGTGCCCCGGTTGAATACCCTCAGTTGTTCGAAGGATTCGTCCCGAATCTGTCCAGCATCGACCTTCTGTTCAATTGCGGTCCCTCGGGAAAGGGGATCATCGAGGATCAATTTGTGATTTCCGAGAACACAGAGGAACGAGAGTATGAAGGTATTGGCCATCGGTGCCCATCCCGATGACATAGAGTATGGGTGTGCAGGCACCCTCATCCGGTACCGTCAGGCGGGACATGCCGTCTTTCTCTTTGTCATGACGCAGGGGGATGCCGGCGGAGACCCTGATACGCGGGCAGAGGAGCAGAAGGCCTCCGCCCGGATCATCGGCGCGGATGAGGTCCTGTGGGGAGGGTATCAGGATACCAGGCTCCCTCTTACCCGGGAGTTGATCATCCGGCTTGAAGAGGCGATTACCAGGATAGCCCCAGACATCATCCTGGTCAATCACCGGTATGATACCCACCAGGATCACCGCACCCTGTCGGACGCCACCATCTCCGCCACCCGCAATGCGAAGAATGTCCTCTTTTACGAGGTCCCTACCACCTACAACTTCGTGGCCAATATCTTCGTGGACATCACCGCCATCCTTCACCAGAAGCTCGAGACCCTGAACGCCCATCATTCCCAGATCACCAAGACCAATATCAATTCAATGAGCATCCTCGAGCTTGCAACCTCCACGGCAAATTTCAGGGGGATTCAGAGCCGGGTGAAATATGCCGAGGGATTCATCTCCAGCAGATTGTTTATAAACATATGAAGACAAAACCGATCACCCATTCAATGCCCACGCTGGACCACAGGGAGATCGACGCCCTGGCGGACACGATCCGTTCAAACCACATCGCCGCCGGCGACCAGGTGGCCCTGTTTGAGGATGAGATGTCCCGTTATTGCGGGGTATCGGGTGCGGTGGGCTGTTCCTCGGGTACGGCAGCCCTTCACCTCGCCCTCCTCGCCATCGGGGTGGGCCCGGGAATGGAGGTCATCATCCCCAGCTTCACCTGTGCATCGCTCTACCATGCGGTAACCTATACCGGTGCCGTACCGGTGCTCGCGGATTGCGACCCAAACACGTTTCTCCTCACCGCACCAACCATCATGGCCAGGATCACCCATCGAACCAAGGCGGTCATCGTGCCCCACATGTTCGGTCTTCCAGCGGATATGAAGGAGATCGTGAGCCTCGGGTTGCCCGTTATCGAGGACATCTCCCAGGCCACCGGCGCAACCTACATGGGGAGGAGGGCAGGATGCCTCTCCGAGGTAGCGGTCACCTCATTCTACGCCACCAAGCTGATCACCACCGGCACCGGGGGGATGGTCCTCTCCGGCGATCCCGGGATAATCGGGAAGGTGCGCGAACTCAACGGGGTGGACAAGAAGAAGGACCTGAATCTTCATCTTCCCTATATGATGAACGACCTACAGGCGAGTATGGGACGGTGTCAGCTCAGGAAACTGGATGATTTCATCAGCAAGCGGAGGGACCTGGCATCCCACCTCAGCCTTGCATTGAAATCAATCGCGGCCACACCCCCGGGTGATCTTCCCTTCAGGGAGCACATCTTCTTTCGCTATTGCGTGAGGATTCACAAACCGGTTGAGCCGGTGATCGCATTCCTGCGCAGGAACGGCATCGAGGCAGCAAGGCCGATCTTTTCACCGCTCCACCTCCTGGACAAAAGGGAAACGGCAAAGAGGGTCAGTGATTTTCCCGGGACGATGGAGGCATGGAGGACGGCAGTCTCGCTGCCGATCCATCCGGGGCTCACCAACAAGGAGGTCCTCAGGGAGGTGTGCCTGTTGGGGGACATACTCAACGTGATGGCGTATTCAAACACATGAAACGGACCGCATATCATATATTCGGTTGTTGTGCGGCCTTCCTGATCGTTTGCCTCATCCATCCGGGACTGAGGGGGATGTTGTACCGCTGGGGGAATCGATGGGTCTTCATCCTCCTCCTTTCGGCGAGCACCTCCTTTGTGGCAACCCCGGTGGTACGAATGCTGGCCTGGCGGTTCAGGATACTCGATGTCCCCGACAGCCGGAAGTCACACCAGGGCCCGACCCCGCTCCTGGGAGGCATCGCCATCTATTCCGGGTTTGTGGTCTCCCTGGTTTCCTATGCCGTGTTTTCCCCTGCATTGCGATCACTCCTCCTTGCGGGCACCATCATTCTGTTCGTGGGAATTCTCGACGACTGGCGGGAAACGAGCGCCTCCCTCAGGCTGATGCTTCAGATCCTGGCAGTGGGCATCGTCATGGGAAACGGCATCCATTTCCTCTTCCTGCCCGAAGGGCTGCTGGGAAACGCGGCCGAGTGGCTCCTCACCCTGGTATGGATCATCGGCATCACCAATGCACTCAATTTCCTGGACGGTCTCGACGGCCTGGCCACCGGGTCCGCGATCATCATCGCCTTCTACCTCGGGGTGGTGGCCTTTCAATCGGGACAGCCCTTTCTGGGATGGGCGCTGGTGGCGATCATCGGGGGATGCCTGGGGTTTCTTCCCTACAACCTGCGGCTCGGCAGCGCCACCATCTTCCTTGGTGACGCGGGCAGCACGTTCCTGGGATTTATGCTCGCAAGCCTCACGGTAATGGGCAACTGGGGGCCTGATAACGCCATCAAGACCTTCACCCCACCCCTGCTCATCTTCGGACTCCTTATCTTCGACCTCTTCCATATCACCATCTCCCGCATAGTGAGCGGGAAGGTGACCTCATTCAAGGGATGGATCGACTTCGTGGGCAAGGATCACCTCCACCACCGGCTTGAGACCCTGGGAATGACCAAGAAGGAGGTGGTCATGTTCATCTTCCTGTTCGAGATCTGCCTGGGGGCTGGGGCCCTGCTTATCCGCCAGATTCATGAAATGCAGGCAATGCTCCTTCTCCTGCAGGGCCTGGGGATCATCGCCCTGTTTGCCGTACTGGAGCACCTGGGAAATGTGGCATCAAAGGAACGGCACGAAACGTCCGATAAGGATTATGTGTCGTGATGGAGAACCCTCCGGCAGGCTTTGATATAAGCAGGATAAGGATACAGGGTATGGTGATGAGTAAGGATCGCTTCATCGATATCATGAAAAAGGCCCTTGCGAAGTCCTTCGCATCGATGGAAGTATTGATGCCATACTGCCGATATAGGGGATATAACGATACCCATGTGGATATACAGTGGGTTGTATGTTGGGAATTTGACTCCTGAGGCTGAAGAAGGAAGGGAACGGGAAGAGGCTTCGTGCTTATGGTTATCATGAGTTAATCAAAGGAAAAGGTTTTGGGAACAATGTTTGAAGATACCGATCCAGCAAGCAGCACAGCACAGATTGAATCCCAAGCGACCCCTCAATACAGCGGAGCGCCGTCGGAAGGCAGGCGCCAGCCCTTCTTCTGTGATCTCTTCTACCAGCAGCTCTGGCAGAAGGCAAAGGATTTTTACGGATGGGCGGTTGAATACTGCGCCCACAAGAATGAATCCATCGATACCCTGAAGGGGCTGGTCAGCGATATAGAGAACGACGGGATCTGGGCAAACCTTTTGGAGAGCCTGTCCATGGGGGACGATCTCCTCTTCAACGTGTTCATGCCCAGGGACAAATACGATATTCTCACCCACCATCCGGTCAATGTCACCATCCTGAGCCTGAAGCTCGGGATGGGACTCAATACATTCTCCAAACAGGATCTCAAGCGACTGGGTCTTGCCGCCCTGACCCACGATCTGGGGATGGCGGAGATCTTGATGTCCATCATGAACAAGGACGCGAATCTCTCGGCTGGGGAGAAGAGGTCCATCGAACGACACCCTGCGGTCACCAAGTCGCTGGTCTCACAACTCGGCCTCGATTATGAGTGGCTGGCCATGGTGGTGTACCAGGAACACGAACGGGAAAACGGACAGGGATATCCGGAGGGACTTTCCGGCAACGGGATCAATCTCATGGCCAAGGTCATCGGGCTCATGGATACCGTCGATGCGATGATCCATCCCCGGCCGTGGAGGAGATCGATTCCTCCGCCCGACGTGATCCAGGCCCTTCTGACCAGTCAGAGGGAGTTCTTCGCCTCCGATCTGGTCAAGGCGCTTATCCGGGAGGTGTCTCCGTTCCCCCCGGGAAGTTATGTGCGCCTCAATTCCAAGGAAATCGGGCAGGTTATCCGGGTGGCAAAGAAGCATCCCCTCCGGCCCGACATGATCATCTGGTTTGATTCGACCGGGGTGCGGATACGCGAGCCGAAGATCGTGCAGCTCAAATCACAGCCATTCCTGCATATCGTGGGTTCGGTGGATACGGAGGAGCTCCCCTCCCAGACAGTAAAGGTAATGGATGCCGAGCGATGAAAGCCATTGATACAAATACATATCGTGTATCACGCCGTGAGCGGCCATCAAGGATGGCATGCGCTACGGCGATCGTGACCGCCGCGCTCATGCTGTTTGCCGGCGGGTGCGCAAAGCCGGTACGTGAGTTTTCACCCGGCAAATTCTCGCTCCTGCAAGGTCCCCCCCTTTCCGGTCACTTCCTCACCATCGCAGCGGGTGATTTCGACGGCGACGGACACACCGATCTGGTTGCAGGCAACTCCGTGCCCAGCGGACACGACCTGGTGATCTGGTATGGCGAGGGCGACGGGACCTGGAACAGAATGGTAAAGCTCCCTGTGTACGGTGCAGTCCATTCCCTGGCGATCGGCGACGTCAACAATGACGGGCTCGAGGATATATGCCTTTCCGTCTGGGAGCGAAGCCTGGGTATCATCGTCTGGTTAAACAGGGGGAACGATCTCTGGCAGCAGATGCATTCGCCTTCCAGGTCCGGGCTCTATGATGGGATACGCCTCCATGACCTTAATGGGGATGGGAGGGATGACATCATAGCAGCCAACTATTCCCTGGATACGGGTATACCCGGTGGCATCCACGTATGGCTCAGCAAGGAGAACGGGGGGTGGAGCAACAATCTGGGTCCGATCGGGCAAGGCCGGTTTGCCAACATAACGATCGCTGACCTTAACCTGGACGGCAGTCCCGACATTGCAGGCACGAGTTGGGGCCCTGACGGGCAATGCGCGGTATGGCTTGGAAGGGAGAAGATGCAGAACTGGGCAGCCATGCCCCCCCTGGATGCCGGGAATTTCTGGGGTATCGAGTCCGCGGACCTCAACAATGACGGCATCCCCGATCTGGTGACCTCCACCTACAAGGAGGGGATACGCATCTATTACGGTGATTGCACCGGTCTTTTTTCACCGGCCCAGACTCTCACCGATACCGGACACTTCTGGGATGTCCTCCCCTGCGATCTGAACGGAGACGGCTGGCTGGATATCCTGGCAAGCACCTTCGATGATCACGGGGTCAATGTCTGGATCAATGCAGGTGCTGGCGAATACAAGGAGTGGAACAACCAGAGCGGACACATGAGGATCGGCACACGGACATGGAGGCCGATGCCCGGATTGCTCCCCAACTACGGCAGCTTTTATCAGATGCTCGTTGATGATTTCGACCAGGACGGACATATGGACCTTGCAGCGGCACACCGTGGGCAGGGGGTGAAGGTATGGGTGAATCTCATCAACTCCGATCAGATTGCCGGGCTCAATGCCGAATTGCTCATTGATCCCAATGTCCCTGCAATGCCTGAAACAAAACGTGTGGCACAAAACAGCCCGTCAAACGGGCTGGTAAGCAGCGACCGCTTCGAAGAGCACTTCCTGAACGGGGATGCGGCAGGCGTGCCCCGCAGGAAATCGAATGGAAATTCAACCCAAGGGAATGCCCCCCCCGCCGCCGATGATACGGAATCCCTGACCGAGGCGGAAGATGGCGGGTACCAGATAAACGGCGGCACCTCCATGCTCGCCGCAAAAATGGATGAAGACAAGGAGAATCAGGTATTCCGGATGATAAACGGGGTTGCGGAATACATCATCGGCCCGGGTGATACCGTGGAAATCACCTTCTGGGAGGCCATGGACGCCAAGGTCTACACCGTGATCGTCAAACCCGACGGTGCAATATCCACCCCTTTTTTCGAAGATTTCAAGATCGGTGGGCTCACCGCCTTTGAGGTGGATCAGATTCTCACACGAAAAATGAAGCGGTTCATGCACAATCCCAAGATTGATGTCCGGATCATCGAGTTCAACAGCAAAAAGGCGACCGTACTGGGGGCGATTGCACGCCCCAGTCCTGAGAAGGGCGCCGGTACCTACAACCTTACGGGAAAGACCAGGGTCCTGGAGTTCGTCGCCCGCGCCGGCGGGCCGGGCCCTGACGCTGATCTTAAACGCGTGGAGGTGATCCATCGCGGGGAGACGAAAAAACTCAACCTCTACAAGGCGATATTCCAGGCCGATTTCACCCAGAATATCGTGGTGGACAATGACGATGTGATCTTTATCCCCCGCATCAGCGACACCTCCTCCAAGGTGTATATCTTCGGAGAGATCAACTCCCCGGGCATCTATACCTTTACAGGGCAGTTCACCGTGCTGGATGCCATTGCCCAGGCAAAGGGCTACGGCAAGGATGCCCGCATCGATTCCATCAAGGTGGTTCGCGGGGACCTGGCGAATCCCGAGGTCATAGCATGCAATCTGTCTGATATCATCAAGAAAGGGGATATTATCAGCAACGTGCACCTGATGAACAACGATCTCATCTACGTGCCGAAGAGCTCGATTGCCAATATGAAGCTTTTTGTGGAGAAGGTCGATTCCCTGCTGAAACTGGTGCTCTATCCGGTTGCACTGGTCAACACCATCAAGGACCCCGAAGATCTGGAGCTACGGCTTGATGTCGGCTATTAATCAAGGGTGGATGGACTATGGCACAGTATGAATTGAATCTGAAGGATTATTGGTTCATCGTTCGCAAGAGGAAGATGCTCATCATCCTCGTTGCGCTCCTTATAGGGATCTTCAGCTTTATCTTCGCGTATATCAACAAGCCGATCCCCATCTTCGAGGCGACCACCCAGGTTAAGATCGAACGGAACACGACCTTTGCGGGACTCATGCTCGAGGTCATCCGATGGACCTCCTGGAACGATATGGAGACAAACGCCCGGATCGTCAAGAGCTTCTCCCTCGTCGAAAAGGTGGCCAAGAAGCTGGGGTATGTCGATCCCAATATTGATACCCTGGAGATCCTCAACAACGAGAACGTCATCCAGAAGATAAATGATATCCAGTCAAAAACCACCGCGTCCCAGATCTCCTCGAGCAATATCCTCGAGATACGGGTCACCTCGGATGACCCCCGGGAGGCCCAGACCCTCGCCAATACTATAACGGAGACCTTCAGGCAGGAAAACATCGGTCTCAACAACAGACGGATCATCGAGGCAAAGATGCTCATCGAGAACCTCCTTCGAAAACAGAATGATCGGCTCGTGATTGCAGAGGAGGATCTGAAGGTGTTCAGGAGGAACGAGAGCCTTTTCGGTGTCAATCAAACCACCGACTACGCCTCCGACAAGTTCCTGGATGCACGAAAGAACATCGAGGAGATCCAGAAACAGAAGAGGACCACCGCCTGGATGATCAACGAGCTGAGTCAACGAAATGCCTCCGTGTATGAGGTATTCAATACCATCTTCCTCACCCCCGACATGCAGAAATTCTACGAGGACATGCGGGAACTGGTGACGGTGAAGGAGGCGCTCCTGCTCGACTATACAGAGGAGCACCCTGCGGTCAGGAAGGTGCAGCGGCAGATCGACGGAATCAGGGCGGAGATCCTCACCCATCTCGTCAGCAAGAACGAGAATCTCCATAAGGAGGAGGGTCTTGCCAGGAACATGCTCGCCCTGACCGAGGAGGAGGCAAAGAAGGCACTGGAATACGAGATCGAATTCAACCGGCTGGACAGGGAGATCAAACTGAATGAACGGCTGGTGACCTTTCTGAAGGAAAAATATCAGGAGGCACTTATACGGGAATCCGGGCCCATTGAGGAGATATACATTATAAAACCCGCCCTGCTGCCCAAAAAACCTATAAACCCCCACAGCAGCGCAAAGCCGACCATGATCGGGACCATCATCGGCCTCATCATCGGTATGGTCGCATCCTTCCTCGCCGAGAGCCTGGATCCCTCGATTGGGACCATCGAAGAGGTGGAATCCTATCTGGGAGTCCCCGCCCTGGGGATCATCCACTATGCAACCATGGACAATATAGAGAAATATATGCGCAAGCATGCGATCCGGCTTGAGAATGAAAAGGTGCTCAAGCACATCATCTACCTGATGACGCTGTGCATGCCCAAGTACGTGACCTCGGAAATGTACCGCACCCTGCGCACGACGCTGCAGTTTGCCGCCGAGGACAAGAAGGCGAAGGCCTTCCTGGTCACCAGCGCGGTGGACGGGGAGGGCAAGACCGCGGTGAGCGTCAACCTCGCCTTCACCCTTGCCCAGATAGGCAAGAAGACCCTCCTCATCGGCGGGGATTTCCGAAAACCACAGCTTCACAAGATATTCGGGATCGACAGGGAGCCCGGTCTTGCCGATGTGCTTCTGGGGAACTGCAAATGGGAGAGTGTCGTGCGCGACGCCGCCGATATCCTGCTCGGCACCCTGAGCATCAAGAATGCCATCTCGTCACCCGGCCTTGACAACCTGCATATCATGACCTGCGGCATCCAGACCATCCAGTCGGTGGAGATCCTGCAGTCAAATACCATGAACAACCTGTTGGAGCAGCTCAAGAAGCAGTATGACTACATCATCATCGACTCCACCCCCATCGTTCCGGTGAGCGACGCCATCGTCCTGAGTGCGAAGATGGACGGCACCATCATTGTGTACCGGGTGGGGAAGGTAAGCCAGATGCTCCTCAAGCGGGCCAAGCTCCAGCTCGATACGGTGAAGGCGAACGTGCTGGGCATCATCTTCAACGGATTGAAGCAGGACACCCTCAAGGAGATCTATTCCTCGGGATACAAGATATACCAGTATTACGACGAACACAAATAAGGCATCACCGTGCCCATGCTCAGACATGCAAAAATTCCCGGTTCACTCCAGATTCTCTTTCTGTTTGTCTTTATCACCCTTCTGCTGAGCACCTCCTTTTTCATGTCCCAGGTCAAGCCCTCACTGGCGATCGGAATCGCCATCGCCATCGGCATATTCCTCGTCTCCTTCCTGGACACCAATGTGGCCCTCTACATCCTCATCCTCTCCATGCTCCTCTCACCGGAGTTCGGCCAGCGAACGGTAGCAGGCAGGGGTTTCACCCTTCGCATCGAGGACATCATCCTCCTTATCGTCGGGTTTGCATGGCTCGCCAAGAATGCCTATTACAAGGAAGTCGAGGAGATCGGCCTTTTGAGGAAGACGCCGATCAATCCTTACATCTATGCCTATATCGTGGTGTGCGCCGCAGCCACAGCCGTGGGCATGATTGCGGGCAGGGTGGATGCGACCAGGGGGTTTTTCTTTGTCCTGAAATACTTCGAATACATCATCGTCTTTTTCATACTGATAAATCATCTTCATACAAAGAAACAGGTACGGGAGTATACGATCCTCCTGCTCATCACCTGCCTCATCGTGTGCGCCATCGCCATCGTACAGATACCGCGCGGGGTGCGTGTATCCGCTCCGTTCGAGGGGGCGCACGGCGAACCGAATACCCTGGGGGGCTACCTGGTCCTCATGCTCGCCCTGTGCATCGGCATCATCTACACCATCGATTCCAGGACCGTGCGCATGTATACCACCGCTCTCACCCTCATCATCACCTTCGTGCTCCTCTACACCCTGTCCAGGAGCTCGTGGCTTGCGGCATTCTCTCTCGTACCCTTTTTCCTCTTCTTCCTGAAAGGAAACAAGCGGCTGGCTGCCGGGCTCACGGCCACCACAGCGGTGTGCCTGCTGATCCTCCTTGCACCCCAGCAGGTGAGGGAGCGGGTTTCCAGTACGTTCATCAAGGAGAATGTCTCCTATCAGCACCAGACCATTCTGGGAAAGAAGCTCGACCAGTCGGCATCGGCACGGATTTCCGACTGGAAAACCGGGCTGAGGGACTGGCTGAAAAATCACTTCGTCCTGGGGTACGGAATCACCGGGTATTTCTTCATGGACGCCCAGTACGTGAGGATTGTGGTGGAGACCGGGATCATCGGTCTCGTCGCCTTTCTCGCCCTTGTCTTCGGGATCTTCAAATATGCCTGGCGTTCCTACAACAAGGTTCAATCACCCCTGTTCAAGGGGCTGGCCCTGGGGTATCTGGCAGGTCTGGGTGCCCTGCTCGTGCATAGCCTCGGCACCAATACCTTCATCATCGTGCGCATTATGGAGCCCTTCTGGTTCCTGACCGGCATGGTGCTCATGCTTCCCGAAATCGAGGGAAGGCCCGGTGAGGAAGAGGCAGATGCCCGCCCTGTGTCCTTGGCTGCATAACGCCGGTATTGTCAACCGGTGCGCTCCCGTTGAGTGAAACGGTTGTGCTGGCCTGAACTCATCCCATTTGCTTGCCGTCGCATGGACCATAGCTTAGTCTCTAAATTATAAATAAGGTGTATGGAATCAACCCTCGAAAGCAATATCACCGTTATAGAGCCCCGCAAGGGGTGGCTGGCGGGATTCAGCCTCAGGGAGATGGTGCGGTACCGCGAGCTTCTCTACTTCCTGGTGTGGCGGGATGTCAAGGTGCGCTACAAGCAGACGGTGCTGGGGGCTGCCTGGGCCGTGCTGCAGCCCTTTTTCACCATGGTGGTGTTTACCGTGTTCTTCGGAAGGATGGCAGGGGTGCCCTCGGACGGGATACCCTATCCGATCTTTTCCTATGCTGCCCTGCTTCCCTGGACATACTTTTCAAACGCCGTTTCCCAGTCGGGGAACAGCCTGGTGAACAACGCGAATCTCATCACCAAGGTGTACTTCCCCCGGCTGTGTATCCCCATGGGTGCCACCCTCGCCGGTCTGGTAGACTTTTCCATCGCCATGGTGGTGCTCGGGGGGATGATGATTTGGTACCGATACGTGCCGGGCGCAGGACTCCTGCTCTTCCCCCTCCTGGTGGCGGTGACCTTTCTGCTCGCCACCGGCGTGGGGCTCCTGCTGTCCGCCTTGAACGTTCAGTACCGGGATGTGCGGTATGTCATCCCCTTCCTGGTGCAGGTGTGGCTGTTTGTGACGCCGGTCATCTACCCGGTGAGCCTCGCCGGGAGGTATGGCTGGCTCCTCTACCTGAACCCCATGGCCGGAATCATCGAGGGATTCAGGGCGTGCATCCTGGGACATAAACCCATCCCCTGGTCTCCCATCGGTATTTCCGTGTTCCTGACCCTTCTTCTGTTCATGGCCGGATCGATTTACTTCCATCGCATGGAAAGGCAATTCGCCGATGTGGTGTGAGGGAGGAATGCGGTGACAGCCGGAGCCATCAGGGTGGAGAGCCTGTCCAAGCGCTACCGCATCGGCACCAGGGAGCCGTACCGCACCCTGCGCGATTCCATCGTGGCGGCAATCAGGCTCCCCCTGCGCAGGATTGCGCGCCGGGGAAGTCACCCTGGTGATATGGAGACCATCTGGGCGCTGAAGGACGTGTCCCTGGAGGTAGGCGAGGGAGAGGTCCTGGGGATCATCGGGCGCAACGGTGCGGGCAAGACCACCCTATTGAAGATCCTCTCGCGGATCACCCAGCCCACGGAGGGGAAGGTGACGCTCTTCGGGCGGGTGGCAAGCCTGCTCGAGGTGGGCACCGGATTCCACCCCGAGCTCACCGGACGGGAGAATATCTACCTCAACGGGGCCATCCTGGGGATGAACCGGTTCGAGATCGGCAGGAAGTTCGACGAGATCGTTTCCTTTGCCGAGATTGAACAGTTCCTGGATACGCCGGTGAAGCGATACTCGAGCGGCATGTACATGCGCCTTGCCTTTGCCGTTGCCGCACACCTGGAGCCCGAGATCCTCCTGGTGGATGAGGTGCTGGCGGTCGGGGATGCGGCGTTTCAGAAAAAGTGCCTGGGAAAGATGGGTGCGGTTGCCAGGGAGGGCCGCACGGTGCTGTTCGTGAGCCACAACATGGCGGCGATCCGGTCCCTGTGCACCCGGGCGATCCTCCTGGAGTCCGGCCGGGTAAGGAATTCAGGATGCGCCGAGGACATCATCTCCGAGTACCTGGGCATGGATGGGGGCACCGCAGGGGAACGCGTGTGGTCGGATTCCTCCGACGCGCCGGGGGACAGCGATCTCCGGATACGCGCCGTGCGCGTCCGAAACAGCGGGCAGGAGGTCTCCTCGTCCATCAAGGACAGCGAGGATATGTACGTGGACATCGAGTATCAGGCATCTTCCCCCCTTCGGGACGTGCGGCTCGGGTTCTATCTCCTGACCACCGACGGGACCGTGGTGTTGACCACCGGTGACGGCGACGGCGTGTCCGGGACGATCCTGCGCGAGCCGGGCTTCTACCGCGCCCGCTGCCGGATCCCCAAATATTTTCTGAACAGCGGCTCCTATGTCATAAAGCTGTTCGGCCACATCCCCGGCATCCGGCTGCTCTTCGACGGGGACGTGCTGCTTCCCTTCTCCGTGACCCAGACCACCGAGATAGGTGGACACGGGAGGAGCCCGGGATTCATACGCACCCTGTTTGACTGGGATACGAAGAGGGTCGCCCTTCCGGAGGATGCGAGGAACGCCAAAATTGGAATTGCTGCGACGGGAAGAAGATAGTGTGCGTAGCGAATCGACAGATTACAGAAGAACAGACAAGAGTGGGAGGACGGACGGCATGAAATGCATTCCATGCAGGAAATTCCTGAGGGCCGGGCGGCGGCTCCTGCGAATCCTCTTCAGCCGGGCCCCGTATAGAGAAAAGCTCTATGATCTCTATCGATTGTGTGGTATCCGGTATGTGCCGGTGACCATGAGGGGAAACCGGATCTGGCTCGATCTGAGCGACAGGACCCTCGCACGGCACTTCTTCATCCACCGTGACTACGAGCCGTTCGAGGTCTTCCTCCTGGAACGGGCGGCCAGGAAGGGGATGACCGCCCTGGATATCGGCGCATGTATCGGGTTCCATACCCTCATCATCTCACGGTGTGTGGGGGAATCCGGGAGGGTGATCGCCTTCGAGCCTGCCCCGGGGAACTACTCCGTATTGATGCGGAACATCCGGGCGAACGGCTTTGAGAATGTCTCGCCCCTCAATGCCGCGGTCATGGATTACCGGGGGAGCATCGACCTCTACCTGTCGAAGACGAATTTCGGCGACCACCGGGTGTATGACGCCGGTGACGAGGTGCGTTTTGAGGAGGGGATCCCCCGCGAGAGGGTGCAGGTCCCTGCGGTGAGGGTGGATGATGTGCTTGAGGAATTGCGGCTCACCGCCGATGTGATCAAGATCGATGTGCAGGGCGCTGAAATGGCGGCCTTCAGGGGGATGAGGCATGCCCTTTCCCATCCGGAGGTGATCCTGTTTTGTGAGTTCTGGCCATACGGGCTGCGGAAGTTCGGTGCATCCCCCAAGGAGATGCTCGATTTCCTCGCATCGCTCCGCCTCGAGATCTGTGAAATCTGCGAGGAGGAGGGGTGTATCAGGCACATAGACAAGGACGAGTTGATTCGTCGCTTTCCCGATCTGGGGTTCACGAACCTGATGTGTTTCCATCGGGGCAGCTCCTCTGAAGGGGCGCTTTCACCATTCATCTCCGATCGCGCCATACAGCGGTCATACGCCCACAGATGACTGCACCCTTACTAAAGGTTATGAATCGACCAGGAAAAATGATACGCAGGGTATGGGGAACCCTCCGGAGGCTCTGCACCGGACCGCGTGCGCGCCGCCTTTTCGATCTTGTCCTGGAAGGTGATAATGCCCGGTCCATCACCAAGAGGGCGCTTCTCTCGTACATCGTCCATCCCTTTTTCATAAGCAGGGAGGACCCGTGCTTTTTGAACCACATAAACATCTGGCATGCGCAGGAGATCGTGCGGGTGCTGAATCACCTGGGCTACAGCGTGGATGTGGTGGATTACACGGACAGGGACTTTATCCCGCAGCGCCGCTACGACCTGTTTATCGGGCACGGAGGGATCAACACCGAGCATATACTCTCACACCTTACGTCTCGGGCGGCACGGATATACTTCTCCACCGGGTGCTACTGGAGGTTCCACAACGAACAGGAATGCGCCCGCCTGGATGCCCTCAGAAGGCGGCGGGGTGTCTACCTTCATCCCGACCGGTTCATACACGACAGCGAGGAGGAGGCCCTTGTCTCCTCTCACGGCATCGTGGGCATCGGCAACGGGTTCACCAGGGAGACCTATTCCCGGTTTTCACCGGCGGTCATGATCAACGGCACCTCCATTGCCGACGACCACTATGAGACCATAGACAAGGACTTCAGGGAGGGGAGGGGCCATTTTCTCTATTTTGCCGGAAACGGACCGGTGCATAAGGGACTGGACCTTCTGCTGGAGGCGTTTTCCGGACTCCCCCAGCACCTCTGGATCTGCACCCGGCTCGATCAGCCCTTTGAAGATGCCTACTTCGATGAACTGCACCATCGTCCCAATATCCATCTGGAGGGTGTGGTCCGGCCGCGCTCGGACCGATTCTATGACCTGACCGGGCAATGCGCCTTCGTGATTCTTCCCTCCTGCAGCGAGGGGCAGGCCCAGTCCGTGGTGGAATGCATGAACCAGGGGTTGATTCCGGTGGTCAGCCGTGCCTGCGGTCTGGACATCGACGGGCATGGCGTGCTCATCGATCCCTGCACCATCGATGAGATCGTCCGAATAATCCAAGATCTCTCCGCCTGGCCCGCCACCCGGTGCCGCGAGATGGCGGTAAAGGCGCGCACTATAGCCATAAAGGATTATTCCGAGGAGGCCTTCCAGCGGAATATACGGCGCGCCATCCAGGAGATCCTCGATCAGAAGGGGAATTGAGCGGTCATGTCCATCGCATTCCAATGGGATCCACGGGATTTCGCACACCTTGTCGACTCCTGCGAGCGGGATGACGCCACCCGGTACATCCTCACCTATATGCCCAGGGAGGGGCTCGTCGTGGAGGCCGGGTGCGGATTGGCGCGATACGTGGAGTTTCTGCATCGCAAAGGGTTCAGGGTGCTCGGCATCGAGCTGGATGCGGACACGATCGATACCGTGAAGAAGCTCGCCCCTCACCTGGATGTCAGGCAGGGGGATCTGCTGGCCATGGATTTCGCAGATGGGTCCCTCGCCGGGATCATCTGTCTCGGCGTGGTGGAGCATTTTATGGAAGGGCCCGCAAGGCCCCTCAGGGAACTGCACCGGGTATTGAAGCCGGGTGCCCATGCGGTGATTACCGTCCCGAGCTTCAACCTCCTCAGGAGGATACGCTATTACCTGGGTATCGTCAATCCTCTCAGGATTGCCAAGCGATCCCGGTTCGTTCGTCGCATCTTCGGGAAGGGGCCCCTACAGGGCCCCGTCCGCTCCGGCTGCACCTACCATCCCGGTACGGTGCCGTACCGCCGCCGGCATGGATTGCCTTCTGAGGGATTCTTCGAGTACCTCTTTTCCAGGGGAGAGTTTGAGGGGGAGCTCGATCGGGCGGGATTCATCAGGGTGAAAAGCGTGCCCATAGGCCACATGGACGGCATCCATCATGACATCAGCAAACGGATGGCGCCCTTTCGAGACTGGGCCTTTTACCCGAACCGGGCGGCCAGGCTTCTGAACCGGATACTGGGCATGATCCCCTTTTGTCACAATCATATGCACCTGTGCGTGGTGAGGAAATGATCGTACAACATTATTATAAGATGTGCAGCCGGGTGAGAAAGGCCATGTCCTGGAGGTTCCCCGGCCGGTTCCCGGGGCTCTATTCCACCCTGGACGCCCCCATGGAGGTGCCGGTGCAGGTTGCAGCGTACGAGCTTGCACTGAAACGGTATCTCAAGGAGGGTGACAGGGTATGCGATGTGGGGTTCGGCCTGGGGTACGGATTGCGGATCATGGCCCAGAAGGCCGGGCAACTCGCGGGCATCGACATCGACCGGCGGGCTGTGGCCAGGGCGCGCTCGCTCATGGACACAGTCCCCCGCATAACCGAGGTGAGGCGCTATGACGGACATACCATCCCCTACGATGCAGGCTCCTTCGACGTGGTCACCTGCATCGACGTCATCGAGCACGTGCCCGATTATCTGGGGTTGATCAAGGAGATGGTGAGGGTCTCCCGGAGGGTCGTTTTCCTCTCTACACCCAACCGTCTCCCTGAGAATACGGGTCCGGATGGGAAGCCACGGAATCACTGGCACCTCAGGGAGTGGTCCTACGAGGAGCTCGACGGTATCCTGCAGGGG
>JBLIRN010000053.1:0-18623 GCA_049472315.1 bacterium
CCCGGGTTTTCCTCCGCAAGCCGGATGTTATTGGCAAGACCGAGTTCAGAGATCATTATGAGGACATCCACTCGCTCCACGTTCCGCAAATAGGGGACGAACTCCGCCACCTCCGTGTCTCCGCGGGTGAATCCGAATCCCTTCACCACATCCGCATATACCACCTGAGGACCACGCTCTGCGGTGAAACCCAGGATGCCCACCTTCAGGCCATTGATGTAACGTATCTTGTAAGGGGATAGCACCCGCTGGCCTGTTGCAGCGTTATAGGGGTCGCCGTTGTAATAGAGATTGGCTGCGAGCGCATTCCAGGGGGCAATGGGATTCGGCTCGGCAAAAAGCTCCCGAAAACGTCGGGTACCGTAAAGATAATCCCAGTTTCCCGGGGCAAAGGCATCGATGTTGAATGACCGGAGCACGTTTATGACCGCGCTTCCCCGCGTATAGAGGGCCTCCGCCGATCCCTGGATCGTATCCCCGCAGTTGACGAGGAGGGGATTGGGATTTCTGCTCCGTATGTCCTGGATGATCGAATACATCCTGGCAAGGCCGCCCCGCATACGCCCGTCTCCGTCGCTCGTCAGGTGGGCACGCGGGATGAGGTGCCCATGAAGGTCCCCGATGTGGATCAGGGTGATTTCATTGACAGGGCCGGCAGGGGGGACCGAATAGACAGGCCAGGGGCTGGAGCTCCGGGAGGGCGGCCAGATGATGGGAAAATAGCTCGACTGCGGCCAGTTATACAAGGGTACCTGGGATGTAGTGGGAAAGGGATACCCCGGACCCCAGCTCCAGGGCAACTGCTGCATATACATGGGCGGGCCAGGGTAAGGGACATATGAAGGCCACCCCGATGAAGGTGCCGGTCCTGTTCTGGGGATATACCCACTCAGGGGCCGGCCGGCAAGCGGATATTGGCCGATGCCGGGGAAGGGGCTCACCGGATGCCAGCTCCACGGGAGCGCCGGTATCTGGGCAGGTGCTGGAAAGGGAAGAAGGAGAAACAAAAAGAGAACGCATGTGAAGATATACGTTGTAGTAACGCGGCAGGTGTGCTTCATGTGATTGTCTCCTTCTCGTCAATCCTTGTGAAGCAGCCTATGATATGAAATGTTGGTGTATTCTTGGTATCGGAAAAAGGTCTTATGGTGAAACACTGGTGTTGATAATTATCATCAGGATAGTTTTCTTTAAATTTTAGCAAACCGCCCTAAAAATGTAAAGAAAATAAATCGTTGGGAGGGCCGTTTGCTTACGAGGAATGGCTCTATCAATAGGACCACCAAGGCTTCACCTCTACCGGGATCTCTATGGACGCATACCCTCCCCTGATGTCGTAGAATATGATCTGCGCATCATAAAATCCGGGGAAGCTGGTCTGGAAGGTCCAGACAAAGGTGCCGGCTGAGGTCTTTCCCACCGACCCGATGGTGCATGAGGCGTAGAGTTCATCCCCGTCAGGGTCGGTTATCGTGATATTCGGTGCGGTGATGATGAGCTCCTCACCTGCCCTCACCACCTGGGGTCGGGTGGGAATGCGCGTGATTACCGGGGGATGGTTCAGCCATGTCCCGGTACTTACGACGACGAAGAGGCGCTCGCCCATTCCATATGCTCCCCTGCTGTCGGAGCATACGACCACGTTACGCATGACTCCCTCGAATCGCGGCAGAAACGTGGTCAGGCCGTTGTGGGGGTCGATGATGTCCTCGATCCAGGGCCCGTATTGGTACGCGGGCAATCCATTGACCGAGAGCCGGTAATACAGGTGGTCCTGGTCATCCCTGACCACGTTCCCCGGAAGATTGGGAATATGGGTCGTTGCGGGAATCCCTCCCCGGAACGGGGCGAGGGAGAAGATATAACAATCCGGATCGGCAAACAGGATGATGCACTCATTCTCCTCACCCACATAAAAGAGCTTGGGACACACGCGCGCCTGAACCACCGGAGGATAGTTCTCCACCGGGTAGTTCACCACCGAGACAGGGAAGGTCTCGATGTTTGAGACCGCCCCGTTCGTCACCTCCAGGGTGAGGATCAGGTCCTCGAAGTATTGGGGGGTGAAGTCCATATAGGCGATGTGGGGCCACACCACGCACCCTGCATTGTAGAGTGCCGCCTCCAAAATGAAGCACTCCCGGGGGCCGTAGTGAGCCTTGCCCAAGGAAGGGGATGGAAACCGCCTTGCCGCGTGGATGGCCCTGAAGGCGGTATAGGAAAAGAGCATGATGTATGTGGGCATCCCGTCATAGGGATTGATGGGCAGTGGTTGCACGGTAGAGGTGGTGCCGAGCTGTCCCGCCGTCTGTATCCCGTCCGCGCCATAGCCCCCCACCGTAGCGTTCCATCCGAGGGTCTGGTTCCGTAGGGCAGCCGCCTTAGCCCCGCCGATCCTGAATGCAGGGCTGGAGAAAACCGGCAGGCTGATGTCGATCACGAAATCCCTGCCCATAAGGTCGGTGTAGAAGGGCTCAGGCTTCCCATAGCTTCCATGGTTCGGGTCGAGGTGGTTGGGGTCCATCCGAATTACGCCCCCCACATTGCTGTCCTGCAGCCATGCATCCACGATGGCGTTCTGATCCACCAGGAAGTTGTTCGCATCGAGCAACAGATCGTTCACCGGGGGCACGCTCTTGTCCGTCCCGTACTCCGCCATGAACAGGTACCGGTAGGGCTCAAAAATCTGTGCATACAGAGGCCCGATCTCGATGAGGTCAGGCGGCTGCATGATGGTGTAATCACGCCGCCTGAAGATGATATCGTCCATGCGAAACATCCAGCCTCCTGCCGTCACGAGGTTCGCCACCCCGAGTTCCTCGCCCGCAGGTACCGATCCCCCATGGGCCTTTGTATTTACCTCGTTCAGGTCGAGCCATACCGTATGCCACGAGCCGTCAAGGAAGTTGCGGCCGATCTCCACCCTGATGAGCATGGGTGAGGTGGAGGATCCATCATCAACAAGGGTGGCATGGTACGTGCCCATGTTCATGGTTGATGCCCCGCCCCCGAGGGAACTACCCCCTGGGGGCTGCACCGGCCGTATCCGAATACTGAAGGGAGTGTCGTCATGCGTTCCCGCGACGCCATCCACCCCGAGGGTCTTCCCCTGAACGCTGAAATCGAAGGTGTCCCAGGGCTCGATCCCCAAGGGCGCCCTGAACTTGAAGGTCAGGACCGGATTGGCAGGATCGGCGTCAGTGGGATCCAGGTTGATCCCCACACCCCCATCAGGAGTCTTCGCGCCCGATGGGGTAAAGAGAAAACGGCTGATGAAGTGCCTCTCATAGGGGGTCCCCAGCAAGAAGATCGAATGGGGACGGTATACGTCCAGCACCCTGCTCCCCTCCTGCAGGTCCATGACTGTATTGAATGTGATCGCATACCCCAACCCGAACCCATATGTCGGATATGCAGGCTCGGACTGGACCCACCCGTGATTGTACGGACTGTCCCAATACTCGAAATTGTCCACGAGTATATCACCGGTCGAGCCGCTCGTGGCCGGCACCCTTAGGGACTGGCTCGAAAAGGCGGGATACCGCCAGATGGCACCCGATACCTGGGCGCGGGACGAGGTGCTGAGGAAGAGGATTGCCGAGCAGAGCATAATCACGGCCAAAAAAAATCTGTGTGGATACCTCATATCATACAACCAAACCTTGTCGGGCGGAGCAACCAAACTTTGTTAGGCGGAGCGAAGCGGAGCACTATGCTGCCCCTCCAAATCCAAAAAGATTGCTGCAAATACATATTTAAGAACTTTGTCAGGCGGAGCGAAGCGCAGCACTATGTTACCCTTACGACCTTAAAAAGGACCCGCAACACCGCTTTCCTAACAACTTTGTCAGGCGGAACATCGCATATTTACTATGATCTGTCGAAAACTACAGAAATTCAATAATGGATACTTATATTTATATTATATTATATGCACAAGGATGAGTACAGGGCGCAGGGTGCCCGGATGCAATGTCGTAGAGCCAACAATACTACTGCACATGATTGATCATGATCGGATATGACGGCTTGGGCTCTACAATGACATCGGCTAACCTCTCCCGCATGTGCCCGGTCTAAGATTGGATCTTGCTATCGGGAAGGTATGATCGCATGCATTCCTTTCATTAAGAGAAAAAGGTTGGGAGAAGGAAGGCTAATGATGGGGAATGCCCCCGATGCGCTTAAGGAAGGGGGATTACCTCATAAGGGCATCCGTGCCTTTTCCGCATTGACCGGGATACCAACAGGCGATTTGCTTTTTTTGTACACCGCCTTTGAGAGCAGGATGCCTACCTCGTAAAGTATGGTGAGCGGTATTCCCATGAGAAGCTGCGTTATGACATCCGGGGGGGTTAGTATGGCGGAAAGGGTGAAGATGATCAATACGGCGTATTTGCGATATCTCGTCAGGAAGGAGGGCTCAATGACTCCGATCTTCGTAAGAAAGAGCATTATGAGGGGAAGCTCAAAGACGAAGCCGAATATCATGAGAAAGACCATGGTGAGGGTGATGTAGAACTCCACGCTGAGCCGAGGTGTGAGTGCCGCCGTCTTATAGGTGATGAGAAAGCCAATGCCGTAAGGGATGATAAGGTAGTAGCAAAAGACAACACCCGTGAAGAATAAGAGAAGCGCGAAGACGAGGAACCAGATGAGGGGCCTCCGGTCCTTTTTTGTAATCATCGGCGCGATACATTCCCATACATGATAGAGGACAAACGGCAGAGAAAGCATGAGCGCCGTGAAGAAGGCGAGCTTGAGGTGCACGAAGAACGGCTCGGTCGGCTTCAGGAATACAAGGGGTAGATTCTTCAAAGGGGAGCGGAGGATTCCCAGGATATTTTCAGACAGGAAAAAGCATATCACGAAGACGATGGATAAAAAGACAGCTATCCTTATCAGTCGTCGGCGAATCCTCGAGATCTGTCCAAGGACAGCGGACGTATCCCATTGCCCTATTGGTATCGGCATATAACTGCACAGGTGGAATTATTTAATGTCCTTCTTTTCCCTGTCGGTTTTGTGGTTTCTGTATCCAACATAAATGAAAAAACAGACGGTAACACCCACAAGAAGGTATACCGGCCAATCCTTGCTGATGCTGAGCATTTCTCCTATCCTCCTGTGCACGTTCCATAGCGGAATCGAATGATATTGTCTCCCGATGATCACGGTGGCTCAATCCGGCACACATCCTCTCTATAAAATAGATCGAAGGATCACGGGAAGAGCCCCGATCACATGGAAGGGCACTTATTTCTTCATATTTCACTAACTATATGATGTATTTGTCATAATATTAAATTTAAAATCGGTTGTCAATACGATTATTTTTATATATTTTATAAGTATAGTCTATTTTTTTGATTTTTTAAAAATATTCGCAAGATATACATTGGCATCATTCCCCTTCCCCAGGATGTCGAGCAAGTGTGCAATATTCCCTTGATAAAGACATCCTCGGCAGTTGATCAAACTGTTGATTGTTGTAGTGTCGGATAACCACTGGGATCACACATTTTATGAAGATGGATATGAGGACAAGAAAGATGCAGGGCGCAATGCGCCTCTCGGTCAGATCGTGAAATACGATGAAATAGATTGAGCCCTCACAGATAGATACGGGGGACAACACCCTGCCGGCGCTGGTATGTCCGGGCCAGGACCCCCTCCAAAAGCCCCCCTTCGCTCACGGTCAGCGAGCTGATCCCGAACCGCTCCATCACCTTGAGGAGGATCGCCGTGCCCGCCACGATGATATCCTCCCTCCCGGTTTCGAGTCCGGGTATCCTTCGCCGCTCCTCGAGGGTGAGTGCCTTCAGGTGATCATGGATTTCCTTGATCCGGCGATAATGCAATCGATATCCGTGCACCTTGAGCGGGTCGTATTCGATCAAGGCCTGATCGATGCTCGCCAGCGTGGTCGGGGTTCCCGCGGGGGCAACCAGCATGGTGATCCGTTTCGAAGGCTGGACGAGGTGATCGAGATGCCTGGCGATGCATTCGTCGACAGCCAGCTTCTCCTCTCCCATAGGTGCATTGATGCCGCATTGTTCGGTGAGCCTGACGGCGCCGAGTGGAATGCTCCAAAGCGCCTCGGTACCGTCCTCCTGCTGCAGGGCGCATTCGGTACTCCCTCCACCGATATCGCAGACGAAGAGTGGATACGTCAAACCATCAATTGTTGATGATACCCCGAGCAGGGTCAGTGAGGATTCCTCCTCACCATCGATTATCCTGAGCGGCATCCCCAGTTTCTCCCTCATCCCTTCAATCAATTCCTCCTGATTCACTGCCTCCCGTGCCACACCGGTGGCAACCATATGAATGTCCCGCACACCCAGTTTCCGGGCCTGGTCTCTGAGTTCACCGACAGCGGCAAAGGCCCTCTCCATGGCCCGGGCCTTCAGACGCCGGTCGGGCTCGAAAAATTCCCCCAAACGGGGTACCCGAAGTGCACGGAAGACGATCTTCAGGGAATGTTCAGGGCGTGATAGGCAGCGTGCACACAGCAGGCGAATCGAATTACTCCCCAAATCTATGGCGGTCAGGGGTGGTTCATTATACATGAATGCCCTCGAAGGGAGAAAACCGGATTCTCAAGGAAGAATATCGCCGTTGCTTACTGGGGCAACCGCAATCGGACAACCTTGCCGAATTCACCGAGGGGGCCGACAGGTTCGCCTTCATAGGTGAGGATCACCCCGCCGGCATTCCCTATGAGAAGCGAAAACTCCTCATGGGCATTGAGCTTTACCTTATCCCCCTCCTCGAGAATGAAATCGTAGCTGGGGATGTCATCGATGGCAACATCGATCCAGGTCCTCTCCACGGCGGTGATGACGAGTTCCTTTTTCGGCCCTTCCGTTTCATGGGTCATAACGGTCTCAAACGCTTCCGCTCCACTGTGGGGAGAGGTGCCGGGAAAAAGACCAGCCCCGATGAGGGATGTATCGAGAGACGCTATGGTGACTGGCTTGATAGGCTGATCCTCGATGATCACCCTCCTGTCTTCTGAAACAGGTTCTTGTTCGCTGGATGACCGTTTCTCCATTTGCTCTGGCTTGGTCGCACCCGAGGCATCCGCAAGTTCCTTGTGGAGACTCTTTTCGATCTTAGGGACGTTCATGAGTGTCTTCTCGAATTCAAGCCTCCCAATCATTGCATCCTGTGGCGCTGAGGTGTCAAACGGCTCTTGCGCGGTTTCGGCCAGAGTTGCGATGTCCTGCTCGATCCCTGTTCCACTGAGTACATCCTTCTTACCCACTGAGGGTGAGATGGCGGTGTTCAATTTCTCTATATTCTGAGAGATGAGGGGACTGCGGCTTTCGTGCATGGAAAGGGATGTCTGCCTGAGGAATATCGACCACGCAAACCATATCCCCACGATGAGGAAAACGATCAAAAAGGTGGGAAGGACGCGTTTGTGACGCATACGCTCGGCCCTGGTCAAGATCTTGTTCTGATCGAAACCCACCCTTCCCAGCCGTTGTCTCTCATTGATGAGAAATTCGCTGTGGTCGGTTATGCGGGTGTTTTGAACAAAGTCGGCGTACCGGGAAATCACCTCATTGGAATCCAGCCCGAGCTGTTTGGCATAGGTGCTGAGAAAGCCTTTGGCAAAAGCGGGATATGGGAATTTTTCCACGTGATCCGATTCGAGTGCCTCGAGGATATGATGGCTTATTTTGGTGGCGTTACTGATTTCCCTGAGGGATACCCCCTTTTTTTCCCTTTCAGCTTTGATGAAGGCACCGAAGGATTCCACGGCCATTTCCTCTTAGGATAAAAATTACAATAAAATGGCTTTAGTCCACACCCGTTAAAATTTTATCATTTCTCCGTAACCCGCGCAAGGAAGCGCCCCTTCATTCCCGTTAGTTTTTATATCGACATTTTGTCGGATAACCATCATGGCGCTATTGCACCCGTTGCTCACTGAAGGATACTGTGGTATGATGCATTCATTGTATTGCCATGAGTCATCACTACCCATATTCCAAGGATGTCAAAAAGGGATACAAAAAAAGAGAGACGGAAACATCGCAGGATGTACGCGGAAATACCTGTGGAAATCGCCTCCCTCTCCTTCAAATTCTCAAGCACTGACTCCCAGTGCAGGGTGGTCAACATAAGCTGCTCGGGAGTCTACTGCCTGGTTGACCGTTTCTTCCCCCTATTCACCACATTACTTGTTTCCTTCCGCCTCAAGCCATCCGCAAAGGAACAATCCGGTGAGGATATGATCACCTGCCGGGGGGTTGTGGTGAGGACCGAGCCTTCTCATCCAATCAAGGGTTGCCGGGAATATCACATCGCCGTTTTCGTCCCGAGCGGCATTCCCATCGATACCCTCTCGGACGTCACGATAAACTGATATGCCTCAAAAGATAAAGGTCTTGCCTGAAAACCTATCAAACATGATCGCCGCCGGCGAGGTTGTCGAACGTCCCGCATCGGTGGTCAAGGAGCTCATCGAGAATGCCGTCGATGCAGGTGCGGATCGAATCGAGGTCATCTGCCAGGGAAGCGGCAAGAGGTACATTCGCGTACTGGACAACGGCCACGGAATGACCTATGACGATGCGCTCCTGTGCCTGGAAAGACATGCCACCAGCAAGATAGAGCACGAAAAGGACCTGGAATCCATCTTCACCCTCGGATTCAGGGGCGAGGCCCTTCCCAGTATCGCGGCGGTATCGGAAATGACTCTCACCACACGACCTGCCTCCTCCCCGTCGGCAACCCGGATCGTCATCAAATCAGGGGTGATCAGGGAGGTCACCACCACCGGGGCGCCCATCGGCACCATGGTGGAGGTCAAGGGCCTCTTTTCCCAGGTTCCCGCCCGGGCAAAATTTCTCCGATCGCCACAAACGGAGCTGAGTCACATCATCCAGACGGTCATCCGGCAATCCATTCCCCGGCCTGAGGTCTCATTCATCCTCTCCCATGAGGGTCATACCATGCTCCACATGGTCAAGGCACCCGACCTGCAGCAAAGGTTGGTGCAGATCATGGGCACGGAGGTGACGGATGAAATGCACGAGGTCAAAAGGGCAACGGATGGCGTGGACATCAAAGGCCTTATCTCCAGGGCCGAGTTCCATCGGTCCAATCTCCTGGGCCAATATCTTTACGTAAACGGACGGTTCATAAAGAGCCCGGTCATTCAAAAGACCATCCATGGCATCTATCGTCACCACCTTCCCCGACAGCGGTATCCCTTCTTTTGTATCTTGATCGACATCGATCCCAAGCGGGTGGACGTCAACGTGCATCCCACAAAACTGGAGGTGCGATTCGACAATCCCTCAAAGATCGTGGATATCATAACCACGACCATCCGGGAGGCCATCGATTCCCCCAGGCGATGGGCACCCTCCTCATCCCCGCTCCACGAAAGGGGCGAACAATCATCGGAGCCGATCAAGGGTGACGGCCCAGCGGTTCGCCCACCCCGGCCCGCGCCCCCGTTCTCCGCCAGTACCCCACGCACCCAGGCCCCCCTGCTCAAGGAGCAGAACAAACGTGAGTATCTTCCCGCGCACACCACCCAGCCCGATTCCTCCTCCCCCCCCTTTGAGGCGGCCGACCAGGGCCCTATGGAGGGACTCCTTCCCCTGGGGCCCTTTATTCAAATCGACGACTCGTACATCCTCTATGAGACCAGCGACGGGATTCTCGTTATCGATCAGCACGCGGCCCATGAGCGAATCAATTATGAGAGAATCAAATCCTCGCTCCTTGCGAAAAAGACGCCCAGACAGAATCTGCTCAACCATCCCCTCATAACGGTCAGCCCCGAAGAGGATGCCTTGATGGCACGGATCATCCCGGTGCTGCACGACCTCGGTTTCACCCTGGAACCGTTCGGAACGAGGACCTATATCCTCCGCTCGGTCCCTGTCTATCTCGACACCGACCCCACTCAGGTCCTCCAGGCGATTACCCAGAAACTCCTGGAATATCGCCCTGCCCAGGGGAAGGAGGATCTCATCGATCCGCTGAGTGCCACCCTGGCATGCCACCTCTCAGTAAGGGCCCATCAGCCCCTCAAGCCGCAGGAAATTCAGCAGTTGATCCAAGACCTGCTCGCCACCGAACATCCCTTCTCCTGCCCCCACGGCCGGCCCACCCTTTTCCGCATCAGCAAAAGGGAGATAGAAAAGAATTTCGGGAGGTAGCGGTGAACACCATCCCTCCGCTTCTTGTCATCGCAGGTCCCACAGCCACGGGGAAATCAAGGCTGGCCCTCCATTGCGCCCGGCAGTGGGGTGCGGAAATCATCAGCGCGGACTCCCGTCAAATATACCGCCACCTGGATATCGGCACGGGAAAACCCACCCCCGAGGAGCGTGCCCTGGTCCCCCACCACATGATCGATATTGTGGAGCCCGACCAGCCTTACAGCGCGGGGGAATACGGAAGATCAGCCCGCTCGATCATCGACGCCCTCCACACACAGGGAACACTCCCCATGCTGGTCGGAGGCACCGGTCTGTATATTCGTGCGGTGATTGACGGCCTCGCGCCCTCCCCTCCAAGTGACCCCCGCGTCAAGGAAGATCTGCTGAGGAGGGTGGAAAGGGAGGGTATACACACCCTGCACCGGGAGCTCATGGAGGTGGATCCCCGCATCGCAAAACGGCTCCACCCCAATGACCGCCAGAGGATTCTTCGCGCGATCGAGGTCTTTCGGATCAGCGGAAGGAGATTATCCGATTTCCACCAGGATACCGGCGGAGACCCCAGATATCGGACCATCTTCTTTGTCCTCTCCCGCCCGCGCCCGGAGCTCTACGAGTTGATCGATACAAGGATCGATGACATGTTCGCACAGGGTCTGATCGAGGAGGTACAATACCTCATCGAAAAGGGGTATACCCCTGATCACCCGGGGATGCAAAGCATCGGCTACTCCCGCCTGTACGACCACCTTACGGGGAGAATATCCCTTGCAGAGGCGCGTTTCGCCATGAAACAAGATACCCAACGATATGCCAAAAGGCAGATGACATGGTTCCGGAAGGAGACCAGGGCGCACCGGCTGGACGTGCCTGCAGGAGGGGATGTGCTGGATATGGTTTCCGTACTCGAAAGGGCGATACGCTGTGAACGGGCTTAAAAATGTGGGGGCCGTATAACGCCGGTGGCTTCCGGAACTCCCGGACAATTGAGGGGGCTATGAGGGAAGCCTTTTCCCCATGATGTATTCCTCAAGGGTCTTGTTGACCCGGGCGAGCTCTTCCGATTTCCGTTTTGTCTCCTCAAGGAGGGCATTGATTCTATCCTCGGCCTTCTTGCGCTCCGTGATATCCATGAATACGCAGCCCAGTCCGATTATCTGATCCTGATCATTCCGGATGTCGAAAAAGGAAGCCAGCGTGGCCCTCTTCTCGCCGTTTTTGGCAACAAGGATCAGCTCCTTGCTGGAGACCTCCCCCTTGTCCCTCAGGGAGGCGGTGATGGATTCGAACTCCTCCGGGTTTTCCAGCAATGTCGAGAAAAACCGCTGTGACAGCTCGATTTCCTGGTAGCCCATGATCGACTGTGTGGCAGGGTTATATGAGGATATCCTGAACTGATTGTCCAGGATCATGATTGCATCCGATGATGCCAGAAAGAGGTTCCGGAACCGCTCCTCGGATTCCTTGAGCTGCGCCTGGAGGATGGTCCTTTCCTTTCTCAGGCGGTATCGTTCGACACAGTCGCTGGCGGTATACGGAACCCGGCTGAAATAATCCTCCGTCTTTATGATGTAATCGAATGCACCCAGCTTCATTGCCTCCACCGCCACCTTCTCGTTGCCGTGTCCCGTGACGATGATCACCGGAATGTCCAGCCCCATTTTCACGATCTGCTTCATGACATCCAATCCGTTGAGTTTCGGCAGGGAATAGTCCAGGATAATCAAGTCATACTGAGGGTTTTCCTTAAGGGCATTGAGGCAGGCCTCACCATTTCCGATGAGGTACACGGAGGCATCCTTGATATTCTTTTCCAGGCTCCTGATGGTCAGTTTTGCGTGGACATCCTCATCTTCGACCAACAAAATCTTCATGTCCTCGACCCCCTTATCGAACGCTTGATCAATGAACCCGTGCCCATCCTTATATGCACCGGGGAATCCAGCAGCCCCCGTCTCCCCTTCCCATCACTGATGCAAAGGGTTCTTACAGGTTTATCATAAATGAAATCCGATCAGTAAACAAGGGGTATACCGCCGGGAATTCACGGATCCGTTATTCCATCTCAAAGGTGTCCTGTTCGTGGCATTCCGAACAATCCTTGCCGTACTCCCCGTCATGCGGATCCTCGTGGCACCTATTGCAGGTGAAATCGACCCCCTTGTACCGAATGGCCAATCCCTTTTCAGAGGGGTATTCCGCATATTCCATGGTATGGCAGTCATGACATAAAAGATCGAGGTGCTTGCCCTTGGGGCTCTTCTCCGATTCCTTGTGCTGATACGCAATCACCTTGAAGCTCTCCTCACCATGGCACTGGTCGCACCGGTCACCCAACTGCCCCAGGTGAACATCAAAGTGACAGTTGATACACCTGGTCTTGTCGAGCAGATAGGAATCCTCGGCATGGCAGGCAATGCACTTCAACTGGGCGTGTTTTTCGTTGAGGGGCCATCCCGTTTCTGCATGATCGAATGATTCGATATCCAGATGGACCAGACTGTATGATGCACCATGGTGCTCCGAGTGGCAATGGGCACATTCACGGGGAACCCGGGCATGATACCCTATATTTTCCTCGATCAACGCCTTTATCTCCTGATGGCAAAACAGGCACTTGTCATTGTCCAGTTTCTCCCCCGGGGTATGACATGCCCCGCATTCCCCCGATTCCTCGAGTTCCTGGTGAGCCGAGGAGAGCACCCCATGGGAGAAAAGCTTCGACCACTTAATGGTAAATCCCGCGTATACAATACCAATGATGATTATAAGTAGTATGACCATCCTTTTCATTAGAAGATCCACCTATACCCCCAATAAACGGTGACAAGGATATGAAGAAACGCCATAAAAAACAGGGCATAACTGCATGCCTTGTGAATGAACTCCCACTTGTTGAGCACGGAAAGGTAGAGATCCAATACCGAGATATAGCGTATCTCGCGAAGCCTCTTGATCAACTCATCCCCGCGCTTATGCAACTCGCTGTATTCGGTGTACTCGATGTCGTCGTACTTCTCATTGAGGAGATCGAGGAGCTGTCCGGTCTCCTTCTTGATGAAACGCCACTGTTTTATCGTATCGATGAGCCCCGAGGTGCAGGGGAATCCCGGCGGCCTCAGGTCCATGATCCTCCTGACTATGGGAGATATTGCACTGTCCTGCTTCAGGTCCTTTTCTATATAGATGTCCACCAGGTGCATCGGCTCGTATATCTTGGAAATGCCCCAGAAGCAATAGCCAAACAGCAAGCGCCCGAAGAAGCCGGAGACGATCACCAGCACCATCAGCCAGAAGGCGATACCAATGAACCCGGTCAATGCATAGGTGGAATGGAAGAAGATGAGTATAGGACCAAGAATGCCGAAGAATATGTGTATCTCCAGCCACAAGGAGAGAGGACCCAGAAATTCGAGGGATTCGAGCCTCTTCCTCAGGAAATACAAGAGGAAGGAGAGGACCATCAAGATGGTCCCAATGACCCCTAATCCATGGCTGATATTCCCGGATGGTTTGAACTGCTCATGGAGGGCAACATCGAGGTGACGTTCGACGGCGGGGGTGGAAATGTATGGCTTATACATGGTATAGAGGTATACGGAAATGATGATGACAAGCAGAATCCATGCAATACGAAAAATCAGAAGGCCGTTGTTGTAAAGTCTGTTTTCAGGCATTTTTCTCCTCTGCTTCACCAAGGGAATATTTCAAAAGTTCTCTCAATTCGACATTGATCGATCCCTTATTCTTCGAAAGAAACTTTTGTATGGTCATCACCTGCAAGGCCCCGGTGGGGCAATTGCTCACGCATGCCCTTGTACTGTACTCGGCACACCCATCACACTTTATGGCGATGCGAGCCTTCCGTCTCTTCATGATATTGTTGTCGATGTACTCGAGGGTGATGGCATCGGTCGGACAAATCTTCGCACACTCACCGCACCCGGTGCAGGTATCGGAGAGTTCCATGAAGGGTGTGCCGATCCTTCGCCGAACCCCGCGCTCTGAAAAACAGATCGCGTTGGCGCCGATCACCTCTTCGCACACGCGAATACAAAGCCCGCAGAGTATGCATTTGTCAGGGTCACGCCGCGGGCTGAAACGGCTCTCTTCAAGGCCCATCTCACGGGCCATGTCCCTGATCAATTCAGACTCGGGGCACCGGGCCATGAGCAGTTCCAGGATCATGCGCCGGTACTTCTCGATTTTTTCCGAGGTGGTTTTCACCGCGATGCCCTCCTGCACCGGATATACGCAGGAAGGGACACGTCGGGTGCGATTTCCCCGTGTCACCTCCACGATGCACAATCGGCACACCCCAACCGTGCTCACCGACTGGTGGTAACATAGCCGGGGGATCTTGATACCGTAGCGGTCTGCGACCTCGATGAGGGTCTCCCCCTTCTTGCCGACCACCCGTTCCCCGTTGATGCTGAATTCGATCAGTTCCTCCTTTGGCCGGTATTCAAGGACAACCCGTTCCTCCATACTCGGGTGCTTCTTGAGGTAGTCCTTGATCGCGATGAGAAGCCGGCTCGTGTAATCCTCCGTCTTGATGATACAATCCGTGGCACCCATCCGCACCACATCCTCGGCAATACCCTCATTCCTCAGGCTGACCAGCATGATCACCGGCTTTCTGAACCGGTATGTCTGCCTGATCTGTCTCAATGCTTGTCTGCCCTCCATTTCAGGCAAATCGTTGTCCATGATGATCAGATCGTATCCTGTAGATTTACCCAGACGGTCAAAGCACTGCTCCGCCGTATTGATATGCTCGATCACAAAGGATTCGTCAAATGCATGGATCTCCTTCTTCATCAACTGGGCATGGATAGGGTCGTCCTCGACCATTAAAATCGTTACCATCGGCTTTTCCATGACCTCACCTCTTTATTCCTCCTTAATTCCGGAATGGCATGCTGTTAGAGGGCCAATACTCTCACATGATAGACGAGTATCGGCGTTAAGAAAATTTGCTCAGGATCAGGTTGATCTTATCAGGGGTCACCTTCCCGAAATACTCTCCGTCAATGACGATAACCGGACCCAAGGCGCATGCCCCCAGACAGTTGACCGTTTCCAGGGTGAATTTCAAATCCGGTGTAGTGCCGCCGGCCCTTATTTTGAGAGACCTTTCGAGCTCTTCCAGGATCTTCCCCGCACCCCTTACATGGCAAGCGGTTCCCATACATACATGAATGGTATGCCTGCCCCGGGGGGTAAGACTGAAGGCGGCGTAAAAGGTGACCACATTATAGATCCGATTCAGGGGCACGCCGATGCTGATCGAGAGTGCCACCAATGCCTCCTTGGGCAGATAATTGAATACACCCTGGATGTCCTGGAGCATGCCGATCAGAAAACTCGGGTTTCGCTGGTATTTCCGGACGATCCCCTCGATTTTCCCGGTGTCGATTCCGGGTTCCTTCTTTTCTTCCACCGGCTTTACGGTTTTCAATCCCAAAATGGAAAGGAATTTCTCCTTGACGGAGGCCTCGGTATCCTGACCGGAAAACACGAGGATTGCATTGTAGGGACAGCTCCTCATACATAAGCCGCACCCCACGCAATTGGCGGTTACGACAATGTTTCCCTCCTCGTCACGTTCGACCCCACCCCGGTTGCACGCCTCGATGCACCTCGGATCCCTGCAGATCCTGCACAGGTTGGGTACAAGGCTGATCCCGATGAGCGCGGAGCGTTCTCTTACGTGCCTCGACACATCCTTGTGCCTGCGCTTGCACGCATCGATACAGTTCGCGCAATTGAGACAATGCTTGATATTACAGACGACTATCGATGTTTTTTCCATTGTGCTCATTACTCCACAGAGGGTTCATCTGAAATCCTGATCCGTTACACAACCCTAATTGCCTCGAATTTGCAATTTTCGCGACAAATACCGCATTTGATGCACTTTTCCTGGTCTATGGTATGCGGTTTCTTCTTCTCGCCGCTGATGGCCCCCTGGGGGCAGAACTTTACGCAGCGGCCGCACCCGATACATTTCTGCTCATTGATGGAAAAGGTGATAAGCGCCTTGCATACCCCGGCAGGACAGCGTTTATCCTTGATGTGGGCATCGTACTCGTCGCGGAAATAGCGAATCGTTGAAAGGACTGGATTGGGAGCGGACCCGCCGAGGGCACAGAGGGAGTTCTCCTTGATAAACTCGCTCAACTCCTGGAGCAGATCGATATCCCCCTCATCTCCCCTTCCCTCGGTGATGTTGGTGAGTATCTCCAGCATCCGGTTCAACCCCTCACGGCACGGTACGCATTTGCCGCAGGACTCCTCGGTGAGAAAGGCGATGAAGTACTTCGCCACGTCCACCATGCAGGTGACCTCGTCCATGACGATCATGCCGCCCGACCCCATCATCGATCCCGCCTCGGTCAGCTTGTCAAAGTCAACAGGAATATCGATGATGGATTCCGGGATACACCCGCCGGAAGGTCCTCCTGTCTGCACCGCCTTGAACTTCTTTCCTCCAGGGATGCCTCCGCCGATATCAAAAATAATCTCCCTGAGGCTGATCCCCATGGGTACCTCAACCAGTCCGGTGTTGTTAATCTTTCCCACCAGGGAGAAGATCTTCGTTCCCTTGCTCCCGTCGGTCCCGATCTGTGAATACCAGTCAGCGCCGCGGTCAATGATCAGGGGGACATTTGCCAACGTCTCAACATTGTTGATGACCGTAGGTTTGTTATACAGCCCGCTCTCAACGGTGTGGATATATTTGGGCCGCGGCTCACCCGCTTTCCCCTCCAGAGAGGCGATAAGTGCGGTGGATTCCCCGCATACAAAGGCCCCTCCACCCTTTGAAATCACAATGTCAAAGTCAAAATCAAAACCGAGGATATGCTCCCCGAGAAGCCCCAATTCCCGCGCCTGTTTCAGGGCGATGGTCAGGTTTTCAACGGCAAGGGGGTATTCGTTTCGCACGTATACATACCCGTGGCGCGAGCCGATGGCATAGGCGCCGATGATCATCCCTTCCACCACGCTGTGGGGGTTCCCTTCAAGCAGGCTTCGATCCATGTACGCACCCGGATCGCCCTCGTCGGCATTACAGATGATATAACGGATACCGTCGGGCGCATCGGCCTTATGGGCCGATTCCCATTTCCTGCCGGTGTGGAACCCGCCCCCCCCACGTCCCCGCAATCCCGATTTCTTTATCTCCTCAATCACCTGGACAGGGGTCATGGAGGAGAGGGCCTTGGCAAGGGCGGCATAGCCGCCGATCATGACATAATCCTCTATGCTGGTCGGATCCAGAATACCGTTATTGCCGAAAATGATCCGTTCTTGCCCCTTATAGAACGGCACCTCCTCCTCGTATTTCGCACGGTTGCCGGTCACCGGGTCCACATAGAGAAGCTTTTCGATGATGTTCCCCTTGAGAATGGTCTCTTCTATGATCGATGGGATATCCTCAGGACTCACCCTCTGGTAGAGGATCTTTTTCGGGTGAATGACAATCAGCGGACCGCGTTCGCAAAAGCCGTGGCATCCGGTTAATTTCAAATCAACCTTATCGCTTATTCCATGTTTCTCGATCTCTCTGCGAAAGGTATCGACCACGTCCATGCATTTATAAGCCCTGCAGCCGGTTCCGGTGCAGATCGATATGATGGTCTTTTCAGGATCCCGCTGCTTATTAATTTCCTCTCGTAACTGTTTCAGGTCAGCTACCGAGAACAATCTCTTCATGTCTCCACATTCTCCTTCCTTCGTTCCCTATACCGTATTAATGCATGGCCTGAAGGTAAAAAGCCGTTTTATCACAACATGCGCGTGGGCACGCTTTGTGCGAATCCTGTGATATTATTTCATGTAAAATCAGTATGTTGGTAGAGACTTAAGGGGTTAGTTTCCCGGATTTTTTTTTGCAAAGGCTGCCTCAAAATATCACAAGCTTTTTCTAAAATCAAGTCTGATGAATATCTTTTGGGCAGGATTCAGAATAGGTTTCTGTGTATAAAATTGATTATTATTATTGTAATATCATATAATTGATCGTAATGTGTAATAATTGAATTGAGAATTATTTATTAAAAAGAAACAATGTTTTGAATTAAGAATTCCTATCGGGGGCATCTTGTTATTGGCGGGACCGGCATCCTCCTTCAGGGTGGCACAGATGAAGGTCATTACGATAACCGGCCCTAAATATTATTGAGGTGGCTTGAGCTCCCACATGGCCTTCATAATGAAAACTATAAAAAGTATCCGTTTCCTACAGATAGAAGAAGTTATCATTGCATCATGCCGACTATTTTAAACCCTTTGATACGTATTCATATATCAGATCGAATATGGCATTACCAATAAGAGCGCTCGATAGAATATCAATAAGCATGCCGGGCTTTCCGTGGTCTTTTTAGAGAAGATGCCCGCCTTGCTTTTCTGGCTTTCATCCCA
>JBLIRN010000054.1:0-18213 GCA_049472315.1 bacterium
AAGGAACAGAAAACGCCTGTGAAAATTAAAAGTTGGTGGGATAATTGCTGTTTTCGAATTCTTAAGATAATCCTTACACTTATAAAGAGAATGAGTGTTTCAATAAGGATTGTTGTAACTAAGCCTTCTATAATAAATTTCTGAAAATATACGGCCTGATCTGTCATTTTTCCTGCTTAACTTGTTACTTTTTAAGATATTTTAACCTAAAAAGTATATTTAAGCAACCCCAAAAATGATGAAAAGATTTTGGCGATGGTTCACGTGGTTTGTTTTTCTATCTTTCTTCGATTTTAGCATTATCGACTATATATCCCAATACCAGAGTAAAAGGGACCGCAACAACGGGGGAAAATTAAACTGCAGATCACAGTATCTCTGCTTTCCCGTTCCATTGATCTGCGGCACTGGAAACCCTTCAATGATAGGCGAATATATGTGGAGAAGGGGCTCATCCGCAATGACGGACTTGCCTGCACTTATTGACTCATTCCCGAACAAAGCATTGCTTGGATTGCGGCCTCACTGGGGAGTACACCAGGCATCAGCGCATTGAGAGATCCACTCGCGATCACGGAATGGCTCGGGATTATGGATTCGCCTGCAATAATGAACTTACTCCGGAACAAGGGATCGCCCGGGACTGCGGCATGATTGGGGATTACACCATGCACCGGTGCATTGAGTGGACCGGCTGCGATACATGACATGCGTGCGATTATGACCGGCAGCGGGGCATTGAATGGCTTACTCGCCATGAGTGATGTGCCCGAAATTACGGCAGGCAACGGGAGGATGGGAAGCATGCTTGCCATTATGGTCCTGTTCCGGTTCCGGATTACATGCTCAAGAGGGGTAAAAGAGGGCAGCGAAACCTTGAGGAACTCGATGGCGATCGCTGAGGTGATGGAGAATGCACCGTCATCCGTGGCAAGGTCCTTATCCTTGGCTGCGGGCTCCCGGGGGATGACCTGTTCCCGCTGGGTAACCGATTTCTTCAGAGGTGGTTTATCCACCGAAGTCATCTGAACCGGTTTTGGAGATCTGTGTTTGCAGAAGAATGCGTCAAGCCGGTAGTCCCTGTCATCGGGGAGCTTCAGATCAAAACCCTTCGGCAGATGGCGCTGGGAAAGGATCGCAGACCTCCTGATTGCAGGATTGTATGTTTTGATGACCTGCCTTTCCAATCCTGTATATTTCATGATATCCTTCAATAATACATCTTCCTTCAACCGATATACCTGAAATTGTAATGGCTCTTCGATATCGATTTCACCGAAATGCTCATTGTAGTTTTCGGCAATCTCGCTGGCAGCCAGAAATTCACAGTAAAAATTGCGGGATGCGAAGCCGAATGTCCTCCCCTTGTGTCTGCAAAGGATCTCCACGACATCGGTCGTATCAAGCCCCTCCACAGCCCTTCTCATGCCTGCAAGTCCATAGTTATAGGCGATGATGGCCAGAGGCCATGACCGGATCTTATCGTAATTATCCTGGAGATGCTGGAGCGCCGCATGGGTGGATTTAATAGGATCCAGCCGCTCGTCGATCGCGTTATTTATCTTCAGGTACCGTCTTCCCGTATCCCTCGTGAATTGCCAGATACCGGCAGCGCCGAATTTGGAGAAGGCCATATAATTAAAGGAAGACTCCACATGGGGAAGATAGATGAGTTTTTCCGGGAGATCCATATCTGCAATAATTTCTTTCATATGGTCAAGATAGCGGTACGAAAGTCGTATCCCCTGGATGAACCGGTCTTTCTGCCCGAGCTGGAACCGGATGGAATATTGAGCCTCCAAGAGCCGTTTCAGGCTCTTGTCTGAAAAGAGATTGTAGACCCTCTCTTCCTCCCTGTTCAGATTAAACCCCCTTTTTCTCATGATGGAACCGAGGATGTTCCTGTATTTCTCCTTTACGCACCGGATTCGTTTTCTTCTCACATCCGTCATGCCATCAGTGCCTGCAAGATTCACCACTTCATAGATTATGGTGAGATCGTCCGAGTCATGGATTACGCCCTCTTCGGTGGTGTAAACCGTGTATATTTTTTTCCAGAATTCGATGCTTGGTTCCAGTTCCGCAGGACGCGGGAAAGTCTCTTCTTCTGTGGATGGGAAAGCAGGATTTCCTGTAAAGATGACTGCCGTGAGGAGGATGAGTCCGACAATGATCAAGATGCCCACAGCGCCATTCCTGCCGATTCTCTTTTCCTGTTTCTCTAACGGTTCCGCCATATAACCTTGTATCCTTCCTTTGCTCAGAGTTTTTCTTTTCCCCTTATCCCTGGTCTATTTGATCCATTTCCGCTCCTGTCACCTGGCATCAATCCAAATGATCCCCATACATCATCGGTAATCAGTAGTCATATATTTTTTTCGGAATAACTCATTCATATCAACAGGTTTAAAACCGATGCCCCGTTGCTCACCGGTTTGAGATCGCAGGGCCTTACAACCCTTGCCAAGGCAACCGATAGAATTCCTATTCTTAGGCAACCTATAACAATTGCTGTATTCGTAGGTGGGGCACCATCTGCGGAAAAATGGTGGATATGCTCGAGACGATTTCGCGGTCTGCGGATAACCTGCGCCCTCTCGGTGTTCCCTTGATGCTGATCTCGGAGATGATTATTGCAGGGGAGGGGCCGGCACTTAGGGAATAGAGAGAGGGGCTTGCCGTCGGTCACCGTTCCCGGAGCCGCCAGCAGATCATACCACGTGGTGCACGATCGCACCGATCCAGACAACGGCAAGAAGGATCAGGCTCATCATGACCGCCGCGCTCCCCAGGTCCTTGGCACGCTTTGCCAATGGGTGGTCATCCATACAGACAAGGTCGCAGAGCGCCTCTATTGCCGAGTTGACGAGCTCCACTGCGAGCACCAGTACCACACTTGCGATCATGATCCCTCTGTTGAAGAGGGGAATGGGAAGCAGGAGGGCCGCCGGTGTCAGGATGGCGGCAAGGATCACCTCCTGTCGGAATGCCGCCTCGGTGGCCAGTGCCAACCTCAGGCCGTTTAACGAATTTATGAGCGCATGCCAAAGCCGCTGCATACCGGTGCATTTCCAATTGCGTGCGTGAGTCATCCCCGTCCTCTCCCCCCGTATCCTGCGGATACGCATGAATGAAAGCTTCTCTCGCAAAGATTCCTTATCGGTTCTCTCCGGACATTTAAGACATTTGATGTCGAGCACTCGCCATTATACATCAAAGAGATCATTTTCCCACACGATAGGACGTCTCCTTTTGTCACAATTCATTTCGGTTACAGGCGATGAAATAATCTTGAACGTTTTGGAATTTATGGATGAATGATCATGATGCGCGGATGGAAGTCCAGGGGCTACAGGCAGGCAATGCCTGCGGCGTGAACCAGGCTCACCTCTGCGGGGAGCTCGATGGTGAAGGTTGTTCCTTTCCCCTTTGTGCTTGTGACCGACACGCTTCCCTTATGGTCTTCAATGATGCCATAGGTGATGCTGAGCCCGAGTCCGGTACCCTTGTCCGCCCGTTTGGTGGTGAAGAAGGGGTCGAAGATCTTGTCCAGGTTCTCTTTATCGATCCCGATGCCTGAGTCGGTGAACCGGATATTGATATAGGGTGCACCATCCCTTTCGATCCCCTTTACCTCGATGGTGATGAGTTTGTCTTCATGTGCCTGGGGGTATTTTTCATTGAGCGCATCCCGGGCGTTGATGAGAAGATTGATGAATACCTGCTCCAACTGTGTAGACCTTGCTTTGATTCGGGGAAGATTCGAATCGTAGAAGGTGTGGATCCTGATCCGGTCCTTGGCGAGATAGGCATTCATGAAGGCAATGGAGGTCGTGATGATGTCGGTTATCTCGCAGGGGGTGAACTCCTTGTTGTCTGTCCGGGCAAACGACAGCAGGCTTTTTACGATGGAGACGATCCGCTGTCCCTCCCTGCGGATCCATCGAACATAATCGGCAGGCTCCGTATTCGGGGATAGATCATCCTCCAGCAGTTCCGCGTAGTTGATGATGATGTTGATCGGATTGTTGATCTCATGGGCGACACCTGCGGCAAGCACCCCCATGGATGCCAGGCGTGAGGACTGGATCAACTGGGTCTGGGTGGCCTGCAGGTCCCTGTAGGCATGCTTGAGGTCGGCGATAAGCGCCTGTATCTCCCGCATATCCCGTGCGACAAAGACGACGGCCAGGAGGTCACCATGTGCATCACACATGCCCGACACGGAGAGATTGACTGGTATCTCATCCCCCTCCTTTGTCCGACAGGCCGTATCATAGTTTTTTGTCGAACCGTTGGTCATGATGGTATGAAGATCGGGGGAATGGGACATAAGCGGGATATCCTCGGAAAATATCAGTTCCATGGGCCGGCCGAGGAGATCCTCTTCCCTCGCGAACCTCAAGAGTCTCACCGCGGCCTGGTTGACCATGGTGATCCTGCCGTCAGGATCAACCACGATAAGTGAGTCGGTCATGCTCTTGATAATGTTGTCGATGTACTCCTTTGCATGTATGAGCTGCCCTTGATAGCTCTTGAGATCGTCGGTCATACGGTTGAAGGATTTGGCCAGTTCGCCGATCTCGTCCTCTGCACGGCTGTGGATGTGGTAGTTGAGGTCCCCGTGGGTGATCCTGCGGGTTCCGTAGGTGAGTTCCCGTATCGGCCTGTTCACGAATCTCAGGATGAACAGCGCAATGGATAGGGCAGTGATGAGGAAAAGGCACAGAATGCAGATAAGGGATCGCCTTTCGTTAGCGGCGATTGCCCTGTGGACCTTCTCCAAGGAGAGTATGATGTCCAGGACCCCCAGCACCTCCTTATCCGAGCTGTGACAGGACTGGCATTTTTCTTCGTTGTAGATGGGATTCGCAAAACCCAGGACATGCTCACCCTCCTCCGAGGTGAAGAAGCGGAAGCGGCTGACAATAAGGGGTTCTCCTCCCTTTACGGTGTGGCAGTCCATACATGATTCCGCATCCTTGCTGGCCTTTTCCCCTACCTCCCCCTTTATGGAAGATCGCTTGATCCTTCCCCGCTCAACGATCCGCACCTTTCTTACATCCTCCTGGGCGCCGATGGTCTCCAGCGTCTCCTGCAGGTCCTCGCTCCTCGCCTCGAGCATATCCTGGTAGGTGCCCCGTTTGATGATATCGCTCAGGCGGTATGCCTCCTCCTTGATCTGGTTGACCATCATCCGCCGGTCGGCCGCATTCTCCAAATAGAAGAAGAGCTTGAGGGAGATGACGAGGATGATGCCGATCCACAGGATCAGCTTGAAGGCGAGGCTCTTTCTGACCCAGGTGAGTGATTCGATACAACAAGCAATCCTTTTTCTCATTCCTTCACTACCATCTCTAACCATTCACGGACAATGTATCGTAAGAATCTCGATAATTCACGGATAAACGCGGGAAATGCGACCCATCCGGTATTCCTATCAGAAGACGCTATGTCATTCGAATTGTATCGTTACGAGGACCGTTTCCCTTTCACTGGTATCAACATCCATGCCTCTCCGGCATGTTGATTATTAAAAAAGCAACTCTCGTGCCAGTGACGCATGCGATGGGTCTGAATGCGTGATGAGGGGAAGGGGATGCAGGGAGACGGAGATATCGGGAGCCGGGGCCGCAGGGAGATGCCTGGCGGTGAATCATTCGCGTAAAAATTTTACGATAGGAGGCATATAAATTACGGGGTTGGCTTCATAGCGGTGTCCTTCATAAACGAAAGGGAATCCCCATGTTTTTGAGGGTGAATCCCCGGGACACCGGAAGAAATGATCAGAAGATCTTTCCCAGGATGTAACCGATAACGATGCCGATGGCAAGGACAAGGGCATAGAGCCGTGCGCTCACCACCTGCTTGAACATCCCCTGCTTGATCCGTACAAGGCCGATGATGTATGCGCTGATGGTGATGAGGAGGGTGGCGGGAAGGGCGAAGACCTTGATGATGGTGGGCCCGAAATAGGGGATCATCCCGATGTAGGTGCCCAGAAAGGAGAAGATCCCTGAGAACACCGGGGTAATGAGACCGAAGAGGATGACACAGGCGGCGGCGAGCTTTTTGTCCAGGTGGGTGAACGCCGAGATGACGATGAACACGACAAGCCCGAGCCAGAGCAGGACGATCTTCGATCGGGTCCATCGAAGTTTCTTCACCGGTGTGTTGTTGATGTCCGTTTCCGTTTCCTTCTTATTCTCCATAGCGTTTCCCTCAATCCCTCTCAAATAGCCTATGGTAGGGCCTCCAGTACATCTCCCTGCACCATGCCGCCCCGCGGGCAAATCCCCGCTGCGCGGATTCGGTCATGGAGTAGAGGACCGGCACCACAATCAGGGTCAGGATGGTGGCGAGGCCGAGGCCGAAGATGACGGCGGAGGCCATGGTCTGCCACCACTGACTGGATTGGCTCACCCAGGCGATGTGGCCCTTGTGAAAGTCATAAGAGACCCCGGTCACCATGGGAACCAGTCCCAGTATGGTGGTGATGGCGGTCAGGAACACCGGCCTCAGCCTGGTGCATCCCCCTGCGATGACCGCCTCCCGGGAGGAAAAGCCCCGCTGCTTCAACTGGCCGATATAGTCGATGAGCAGGATCCCGTTGTTCACCACCACCCCGGCAAGGGAGATCACCCCGACCCCGGTCATGATGATCCCAAAGGGGAAGTTACAGCAGGTGAGACCGAGAAACACGCCCCCCAGCGAAAGGATGACCGTGGTCATCACGATGAACGGCTTGTTGATGGAATTGAACTGGGCCACCAGGATGAGGAACACGAGAAAGACCGCCACCACGAACGCCTTGCCCAGGAAGTCCTCCGCTTCCTTCTGGAATTCGAATTCCCCGGTGAACCTGATCCGGTACCCGGGCGGAAGGGTGATGCCCGAAAGGAGCTTTTCTGCCTGCGCGCGTGCCACCGGTCCGGGGACATACTCCTCCTCCACGTTGGCCCTCACCGTTACCACCCGCTCATGGTTGATCCGGGTGATCTCCCCGAGGCTCCCCTCATAGGAGAAGCTCGCCACGGTGGAGAGGGGCACCAGTTGGCCGTTCGGGCTGGGGATGAGGAGGTGCCTGAGGATGTCCGTGGATTCCCGCTCTTCCTCGGAGAGCTGGATGGTGATGTCGTAGTCCTCGTCTGCCTCGTGGTAGGTGGAGACCTGGAGGCCGTTGAAGGCGGTCTTCAACACGAACCCGATGCTGTTGGTGGAGAGGCCCAGGAGCGCGGCCTTCTGCCTGTCCACCCGCACCCTTATGGAGGGGTACCCGGGGATGTAGTCGTCCCGCACGTCCTTTACAAAGGGGACCTGCGATACCAGATCCCGGACACTTCGGGCAATCTGCCCCAGCACCTCGAACCGTTCACCCACCACCTCGATATTGATGGGGGCGCCGGTGGGAGGCCCCTCCTCCCGTTCCATGATGGTGACCTTGGCGCCGGGGATCCCCGTCAGCCGCTGCCTGATTCTTTCGATGGTCTCGATGGAGGGCTCGGTGCGTTCCTCAAGATCGATGAATTGGACCCCGATGTGGTTGGGGGTATTCTCGCTGAAACGCATGCCGCCGCCGGTCGCGGTGGTGCTCCGTGAATAGATGTATTGCACATTGTTCAGGTCGCCCGGTCCCTGGAACTCCGATCCATCCGCCTTTTTATGGACCTGGGGGCTCATGCACGACTCGTACAGTGCGTCTATGTCGGCCTTCCCCTGGCGAAGGGGATCAATGTGCGCGCCGCATGCCTTGACCTCCGCCATTTTTACAAGATTATCGGCGTAATCCAGGTCGGCGCCCTCGGGCATATCCATGTTAACGTAGAAGGCCATGGGATCGATATAGGGAAAGAATTCCACCGGCTTTTCCAGGCCGACCCTCCACACCCAGGCGAGCACGCATACGGCGAGGAAGACAAAGCTGGCAATGGTGACCGCCACCCGGTGATTCAGGCAGGCCTCCAGGATCCTGCGGTAGGTCTTGAGGATGGCGGTGGTGCAGGATACCGGCTGCTCCCCTGCCTGCTGTATCTCTTCTGCGGTCACGGCGGTTCCCTGCCCGGGGATCATCTTTGGCTTCATCACGAAGCTCGCCAGTGCCGGGGTGATCACCAGGGCCACGAACAAGCTCGAGGACAGGGTGACGATCAGGGTGATGGGCAGGTATTTCATGAATTCGCCCATGATCCCGGGCCAGAACACGAGGGGGAAGAAGGCGAACACCGTGGTTGCCGTGGCGCCGATGACCGGATAGGCCACCTCGCTGGTTGCCTTCATGGCGGCCTGGAATTTGGGCACCCCCTGCTCCATATAGCGGAAGATGTTCTCCACGATGACGATGGCATTGTCCACCAGCATCCCCAGGGCAAGGGTGAGGCTGAAGAGCACCACCATGTTGAGGGTGATGCCCATGGCCTGGAGTATGCTGAAGGACATGAGCATGGAAAGCGGGATGGCGAGGCTCACCAGCACCGCGTTCCGGAGGCCCAGGGAGAAGAGGAGGACCAGCACAACCAGGATCAGGCCGGAGATGAGGTTGTTCTCCAGGTCGGCGATCATGTCGCGGATGTCCTTTGCATTGTCCATCAGCTTGGTGATGGTGACCCCCTGGGGCCATGATTGCCTGGCCTGTGCGATCAGCTCGTCGATCCGGTCGGTAATGGCGATGATGTTCTCGCCCGAACGCTTCTTTACCGAGAGGTTGATCGCCTCGCGGCCGTTCAGGCGTGACCTGCTCTCCTGGTCCTTGAATCCATCCATCACCCGGGCCACGTCCTTGAGGTACACCGGCTCACCATGATGACTTCCCACCACCAGCCCCAGGATCTCCTCCGGCTGGGCGAATTCCCCCGGCACCCTGAGACGGAACCGGCCGTTGCCCATCCGGATGATGCCGCCGGATACATTCTGGTTTTCTCCGGACACGATCTGCTGCAGCGAGGTGACCGGTATACCGTAGTAGGCAAGCTTTGCCGCATAGGGCTCGATGCGGATCTCCCGTTCAAGCCCGCCGCTCAGCTCGCACTCCAGGACCCCGGGTATGGACTCGATATCGTCCTGAAGGTCCTCGGCGATCTTTTTCAGGCGTGCAAGCCCGATGTTTCCGCTCATGGAGAGCACGAGGATGGGGAACTCGGAGAAGTTCACCTCGAATATGGAGGGTTCCTCCTCGAGGTCGGTTGGCAGTTCGGAGTCGGCCTCGTCCACCTTGTCCCGCACCTTCTGGAGGACATCGTCGATATCCGTGCCGGTGACGAACTCGATGTTGATGGAGGAGAGCCCCTCGGAGCTCACCGACTGGATCTTCTTCACATTCTCCAGCCCCTTGAGCTTCTTTTCGATGGGGATGGTGATGGATTTCTCGATATCGGCAGGCGACACCCCCCGGTAGGAGGTGGAAACGAACACGTTGGGTATGGTAATGTCAGGGGCCGCCTCCCGGGGGAGGGCGAAATAGGAATAAAGGCCCCACACGATGACGATGGCGGTGAGAACCATGACGCTGATTCTCTGGCGAATCGCGGTGTCGCTTATGATCATAACTGCAGCTCGCTGGGATCGCCTATGGTCCGGATGACCGAAACGGGCTGGCCGTCCTCCAGGTTTCTCTGCCCGACCACCACCACCCTGTCGCCCGGCTTGATGCCCGAAACCACCTGTACCTGCCATCCCTGGAGCACACCGAGCCTCACCGGGCGGTAATGGGCGGTGTCATCGTTTACCACATACACGTAGCGCTCATTCGCATTGGTGATGACGGAGTACAGGGGAACCACAAAGGAGCCGGGATACCGTTCCTTGATAAGGTCCACCCGTGCGAACATCCCCGGCCTGAGGATGTTGTCCGGGTTCTCCACCTCCAGCTTGAGGGTGTAGACCCGTGCGTAGGTTTCCGGCTGGCGGGACAGGAACACTTTTTTCCCCACCACCTTCAGGTCATCGAGGGCCTCCACGGTGATCTCCGCCTCCTCGAGATCGTTGACCGCCTGGACGTCCGATTCGGGTATCCCCACCTCCACCTTGACCCGCCGGGTATCGAGAATCTGAAAGAGGGGATCAGCACGGCTGATCAGCAGGCCGGGCTTGGCGAACCGTCGGTTGATGAACCCGGACAGGGGTGCGGTGATGGTGCACCGGGCGAGATCCAGCCTGGCTGCGGCGAGGGTGGATGCCGTCTCCTCCAGGCGTGCCTGGATCGTATCGAGCTGCGCCTTGGAGGCGGCATCCCGTTCGGCCAGTTTCGAGATCCGGGCGAAGTCCTCCTGGGCAAGCCTGTATGAGGCCTCGATCTGTCTCACCCGGTTCTGGTAGTCGCGTGGATCGATCCTGGCAAGCAGATCACCCTTATTTACGCTGTCGCCCTCCTTCACCGTGATGTCGACGATCGTTCCGGTCACCTCGGCGAGAACGGTCAGGTCCTCGAGGGGGGCGATGACGGCGGGGAGGTTGATGCGGTCCACCACCTGGGTGGGTTGGATCTCCTGCACCACCACATTTACCGGCTGCCGGTTTTTTTCATACGCGGCGAGTTTCTCCTCCCTGATCTGTTGCTTCTTTCGGGCGATACCCACCAGCAGCATCCCCGCGATAACGAGAAGCGCAATCACCACCAGCCAGGGTCCCATGCCCCAGATATACCTGATAATCTCCTCCTGTTTTCGCAATCCTTCTTTTCTCATAGTGTGGAAAGTATAGGCAATTACAGGGATGGTGTCAATATCGATACCAATCCCTATTCGTTGTATAGCTGGGCGTGAAGGTCTTTTTCAAGGAACGATTGTAAGACGGCGGGTGATATTCATGGATGTAAAACCTCGGTGCCTCCGGCCCCTGTGGTCCATTCCGGGTACGTGCAGGATATCCTTCGGACAGGCAGCTACGCTGACGAAGCTTGGTCAGGCGGAGCGAAGCGACGATACCATAATCTATTGAGCAATCATCATTACGGCAATCTTCAGCAAGAGATCATTTCTGCGCGGTATGCGGGCAGGGGTAAAAAAAGGGGATACGCCGATTTCCCAACGGCGTATCCCCTTATCCGTCTAACACAAAACCGCAGCAGTGCCTTTAGAAGAACGGTACAAACGGCGCAAACGGGATCAATCCGAGCGCTGCAGCGGTCGCCACAGGTGTCGCCACGGCGGTCGCCACCGGAGTCGCTACAGGAACGGTTGCCACAGGTGCTGTCACAGCCGGTGCCGTCGTCGTGGTTGACGGGCTTAGGAGCGCCGAGAGGATCGATGAGCCGAGCCCACCGTACATTCCGCCGTACATGCCCATGCCATACAAGCCGCCGTACATGCCCATGAGGCCGCCGTACATGCCGAGGCCGCCGAGCAGTCCGCCGTACATGCCGTAGAGCCCGCCGCCGTAGAGGCCGCCGAGCAAGCCGCCGTACATGCCCATGAGGCCGCCGTACATGCCCATGAGGCCGCCGTACATGCCCATGAGGCCGCCGTACATGCCGCCGAGCAGTCCGCCGTACATGCCGTAGAGTCCGCCGTACATGCCGCCGAGCATTCCGCCGTACATGCCGCCGAGCATTCCGCCGTACATGCCGTAGAGTCCGCCGTACATTCCGCCGTACATTCCGCCGTACATGCCGTAGAGCCCGCCGTACATGCTGGAGAGTCCATAGTATGAATAAGCGGGTGTTGTCATGGTAAGGGTTACGGCGCATGAAAGGATACAAACCAATGCGATGATACACAGAACAGAGCATTTAGCTTTCATAACCTGGTTACCCTTCTTTTACTTTACCCTGATGTTTGACTTTAACAACCTAAAAATTAACCACGGATTTCTTACTGCTTTTTCAGACGGCCACCACCTCACTCCTTTGGGCCCGAGTGTTATTCATTGTGGAATGAATAATCATCATGTAAAGAGTAACACCTGCCCAGCTATTGAAACATACTATTATAAAAAAATTATGCCATTAACAATTATACCCTTCGGACCTCCTTCTGTCAAAATGACTTCCCCTAACATCATATAATATATGCACATATAAAGGAATCGTTTGTCATTTTACTATGCATATTGTATGCTAACATATAAAACCCTTGACCACTGTTAGGTTTAAAAGAATTGCACAATGCGAAAATTGTGTCCTTTATTTCACAATGTGCAAACAAAATCACTATTTATGACAATGAGAAACTACGATGGCTACTACTCAACGATTACTTGCCACGATCCTGGACCCGTATTCCTCCCTAATGGTGTGTCTTTCCGGCGGTCTGGATAGCTGCCTCCTTTTGAAGATGGTTCATGCCATTGCAGGGGAACGGGTACGGGCCGTCACCTTTGTTTCACCACTTCATACAATATACAGCATAAACAATGCCATGAACTGGGCATCTACCCTAAGTATCGAGCACCTCGTGATCGACTACGATCCCCTCGATGAGGAGGGGATACAATCCAATGGCCCGGAGCGGTGCTATCGGTGCAAGGCGAGGATGTTTTTCCATGCCCGTGAGGTTGCCGGAGAGGGGCATGGAGTCGTCATTCTGGATGGCTCCCATGCAGGGGACGATCCGGGTGCGCGTCCCGGAATGAGGGCAAACCGGGAATTCGGAATCCTGAGCCCTTGGAGGGAATTGGGGCTTGGAAAGCATGCGTTGAGATTGCTCGCGCAGGAGGAGGGGATCCCCTTCTGGGAAAGACCTGCTGACTCCTGCCTTGCCACCCGCTTTCCTCCGGGCCATCTATTGAGGAGGGAGGAACTTGCCGGCCTGGAGCATGCCGAGGACGCCCTCCGGGACCTCGGATTCAATGACATCAGGGTGCGGCCTGCGGACGATCCTCCCCGGGTGATCATTGGCGAGAAGGATTACCAAAGGGCCCGAATCCTTGGTGCGGAGAGGATCGTGGAGGCGATCAGGGACCGGACCGGCCTCGATCTCACCCCTTTGTGTATAGAGAGGATGAAAAGGCAGTAATAATAATTATGAATCGTGGGTCCGGGAACGGAGCCGGACATGCCTGCCCCCCGACATCGCAACAGCAACGCAGGAATTGCTGATGGAGAGGAGGCGGGGTGTCAAGCGGGGTTGACATTCCCGCCAGGTATGGATATCCTTATTTATACACATTTCTTCCGGGCTTTTGCCTTCCTGTCGTAACCATCGTATTCATCGTTCACCACATCACCGTTTTTCCTTCCACGGTCGTGCTGTTAACTCGATTACTGGCGACGACTTTTTATGCAGAGGGGAAACCGGCTCACACGGGGATCTGCCGGGGCAGGGGAAGGGGTATTCCTCTGTCTGGCCGCCCTCATGTTCATCCTGCACGTCATTGCACCCCCTGGAGCAGCATCGGCATTCTGGGGATACTCCTGCCCTGATAAGGATGCGGCAACGGGGATGTCGCGCGCCGAGGAACCAATTTCGGAACAAACCCTCATGCCACTTCGTGGCGCCACCAAGCATGAAAATACGATTCTATTTTCGGAGCAAAAACTGTCAATTCAAGACCTGACCCCAAATCCAGCCGGGGAAACCGGTGCGCTCTCGCACCTTTCACGGGTGTATGTGAAAAGGATCGATCTTCTCGGAAACACCGTATTTTCAAAAGAAGAATGTGCTGCACTCACCGCATGCTATGAGAACCGAGAGATCACCTCTGAGGAGCTCCAGGACCTGCGGGAGGCGCTTACCCGTTTTTACCGCCAGAGAGGGTATGTCACCTCCTGGGTGATCATCCCGGATCAGGAGGTGCACGACGGTGTCGTACGCCTGCAGGCCGTGGAGGGAAGGATCGCCGGGATCGTGGTGGAGGGAAACACCCGTTTTCGAACGGGGTTCATTGCCGGGCGGCTCCGCCGCTCCTCCGGCCCTCCGGTCAATGCCCTCGACCTCCAGGCAGCCCTGGCACGACTGGACAATGATCCCCGTATACGGCACATCAACGCCCTGCTCGGTCCGGGACTACGTGAGGGCGAGGGCATCCTGTATGCACAAATCGAGGAGGCGGCCCCCTATGCCCTCGATTTCGGAGCCTGCAACTGCCGGCCGCCCGGCGTCGGTCCCGAACGTGCATGGATCCATGCCGCTCATCGCAATCTCACCGGAAACGGTGACGTGATCGAGGGGACCCTGGGGAAAACAGAGGGCGCCACCGACGCGGACCTCTCGTACACCATCCCCCTCACCGCCCGGGATAGCACCCTCAAGCTTTCCTTTCGGGAAAGCGACACCCTGGTCATCGAGGAGCCCTTTCACGAGCTCGACATACGAGGCAAGGATACAACCTGGGGATGCATCCTGAGTCACTCCGTATATCGGGGCTCCGGCAGGGAACTCTCCCTTTCCCTCGCTGCCGAGGTACGCCGCAGCAGGACCTTCCTTCTGGGGAGGCCCTTTTCCTTCACCGATGGGGCGGAGGAGGGAAGAACCAGGCTGAAGGTGGTGCGTTTCGCCCAGCAATGGAACGATCGCAGCAATGCCAATGCCTTTGCCGTGCGCTCCTGTTTCAGCCTGGGGGAGGATGCCCTCGCCGGAACATGGGAGAGCGACAGGGAGGACGGCGCATTTTGCGCCTGGCTTGGTCAGATACAATGGGTGCGGAGGCTGGGAGACCGGGGGACCGTCGTGGTGCTCAGGGGGGATGTGCAGCTTGCCAACGATCCCCTTCTCCCCTTCGAGAGGTTCGCCGTCGGCGGGATGAACAGCGTACGGGGCTACCGGGAAAACCGGCTGGTGCGGGACAACGGCCTTGCCTCGTCGGTGGAGGTTCGCATACCGATTATCAGCAATCACCGGGGGGAGGCGCCGCTGCAGGCGGCAACATTCCTCGATTACGGACGGTCATGGAACACCAATACCCCCACCCCCGAGCCCACATCCCTCTCAAGCATCGGGATCGGCATCAGGGGGCTCATCGCGGGCCGTATATCCCTTGCCGTTTACTGGGGCATTCCCCTCAGGGACCTCCCGGTCACGGAGCGGGACATACAGGACGATGGTATACACGTTCAGATCGAGGGGCGTGTGCTATGAGCGCTGCAGTGCTCGTCCGCAGGCACACAGGCACACCGCCCATCCCATAGATTGCCATAAGTTTCGATAATTGGGCCTGGATGCACCTTTGATCATGCAGGATTATGATGTACGGTAATTTCTTTGGTTCAATGGAGATTGTCATGAATATGCTAATACAATATATGAAGCCGCAATATGATAGATCAACATATTCAATATGTTTTACCATAATAATATTCCTGATGTTCCTCCTGGTGCCGCCGGAGGCCCCGGCCCAGATCACCCTCGACGGCACCCTCGGGCCGCACGGCCCCCTCGAAGGACCCGATTATCTCATCACCCATGCCATGGGGGAGCAGGTGGGCGGAAACCTCTTCCACAGCTTTGGCGAGTTCAACGTGCACACCGGTGAGACCGCGACCTTCACCGGTCCCGGCAGCGTGGAAAACATCATCGGCAGGGTCACCGGTGGAAGCGCATCCCTGATAGACGGCCTTGTCAGCTCCGCCATTCCCGGTGCGGACCTCTTCCTCATCAATCCGAGCGGCATGCTGTTCGGACCAAATGCTCTACTGGACATCAGCGGTTCCTTTTATGCGAGCACCGCCGGTTACCTGCGCCTCGGGGAATCGGGCCGATTCGATGCAGCACACCCTGCAACGAGCCTGCTCAGCATCGCCCCGCCGAGTGCCTTCGGCTTCCCGGACGGCATGCCGGAAGGGATTGCCGTTGAGGGGAGTTTTCTGCAGGTTCCCGAAGGGGAGACCCTTTCCCTGGTGGGAGGGGATATCCGCATAGAGGAGGGGATCCTCTACACGGAGGAGGGGGGCATAGGGATTGCCAGTGTTGCATCAGGGGGTGAGGCCCTTCTGGAGGGGCACGATATCCGCCTTGAGTCCTCCAGCCTGGGGAGCATCGAGCTTGCCGGGTATTCCTATGTGTCCGTTGCCGGTTCAGGAGGGGCAGGGATATTTATACGGGGGGGACGGTTCGTGGTGAGTGATTCCATGGTGTCTGCGATGGTCGAGGGGGATGAGGCAGAGGGGTGCATCGACATCCGGGTACAGGACGAGGTGCGGATCACCGAGGCCGGTGAAATCACCAGCTTCGGCATCGATGAGGGGAGGGGGAGCCCCATCGTCATCGATGCCGGGAGGGTGGTGATTGAGGACGACGGAAGCATCAACAGCGCCTGCGACGGTCAGGCCCTCGGCGGGGACATCGCCATAACCGCCGGCGAATCCATCCGTGTCACAGGAGGGGACTATGCGGAAAGCGGCATCTACACGTGGACGGAAGGGGAGGGGGATGCAGGCTCCCTTACCATCTCATCACCCTCCGTCACTGTAACGGACGATGCGGTGATATCCGGGGGGACCTACGACGAGGGTGCAGGCCCCCGCATCGCCGTCCAGGCGGATACCGTGGTCCTCGACGGGGGAGGAACCATCGAGAACTGCTCATACGGATCGGGAAGGGGCGGAGATATCGCCATCCAATCCTCCGGGGAGACCTCCATCAGCGGCTACGGTGAATACCGGAGCGGCATATACGCCCAGGCCTATGACGAGGGAGATGCCGGGGATATTTCCCTTGACTGCGGATCACTTGCCATTATCAGGGAGGGGATCATAACCGGCGAGACCGACGAATACGCCTATGGCAGGGGCGCGGATATCGCCATTTCCGTGCAACAGTTGGAGATAACCGAGGGAGGTGCAATTTCGGTCGCCACCTACGGTCCGGGCAGGGGCGGGGAGGTGCGTATCCAGGCCGAGGAATCCGTTTTCATCGCCCATCCTGGAGAGTTCTCTTCCCCCGGAATAGGGGCGGAAACCTGGGGCTCGGGGGATGCGGGGTTGATCGCCATTGAGACCCCGCTCCTAACCATCGCCGACGGCGGGGAGGTGAGCGGGATCACCCAGGCGGAAGGAACGGGCGCCTATGTTCTGATCGATGCAGGCCGGGTGTCCATCACCGACGGGTATGTCACATCGAGCTGTCTGGAGGGCGCCTCGGGAAACAGCGGCGGCATAGTGATCAGGGCATCGGAACAAGTCCTCATCTCATCCCTGGCCGAATCAGGGGATTCCGTGTCGGGCATATTCAGCATGACCGGCGGGCACGGGGATGCAGGGGGGATCAGCGTGTCCGCGCCCGTGGTAAGGGTGGAAAACGGTGCCGAGATAGGTGCCTCCACCGCCTTCGGCACCGGAAGGGCAGGGGATATAGCCTTGAGCACCGGCTCCCTGGAGATCGCCGAAGGAGGCAGGATCAACAGCAGCAGCGAGGGAACCGGGCAGGGCGGCATGATCAGCATGAACAGCGCAGAATCGATCCGTATCGAGGGGGGAAGGATCATGGCCCTGGCAGATGATGACGGTGATGCCGGAAGAATCGAGATTGTCTCGCCATGCCTTGTCGTTTCGGATGGAGGCGCTATCGAAACCCTCGCATCGGGGCAGGGCATCGGTCAGGCAGGGGAGATACTGATCGATGTGGGATGCTTATTACTAACCGATGGCGGCATGATCAATAGCTCCACCCTGGGTGCGGGCCGGGGGGGAGACATAGGGATCCGTGCATCCGGGTCCGCCTCCATCCTCGCAGGGGATGACCCAGGTCACCATACCGGGATCTTCAGCATGGCCGCTGCGGAGGGCGATGCAGGGGACATAGGGGTAAGCGCGCCATCCCTGCGCCTCGAGGGTGACGGATCATGCATCATGGCGTCCACCGTGGGAAATGGCCGGGGAGGGGAGATCCGGGTCGACGCAGGGAGACTCCACATCTACAATGGCGCCCAGATCATGGCGGACAGCGGTGGGACCGGGGATGCCGGCGCCATTCGCATCCGGGTGACTGATATTGTGCATTGTGAACACGGCCTTGTGACCACCGAGGCATCGGCTGCGGAGGGAGGGGATATCCGGATCGATGGCGGACCGCTTCTCCATCTCATTCACGGGGGCATCACCGCGACCGTGACAGGGGGCTCGGGAAACGGTGGGAACATCGATATGCAGGCGCGTTCCGCTGTCCTGGAAAAAAGCAGGATCATTGCCAATGCAGAGGGGGGAAGGGGAGGAAATATACGTATCGTTTCGGGTCTGTTCATCGCATCCCCCGAAAGCACCGTGAGCGCCTCCTCCCGCCTGGGGATCGACGGCCTGGTGGAGATCGACGCCCCTTGTATTGACGTGGGCAGCCATATGGTGTCGCT
>JBLIRN010000055.1:0-17613 GCA_049472315.1 bacterium
GAGGTCCGGGAATGCGGTTTCCCCAACTACTATGATGAACAGCGGTTCGGTTCCGCACGGCACAGGCTGGGATTCATGGGCAAGGAACTCTTCCTGGGACGAAGCGAACAGGCCCTCAAGCTGTACCTGTGGCCGTCCAGACATGACCGGGGTGATGTAAAACGGTTCAAAAAGTGCGTCATTGCAAACTGGGGGCGGTGGGAGGAGTGCACAGAAAAGGTTCCCGAACGATATACAAACATCATGGAATACCTTTGCCGGAGGGGATGCCGTCAGGCATTCACCAAGGCCCTTACCCGGATTGGACGGCCCTTTCTCATGTTTGCCCTGAATGCCTATCAATCCTTTCTCTTCAACCAGATTCTCCGGGAATACCTCCTTGTGCTCTCAACGCTATATCGGATTCCACTGACAGAACTCCCCTTTGCCTACGGCAATCTCCTCTTCTACCGGAAAACCTGCGAGGAATGCCTTTCCAGGATGAGATCAACCAAGCTCCCCGTGCCAGGGCATAACAGCATCATAGAGGATGAGCATGTCCGTGCCGTCACCGAAACGATTCTCTCAAGGGAGGGAATCACCCTCAGGGACCTCAAGGTGAAAAAACTCCATAAAACGGCAGTGGGCGGCATCGAGAGGGATATGATCGTTGTTCCCCAGGATTTACGCGTTGTCGAGAAGGAACCCGACGAACTCTATCCCCAGCGGATTAAATGCAGGATAGGATTCCTTCTTCCCAGGGGAACGTATGCCACCATGCTCCTCAAGCGATTGTCGCTCAGCCGTATACAGCCGTTTTTCTGCGCAGGAGGCAAACATATGTGATTCCATCCCGGTCCCTGGTGCACCCTTAACACGCGCTCCCCTTGATTTTCTCCGTCTTTCAATATAATTATAGATACACGCACCTGCAAGGTGTTCCGAAATCCCAGGAGCGCTTTTAAATAGGAAAGCGGAGGCTGACATGAAGCGAAACAACATTTACTACATCATATTGGTGATGACCATCTTCTTGTATTTTCCAGCCTTTGTCGCCATTTTGTATGACTATGTCGTCGGGCCCTTACTAGTCGCCCTTGCCGGCACCAGTACCGTGATACTCGCCATCGTCATGCTGCTCAGATGAGGGATCACCATTTCCGGGTACCGGGCGGGATCGCCGGTAACCTGGCAGGATTATCGATTCGTACCGGGTAACGAATTATATAGGCCGCGGATTGAGAGGATTGCGCGCCATGATTGATTGCGGTCCGAATGAACGGTCGGTGCGAAGTCCCGAGCGGTGAACCCATGAAGGGAACTCCGAGACGGGCGGACACACACGTGCACTATTATGGAGACACACGAAGCTATGTCACGAACCATCTCTTGTGCAAAAAGGCCGGCAGGTGTGACAGTGATAGCTGTCATCAACGGCACGGCCGCAGCATTGACGCTCTTCTTCTGGACTCTTGCGTATATCCGTTTTTTTGCCGGAGAGCCGATCCGGGATCCCGTTCTTCGGGCGTCTGCAGCGGCAACGCTGGGGTTTCTGGTGGGGGACCTTATCTGGGCCGTACCCGTCTTGATCCTGAGCGTCCCCGGGCTCTGGCGCTGTCGGGACTGGGGGTGGTCCCTGGCACAGGCGGCGAATGTCCTGTGGGTCTATTCACTGACCGCGGTATGGGTGCGTGACCTGTACGTGGGCCGTATCAGTCCCGGCGCCATACTTTTCACCCCGTTTGCCCTGGTTGCCCTGTGGGCCATCGTCTACCTCTGGAGAACGCGAGACCTGTTCGGGAAAGCAATACCCGGTATGATTACCAGGGATTTTTCCAACCCGGATGCCAAAGAATGATGTGACCAATGGCTAAGACGCACAAACGCAAGGAAGACCCATCAATCCTTACCCCTACCGAGGCCATCCTGGAGAGTATTTCCGACGGGGTGTTCACGGTGGACCTGGAATGGCGCATTACCTCGTTTAACAGGGCCGCCGAGGAAATCACCGGCATCCCTCGCACCGAGGCCATCGGCCGGTTGTGCTCCGAGGTGTTTCGCTCCAGTATGTGTGAGACCGAGTGCGCCCTGCGGCGGACATTAAAAACCGGAAGGCGGATCATAGGAAAGACCGGGTATATCATCAAGGCCGACGGGTCCAGGATTTCCATCAGCGTTTCCACGGCAATGCTCAGGGACAAGGATGGCCGTATCGTCGGAGGTGCTGAGACATTCAGGGACCTGAGCGAGGTCGAGGCCTTGCGCCAGGAACTGGAAAGGCGGTTCCGGATCGGCGATCTGGTCAGTCGAAGCCCCCTCATGCAAAAGGTGTTCGAGGTCCTCCCCGCCATCTCCGCAAGCCCGAGCACCGTACTGCTCCTGGGTGAAACCGGGACCGGCAAGGAGTTGATGGCCCGAACGATTCACTCGTTGAGCCCGCGGTCCAAGGGGCCCTTTGTGGCCGTCAGTTGTGGGGCCCTGCCGGATACGCTCCTGGAGTCGGAGCTCTTTGGCTACAAGGCGGGCGCCTTCACCGGGGCGACCAAGGACAAGCCCGGGCGTTTCGAAATAGCCACCGGAGGAACCCTGTTCCTTGACGAAATAGGCGAGGTGAGCCCTGCCCTCCAGGTGCGCCTCCTCCGGGTGCTCCAGGAGCGCACCTATGACCCGCTGGGCGCAACCCGCTCCGAAACCGCCGATGCGCGGATCATCGTGGCCACCAATAAGGACCTTGCGGAACAGACGCGACAGGGGGCCTTCCGCGAGGATCTTTACTACCGGGTGAATGTGGTTCGGGTGGAGTTGCCGCCGCTTCGCCGCCGCAAGGAGGACATTCCCCTCCTGGTGGAGCAGTTCATCGCCCGGTTCAATCGATTGCAGCAAAAAGCCATCCAGGGGATCTCGGCGGATGCGCTTTCCCTCCTCATGGCGCACGACTGGCCAGGAAACGTACGGGAGCTCGAAAATGTCATCGAATATTCCTTCATCCTGTGCACCGACGGCATCATCGGCATCGGTCATCTTCCAGAGGAACTAACCACACAAGGTGCTACTGACGCTACTGCACCCACCATGAAGGGGGCGCATGACCTGCTCGACACCCAAACCATTCGGGACGCCCTCGAGCGAAACGCCTTTAATCGCCTTGCAACGGCACGGGACCTGGGCATCCACAAGACCACCCTGTACCGGAAGATGAGGAAGCTGGGGATCGCCCTTCCTGAGAAAGACGGCAGATATCGCCATTCGTGAAAGAAGTAGCTTTATTGCACCCATAAAACTATGATACCATATCCAAATTGCTACTATACTCTCCGATGCCTTCACATGTGCTCACATTGAAAATATAACTTTTTCAAATTGTTATAACTATTATAGTCAGGCATGACCAGGTTGGCACGATGAATGCTTATCATTATATGGAAAATGATACGCAGGAGCTTGATCATGAAAGCCGCCTTTTCAGCCTGGAACAATCGAATTGCACCGGTCTTTGATGTGACCCGGCAGGTTCTTCTTGTGGAGGCCCAATCGGGACGCATCGTGAGGGAGACCCGGGAATCCCTCGGGGATGATATACCGGCCCAAAGGGCGCTTCGTCTGGCCCGGTTCGGCATAGACACCCTGATCTGTGGTGCGATCTCTCGACCCATGCAGGCCATGGTGGCCGCTTACGGCATTCGAGTTATCCCCTTCGTGGCCGGCGACCTTCGCGAGGTCATCCAGGCGTGGCTCTGTGACGGGCTCAAGGATACGCTCTTCGCCATGCCCGGCTGCTGCGGACGAGGGCGTCGCAGGCGCCGAGGCACGAGCGGCATGGAAAAGGAGGAATATATCATGAATGGAGGAAACCGAGGCGGAAGGGGCCTAGGCGGCGGACAGGGTCAGGGCGGCCAGAGGTTCGGCCGCATGGGCGGACCCTCTGCAGCAGGCCCGGGGGGATATTGTGTGTGTGTGCGATGCGGATACCAGGAACCGCATGAACGCGGCGTACCCTGCACGCAAAGGCAGTGCCCGAAGTGCGGGGCTTCCATGACACGACAATAAAATGGAATCCACCACGATCCGGCCGTGCCTGCCAGTGCGCAGGCACGGCCACAGCGATACATCGAATATATGAAGGAGGTTCAGGTGAAGATTGCATTCTCGACATCAGGAGAAACACTGGATGCGCCGGTTGACACCCGTTTCGGCCGCGCTCCGAAATTCCTCGTCTATGATATGGAGACCAATACCTTTCAGGTGATCGATAACCATCAGAATATGAATGCCATGCAGGGCGCAGGCATCCAGGCGGCGCAGACAATCGCGCGATTGGGGGTGGACGGCCTGGTAACCGGTCACTGTGGGCCCAAGGCGTTCCGCGTGCTCTCCGCCGCCGGAATCACGATCTACAACACCGACGCGCCCACGATCGCCGCCGCGCTTGAGGCATTAAGATCAGGAACGCTCAAACCATCGGAGTCAGCCGACGTGGCCGGTCACTGGACATGATACTTGGAATCGCCTCAGGCAAGGGTGGGACCGGCAAGACGACGGTGTCCGTAAATCTGGCACGGGTGATCGGCTCCCCCGTGCAGCTTCTGGATTGCGACGTGGAGGAACCCAATGCCCACCTGTTTTTGAAAGGCACGGTCAAAACCCAGGAGACTGTCACCATACCGATCCCTGAGGTGGACGAATCCCTTTGCGACGCCTGTGGCGAGTGCAGCCATTTCTGCCAATTTAACGCCATCGTATCGCTCAAGACCGCGCCGCTCGTCTTTCCCGAGCTCTGTCACGGCTGCGGCGGATGTTCCAAGGTCTGCCCCAGGCATGCCATCCGGGAGACGAAACGGCGCATCGGGGTCATCGAGACCATCGAGGCGGATACGGTGACCCTGATCCAGGGCCGAATCGATATCGGGGTGGCAATGGCCCCGCCCCTCATACGGGCGGTGAAGGCACGACTGCGCAACGGCACGACTGCGATTCTCGATGCACCACCGGGCACGTCATGCCCGGTGATCACCACACTCCGGGGCGCTGATTTCACCCTTCTGGTCACCGAGCCCACCCCCTTCGGTCTGCATGACCTCACCCTTGCCGTGGACATGGTGCGTGAGCTGGGGATTCCATTCGGCGTGATCGTCAACCGTGTCGGGATCGGCGACGACCGCGTGCATGAATTCTGCAGAAGGGAGGCTGTCCCCATCCTTTCCGAAATTCCCGATGACCGGCGAATCGCCGAGGCGTATTCCAGGGGACGCCTCATTGTGGACGCCCTTCCCGAATACCGCGGTCTGTTTGAAGGACTGCTGGGAAAGATAGTCAACTACCAATGCTAAAGGGCGTGGCGTGAAAGGGATTTTGTCTTGAAAATATCCTGTATTCATCTGAAAATATAGCATTTTCATTCTTCGTGGCGCCACGAAGCGGCATGAGGGTTTGCCCCGAAAAGGGTGTAGATTTTTTATTAGGTAATCCACCACTAAAAATGGTAGTCGTGGCAAATTGACTAAGTCGCACCCTCTTGGGGTGGTCATTAGCTGGTTTAATTGTCTAAATTTGTAATCCACCGATGGTCTTAGCAAATCGATTGAATCGCACCCTTGGGGGTGGTTGTTAGCTGGTTTAATTGTTTAAAGGTTGGAGGAAGAACGATGCCGACATACGAATATGAATGCACTGCATGTGGTACGCGGTTCGAGCGGCGACAGGCCGTGACGGATCCCCCGAACGCGGAATGCCCCGAGTGCCATGGCAAGGCCCGGCGGCTGGTCAGCGGCGGAGCCGGTTTCATCATGAAGGGTTCCGGTCACGGCGGAAGCAGCCGGGGCTCGCAGACGTGTTCCCTGGAACAGGGCGGCAAAACCTGCTGCGGCCGGGATGAGCGCTGCGGCAAACCGCCATGCAAGGATTGAGGAATGGACAAGCCCATGTTTTATCATGTCTCCGGACCATTTTCCTCGTGGTGTATGAGAAGTTTCCTGGCGCTGATTTTCATTTCCTTAGAGACAAGCCGGTATGACGTCTCCATTGGAAGGCAGTGAGAAGACCATGATACGGGAACTGGTGGTCATCAGCGGCAAGGGAGGGACCGGGAAGACCAGTCTGGCCGCATCGTTCGCCATACTTGCCGGCCGTCCGGTCATCGCGGACTGCGATGTGGATGCCGCAGACCTGCACCTGCTCCTTTCTCCCCGGATAAGGGAGCGGCATGAATTCCGCAGCGGGCACCAGGCGGTGATTCGCCAGCCGGATTGCATTCGCTGCGGTGAGTGTCTGTCCCTTTGCCGGTACAATGCCGTCGTGATGAAGCAGGAGGGGGAGCACGAGCCGTCGTACTCCATCGACACTGTTTCATGCGAAGGGTGCGGGGTGTGCGTACGATTCTGCCCGGAGCAGGCCATCGATTTTCCGGAATGTGTCTGCGGCGAATGGATGGTCTCGGAAACCCGCTGCGGTCCAATGGTCCATGCACGGCTGGGCATAGCTGCCGAGAACTCGGGCAAGCTTGTCTCCATCGTCCGGAAGGAGGCTCGACTGATCGCGGAAAAATTCGGTCATCCCCTGGTGATCGTGGATGGTCCTCCGGGCATCGGCTGCCCGGTGATCGCATCCGTGACCGGCACCTCCCTGGTGCTGGTGGTCACCGAGCCCACCGTATCCGGCGAACACGACCTGGAACGGGTCCTTGCCCTTGCCCGGCACTTCGGCATTCCCTCGGCAGTGTGTGTAAACAAGTGGGACCTCAATACCGAGATGACGGAGCGCATCGAAAACAGGGCACATGAGGCGGGGGCCCGGGTAGTGGGCCGTATCCGCTATGACCGCGCCGTCACCCTGGCACAGATGCAGGAAATAACGGTGGTGGAAACCGAGGCGCCCTCCGCCGAGGACGTGCGACACATATGGGACCATCTGAATCTGTAGGAGCAAGACATGGAATCTATTGATTATCGTGAATTTTCACTGACGGCGATCGATCATGCGCAAAGGCCGCGTAATCTGGGGCCGCTTTCAAATTTCAACGCACATGCACGTGTAACCGGCCCATGCGGCGACACCATGGAATTCTGGCTGCTCGTGATGGACGGCCGGCTGGAAAAGGTATCCTTCATCACCGATGGATGCGGTTCCTCATGTGCCTGCGGAAGCATGGCCACGTGTTTGGTTGAAGGAAGAAACCTTGAGGAGGCAGCCGCCCTCGATGAGCAGGATATACTTTCCGCACTGGGAGGCCTTCCCGAAGACTTCCTGCACTGCGCCCTCCTGGCGGCCACCACCTTGAAGGCCGCATGCGAGGATTACATTCACCATAGACACAAGGAGGCTATCCTATGAGAATTGCCATTCCCCTTGCAAATGGCAGGCTGGCGATGCATTTCGGACACTGCGGGCAATTTGCCCTGGTCGATGTAGACCTCTCGGCCGGAAGGATACTCAGTCGAAAAGACATCGAAGCCCCGCAGCATCAACCGGGACTCTTGCCGCCGTGGCTGGCACAACAAGGCGCCACGCTCATCATCGCCGGCGGTATGGGCCAGCGCGCCCAGGCCCTATTTGCCGACCATGGTATCCAGGTGCTGGTGGGTGCACCTGCTGAAACGCCCGAGCGGCTGGTCAATGCCTATCTTTCCGGAACACTTGCCACCGGCGAAAATATCTGCGATCACTGATCGTGCCTTCAAAGGCCGTGCAGGTCATAATCGATGCCTTTTTCAAAGGCATTTTTGACCTCACCATGAGCGACTCCCGATCATCCCGGGCCATTGCCCTGTTTTCGTATCTGATGACCGCATCGGGTCGTCTGCCTGCGGCACATTCACCGGTCGACACTGGTCGACAATCATTTTCAATTCATGGTATATTTTTTATATGCCTGCCAATCTGCCGCCCGAATACTTCGAAGCAGAAAAGCGATACAAGGAGGCGGGAACCCCTGCCGAACGGATTGCCGCACTTGAAGAGCTCATTGCAACGATTCCGAAACACAAGGGTACGGACAAGCTCAGGGCGGACTTCAGAAGACGGCTTTCCAAACTCAAGGAAGCGGCAACCCGAGGGAAAAAATCAGGAAAGGGCGACCTCTATTCGGTAGATCGGGAAGGTGCGGCGCAGGTCGCCCTTCTGGGGTTTGTAAACGTGGGAAAATCCTCGTTGCTCTCGACCCTGACCAATGCACATCCCGTTATCGCCGATTATCCCATGTCGACACTCATGCCCCTATCGGGGATGATGCCGTACGAGGACATCCAGTTCCAGATTATCGACCTCCCCCCAGTCGGCAATGAATCCACGGACGGATGGGTATCCGGTATCGTGCGCAATGCGGATATGTCTCTCCTGGTCATCGACCTTTCCGAAGACCCCGAGATCCAGGCGGAGCTCCTCTTCGATCAGTTGGAGCGGTGGCGCATCCAAATCCTGAAAAGGGATGAGACATTGGAAATTGAGGAGCACAGGACATGGAAACGGGCACTGGTGGCGGGAAACAAGTGTGATCTCGAGCCTTCCCGGGAAGGATTGAAAGGCCTCCGGGAACGGTATGAGGCGTCGTATGCCATAGCGCCGGTATCCACGGTGACAAAACAGGGGGTCGAAGATCTCAGGCAGGCGGTCTTTGATGAGTCCGGCATCATCCGTGTGTATTCAAAGGAGCCGGGGAAGGAACCCGACCTGGGCACTCCCTTTACCGTGCCGCGGGGATCGACGGTCATCGAGCTTGGGGAGCATATTCACAAGGACTTTGTCCACAAGCTGAAGTTTGCCTGCGTATGGGGTTCCTCGAGATTCCCCGGGCAAAAGGTTCATCGGGATCACGTCCTGCAGGATAAGGATATCGTGGAGTTTCACCTGTGAGCCGCATTGGAAACAGACTGTAAAGGCATAGGGTATGTGGATTGATTCCAATACACCATGGTGAGCGAGTATCGATCCCGTTTGTCATCCACGGGGTCCGGATGCATAAGGCTTGGCGATTTATCGCGTCATTATTTTATCGTTCCTGCTGCTCAGGGGAGATCTTTCCCATTATCTTCCGGACAAAACAGAGGTAACGGTAAAAGTGAGCTTGCCCGGCAAGCCGCAATGACAGTGATTGAAGGTCTCAATGGTTCACACTGTCCTGGTGAGTGTATTATAAATAAAGAATGATTTTATTATTTTAATATATTTTGAAACCATTCTTATCACGGATATATCAAAAGATATACCAAATACTGGAAATATTATTCCCAATCATTTAAAATAGATATGAGACTTATAATCATTTTTGTGAGGTATTGTATCCGGGGATTTTAATTCACGCGAAGATAGATGGATTCGTAAGGGTCATTTTCATGGCTGCCCGGCCTTTTTAAGCCCTAAGCCGGTTTCACTGAATTTGTCGAATCCGGGCTACCGCCCTTGACTGCTGACAAATTATGAGATCCTGTATAGCAAAGGGTCTTTTTATTAAAGGTCCGGAATGGCTCCTCAATGACCTGCGATGAAATTATCATGTTCGAATGAAAAGTAATGACGTTGTCTTGCATAAGGGGGTTTGATAATGCGTAGTCAAGGATTCGCAGGAATGAAAAAAAGTGACGTTCTTTTTACATTCCTGCCACTGATCACGGCGGTCACTATACTTCTTTGTTTTGCCTCTCCGGCGATATCAGGGGAACCTTTGGGTGATGTGTATTTTTACAACGTAACCCCGGTAGGATTCAGCGTTGTCTGGCAGGTCGACACACCCAGCACGTGTACGGTTGTGGTCTATACGGATTCAGCCGGCACCACTCCGGTTTCCCCGGCGCCGCAGGTATATGAAAGAACAAATGGTTCCCCAACCGCCCAAGATAGGGGCGTTATGCAGGTTGACGTAGTGGGCCTTCTGCCCGAGACAACGTACTACGTGCGCACCGTTTCCACCGGCAAGGCCACGGGACCGTTTACCGATACCTCGACATACTACTATCCTGAGTCCGGGCCACTGCTTTCTGTGAAGACCGTTAAAGAAAAGCAGTCACCGCAGACATGGAATGCAAAGCTGGCCCTTTCGGTGCTTCATCCGGATACCGGAAGTGCGCTGGACAATATTGTAATCATCGCAGATGTGGGTGCCATGTATCCGGTATCGTATCGGTCAAGCACTGGCAAAAACGGTTGGCCGGATAATGATACAGGACTAGGAAATCTCATCTTGATAAACTTTCCGTTGCTTATCCGTAATGCAACAGGTGATTACCTGGATTGGACGTCGACCACCATTACAGACAAGACGATGAACATTATAATACTGGGCGGTCTTGTCCCAGGTATCGGCCTGGGTCAGCGTTACATTTCAACTATTTATCCAGCCGATCTTATAGAGCCTTCAGCCAGCAGCTACCCGGACGGCGGTTGCCTGCTGAATCTCAGTGTGCCTAATCCGCCCACCTCATGTGCTCAAGGGGTAATAAATCAATATATCCTTTATTACAATCAACCCCCGCAATTGGTCTTGCCTGGAGAAGACACAACCGACCCGCTTGATTCGGGAATTCCAGCATATTACGATGAACAACTGCCTCTGCAGATATGTGCCTATGACCCTGAAGGAGACCCTTCCACAACATTCAGCCTGAGCGGGGAACCCGATTGGATGTACCTGCAGACCTCCTTAACGGATGCAAACTGTATCGAGATCGCCGGGACACCGACCATGGGCGGGATTTACAGAAACATCAAACTCCGGGCATCGGATTCCGATTGGGCCACCACCTCGTTAACCTTCACGGTAATCGTCACCGAAGGTCCTCCGGCATCGCAGATCGAATATCCCATGGTCCTCCCCGTGGGCGGCTGGAGCATGATCTCTCTGCCGGTAGATCCCGCAAATCCAAGGGCGGACGCCCTCTTTCCCGATGCCACCGCCATCTTCAAGCATACCACGACGGGCTATGAGCTTGTGGGTCCGGATGACGATATGGTGAAGGGAACGGGGTATTGGATATTCTTGCCTTCCACCGTTTCCGGCAACTATTCGATAATGGGATATCCCATCGAAGAGATGACGATCACGAATGTGCCTTCCGGATGGTCGATGATTGGCGGTTGCACGTATTCGGCAACCGCAGCAAGCGAAGGCGGGGCGATTCGCGGAATATTCGGATTCGGGAACAGGTACGTTCACCTTAAGTCTTCGGATCCCTTACCCCCGGGTATGGGATTCTGGGTCAATTGCTCTGCGAACGCGACCCTGAACCTGGATACGATACCATGATGCCGATCAAAACGGGCTGACGAGTATCTCAACCTGTTTTTGATTATTTAATACCTCAATCATTCGGTTTCATTCAGATTAAAGGCGTATCCGGCTTTTATCGCTCAAGGGAGTACCCTATTCGAACAAGCCATCCAGGCTCACGCTGCGGGGTATCCATACATGAAGCAACTCCAGGACGGTCATCGAACAACGAATCGTGCCGAAAGGCAGCGATTGCAGCGATGAGGGTCCCGAGATACCTGTGCATCCTTCTCCTCGTTATTGCCGTTGCAGGGTGCAATACCTCGCCTCGTAAGACCCTCACGGTCACCATGAGCCTCGCCGAGGAGGAATGGAAGGTACTGCGGCAGGAGATCTTCCCCTGCTTCGAGAAGGCGCACGGATTCCGCGTCCAATCCTATCAGATCGAATCCGGGCAGCTCTCCACCAAGCTTGAGGCGCTTATCAATGCGGGGAAATCGGAGATCGATGTATTCGCCCAGGATAACATGACCCTGGCGACCCTGGTCACCAGGGGACTTGTTCGGGATCTGTCCGCCCATGAACGGGACATCGACCGCAGGGTCCTGCAAAACCTGGTGGATGCATGTACGTTCAATGACCGGCTCCTGTTCATGCCCTTCCGGCCCAACGTGCAGATCGTCTATTACAATACCGAGGCGTTCGAGCGCCATGGCCTCTCCCCTCCAAAAACCTGGGAGGAACTTCAAGACGTCGCACGGGCATTCAAGGAGAGGGAGGGAATGGGACGGGTCCTCATCAAGGCCTACGGCGGCAATCCCACCGCCACCCAGGTATATGAATTCGTCCTCCAGGCGGGAGGGAATCCCTATGCATTCGACGATGAGGGGTGCATCACCGCATTCGAGTTCCTGCAGGACCTGCGACCCTATCTTTCCCCTGAATCAGGGCGAGCCAAGTGGGATACGGTCAACGACATCCTGGCCAAGCAGGAGGCCTACTGTGCGGCCAACTGGCCCTTCGGCGTTCTGATCCTGGTAAGGGAGTACGGCCTTGATTTCATCGCCACGTACAGCGGCTGGGCCGGCCCTGCCGGGGAGCGCCATGTCATCGGCGGTGACGTGTTCGGTATCCCCATAAACGCTGCACATCCAAAGGAGGCACTCGATTTCATCCTTTTCATGCAGTCAAAACCGGTCCAGGAAATCCTGGTGTCCAAACTGGGCTGGCCCTCCATCAGGGACGATGCCTATGCAGAGGTGGAGCCGTGGCAAAGGCCCCATTTTGCCTCGGTGCAGGCGGCACTTGAAAGGGGTGTATTCAGGGAAAATGTGACCTGGTGGCCTGCATACAAAAAATACGCCGCCCTGGCATTCAAGGAAATCGTGATGGAAGGAGCGGAGGTGCGAAAAACGCTCGAACGCTACAAAAAGGAACTCGAACAGGAGAGAAACCTTTATCGGTAACATGATCCGACTGCTCAGACGATACGCCTTCGAAATAGTCTGTCTTTGCCCCCTGGTGCTGTTCCTGCTCATCTTCACCCTTGTCCCCATTATCCAGGTGTTCCTTATCAGCCTCAGGGAGCCGCACACCGCGGGTCTGACCCTTGCCCACTACCGCACCCTGCTCAGCCACCGGGAATTCCATCACGCCTTCTTCAACACCCTGTTCATCGCCATAGGGTCCCTCTGCCTGGAGATCTTCGCCGGCCTGCTCCTGGCCATGATCCTTGCGGCCCGGATCAAGGGAACGGGGATCCTCAAGTCACTCTTTATGCTCCCCCTGGCGATCCCCACCGTGGTGGCGGCGGTCATGATGAGCTATCTTTTCTCCACCTCCGGATGGATAAACCGGATACTGCTCGATCTGGGCATCATCCATGCCCCCGTCATGTGGTTGCAGGGAGGGGTGAAGAGCCTGTTTACAATCATGGCCGCGGATAGCTGGAAGGTGACCCCCCTGGTAATGCTGATCCTGCTCGCCGGCCTGCAATCCATAGACAGGGACCTATACAAGGCGGCCCGGATTGACGGGGCCGGAGGATGGTACACCTTCCGTAGGGTGACCCTGCCGCTTCTCATGCCCTGCATCACCGCAGCGGTGATCATCAGGGGCATCGATGCATTCCGGATCTTCTCGCTCGCCCTCATACTGATGGGTGAAAACCTGAAGGTGATCGGGACCTATGCCTACCTTGAGTATGCGGAATACAACAATCCCTATCTTTCAGCAGCCAGTGCGGTCATCCTGTTCCTGATGATCATGGGGGCGGTTTTCCTGTACATCAAAGCAGCGGGCAAGAAAGGGGTGCAGGCGGCATGAGGGATATTTTTCGTTCACTCTGCCTGTGGCTCGTTATCCTCATCATCATTGCCGCCTTTTTGTTTCCCCTCTATATCATGCTGAAGATATCCCTGAGCGCCCCGCAGGACATATTCCGGCAAAACCCCCCATACCTTATCGAGCACCCCACCTTGAAACACTTCGGAGACGTCCTCTCCTCAGGGAGCGCCTTTTACCAGCCGCTTCGCAAAAGCCTGTGGACCGCCCTCTGGGCGAGCATCATCAGCCTGCTCCTCGCCATCCCCGCAGCTTATGCCATAGCGCAGTTTCACTATCGACTGCGCTACACACTGATCATGGCCATCTTCTTGAGCAGGATGATCCCGGAGGTCAGCATTGCCCTGCCCATTGCCGTTAGCTTCATCCAGATGGGGCTCTTCGACACCACGCCGGGTCTGGTGCTCGCCCACCTCATCCGGATCCTTCCGGTGAGCTGTTTCATCCTGGTGGGGGTGTTCGGCGCATTTCCCAGGGATCTCGAAAACCAGGCCCGGATCGACGGATGCTCCCGGCCGAGGGCGATCCTCAGGGTGGTTCTCCCGCTTTCGCTGACCGGCATCAGCGTGGCGGCGATATTCTCCTTCCTTCTCTCCTGGGATGAATTCATCTACGCCTCCTACCTGTGCCTGGCAAAACCAACCATGCCCCTGAAGGTCTACTACTATGTATCGCGGGGCAACCTGTTTCACTCCGCCACCTATGCCGTGATCATCACCATTCCGGTCCTGGTCCTTACCTTTGCCTTGCAGCGGTATATACGGCCGGAATATCTTTCAGGCTCCATAAAGGGATAGGTATGGGATACCTGGTACTCGACCACATTGCAAAACGATTCGGCACAAGGGAGGTCCTGCGGGACATTACTCTGGACATCGACGCGGGTGCATTCTGCGTCATCCTGGGCCCTTCGGGGTGCGGAAAATCCACCCTCCTCAATATTGTGGCAGGACTCGAGGAGCCCACCGAAGGCAGGGTGATCCTGGACGGGAGGGACATCACCGCGCTGCCGCCGCACAGGCGTGATATCGCCATGGTGTTTCAGAACTACGCGCTCTACCCGCACCTTTCCGTGTACGAGAACATCGCCTTCGGCCTCCGGGTAAGACGGCTTCCAGACGAGGAGATCAAAAAAAGGGTCACCGAGGTGAGCCGGGTTTTGAATATCGGGCATACGCTCGATTCCCTTCCCCGGCAGCTCTCCGGAGGGGAGAGGCAGCGGGTCGCCACCGGCAGGGCCATTGTGCGCGATCCGAGCCTCTTCCTGTTCGATGAGCCCCTTTCCAACCTGGACGCCCGGCTTCGACTGGAGGTGCGCAAGGAGTTCCTGAGCCTCCAAAGACGGCTGCACACAACATCCCTCTATGTGACCCACGACCAGATCGAGGCCCTGTCGCTTGGGGACATGGTGGTGGTGATCAAGGATGCGGTGATCCAGCAGATCGCCCCCCCGAAGACCCTGTTCGAGGACCCGGACAACCTGTTCGTGGCGGAATTCATCGGCACCCCGCCCATGAATATCATCGAGGGGGAGATACGCATGGAGAACTCCACCATGAGCTTGGTCACCGGGGATTTTCGACTGGAGGTCCCGCCGCAGGCACGAAGCCCCCTTGAAAGGTATGACGGCACAACGGTGTTTTTCGGGATCCGTCCCTCCGCCATTCACTGTGCACAAAATGGGTATGAAGGGGAAATCATGCTGACCGAGATGCTGGGGGAAGAATCCCTGCTGTATGTGAGGCTTTCGGAAGGGATCGAGGTACGGGTCATGGGACCCGGCAGCGCCGGTTCAGGAAAAAGGGTTCACCTCAGGCTCGATCCTCAGCGAATGTACTTCTTCGACCGTAACGGCACACGTATCCGCTGACAGGGGTTTCCTCGAAAGGGAGAGCCCTCTTAGGCATGGTGATAGAAAATTGCCTCGGCCCCGGAAAAGGTGGGGTAGCTGTCTATGTGCGCCATAGAATCAAACAATTCCACCCATCAGATAAAACCCCCTGGCACCTATGTCCCGAGAAACCTATAAGAGCGAATGTAATGCTGCACATATCCGACGGTTAGAAGGCCACCGAGGATCCCGGTATGCTGTAAAATGATCCACTGCCGTAAGCCGGACACCAGCTATAGGTATAGCCGCATCCCAAGGCACATGTGGATTGCGTCGCACCGCAGAATGTGCCGCAGGTATTGAATGTGGTGCCGCAGTTAAATCCGCACGTGGAAAAGGTGCTGCCGCAGCTATATCCGCACGTGGACAGCGTGCTGCCGCATCCGAAGCCGCACGTGGAAAAGGTGCTGCCACAGCTAATCCCGCACGTGGAAAAGGTGCTGCCGCAGTTATACCCGCACGTGGATAAGGTGCTGCCGCAACTAAACCCGCATGTGGAAAAGGTGCTTCCGCACCCTATACCGCACGTGGAATAGGTGCTTCCGCACCCTATGCCGCACGTGGAGAAGGTGCTGCCACAGCTATATCCGCACGTGGACAGCGTGGTGCCGCACCCTATACCGCACGTGGAAAACGTGCTGCCGCAGTTATACCCGCACGTGGAAAACGTGCTGCCGCATCCCATGCCGCACGTAGAATAGGTGCTGCCGCAGCTGATACCGCACGTGGAATAGGTACTGCCGCATCCTATGCCGCACGTGGAAAACGTGCTGCCGCATCCGATGCCACACGTGGAATAGGTACTGCCGCATCCTATACCGCACGTGGAAAACGTGCTGCCGCACCCTATGCCGCACGTGGAATAGGTGCCCCCGCATCCGATGCCACACGTGGAATAGGTACTGCCGCAGTATATTGAACAGGTTGAGGATGTCGGAGAGGTTGTGCTCGTGCTGATGGTTATTTGACCTATATGTCCGTTACACGAGGCGATAATGAGCTTATCGATGGTATAGGTGCCAATATCGCTTGAGCTGAATATAAAATATCCTGGTCCATTGATGGGACCGTTATCGGTTTGACTTGATTTGAACTTTACCCGTGTTGAACCATCATAGATAGCGGCGGATGAGCAGCCGGTCGTTTCACAATAGTCCTCGAGGTCAACCCTGACCTGGGTGATCGGATCATTGATGTCGCTAAGATCTGCAATAATCCGGCCGGGGTTCAGCCATATTCCCAGATCATACACCGGACCCTGAAAATTGTTGCGATGTTCCCATTCGCAGTCATTCGACGTGCATTCATCATCATCCGTGGTACTCGTGACGCGCAAATTAACCCCTGAAACAACCCAGTTGGTGTCGCACAGACACTGCGTGTCGCACTCCAATCTTGCAGGCATCGAATTCAGATTGATCGTAATAGTGGCGGCGGTGGCGGACGTGGCAATCATGAAACAACACAGTGTGATGACTACAATGGTTATCCTTTTCATGTCCATCCTCCTTTCAAAAACCTTGCCTTTTTAAAGCCCTGTGGAATCGATGAATCATCCTGTATATGCTGCAGGGCGTTTTTGATGAATTGTTGCCTTATATCAAACGAGCATTATCGTTGTTTCAATCTATTCAGACGGCTATAATTTATCACCTATTATGCCTTTTCTGTATTCCCATTCTGTGAGGTGTTCCTTCTTTTCCATCGCGTGATCGCTGGATGGGTCTTTCAGGGAAACCGGGTATTAAAAGAGCCTCTTGCTTGGTATGTATTCGGATTCGGATCTACTCTGGTATAATAAAAATGTTTACATTTCTCCATTATTTAATATTTTATACTATTTACTCTTTTTACGCAATATTTACATATCCCGCTCACACCGAGGAACAGATAAGGATTTCCGGGGCTGGCGAACAATGGGGTGTACGGAGCAACACGCTGAACACAGGAGGGCGATCCGCAGAAAATCAACGGATCGCCCTCCATCCTCTATTCACATCAATCACTTCATCATTACAAACAGGAAGAAATGCATCGTCGCCAAGCCCTAAATCCCGAACAGGCTGTAGCTCGGGTAAAAGCTCGTAACTCCGAACGGCCTGCCGCCGTATGTACCCCCGAATCCGAACAGATTGCCCAAGCCTCCTCCGTAACCGTAGGTACCTCCATAGAAGGGTGATGAAGAACCGCCGATTGAATACGGATA
>JBLIRN010000056.1:0-17126 GCA_049472315.1 bacterium
ACCTGCTTGATGATCTCAAGATATTTCATATGGGCACACTCTATGCCCAGATCTCGCAGCCTTACAGATACCTGTTCATAGCTGATTATGAGGTTGCCGCAGAGGCCATCAAACCGACCACGTTACTCCTTGACGCCGGCAATAGCTTCATCTTTGTCGAGAATGCGAACGACCCCAATGATCCGGTGGTGAAATACTGGACCGATCTGGGCGCCGATCCCAATAGGTTCGGGGAGGAGAAGGATCCTGCCATCAGTGCGATCCTGGGCAGGGACTTCGTTGTTGATCTGAACCTGCCCATCTTTGCGGATCCCAACCTGCGGCTCCAGGCGGACGGCCCCGGCTTTACGGCACAGTGCATCATCGACCAGGGTACCCTGGGATGGAACGCCACGGTCAACGGGTATGGCGCAAACGCAATCCAGGCATTCCTGCTCCAGCCGCTTCCGATCTATCCGTATGACGGCATGCCGACGTACATTCCGGCCTACTATGCGGCGGTCGATGCAGTGAATACCTACGGCAAGCCGTTCTATCGTCCGGACCTCGTGTTCATCCTGGACAGCGCGCTGTGGAACGCCGGTGTGACCGTGTGGCCGATGATCGCGGCCCTGGACTACACGCCGATGTACTTCGAGGACCTGATCATCACCATCGAGGTAACCAACGGTGTACATTCGGATGTACGTACCTTCCCCATCAGCGTAGTGAACTACCCGGTGGAGAACTATCCGCCTGTGCTTCAGTTGGATATCGATGATCAGATCTTCTACGTGGGCGAGCTGGGTGAATACATCGTGAACTTCATCGATCCCGACTGCTTCATCTTCTCCCTTGCGCAGCCTGCGGCAACCACTCATACGCCCGGATTCCCCGTGTCCGGATCCTACAGGACCGACATGGAGGGCATGACGTGGAACATGACCCTCAACGGAATGCCCAACTATCAGTACGGTCCATGGATCGAGCAGATCATCGAGCCGTGCGCCGGTCGGATCAGCTGGGTGCCGAAGTTCGAGGGCGCCTATGATACGATCGTGACCTGTACGGACGCCAGGGGCGCCGTCGGGTTCGGCGAGATCACCATCTTCTGCGTGAACAGGGGCACCTGGTTGAACCATCCGCCCATCATCCTCGGCGGGCCGACCCAGCCGGTGGTGATAAAGGCGGGCGAGGAGTTCATCCTCCATACCCCCAACTTCGCGGTGGAAGATCCTGATGGCGATCAGATCTACGCCTCCTGCAACATAGGAACCTGTGGCAGCGCTCCGGACGGCTCCTTCATCTGGAAGTTCCAGAGCAATTTCCCCGGCTCCTATATGGTAGAGGTCATCTTCTACGACATCAGGGGCGGCTATGCGATCATGGAGTTCTTCCTCGACGTGAAGCCGTGGTGGAGTTACTAATACCCTTAACCGGGAAACACTTAGAGGGCAGCGGATATCCGCTGCCCTCTTTTTTTGCCTTTACCAGATATATGTATAAAATTTATACCTGATGAAAAATAATTTCCGTTTATCGAAAAAAGGCGGGGATGTATGAATCCGTTTAACAATCATGCCCTGATGATAAAAACAGGTTCCGCCTCACTCTGACCATGTTTTTTCCCCAATCCAAATAATGGCACGTTTTTTGCTTTTTTTTAAACCACAATAACGACATGGTAAAGTGCAGCTGAAATACATGAAAAAAGGCTGCTAAATTTTGACTTTACCGGCGATTTTATGATATTTTTTTATAGAAGGAGGCTGAAAATTAAACCCCATGCCCGGTTGTGTCATCGGGCATGAAAACTATAAAGATAACGGCAATACGGGAAATACATCAAACAAGGAGGTGATTCACGTCAGGTACGGAGCAACGAAGGGTATGAATTGATTCTTTTTTTAGTGGAAAGGCCCGAAGGAGAGTGGTTATGGTCAATGTCAAGTATTTCAGGGTATGGCTCACGGCAGGCAGCCTGGCGATCCTCGTCACCTGCCTTCTGATATCAGGTGTCCTGGCCCAGACATTCCCTGCATCATATTACTATACAAATCCACTCTTTTTTACCGGTTACGGTTATTTTAATACAATCAACGGATACCTGCTCGGTTTCGGTCATTCCTCGCCGTTCTTGACCCCTGAAACGGCGTATGTTTATAACAGCATCGGTATCCAGACCTATCCGTACTTCGGGTCTCCGTATCAGACCACGTTTCCCTATACAACACTGCCGGGTACGCCGATTCCCTATGCACGTTTCAGCTATCCGACCTACGCATACGGTGATCCTGCATACTATTTGAGTTGGGTGCTCTTACAATAATCTAAAAGTGAGGTGTATGGCTATGAAGAGTGTAAAGAAGACCTTGATTGTGTGTGTGGTTGTGGCCTTGGTTATGGTGATGGTCGAAACCGCAGCCATAGCTCAGGTGGGTTTCGGGTTCCCGCCGCTGTGGAATTTCCCTTCATTCTCTACCCAACCACTTCAGGTCCCGACATGGGAGGATCCCTTTTTGGGCGAAGGGGATATCCTCATCGACAACTTCGAATACTGGGATAGTCCATACAACCATGGCTGGAGACAGTCCGAGCCGGCATATCCGACCTATGGGTTCGGCATGGGCTATGCCACCATCTTCAACACCGTGCTTGATCTGCAGGAGGGAAGCAGGGTACTTGATGTGTATCGTCCCGCTTCCGTGTTCCTGCTCGGCACCCCCTACGAGAAGCATATGATTTTCCATGGCCTTTACAGCCCACCGAGTGCCATTGACCAGGATGGGGAGGATTTCATCAATCTCAACAATGATCCGGTGTTGAGCTTTCAGTTCAGGGCGCCCCTCGGTATTGAGAAGTGGGACATCTTCGAAATTGCCGTGGCTGGATACACCGGTGCGTCAATACCAAACGATATCACCGTGAGGCTCGTGCCTCTGCAGCCTCCCGCCGGCGCATGTCTCGGAGCGGTTAACAGCACCGAAGGGATGTACGGGTATCAGGCAGCGGTTACCGGGTTCAGGAATTCCTCCGGCACCACTGCAGGATCAATGGAGGTGACGGTTTATCTGGGCAGAGGTCTCCTTGACGGATCATGGCATGTGGTCTGGATCAATCTGCCCGATGCGGTCAAGGCCGCGGTGGATGCGTCCGACGACATTGAATCCTCCGAACGATCGGACTGGTACATGGCTCAGGCCAATGCCATTCTTCTGAGCGGCCAGATGTTCAGGTTGGACAATCTCATGTTCAGGGCCGATTCAGGTCACGACCTTATGGACTACCCTGACCTGTTCGAAATGGGGCCCCTCTATGCCCAGATGTTCGAGCCCTATCGCTTCCTGTTCTTTGCGGACTATGCAGGCGCCCGGATCGCTGCCCACGATGTTGACGGACACAAAAGCGAATGCGATCACGTCAGCGATCTGATGCTCAATCCCAAAAATTTCATGCTGGTCGAGGATCCCAATGATCCCGATGATCCGGTCGTGAAATACTGGACCGATCTGGGGGCGGATCCCAATCTGTTCGGAAAGAACGATCCCAATATCGCCACGCTGTTTAAGAGGGACCAATTCGTGGTGGACCTCAGCCTGCCCATCTTTGCCGACGCCAATATGCGATTGGGCGGTGAGATGGCAAAGTGCGTGATCGCCCAGGGCACCCTGGGGTGGAACGCCACCGTCGGGGGCTACGGCGCCAACGGTGTCCAGGCATTCCTGCTCCAGCCGCTCCCGGTGTATCCGTATGACGGCATGCCCACCTACTACCCCGCCTACTATGCGGTCCTGGATGTGATCGCGGCATACGGGAAACCGTTCTATCGTCCGGAACTCGCCTTCATGTTGGAAGGCGCATTGTGGAATGCCGGGGTGACCGTGTGGCCGAACATCGCGGCCCTCGACTACACGCCGATGTACTTCGAGGACCTTATCATCACTATCGAGGTGACCAACGGGGTGCACTCGGACGTGCGCACCTTCCCCATCAGCGTGGTGAATTACCCGGTGGAGAACTATCCCCCTGTGGTTCAGCTCGATATCGACGACCAGATCTTCTATGTGGGTGAGTTGGGTGAATACATCGTCAACTTCATCGATCCCGACTGCTTCATCTTTTCCATGGGCCAGCCTGCGGCAACCACCCATGTCCCGGGGTATCCCCTCAATGCGAACTTCAGGACCGACATGGAGGGCATGACGTGGAACTTGACCATCAACGGACTCCCCAACTACCAGTACGGTCCCTGGATCGAGCAGATTGTCAATCCCTGCAGCGGTTTGATCGGCTGGGTGCCGAAGTTCGAGGGCGCCTATGATGCGGTGATAACCTGTCGGGATGCCAGGGGAGCCCTCGGGTTCGGTGAGATCACCATCTTTGCCGTGAACAGGGGCACCTGGTTGAACCATCCGCCCATCATTCTTGGCGGGCCCACCCAGCCGGTGGTCATCAAGGCGGGCGAGGAGTTTATCCTGCATACCCCCAATTTCTCAGTGGAAGATCCCGATGGCGATCAGTTGTATGCATCATGCAACTTAGGTTCCTGTGGATGCGCGCCGGACGGCTCCTTTATCTGGACCTTCCAGTCGAATTTTCCCGGATCCTATATGGTGGAGATCGTATTCTACGACATCAGGGGAGGCTACGCGGTCATGGAGTTCTTCCTCGATGTGAAGCCCTGGTGGACCTACTAATTACGTCTCCGCTCTACGCAAGCGTATTCGAAAAGGCAGCGGTTTTTTACCGCTGCCTTTTTTTTATCCAACCGACACGATTCAGGGATCGCAACCCTCACCAGCGCAGATAGTGAACATGGCGGAGGCAATAGTAATGTGCCACAAGAAGCACAGAGGGCACAGAGAAATTTATTGATGACGAATTGCATTTTTTGGATGAAATCTGATTAATAAGAAGGTGAGGAAGGGGATTACGGCCGATTAAAGGGATATGAACCGACGGTCGTGACCGGTATCGATGACTCTTCCGGCATCACGTGGATTTGACAGGGATATAGCCGATTCAGTATAGTAGGGTGCTAAATGGAACGATATCTTTGTATTCACGGGCATTTTTACCAACCTCCCCGCGAAAATCCATGGTTGGACGAGCTGGAAATCCAGGACTCGGCAAGGCCCTTTCATGATTGGAATGAAAAGATCCTTGCGGAATGCTATGCGCCGAATACGGCGGCAAGGATTGTTGATGATCGAAACAGAATCCTCGCGATTTCCAATAATTACCATCTTATCAGCTTCAATTTCGGTCCCACCCTCCTTTCCTGGATGGAGCGCCATGGGCCGAAGGTCTATGCATCAATCCTGGAAGCAGACCGCCTGAGTGCACGGGAGCGAAACGGGCACGGCAATGCCATCGCCCAGGTATACAACCATGTCATCATGCCCCTTGCAGAAACACGGGACAAATGGATACAGATCCAATGGGGGATCAGGGACTTTCAGAGAAGATTCGGCCGTTTCCCTGAAGGGATGTGGCTTGCCGAGACCGCGGTCGACCGGGAGACCCTTAAGCTCCTCGCCAAGGCGGGAATCAGATTCACCATCCTCGCACCCCATCAGGCATCCCGAATAAAACGGATCAATGCCTATGAATGGATGGACGTCAGGGGAGGAAAGATCGACCCCACGCTCCCCTACCGCTGCTTTCTGGACGAGGATCACTTCATTGACATCTTCTTTTACGACGGGCCCATTTCGAACTCAATCGCATTCGATAAGGTGCTCGGCAGCGGTGATCTCTTTATCAACCGTCTGTTATCGGGTTTCAGCGCAAATCGTATATGGCCCTCCATCCTTTCCGTGGCCACGGATGGCGAATCATACGGGCATCACTTCAAATTCGGCGATATGGCGTTGGCCTATGTCCTTTCCAGCATAGAGGACCGCAATATAAAACTGATCAACTACGGGCAGTTTCTGGAGATCCACCCCCCCCAGTTCCAGGTTGAAATCATCGAGAATACGTCATGGAGTTGTTGCCATGGTATTGAGCGCTGGCGGGATGACTGCGGATGCAACTCCGGGCACCATCCCCACTGGAACCAGAAATGGCGGGAACCGCTCCGCACGGCCCTCCAGCAACTGAAGCATGTGCTCGATGATATCTTTGAAGAACGGGCACGGCAGCATGTAGAGGACCCCTGGGAGGCCCTCATCGAATATATTGACTGCATACTGGACCGCTCGGAAAACCGGAGGAGGGAATTTTTCTCCCGCCACCAGGTCCGCTCCATCGAGGAATCAAAAAGGATCGAGGTCCTTCAACTGATGGAAATGCAGCGGTTTTCTCACCTGATGTTTACCAGTTGCGGCTGGTTTTTCGACGACATCTCCGGGTTAGAGGCCGTGCAGATCCTGAAATATGCATCACGCGCGATCCAGCTTGCAGGGCATTTCACTGACCAGGATCTGGAGGCGCCGTTCCTGGAGACACTCGCCAAGGCACGGAGCAATGTCCATGCACGAGGGACGGGCAGGGACATCTACCTTCGGGAGGTTCTCCCGCTCAAGCTCGATCTGAAAAAGGTACTGAGCCATTATGCCATCAGTTCCCTGTTTGAGAATTACGCGCCGGCCCAACGAATCTACTGCTTCCAGATCGATGTCAAGGATTTCCAAAAGGGCATCAAGGACGGAAAGGGCCTGGCAATGGGAAAGGTAAGGATAGTGCATACCATCACCCAGGAATCCCTGAATGCCTATTTCGCCGTCCTTCATATGGATGGGCCCCATTTCTTTACCTATCTCAAGGATTCGACATTCGCCAACAGCTTTTTGAAGCTCACCAAGTATCACTTCTGGAAATTCAATCTGGGAAAGGTGGAAAATGTCAAAAAGGACCTGGACAGCAGCTTCCAATGCCACACCCTCAGCTTGAAGGACCTATTTCTCGATGAGCGGAGAAAGATCGGGGACCTGTTGAGCCAGAACATCAAAAGGGAATTCGCGGATACCTATCGCTCCATCTATGAAAACAACAAGGCGATCATGGGCCAGTTCGTGGACATGGATATCCCGGTGCCTCAGGGATTTCTCATCGCTGCGGATTATTCGTTATCCATGGCTCTCGAGGGGGCAATCGAAGGCCTTATGAGCGGCAGGAACAATAAAGAAGAACTCCTTGAAATCATTGATCAAGGAAGAACCTGGCGTATTGGTTTAGGCAAGCCTACGGTGAAAGAGCGCATCAAAAGGCACCTCGAAGACACCCTCCAGAAGCTGATCGAGCATCCGCACCAGGAGCATCATATATACGCCATAAACACCCTCCTGGATATTGCCGAAAAGCTCAAGCTGGACATCGAGATGTGGCAGATACAAAACCTGTACTATTCCTTCCTTCATTATACCCTCCCCGCGCTCACCAATGATCATGGCAAGGATACGCCCCCCTCGCTTCTCAAATCATTCAGACTCCTGGCCGAACGGCTCAATTTCTACATGGATTGATTTTTGAATTATTAATCAATATGTTACGGAAAGAGGGGGCGCCTTTTGTTTCGGTTCCCTTGCACACAGGCGCACCCCCCTTCACCTTTGCGCACATGGAATTGGCCAATGACATTTTTGACAATCCTGCCCGATGATATTACATTAATAGCGCATTCAATAAAAGATAAACTGATATGCTAAATATTATATTTATGATATTTTATGATATACTTATATACTTATGCATGCAGCACCCTGAGGAAAGGAGGGATACATTATGGCACTGATACCCTGGAGAGAAACCTATCCGTTGATGGATCTTCGAACGGACATTGATTCCATCTTCGATCGGTTCTTCGAAAGTGTTCTGCCGATGGGAAAGGCCTTCTGGGGCGATGCGTTCCTCGGTTCCCCTGCGGTCGATATAGAGGAGACCGACAAGGAGGTCATTGTGAAGGCTGACCTCCCCGGCATTGATCCCAAGGACGTGGATATATCCGTCGCTGACACTATACTGACCATCAAGGGGGAGAAACATGAGGAACGGAAGGAGGAGAAGAAGAATTACCACCTGACCGAGCGTCGTCATGGGTCATTCTCTCGATCCTTCTTGCTCCCTGCCGAGGTCAAGACCGACAAGGTGGAGGCGAATTACAGCAAGGGGGTCCTGGAGGTCAAACTTCCCAAGGCTGAGCACGAGAAGGCAAAGAAGATCACGGTCAACGTGAAATAAGGGCTGAGAACCTCATCGGAACGAAGGCCGGGACATCTGTTCCCGGCCTTTTGATTGTATCCCTGGTCTCGCGGTTAATAAAGGCATTAACAGCTCATATCTTCGGGCAGCGCACTGATGCGCCTAAATCCTTCGCATCACCAATCCCGTGGGGATCTTGGGATAGAAGAAGGTCGATTTCTGGGGCATCTTTTCCCCATTCAAGGCGACCACCTTGACCTGCTCAATGCCGGTAGGATTCACAAACACCGCCGCCTGCACGGATTTCATGTTTACGCAATCGATGGCCTTGATCATATCCGGGGTAAAGGAAAGGGTCCCCTTCCTTTCGAAATCCTCGGCGGAAATTCCCAATATCCTCTCGAAGATGAGTGAGTGGAGTATGTTGACATCGAGTGATTTCCAGGCGCGAGACCCCCCGCCGGGGACGATATCGTCAATATCCGTATGGTGCTTGAGGACAAGCAGGGTGTAGCGCCGCCCCCCCGTATAGTAGCCGAAGGCGGGACGTTTGCTCCCCATGAGCGCCATGAGCCTGACAAGATTCTTCCGGGCGGCGGCCTCCGTCACGGCTATGCCGTCAAAGGAAATGTGTTTGACATCACACCACTCCTTCGCCCTCTCCGGGAGGGTTTCCAAAAGATCCGAGGATATGTTGTTGATCATCCGGTGATACGGCAGGATGCTCAGTCCTTCGTCATCGGTGTTGCTGAAGTACATCAGGCAATAGTCGTAGGGTTCGACACGACCCGTGTCACCCTGTGTGTCCCGCATGAGCCTCCGGTAGTTCAGCGCGGTTTCGTAGCGGTGATGGCCATCGGCGATGAATATGCGCTGGCCTGCCATGGCCTTGACAATCGCATCGCAATGTTTTGGATCGGTGACCTTCCATACCCGGTGCAGAATCCTTTCCTGCGACAAAATCTCGATATCGGGAGGGGATGTGCAGACCTCCTCCATGATGTGCTCAACCCGCCTTTCCGGGTCCGAATAGAGGCTGAAGACCGCACTGAAATTTGCCGAGCATGCCTTCATCAATCGCAACCGCCCCTCTTTCGGCCCGGCCAATGTCCTCTCGTGGGGGTAGATGGTGCCGGTGCCGAAGTCCTCCAATCTGAAAAGGGCCAGGAAACCCTTGCGCACATTCTTCGTTCCGTTGGGAAGCCTGTATTCGTCCTGGCATGCATAGATGGCCTCCTCCGGTTCCTCGCGCAGGACGCCCTCCCCGAGCCATTGTTGAAAGTATCGATTGGCCCGCACATACGTATTGTCCGACTCATCGTCCTCGGGGGATTCCTTTCCCTTGATGATGCGGACGATGTTATAGGGGCTTTGCTCGTAGAGATGATCCTGATGTTCGGGTGAGATGACGTCATAGGGAGGGGCTATGACCAGGGAAAGGTTTGCAATCGTATCTTTATTATATATGATACCCGTGAACGATTTTATCTCAGCCACTATCCGAGCCTCCCTATCTCCTCGCCCCGCACCTGCCGTCTGAACGTCTCGCTCTCACGGATGAGAGAGGGGCGGTTTTTGTCCGTAATGAATGTCATTGATGAGGGCTGGTGGTGTTCCCTCGTCGCGAACGCATCACCCAAAGTATCATCCGATGCCACCCGGTCCATGGAAAAGGACCCTGAGTTCCACTCCGCAATCAGCTCGTCGACACCCGGCCTCCCCCGTTCCCAGAATGCCTGGCAGATGATGGCGAGAATATCCGCATGGTGAGCGAGACAGGCCACCTCGGCGTTTTCCAGGGCATAGCGGTTCCCATTGAATGCCACGGTCATCCCGCCGCCCTGACGCACCAGGCGGAAGGCCTCCACATCGGTGATACTGTCGCCGATGTAGATCACCTGTGCAATGTCACGCCCCGTCCTTCTGCAACTGTCAGAAACCGCCTTCGCCTTTTCCTCCCCCCCGACGGGTTCAACCCGTTCCAGGAGGCACCCGAGGGTGGTCTGCGGAAGTGCACTCATTATCATCCGGTCGATGGCTGTATAGGCATCCTGCACCTCCGTGGAGAGCCCCTCGATCGCTGTGACGTCGGGCTCCCAATCCAGTGAGGGAAGCGCAATGATTCCCTCCGCCATGGCCCGCACCTCCCGACACTCACCCTCCGAAGGGGTCACCATCTCCAGATCCAGGTCGGTGCAGTAGGTATTTCGTATGGGGAATCCCACTGCATCGCATAGGGCGCTGATATAGGGCCGGTAGCTTGTGCTGATGATGAAGCCGTCACCATGCCTGGTTATCCATTGAAGAAGCATGTCCGCACCCGGCATGATCAGGATATGATGCGCGGAAAAATCGATGACCGCCCGATTCCCCACTCCGAATGCCCGCAGGAAGGGACAAATCAGCTTGAGGGTATTCCCGGCCCGGTACCCCGGCCGTTTCACCATCGATGCCAGGATGTCGTCGTAGCGGCTCAGCTGGGTGAAAAGCCTGTCCCCGCGGGGGATGAAATGGGTGGCCAGCTCGAGGGCGTTATCGTTCTTGGTCAGCGGGCCTTCGCAATCAATGCCCACCAGGCCGGCCGGTGCCGATGATCCTTTCATTGTTTTCCACCTGAAGCACATCTCATAAGGTTAATGTCCATCACCACGCTCACAGCAAACGTCATTGCTCAATCTCTTCCGGCAATGATTCGTTCCACCTCCTCAGTGAGACACACCCCGCCCGGATACTCCCGGCCGTCACAATACACCCTTTCACCTTCTATGTTCAATCTTCCGGAGCACAACCATCGAATGGTTTCGAAAAGGAGGGGCACCTCCCTCCGGACCCCCTCGCTTCGGATCATCCGGAAGAGGAGATTCTCCTCCCCCTCCTGTTTCATGATATCATGAATCGACATTCCGGCAAGCCTTTCATCCATCCCGTGCCACCCCTCATCGAGTTCCCCGTCCCGTATCCGGTAGATGCAATAAGCAATGGGAGGCCCCTTGTCCAGTTCGGGGGTGACCAGGTGGATGAGCACCCCGCTCTCCTGGGCCCGCATCCGGATGAGCTTCCAGATCACCTCCTGCCATGTTCCCGCAGGGCCTCCGGGAGGGGCCGGATGCAGGTTGATCAGGTGCAGTGCCTGGCACATCTCGGGGCTTACGATAAGCATGTACCCAGCCAACACCACAAAATCCGCTACGTGACCATTCATCCTTTGCAGCAGCTCGTGGTGGAACCGATGCCGCCACTGCGCCATGATCTGCGGCGAGGTACGACCCTTTCTGCGCAACTCCGGCTCGAAGGAATCGGAAGAAAGGCATATGCAGGTGATCCCCTGCTCACGGCCCAGGTCGATGATCCGGTCGGAGAAGGTCCCCTCCCCCCGCTCCCGATTCATAGCGATGTATGCAAGGCTGCCTTCGATGCTCCCTGCTTCTATCCCTTTCAGAATGGTCTCCAACAGGGACACCGCCTCGGCATCCCTCCCCGTGGTAAACCACCCTATCGAGCGTCCTGTGCCCATATTCAGCACACCTCTCCCCGGTTCTCCCTCACCAGGATCTCCTTGCCGGGATAGCGCTCCCGGCCGTAGCCCGTAATACAGGAGGCGGCAGCGCGTGTCCCCCACGCGCCGCAGGTGTCGAGATCCTGCCCCCGAATAAGGCCGGCCAGGAATCCGGCTGCAAAGCAGTCCCCCGCCCCGGTCACGTCCTTCACCTCAACCGCAAGGGCGGAAAATGTGCGACACCCGGTGGAATCCAGGAGATAGGCCCCCCGTGCCCCCTGTTTGCACACCACCATGCGCACTCCCAGATCGAGCATTCGGGCCGCAGCCTCCTGATGCCGAAAGCCGGTGATGCGCTCCAACTCGGCATCGGTTGCAAACAGGCAGTACGTCCTCTCGATGACGGGCAGCAGTTGATCCAATCCCTTGCCCGCATAGAGATTGCCGGGATCGAAGGTTATCAAGGTGCTCGCATCAAGGTGCTTCACCAGTTCGATCTGTGCCTTCAGCGGGCGGGGGCCCGCAAAGGAGGTGAGGTGTAAGAACAGGCAGCCGGATGGGATGCCTTGGGCAATATCCTCGAAGTCGAGGGTATCGTTCGCGTTGGGAAAGGCGATCATGCTTCGTTCCCCGTCAGGGGTAAGGATCGAAATACACATCCCTGATCGGTTCTCACGGATCACCGAGGAGACATCCACCCCTTTGAGACCGGCGAGGATCAGGTCACCCCATCGGTCGTTCCCGACCTTGCCGAGCATCCGGGTGCGGAATCCCATCCCTGCAAGGGCCACGATCGTATTGGCAGCCTGGCCCCCTCCGGATTCCGCCCTTTTCCTCCCATAACGGTCCAGAAGATTCAATAAGGGGTCGAGTGCATCCGGGCCCAGGTGTATCTCCTCGCCCGGTGAAAGGGAAATGCCGAGGTCGGTGAGCCTGGCGAGGTCGGGCAGCTCGTAGATGAGATCCCAATTGAGTGCCCCCAAGCCGGTCACGTCCGGGGAGGAATCACCCCAGGCTGAGTCCGAGCTTTTCATAGATGCGCTCAAAATCGATACGCTCCTTGACCAGGTCGATGGCCCTTCGCATTTTCCGCTCATTCCTGATGCGCATCCTGCCCAGGATCCGCTCGCATTCCTCTATGGTGCTCAGGGTATCCCTCTTCACAATCATGATGGGGACGTGCCGTTCCTCCGCCTGGGTGATGATGATCTCATTGGGATACAGATCACCGGTGAGCACGATACACTTCGTGGAGGTCTGCAATGCGGCGAGCTGGATGTCCGACCGGTCTCCCCCGGTGATCACCGCCTTGTTCTTTTTGGCCCGAAAATACTTGAGGGCGCTGTCCACATTCATCGCACCCACGCTGAAGCTTTCCACGAGATCCTCGACCCGGTCCTCGCAGCAAATGATCCGGCCGTTCAATATATCAGCCAGTTCCCTCACCGTCACCGAGGTAAGGAGGGAATCATAGGGCACGATCCCCAGCACGGGGATCCCCTTTTGCTCCAGGAAGGGAACCGCCCGTCTCCTGAGGCAGCCTTCGCTTTCCCCGGAGACCCGGTTCATGATGACCCCGAGCAGTCTCTCACCCAGGGCCTCCTTGGCCGCGAGGATACAATCAATGCATATGTCCTCCTCATATTTGTCGATCAGGATCGCCTTTGCCCTAAGCTTTTTGATCAACGATACGCCGGAGAGGCCCAGAAACGCCCCGTCATAGATGTTCTTCCCGCCCCCGATAAGGATGAGGTCCTTATCCTGGGAAAGCCTCCTATGCGCATCCACCACCTTCTCCTCGAGTCCGACCAGCTTCCCCATATACCCCTGTATGATCATATCCTGGGTCACCACCACGGGGCAGAGCAAGTCCAAAGGCTCATCCAGGGAAAGGGCGCGTTCCACGAATATGGCATCCTCGTCGGTGATCTGGTCCCCTACCCGCGTCAGGGTTGTCCCGAAGGGCTTCAGGTAGCTTATGCTCAATCCATCCTTTTCGAACCTTCTCCCCAACCCCATACACAGAAGGCTCTTGCCGGAATATGGGCTCGTTGATCCTATATAGAGAGAAATCATCGCATTCTCCTCTTCTCATTAAATGGTAATAACGAGAGGCATTGCCGTGCGGAACATCTTTCCGCTCCTCGTGTGTATCAATGTCTGCATCGGTCCCTTTTCTCCACCCGGCAGCGTATATCCTGCGTATGGATTAACCGAATCGTTCTTCTCAATGGCAGATGGTGAACCGGGCATCCAGGGCGATTGCGCCCTCGCCCGTCTCCATCACCGCCAGAGGATTGATATCCGCGTCGCAAATCTCGGGGAAATCACAGGCGATCTGAGAAAGACGCAGGATCGTCTCCACGATTGCATCCAGATCGGCAGACCGTTGTCCCCTCACCCCTTTTAATAGAGGATATGCATTGATTTCGGTGATCATCCCCCTGGCGTCCTCTTCGCTCACCGGGGCGACGCGAAAGGTGACGTCCTTCAGCACCTCGACATAGATCCCTCCCAGGCCGAACATGATCAAAGGGCCAAAGTTCGGATCGCGGGACATGCCCAGGATCACCTCCCTGACATTCTGATACATATTCTGAACCGCCACCCCTCTGATATTTGCCTTGGGGAGGAATCGGCGGCAGCGCGCGATGATGTCATGGAAGGCCTGCCGCACCTCGTCAGGGGTTTGGAGCCCCACCCGTATCCCCCCCACATCCGATTTATGAAGGATATCGGGGGAGACAATCTTGAGCACCACCGGGAATCCCATGCTGGAGGCAAATTCCACAGCGGCATCGGATGTCTCGGCAATCTCGTACCGCGGCAGGGCCACATCGTAGGCACCCAGGATCTCCCGGGCGCGCTGTTCGCTCAAGGTCAAGGTTTGCTCCCGGATTGCATGTTGCAGCACTGCGCGTACCCGCTCCTTGTCCCCGGAAAAGCCTCGATAGTGGCTGTCCGGTAGGTCAACCCACTGTTTGTACGCCCACATCTTGCTGAATGCCTCGATTGCCTGTTCGGGGTAGATATAGTTGGGGATCTTGTACTTGGCCAGCCGTTCAATGCCATCCCTGACACTGTACGCACCCATAAAAGACGAAAGAATGGGTTTATTGATGTTCATGGACACCTCTCCCAGGACCTCCGCGGTCTGATTGACCTCGGTCATTGCCTGAGGGGTGAGGATGGTGATGATGCCATCCAGCTTTCGGTCCTTTATCACCACATCCAGCGTCTTTCCGTACCTCTCCGCCCCTGCGTCTCCCAGTATATCAATGGGATTAAAAAAACCTGCTGCCGGAGGGAGGAATCCTGCCAGCTCATCGATGATATCCTTGCTCGGGGTGACCGGGTTCAGATGAAAGCGCTCGCATGCATCCGCAGCCATAATCCCGGGTCCGCCCGCATTGGTCACGATAGCAACGCTGTTTCCTGCAGGAAGCGGCTGATAGGCAAATGCCAGGGCATAGTTAAAGAGATCCTGGACGGAGTAGGCCCTGATGACCCCGCTCTGTTTAAAGGCGGCATTGAAGGCGACCTCGGAGCCTGTCAGGCTCCCGGTGTGTGAGGAGGCGGCTCGTGCACCCGCCTTGGTGCTGCCTGCCTTTGCTATGATGATCGGTTTTTTCTTGGAGATTTCCCGGGCAATCCGGATGAATTCCGATCCATTCTCCACGCTCTCCAGGTAACCCAGGATAACCTTGGTGTGAGGATCTTCCCCCAGCACCTGGAGAATGTCGATTTCGGAGATATCCGCCTTATTGCCCAGGCTGATGAATTTGGAAAAGCCGATCCTTTCCCCGACCGCCCAGTCCAAAATCGCGGTCCCCAGGGCGCCCGACTGCGAAAAGAATCCGATGCTCCCCTGCAGGGGCATATCGGGAGAGAAGGATGCGTTGAGACGGAAGTCGGTGTTGATCAAACCGAGGCAATTGGGACCGAGGATTCGTATATCATTCCGCCTGGCGCATTCGAGCATCTCACGCTCAAAACCGGCCCCGTCCTTACCGGTCTCCTTAAACCCGGCGGAAATGACGATAGCGGCAGGAACCTTTTTTTCACCGCATTTTTCCAGGGATTGGGGAACCAATCTGGCGGGGATGACGATTACCGCCAGATCTATCCGCCCCTTTATGGCCAAAAGGTCGGGGAAACACCGTTTGCCGAGGATCTTATCCGCTTTTGGATTGACCGGGTAAATATGGCCATCGAATCCGCCCAGAATCAGATTCTTGAGAACCTCGTGACCAACCTTCCCTTGTTCCCTGGAAGCCCCGATAACGGCTACAGAATGGGGGGAAAAGAGTTTCTTGAGCATCTGATTACTGTTTCTTGATCGCCTTCTTGATCACAAGCACACCCTTGTTGGCACCCGGGACCGCACCGCACACAATCAGGCAGTTTTGTTCAGGCCGAACCTCCACGACCTTGAGATTCTGCACGGTGACCCGATCACCGCCCATGCGGCCGGCCATCCTCAACCCCTTGAAAACGCGCGAAGGGAAAGAGGAACTGCTGATCGAGCCTCCATGGCGATGGTAGTCATGGGTTCCATGGGAGCCGGGTGCCCCATGAAATTTATGTCTCTTGACCACGCCGGCAAAACCTCTCCCTTTGGAGATACCGGTGATATCCACGTAGTCCCCCTCCTTGAACTGATCTACCTTTACCTCCTGGCCGACCTCGTAGCCTTCCAATTCGGATTCGGCAACGCGAAATTCCTTCAGAAAGCGCTGGGGCTGTACACCCCCCTTGTTGAAATGGCCCAGTCGAGGCCTGTTAACCCTGCTCTGCTTGACAGGGTCAAAACCCAGCTGTACCGCGGCATAGTGGTCCTTCTCCGGCACCTTTTTCTGGCATACGATACAGGGGCCGGCCTGAATTACCGTTACCGGGATGGCATCCCCGTTATCCTTCAGGATCTGCGTCATCCCAATCTTTTTTCCCATCAAAAATTCTGACATCGCCCGATTCTCCTTCCCAATGTCTCCGCTGTTCCTTACCTAGTATTCGGATATTCGGATAATTGCCTGATTCGATATTCACCGTATCTCTCTATCGATACACTGTGTAAAAAAATACAATGTATTTCCATTTTTATTCATAAGTTATCAATTATGCCATCATTCAAGGGGATTGTCAAGATAAACCCTCATCCCCAAAATCCGAGATCCCTTTAAATCATAGCGAGGTTTTTCTGATTTCAAGCCTAAAAGATAGTCAAAAATCAGTAGGCATTCCGAAAGCGGGTTATGTTTTCATTCTCAGCTCATAGCATAGCCTCTTAAAATGGTTTTTGGGCATAGCTCTCCATATACGTATTAGATAATCTACCGAAAGGATATTTATTGCTATGTCTTGGCAAATTCCCATATCCTTAAGCGAATATCATTAAAAAGCTGGCAAAAGCGTCTGTGCAGTTTAAGAAATATTTGATTCTTATGGTACACGATCTTTCCTGCTATGTGATAAAGCCGCCAGCGTATCGTCTGCACCTGGTGCC
>JBLIRN010000057.1:0-17065 GCA_049472315.1 bacterium
CGTTCTCCGCCGCAATGGTCAGGTCACACATGAGATGGAGCACGTGACCACCGCCAATGGCATACCCCGCCACCATGGCAATGACCGGCTTGGGACAGGTGCGAATCTGGCGTTGAAAATCGAGAACGTTCAGGCGGGTTGTTCCCTGATCGTCCCGGTAGCCTGAATCCCCCCGCACCGATTGGTCGCCCCCGGAGCAGAATGCCTTCTCCCCCTCACCGGTCAGAATGATCACACCGATGTCCGGATCCTCACGGGCATCCTCCAGGGCCTCGGACATCTCCATGACGGTGAGGGGACGGAAGGCATTGCGCACCTGCGGCCTGTTGATGGTGATCTTGGCCATCCCTTCCGCCTTGTGATACGTGATGTCGGTAAATGATCGTGCCTCTATCCAATCCATTGCTCCCATATTCTCACACCTCGCTGACCATAAAACCAGCCTTGATGGCATCGTAAAAAGTCGCCAACCCCGTCACTCCGGCGAAGGCCGGAGTCCGGAACTGTTTAAAAAAACTTGGATTCCGTGTCAAGTACGGAATGACAGAATAGGGTACAATCGACCTTTTACGATTCCATCAGCTTATGGCAAAAAAACTCTTCTGCCACTCCATTACATTTAACCATGAAGCCGCATACGCAATCAAAGACACGGCAGGCTGTACAATTGAGAACAGGGCCCGCCATACGGTAGAAAACTCAACTGCCAAGCGATATCACGGGGTCATCCCACGAAATCCTTCACCAGTGAGGCGAATGCCTCCGGCTGCTCGACGTGGATGGAGTGGCCGCATCCGGGGATCACGGCCATGCGGGCGGAGGGGCACCGCTTCGCCATGCGGTCGGCGATGATCCTGAATTTCTCGTCCCTCTCGCCGGCAAGCACCAGGAGGGGTATCTTCATGCCGGGCAGTTCCCCCCACAGGGATGGCTGCACACCGGTCCCCATGCGGCGGAGGGACGTGGCAAGCATCCCCGGGTCGTTTTGCAGGCGGGCCTGCAGCAGCCCGTCAAACGCGGGGTGTGTGCGCAGCGATCCGAATATCGGCTGTGCATACCATGCATCCAGGAATGCGGCAAGATCTCCCGTCTCAAGCTCCCGTGCGCGCTCCTCGTCCCTCTTTACCCGCTCCGCCCGCTCCTGCGCCGTTTCAAGACCGGGTGATGCGGACTCCAGGACGACCCGGGAAAATCGCCCCGGATACCGGAGCGCAAGAAAGAGCGCCACCCTCCCCCCCATGGAATAGCCGACCAGGGGGCAGGTTTCGATGTTGAGGTAATCGAGGAGCCCGATGATCGACCGGGCGACCTCGGGCATGGCATAGGCGGCATCGCCGCTCTCTATCCGTGTCCTGCCGTGTCCCGGCAGATCCGGGGCGAGAAGGCTGAAGCGGTTGCCGAGCAATCCTTCGAGCGGCCTCCAATCCTCGCCCGATCCCATAAAGCCATGGAGCAGGAGGATTGTGGGGCCATCCCCGCTTCCCATACACTCACAGTGCCAGTGATCCATATATTCCTCTATTCCCGGTCGAGTGCGGCGACGATCTCCTCCCGGAGTCTGTTATGAAGCACGAGGTTCTCCTCCCGGTTCGTTCTCACCTCGATAATGACGGATTCATCCCTTGCCGTTGCGTCCCGATAGGTGCACAGGAATTCCGCACCGCTCTTCGGGGCGTGGTAATGGATCCCGAACAGATGAGCAGCGTGCTCGAATGCCAGGCCATGGGGTGCGCCGAAGAAGGGTTCGAACACATCCGGGAATCCGGCGATGGGCAGGAAGGAGAATATCCCGCCCCCGTTGTTGTTGATCACCACGATATGGAGGGGATGGGGTATGCCCTTCACCAGGCTGAGGGAGTTCAGATCGTGCAGAAATGCCATGTCTCCGATGAGAAGCGTCACCGGACGGCCCAGCCCGAGTGCATATCCCGCGGCGCTTGCAATGGTGCCGTCGATGCCGCTCGCCCCCCTGTTCGATCCCACCCTTACCCCTGCCGCCCCCCCGGGATCGGCGAACATATCCATATCGCGTATGGGCATGCTGCTTGCCAAAAAGAGCCCCTCCCCTGACGGGATACAATGGCAGATGATACGCGCCACTGCAATCTCGTTGATTCCAGAAGTTCCTCTGAGGAATGCATTGATCGTCCCGTGCACTACAAGCGACCGCTCACGGAGCCGGCGCATCCAGTCCGAATCGACATGGGAACGTATCCGTGGGCACAGGTCCCCGCAAAACCGGCACAGGTCGGCCTCGATGCGCATGGATACGTTATGCGCAGGATCGTGACGAAACGGGTGGTCCTTGACCACGACATATCGAGTCGCTGTACTCCCTTCGAGGAATTGCAGGAGCCGTTTCGAGGTGGGTTGTCCTCCCAGATGCAGGACCACCTCCGGGGAGAAATCCTCACGGAATCCCTCGGAGAGAAGGAGCTGGTCATAATAGGGGATGTCATTGGGCAAGCGGGCGCCGATGCGCAAACCCGACGCGACGTCGGAAAAAACCGGCCATCCGAGCCCTTCCGCAAGAGCAGCAACCGCATCCTGCTCCTTCCCGGTTTTCAGCCTGCCCACCACCAGCACGCCCCTGCGCGCGTCGTTGATGACGGAGGCAAGCCCATCCAGGGCTCCTGCCTCCGGCTGCATGATGCCATGAAGGTATCGGGTGTACTGGTAATGACCCTGTTCCCATCTCCTGAGCCCATTGAGGTACCCCTCCGACACCTCGCAGGGGACCGGCGCCAGGGGCTCGCGAAACATGCAGTTCAGGTGGACCGGCCCTGCGGGCGAGCGCAGCGCCCGATACAGGGCCTGGTCTGCGGTGGTGAGCACCATTGCGGGATCGATCGCCTCATCCGGGCAGGGCATATCGAAATGCCAACGCACGTACTCCCCGAACATGGAGGGCTGCTGGATGGTTTGATTGGCCCCGGTATGGCGCAACTCAGGGGGACGATCGGCGGTGAGCACAATGAGGGGGATGAGGTCCATCGACGCCTCGACGACCGCAGGATAGTAGTTTGCCGCTGCCGTGCCGGAGGTGGCGATGAGGGCCGCCGGCATCCCGGATGCCCGCGCATACCCCAGTGCGCAGAAGGCGGCCCCCCGTTCATCGTGGCACACGCTCGCCTTGATCCCCTGATGGCGGGCGACTGCCACCGCAAGGGGGGTGGACCGGGAACCGGGGGATACGAAGAACCGGGTGACGCCCTTTCGAAGGAATTCCTCAACCAGAAGTCCCCCCCAAAGGGCATTGATGTTATCCGCAGACAGCGTCATGTGAGTTGAAACAGCCGGGTGAAATTAAGGAGCTTGTTCTCGTTTTCTTCCCATTCCTTGTGGGGATCGGAACCCTGAACAATTCCTGCCCCGGCGAACAGGGAGAGGGTCTTCCCGGATACCAGTGCGGAGCGGATGCCCACCGAAAAGTGTGCTGCATCACGGCTGATCCAGCCCACCGGTCCTGCGTACCAGCCCCGGTCGAACGGCTCGAGTGCGGCGATCCTCCTCATTGAGGCGTCCCTCGGCGAGCCCCCCACCGCCGGCGTGGGGTGGAGTGTGGCCACAATATCCGCGTCGCCGATCCCCTCCCTCAATCCGCCACGGAATCGAGTGTAGAGATGCTGCACGTGGGAGAGGGAGAGCAGTGTCTCGCGGCTGAGTGTGTCCATGGAAATACAGAGAGGAGAGAGGCCCTTGGTGACCATTTCACTCACCCAGCGATGCTCGCGGAGGTCTTTCTCGCTGGTGAGCAGTTCCTGAGCCAGGCGCCGGTCCTCGTCCGGTGTCCTCCCCCGTGCCCGGGTCCCGGCGATGGCCTCACTGTAAATCTCGTGGCCATTACGGGAGTAAAGGAGTTCCGGGCTCACCCCGATAAAGGCGCGGCCCTCGTCCAGTTGGAAACAGAAGTGAAAGGCATGGGAATTCCGTGCGGTGAGACGCTGGAGCAATGCCGCGGGTTCCAGTACACGATCGAACCTGAGCACGCACTTTCGCGCCAGCACGATCTTCTGCAATTCACCCCGCTCAAGCATGGTGAGCACTGCGCGCACATTCTCACACCACAGCTCTCTGTCGGGGATGTCCTCCCGGTGTTCCGGCTGGGGAAACTCCTCCGCATCTCCGGGTTCGCGGGTGTGTATGCGGTCAAGCGCCACCTCCCATTCCCCCATCTGGTCCCGGGCATCCATCTCCTTATCCCATTTGATGTTGCAGGCGAGAAGGGTCCTCCTCCCGTTGGAGATCACCTCGAGACGGGGAACAATGAACCGGTAATCGGCAAAGGGATCCCATGCCTCGTCCGGCGTCTGGGACTGATCGAAGCGCAATCCCCCATAGTAGCGCACATGGGGATCGCTCGTATAAAGGGTCCTGTTCAGGAGGGAAAAAAAATCCTGAAAATCAATGGGAGACCTGCCGCTCACTACCTGGGTGAATCCTATCCCCGCCATCCTGAAGGTCTCGTGCCGATCGGACCAGTAGGTCTTGACAGGGCAGGATTGCTGTCGAAGCCACACCAGGGGATCCACATGATCCTCAACGGGGATCTCGATGCGATGTATTACCCGTTCGCAACAGGGATCATACCTCCCTCCTTCCTTCACAAAGAGACCCTTCAGCCCTTCATGTAGGTGCCCTTTTGCCTCTTCGAGGGTTTCAGCCTGTCCCAGTGCGTGAATAAAGGTTTCCATTCCGCTGCATCTGCATATGGTGATCGTAAAGCCCTGCAACTCCCAAAGGTAAAAATTATAGTAAGAATAAAAATAATTGCAAGGATTGGTCTGCCTTTGTGCGCAACTCGCCCCGGTTTCGCTCCATGATCCTTTCCCGGTCAGGGTTTCCTAAAACCTCCTGTACAACAGGGAAGGGGGATGCCCCTGTGTGCCTGCGGACGAGCACTACAGCCTGTCGGCGAAGCTGAGGAAAAGCACACCGACTGTTCGAGCCCGAAGGGCGAGTTGAGGTGTGCCCGAAGCAAGCCTTACAGGCTGTGTGCAAGGGAGCCGAAACAAAAGGGGCATCCCCCTTCCCGGCAAGATATTGAATACTTGCCTTTCTTTGACAAAATGCACGGTGCCGGGTATATTGTATGTAAGAAAGTACTATTTGCCAATAGGTTAGGCTATGACATGCGTCAACAGCGGGAGGATGATGCATTATGAAGAAAATCCTTTTTGAACGGTTGGAAAAACGATTCAGCACCCAGGCGGTGTTCCCGGTGAACAGCATCCCGGGCATCGCAGACCTGGAGAAATGGATAGGGCAAAGCATTCAGAACAGGGCGGGAGGCGCTGCGCTCTCCTATCAGGGCATGCCGTCGTGGTCCTACGTACCCGGGCCGGCATATGAATCCTTCCCCTCTTCATGGTCTGCCGCAGGATCGTTCTCTCTCTCGCTCATGCCATACCGGCCCTCATGGACCTACCCCAGTGCCTCTCAATCCTACCCATGGACCTATCAGACGTATCCATGGTATTCCATGAACCGGCCGGAAAACGTGTCCTGGCAGACGTTTCGGCCTTTTACATCCATGATGAGCGGCTTCTGGGGCTCCCTGATGGGATACACGGGCGGCACCTCCGCATCGGACACCCCCTATCCACCCGGGACCCGTTACGGACTGATAAAGCGCGCCCATCTCACGGGATAATGCCCTCCTGTTCATTCAGCACCAGGGACATTAGCTCATGTGACGGAGGGTCATCCCCATGAGGCTCCATCTTGGTTGCGGCGATCTCTACATACCGAGCGCCCTCAACATCGATAAACATGACCTGCGCGTCGCCGATGTACAGGCAGACGCCGTCATTCTGCCGGTTCTCACTGGGTCGTGCGATTCCGTGACCGCCTACCACGTATTCGAGCACATGGGGTATGCAAACGCCGTGTACGCCCTTGCCGAGGCATATCGGGTGCTCAAACCGGGTGGAATACTCGAGATCGAGACCCCAGATCCGGCCCGATCGTTTCAGGCCTTTTTGGAACGGTCCGATCCCCGATGGCGTGCCGATATCCTGAGCTGGATCTTCGGCATGGAATCCCCGGGCATGGGCCACCGGGTGCTCTTTCCCCGGGAACTCCTGGAAAAACTCGTCAGGGAGGCAGGTTTCAGCGAGATAACCCTCTCCGAACCGAAGACTCACCGGCACCGATGGGGTTTCAGGCTGGTTGCCCGCAAGGACCCTGATCCTACGGCACACCTGATCGCGCTTCTCAGATCCCGCATGGTCTCCGAAATCCTCCGCCAGGACGCACCCCAGGAGACCCTGGAGATGGAGATACGTCTCTGGGAACCGCTGCACCGACTGGGTATGAGCAGCATAACCCCGGAGGAGGCCCAGGGGATACTGCTGGAATGGACCGTTCTGGCACCCCGGATGATCCTCCTGTGGACCGGCCTGTGCGAGCACGACCACACCCTTCCCAGGCCGCCCGGCCCCTTCCCGATGGAACGGGTCCAGGCGGTCGCACAGGCCCTTATTGATGCAGAATCCTGTGAGGTGCTGCGACACGCCTTCTCGGTGCTCTGCGCAACGGTGAATCAGGCGGCGCAGGGATACGAACATATCCTGGCCGGTGCCATCCAGGTGGTGAAAAGGTGGCTTGCCTGCCCTCCCCGTTCCCCTGCCCGTGAGTTCCCGAGGGACCTCGAGGCATGCGACGTGATGCTCGATGCGGACCAGAACCTGAGCTATCCTGGCGATATTGAAGTGGCCCTGGGCCAAAGCCCCATAGCCGGCCGAAGACCGCGCTGGCCCCGTCATGCCCTCTTTACCAGGCAGCATTGCACGGAACGCGCGAAGTGGTTCAGGGATCTGGGCATCCGCTGCTTCGAGAGGGGCCGTGTGGAGGAAGCCCGAAGGCTCTTTCGCCTGGCCATCAATGCAAAGGTGCTGGGGGTGTATGCGGTGTGGAACATGGCCAGACTCCAGGCCGGCCTCGGGCAGATGGAGAATGCCGGGATATTCTACAGGGCGGCTTTGGGTTTCCGGACCTCCGATGCGGTAAAGGAACGTATCGTGGCGGAACTCCGAGAGATCGAGGCGGGGGGCGTGGGTCCCGCGGGGCCCGTTACCGCGGGTGAAGGAGAGGACCGGGTGTTCGGCATCCTGGAAGAGGAGCCCGCTGAAGGGGAATCGACGTTATCCATAGGTGCGCAACCGGAATCAGCCATTTTTCCACCTCCGCGGTCCCTTCTTTGGGAGCTCACCCTGAGGTGCCAGTGCCGGTGCACCCATTGCGCGGCTGCGGCAGGGAATCCGCGGCCCGGGGAATTGAGCACCGAGGAGGCCCTGTCTATCTGCGACCAGATTGCCGCACTCGGCATCCCCTCGGTGTGCCTCATGGGGGGCGAACCGCTCCTTCATCCCGGCTGGCAAAAAATCGCCGCCCGGATCAAGGAACATGGCGTGGATCTGGGGCTTTCCACCAACGGGATCGCCCTGGATGATACAACGTGGCGGAATCTGGAGGAGCTGTCATTTTCCCAGGTGGTCATCAGCCTCGACGGTGCCACGCCTGAGATACATGATGTACGAAGAAAATGGAAGGGCGCCTTGAAGGCGGCCCAGCGTGCAATCGAGGAGATGGCCACACGACCCCTCAGGGAGCGGACGGTGGTGACCTGCGTGGACCGGACCAACATCGGGGAACTCGGGCCTGTGCGAGACTGGCTCCTGGAGCACGCCCCCGGGATCACCTGGATGATCACCATGGCGAGTCCTTCACCCGGAAGCCGCATGGAGAAGGATCATATCCTGCGGATTGAGGACTTTTTGTCCATGGTCCGATTTATCGCCGAAAACAGGGGAAAATATCAAAGGCGCCTGGACGTCACCGGGGCGCATTGTATGGGCTACTTCTCCCAGAGATATCAAAACCTGCACAACTACACCTGGTCCGGGTGCCAGGCAGGGATCTCCACGCTGGGATTGAGGAGCGACGGGGCAGTCACCGGGTGTCTTGTCATGTCGGACCACTTCATTGAGGGAAACGTCCGGGAGCAAGGCCTTGCCGGGATATGGAAGAACCCGGGCTCCTTTTCGTACAACCGCTCCTTCCGCACGGATATGCTCAAGGGGAAGTGCGCCTCCTGCCGCTGGGGCGAAATCTGCCGCGGGGGATGCCGTGAGACCGCTTACTCGTTTACCGGGGACCCTTTCGAGGCCCCCTTCTGCCTCCACCACCTGGAGTCGGTGGGTGCGCTTTCCTGATTCCTTATGCCGCCGAAGGCGTGAGTCAGGGATGGAATGTTCATCATCAAACGTCTGGAGATGGAGAATGAACGGCACAGGGATGAAAGGAACAAGGGGCATCGCCTCAATCCTTCTCGTCGGGTTCATCCTTCTGTTGACGGGGACAGCGGCAGGCCAGATCAACCCTTCAACCCTGTATGTCTGGCGCGTGTTATGGCCACAGACACCCCCGTCCATACCCGCGCCGATTCTCCTCATCTACCTGGAGTCATTCCCCTGCGGCCACGCATCCTCACTCTATTTCAACAGCATCGATGGCCCCCTGCTGGGATACGGCACATCGAGCCCGTTTCTATCCCCTGACCGGGCACTCCTCTACACCCTGCTCAAGATCCCCACCTATCAATTCCCCGGCTCCAGGGACCACACCACGTTTCCCTATACCCCCCGACCGGCGTCCATACCATACGGACGATTCGACTACCCCACCTACCAGTACGGTTCACCTGGGTGCTATTTCCACTGGATGTTCGTGCAATAACCGGCTTCACTCACTGCGCATACCACCCGAAACCAGGATGATTTCCTGCCCAATCCATTCGTGCATGACGCTCACCAGCGCAGGTTACCCACAATATCATTTCCCGATTGCTGCACTCTTATAACACCCATAAGCCCTATGTACTCAATAGGGCATTTGTGCCTGCCCCCATCAATAATCCATGCATTCCATAATGATTCCTTGCTGCACGCCCTTTCTTTCAAGGGCCTGCGGCACCATATGACCGTAGCTGAAATATGGATATCTCCCTTGCTATTTTTACCCTTTTTATCATAACTGCTATACGCTATTTTACATAAACAATATGGGAAAAAAGACATAATATTGCCGTTGATTTCCTTTGTGGCAAGAAATGAATATAACTTTTTGTTTTCAAAAAGATTATTGCACGCGAAAAAGGGACGATCCCGGCGTAATCATGGCACTGAAGATGCACAGATATAGGCTTACGTAAGGTTTGATAGGGGCATCAGCGAGAGGGTTTGTGTCTTTTTTCACCCAGACACATCCATCTCGCAGGGTTCCAGGATTCACAAACACCGTATCGACTAACAATCATAACGTCCCACGGCAGGCATCCGCACTGGACATTTACGCATCATCGTAGTGGGAACACGGTCATCTAGTATCTCAGCACGGATATTTCCGTGGAAGTATCCTTATGTATGAAGGGAGGTATGATCTGCATGGCATAATCCTTACACCGTTATTCCTCATGAAATACGGCATTTCTATCTCTAATAAGGAGTGAGAGGTTTATGAACATTACAAAACAACACCATACTATCCCGGTCATCGCCGGTCTTGTGCTCGTCATCCTTGCTTTCCTTGCGTCCCCTGCCCTTGCGCAGTACTGGACATCACTGCCCCCGTACAATACCCTATGGCCCTTGTGGTCTCCGGCCCTTTCACCGGTAGATCCCGGTACAGGGCTCCCCGTCCCGATTGTGGATTCATTGAGCCCCACAACGGTTCTGCCTGTTCAACCCGGCTTGACATGGGATCCTTCCTGGACATATCCGTGGCTGCTCTATAATACGCCCTCAGGCCTCGGTTATTTCGACCAGATATTCGGTTTCAATGCCTGGCCCCCTGCCCATCTGTTCGATCCGGCCGCCGGCACCGCACTTCCCATCCTGTTGAAGGGTGGTGCATGGCAACTCCTTCCTCCATTCCCGATCGATTGGGGGCAGCAGTTTGTGCCTCTGGGGAACCTAACCTATGCATTGCTGTACGGCATTGATCCTACTGTATTTTCCTCACTCTTGACCCCTGGCGCCATCTGGGGCTTGTAAGGTATTCCGGTCTTTTTTTCGGGCGATCCGCTATGACATGAGCGGATCGCCCATTTCATTCCGATCACTCCCATTGAAAACCTTCCTTCTTGGGGCACCCGGTGCCGAAGGCCTTTCTGCGATAGGCCCATGTTTTCGGCCCTTGCACATACCAGCGACCGGTGAGAGAAGGCACCCTTTTTCGTTATCGAACGATGTATCGAGTAGCTTAATGGTACAGTCACATCCTTTTCAGATCATTAACAGCAGTAAGGGATTCATCGTGAATGGATGATTCATCTCCTTTGTACCTTACATTGACGTATCATAAAATCGTTGCTGGAAGTGCTAAACCGTTGGATTAAATTATGGTATTTTTTATTCTATTAAACAATATGTTGTATAATATAGCGCATAGGCATACCCTGATGAATCGCTTCCACCATGGGTACACCGCACAAGGCGGCATATGCTCTCTGGAACAGGTGCGCCCTGCCAGGCGCACACATAAAAAAAGGGCGCAGGATCAATATTCCTGCGCCCCTTCCTTTCAGTCTGTCAAATCATCAGGTGATTGCAAATGTGCCAATGGGGGTTGGGAATGTCACGCCTAATGATGTCGGGGTGCTCACATTGACGATGGGAGCAGCCTGCGGCTGAGGATTAAAAAGATTGGGGAACAACTGGTTATAAAGACCGGCCACGCCAAGCAAAGGTGCGATCTGCAGGAACGGCACCTGATAGGTCAGTCCACCGGTCGTTTGAACCGGGTAGTACATGTTGGCGAAGCTGAACGGGCTCATCATGCCGCCGTACATGCCGCCATAGCCGCCCATGAGGCCGCCATAGCCGCCCATGAGGCCGCCATACAGGCCGCCCATGAGGCCGCCCATGAGGCCGTAGCCGCCCATGAGGCCGCCATAGCCGCCCAGAAGACCGCCGTACAGGCCGCCCATAAGGCCGCCGTAGCCGCCATAGCCGCCCAACAGGCCGCCATAGCCACCCAAGAGGCTGGAATAGCCGCCGTAGCCGCCGTAGTAGGCATTGACTCGAGAGGCTTTCGACAAGCCAAGACCCATAACCAAACCTAAAACCAAAATCACCACGAACACTCTTTTCATAAAGAATTTCCTCCGGAACTGTTCTCCTCTTGTAAGGAAGATCCATAGTCAAGATATATTGGCGCCAAAATCGTCTGTTCGGCTCTTTAGAAGAACGATTCAGTAGCGATTGAGACATTCAGTTCATATAACGTGGTGAATTATATATATCTCAACACCAAGATATCTTTCAAGGTTGAATGTAATTGCAGCTCACATCAAAGGCCCATCTTCACCTCAATTTCCCCTGACATTTTCCTGCATGAACGTGCACACAAATCCAGATCCTTCTTGGCTAAACCTGAAACATTGCACATAATTCACTTCATTCAATGTCAGATTTATATGTGCATAAAATTTATGTATAATAAATCAAATATACTAAAAAAAGTATAGCGCATACTACATGATAAAGTCAATAGCGGGAATCGGGCGGTTTATAATAAGTTGTTGATTGAATTGATTAAAATTGGACAGCCGGAGTGATGAAACCATATCTGTCTCATCGCTTCGATTCTCCGCAAGGTATCCACTGTAACGAACATCCGCTGGTGCATTCCATGTAATCCACAGCTCCTCCGTAAAAATCATTTTGCGCATGCGATGAGGCAGAAGCCGGAAAAGGCACCGGAGATTTCTTAGCGATGAGGGGTATCAGGAAACGAGATGTTCCCCGCTCTGACAGGAATCCGCGCAGAAGAGTCGCTGGCTTGCCTGAACGATGCAATATTCAGGATTCTCTATCCCCTTCAGACAGAGCAGCTTCCTTCTCCTGCTCCCGTTCCCGGGGGAGAGTGCGGTTTCCTGAATATCCACCAGTGCGCCGTAGGGGCACTGGATGCACTTTTCATACTGTTGGTCGTACATCGTGCCGCGAAATTGGGCCTGCCTGGCCCCGGCAATGGTCCATGCATCCCCTTCCCCCCTTTCTTCGACCTCGATCCCCCTGAGATGGTGGAGGATGAACCTCCCCCGATCCAGGCGCAGGGTGCCACGGAACTCTATACGGTCGCCCCTGCTCAACCGGAGCCGCCCCTGAAGCGATGGGCTCACCAGGGCATAGAAGGTATCCTCACAGTGCGTCAGACCGATGAATCCCTCCCGAAAGGTCAGCAGAAATCCCTGTAAGGAAAGGCGGTTTCGGTCATATCGGTGATTCACGACGAACCGGGGCTTGACACCCGTGATGGTGGCGATACAATTGGATTCTTTTCCCTTGTGCATCCTCAGCCACTGTTCGAATTCACGCAATTCATCAAGGAAACGCTCATAGTCCGGCGGGGAAAGCATGAGTTGAGGGCGTTTTATCACCTTTTCATCATAGTATTCTCCACAGGATGCGCACTTGCGTCCGACGTGCCGGTAGGATCGCGGACAGGGAAGCCTCTGATCAAAGAGACGACAACGCCACTTAAAATACACACACCCATGCGGGTAGCATTCCTTTTCCCTCAATACGTGGTAGACCGACACCACATTCCCGAAATCCTGGTGGGACTCATGGGTACAGCGAAATACGTCAAATCGTTTATACTGATTGATCATTGTTCAGGACCAGCCCTGTTCCCGAAAGTCTTTAAGGGACTCGAAGGAGACCATGTTGTGCGATCCTTATACAATCATACACGATTTTCCCTCCATCCACCACCTCGCCGGCCTCAAAGCAGCTCAAAATCGGCGATCACGGGCAGATGATCACTGGCTACCTTTGAGATGATCATGCGGCACCGATGGATCGCCTTGAGCTGCATTCTCCCCCGGTAGTAGATCCGGTCCAGGGAGCTCTGAGGCGAGAATGAGGGATAGGTCCGGAGAACATGGCGATACCCGCTTGTCTTTGCGGAGGAATTGGAGAAACCAAGGATATCGGTAAGGATGGGAGAGAGGAGGTTCCGCCAGTCATTAAAGTCACCGCCCATCAGGCATGGCTGCTGGTCCCCTACCGATCCGAACTCCCGGGAACGGGCCAAGACCCCCATCTGCTGTATGCGTTCCATCAGCGAAAGACCCAGGTGGAGATTGAAGACCTTCACCGAGCGTGCGCCATCGCTGCCTCCGGACATACGAATATCAGTGAAAAGACACCCTCGCCGCTTTCGATCGCCGATCGTCAGGTCGATGTTGCGCGCCTGCAGGATCGGGAGACGGCTCAGCGTGGCATTCCCATACCCCCCCTTGCGCAACACCACATTTTTTCCCTTTACAACGTATGGATACCTCAAGGCATTGGCCAATTCCGTGGCAAGGTCCAATTCCTTCGACCGCGGCGCCCCTTCATCGACCTCCTGCAGGAGCACCACGTCCGTATCATAATGAGCAAGGATCTTGATGATCCGGTCCAGCCTGAAACGCCGGTCCACCCCGATCGCCCGGTGGATGTTGTAGGTCATTACCCTCAGAAGCACTGCACGATCACTCCCTGTTCACTACCATTTCCCTGCGCTGCAATCGCTTTGCGCAGGCAACCCTATCGACGCCGGTGCTCGATGTGAGTTTCCGGCACTTTGCCTGACGGCATGTATCCCCGCATTGTTCCTATTTCCACCCATATCCGGCAACTCGCTTATGATAGTATACCACGTTTTCTTGACACACTGTTCCACATATCTTATTCTAACCCTGTGAACCGGAAGATCATAAATGTTTTATTATAAGAGGAGCGACGCATGAGACTTGTAACACGATCCGATTTTGACGGGCTTGCCTGCGCAACATTGCTGGTTGAAGAGGGTGTCGTGGATGAATATAAGTTCGTACATCCCAAGGACGTCCAGGACGGGAAGATCGAGGTGGCCAAAAACGATGTCCTTGCAAACGTTCCGTATGTTCCCGGATGCGGCCTGTGGTTCGATCACCACTCCAGCGAACACGAACGGCTGCAGCTCCAGCGTCGCTTTAATTTCAGGGGGGAGAGTCGTCCCTCTCCGAGTTGTGCTCGGGTGATCTTCAATTACTACGGGGGGAAGAAGCGGTTTGCCAAGTTCGAAGACACCGGCCTCATGGATGCGGTGGATAAAAGCGACACCGCCCAGTTTACCCTCGAAGACATCATGAATCCCCAGGGCTGGGTACTGCTCTCCTTTATCATGGACCCCCGTACCGGGCTCGGCAGGTACAAGGATTACCGCATCTCAAACTACCGGCTCATGGAGGACATGATCCAGTACTGCAGGACCATGGATGCACAAGACATCCTCGAGGTCCCCGATGTGCAGGAGCGGGTAAAGCGGTACTTCAACCAGGAGAAGACCTACGAGGAGATGATCAAGGCGAACAGCACGGTGGATGGAAATGTCCTCATTATCGATCTTCGTAACGTTGAGGAGATCGTGTCCGGTAACCGCTTCAAGGAATACGCCCTGTACCCGGAGGCGAATATCTCGATCCGGATCATATGGGGCCTGAACAGGCAGAATATGGTGTTCGCCTGCGGCCACAGCATCATCAACCGAACCTCCAACACCAACATCGGATCACTCATGCTGCAAAAGGGCGGAGGCGGTCACCCTTACGTCGGAACCTGTCAGGTACCCATCGAGGAGTTGGAAAGGGTCCGGGACGAACTGATTGAACAAATGAAACGGGATGGGTAGCCGGCCCGGCTCACCTCATTGCCCATGACCTGAAGTCCCTGACACTGCATCCGATATCAATCCCAATTGCCGAAAACCATTTTTCCCGGATATGGTTTAGTCCCTGCAGGATACAGTCAAAACGGGAACATACTTGACAATCTTGACCTAAACCCAATTATAGTGCCTTTACTTGATTCCGGTCACTTTCATCATGTGATTCCCGCCTCGCTGGAACTCGTAGGGAACGGAAACAATGGTCACAGTATATCCCTCTGCCTTCAGGCAGGCAACTACGGGCTGAAGATGACGGGAGGTTTTCGCTCCGAGTTCGAGCAACGGAAAGACACGCACCTCAGCAGCGACACGGCATAGTTCCCGGATTGACTCAAGATGAAAGGTCTCGGAGAGTTGTTCGCTGTATAGAAAGAGCAGGTGCGAGCAGAGTGCAAGATCGAATTCTCCGTCAGAAAAGGGCACGTGCGGCAGTTCCCCATCCACATAGCGCCCTTGGTCAACTCCTTGCGGATAGTCAGACAGAAATTCCTCCATCGCCGCCATGCGCACCCTTCCCAGTTCATCCACGGTCCTGATGCTTGACCACGTGAATTCATGCATGTTCTTCCGCGTCTGCTCCATCACCTCTGCATAGGTCTCCCTGATACGGCTGCGAATGTCTTCAGCGGAGAACCGATAAATCGGATCCACGGACACAACGTGTCCGCCTTTCCTCGTGAGTAGAGCATTGAATGAGGATGGGCCATCCCCGCATCCCAATATGCGCCTTCGAAGATCGTCGGCTGATAGCGCAAACATGGCGACGTACTCGTCAAACGAACGTCCCCATGGAACAACATCTGTTAGCGTAAAACCCATTTCTCTTTATCTTTCAGTCGAAAGACAGAGATCATCTGCCGGGGTAACAGCCCCGATCATCTGGCTTGATTTGTTCGATGGTTTTTTGCAATATGGACTTATCATTTCTTGGGTAAATAATCTTCTCGAACGGGAGAGAAGACCTCAATTGCCACAGATTTTTCCAATATCTCTGCACTATGATCAATGTTACTTGGAATACACCAGCTATCTCCTGGACCAGCCTCAAATGTTTCTTGTCCAATTGTGAGCCTGATTCTGCCCTCCACTAAATAACCCGTTTGCTCATGAGAGTGAGAGTGTTGGGGCAATACACTATTTGCTTCCATTCTGAATTCTGAAAAAAGGGTTTTCTCTCCATACACTAATGTTTTTAATCTTATTCCAGGCAATATTTGCTTATACCCACTTTCATTTGCTTTGTAGAACAAGATAGGCTCCTTTTTGCTTTGATTACAAAACGTGGCCATCACCGGCGGGAGTGGAGCGCAGCGGAATTCCCGTCCGAGTGCATGGCATTGTTCTGTGTTGATCTACACCCTACTGGCGATGACTGCAAATTCGTGCGATTTTCGATCATATGGGGTTCCCGCGACGTCGGAATAAAGCCCCTTAACGGAAAAGCCAGCCTCTATAAACTCCCTCTCAAGATCCTCGGGTGCAAAATATTGTAGCCAGTTGTACACCTTTCTGGTGCGGTCCAACTCGATAATTGTGTACTTGTCCACCGAAACCTTTTCTTCATCGTATTTGAAGGTATTTAAAAAGCCATAGTACTTGTTTGGTGACCAGAATCCGTTGAGCTGGTTTACCTCATATGTCGCGACCTCTTGCTTTTGTTCAAATGCCGATAGGGAATACACATCAAGAAGGACCGAACCGCTCGGTTTTAGAATCCCGTGGAATTTGTTTAGAATCCCTTTTCTTTGTGTTGGGCTGAGGGCGCAGAAATCGCACATAATCATCAGCACAAGGTCGAATCGGTCCTCGGTTTCAAACTCCAGGTAGTTCTGCTTCACGTAGCTGATGTTCAACTGCTCGCTGGCTGCGACTTCCTTTGCGTACTCGATGGACCTCCCCGAGAAATCAATGCCAGTCACATTCGCTCCGCATTTCGCCAAACGTGTTGAATACAATCCAGGACCACAGCCAAAATCAGCTATCTTGGTATCCCTGCCGATGTTGAACTCAGATGCGATCCATTCCACAGATCGATTGATGAATTCCGCGTTTCGCGAAGAAACGTCGATGGCCTCGTTGAGGTGGAACGAGAGCATCTGCTTTGATGTATGTTCATCGGTCCATAGATCGCTTGCAGTGTAAAATTGGAACGGTTCGGGCCGTTCGTTTATCCTCTCTAATTCTTCAAACATTCTCTTTCCTTATCTTATTACACAGAAAGTAAAAGGTGACCTGCCTGGTAACCCTTAACCTTACCCGATGAACAAAAGAGGTCGCAACGGGTTACTAGGTAAGGTCCACT
>JBLIRN010000058.1:0-17056 GCA_049472315.1 bacterium
GGGAAATTCGTCTTAAAAAAGAAATATGTAATTCCATGTAGATAAAATCCATCACCACAAACCCGATGTAATACCACTATCTAATCGAAGTGGTATATCGTATCCTATCCCATGAAGCGTTTAAGGGAATTATTATTTTCCCATTGGGACTGGGAGGGAAAATCACGTAAAGGGGGGTGATACAACGCACTATTTCATCTAACAATTATTGATAATTCCGACTTCTGAGAAATTTACATCTTTGATTGGATTGATAGGGGGTTTAGAGCATAATGAAAAGAGGTAATACTACGTTATTCCGGTTCCTGGGCCTGTGTGTAACAGCGTTATTAATTGCGTTTCTTTCCGCATCTCCTTGCGCCTTTGCAAGAGGCGGTGCCGTTGGTGGCCTCGGCGGCGGCCTCGGCGGGGTGATGGTCAGTCCTGTGATGGCCGGAGCCGGTGCTGCCACAGGTCAGCTCGGTCTCATGGCGGGCGCCGGATTAATGGGCGGCGGTCTTATGGCCATGGGCACGGGATATATGAACCAGTATGGCGCGCAGGCTGCCGGATTAATGGGCGCAGGCGCAGGGTATATGAGCCAGTATGGCGCAGGTCCCGGTGCCGCGATGGCGGGCATGTACGGCACCATGGCCGGGTACGGCCCAATGTTTCAGGCCTCTGCAGCGGGCGCCGGACTCATGGGCGCGGGTTACATGAATCAGTATGGCGCAGCTCAGGGTGCAGGCTATATGAATATGGGACAGGGCGCCATGTACCAGTACGGAGCAAACGCCGGCAATTGGATGAACCAGAGCGGATATATGATGCAGAACATGATGCAGAATATGTATAACTGGAACTACCAGAATGCCATCCCATACGAGGTGGAATAGGCCCGTTGATTGAAAAAAATTATCGTATGTTTTGATGGTTTCGAGGGGATTTCCCCGGGGTGCACCCCGGGGAAATCCCCCTTATTTCTTTTCTCCTTCCATTGAATGGAAAGATTTCTCCCCCGCCGGGCATTTCCTCAGAACATTGGACAATAAAGGCAATCATGGATACCTGTATCGGTCACCATCAGGCTGGGGATGAATGTGAAGGTTATTTTTATAATTTAAGGATTCACCTCATGAGATCGAAACGCTGAAGCACATGTGCCGCAGCGCCGGCATGGCCGAGAGTGTCCTTACAATGGCCGCGCAGGGACGACATAAATATTTACAATAAAAACAAATTATTTTAATATCATATACAGCAGTGGACTTAGATAGCCGATGTTTGTATGATCCTCGTAATGAACATGCGATATTGAAAAGGAAGAAAACAATTATGCACGCACCTGATGGTTTCTATAACACGGGCCTTTGTATCGTAATGGATGGGGTCTGTTTGGGCGTCATCGCCTATAGTGTAAAAAAGGTATTGAAGAAGCTCGATCGCAAAGTGGTGGCCCTTGCTGCGACAGTCGGCGCCCTTGTCTTCGCGGTCCAGATGGCGAATTTTTGCGTGAGCAAGGGCTCCTCCTGCCATTTCATGGGAGGTGTGTTTGCCTCCATCATCCTGGGTCCCTATCTGTCAACCATCATGGTCAGCATTATGCACCTTGTCCAGGTCTTTGTTTTCCAAGACGGAGGGGTGCTCAGCCTTGGGCCGAATCTCCTCACCATCGTCATCATAAGCACATTCCTGGGATATTACCTCTATCGCATCTTCAAGTCCCTGGTCATCGAACCCTACGGCACCTATATCGGCGCCTTCATCTCTGCATGGCTCACCCTTTTGATCACGGCGATTACCGTTTCCACAATGCTCGCCTTGTCGGGTGTTGACTCCATGGCGGCAACCCTTGGCCCCATGGTGGGCCCGCATGTTCTGGTGGGGGCGATGGAGGGTCTCGTTACGGTACTGCTGCTGCTTGTTGTTCAACGGATGAGCCCCGATCTCCTCAATGCCTCCCGGTATTACACCGGGAAGGTCATGCCGGCGGGATACGGAAAAAGCCGGATAAAGACACAGCATCTTCTTTTGCTCATTGCCCTCTTCGTCGGGATCATCTTCTCTCCCTTCGCATCCCGCAATCCTGACGGATTGGAGAAGCTTGCCCTTGACCGTGGCTTTTCAGAGACCCACACCACCCTCTATTACCATGCCCCTCTGGCGGATTATTATATCCCGGGCGTGGAAAATGAGCGTATGTCCAGGGGATGTGCCGGATTCTTGGGAACGTTGATCACCTTTTCGATTTGTTGGGGTATCGGGATGATGCTGGCGCGTAGGGGAAAGGAACTCACCGGTGCGTCGAACATGCGATGCGGGAGCGAGGTCGTTGGATACGAGAAAAAAGGGTAAGATTGCCCACAAGATCCTGTGGCCCTTTCTGATCATTTTTGCACTGCTCATCATCTCGCTTGTAGGGTCTCTGGGGAATTTCGTCAATGAGCAGGTCCGCCTGATCATTCTGCATCAAGCAGAGACAAAGCTCAACGTGGCCCGGCAGCATTTTGAAAACAGCAAGCAGACAATGCTTTCGGAGATGAGAGAGCTTTCCTCTCTTATCAGCCCCATGCTCCTTGAGCAGGCGCCCCTGCCGATCATTAAAAATGTTCTGAGGTCCATCACGAGATTTCACCGGTATTCGATCATCCAGGTGTACGACCCTAACGGAGGTATTATTATGGAAACCGGCCAGGATGAAACGGGGGGGGAAGGGCACCTGTGTTTTGATTCATTTTTGCAGCATTTCGAGGGATCGGCATCGGAGTGGGTATCGATCAAGGGATGCGACACCGATCTTGCAATCAACCTCTTCATGCCCATCCAGGAACAGGGGAAATCGATCGGTTTTGTCAGGCTCTTCCGCCAGTTCGGCCATCACCTCTGTCAGGAGATACAGCGGGAGGTGCAGGTGCCGGTGTATCTCTTTATTAACGACAGGGTAATACCCTTCCCTGATACGCACATAAAGGGTGCATCCATCAATCTTCCGCCCTATGTTTTTGATACCGCCCTCCAAAAGCAGCCGAAGATTGTCGAGCGGGTGTATATCGAGGATAAGGAACATATAGCGGGTTTTCTGCCCTTCGAGGACCCGCACAGCAGGAACGTGGAGGCGCTCCTTATGATCCTCATGGATACCTCCCTGATCCGGCAGCTTTCCGCAGGAATCATACGAACAGGCGGCTTTTACGGTCTGGTGGGCATTTGTATCCTGGCCTTCATGGGTATCCTCATTGCCAAGGGGCTCACCCTTCCCCTGGTTGATCTTGTCGGGATGACCAGAAGGGTGGGAGAGGGGGATCTCGATGTGACGATTAGCACCGGATCCAATGACGAGCTTGGAGAGCTTGCAGAGGCCTTTAACAGGATGGCTAAAAGATTGAATGAAACAACGGTTTCAAGGGATTTCGTAGACAATATTATCGAGAGCATGATGGACCTCTTGTTCGTTGTTGACCGGGATGGGCGGATCCAGATGGCCAACAAGGCGGTGGGCGGTGCATTGGGGTACGGGCGGGACGAGATCATCGGGATGATGATCGGGGATCTTTTGCAGGACAAGGAGGACATTTCCCTTTTGCCTTGCGGGGTGCACGGCCAATGCACGGAAGCAGAGGATATAAAGGATTACGAGACCTATATGACGGGGAAGGACGGGAAATCATTCCCCGTACTCTTCAGCAAGTCGGTGATGCAGGATAAGGCAGGCGGCGTGATGTGCGCCGTGTGCACCGCCAAGGATATCTCCCTTCAGAAGTTGGCCGAACAAAAGATACGGGAAAATCAGGAATACCTGAAACGAATACTGGACTCCATTCAGACAGGCATCATGATCATTGAGGGGGATACCGATACCATATTCGATGTCAATCCGGTTGCCGCCGAAATGATCGGAGCAGCCAAGGAGGCGATTGTCGGCTCACCGGGGCGTGACTATTTTACACAGGATAATTGGAGTGCCCAGGAGAAGGGAATAATCGGTGTGGAATCCCTGCTCGTAACCTCACAGGGTACAAGGGTGCCGATCCTCATGTCCCAGAACAACATCGTGTTGAACGGCCGCGGGTATCTCCTCAGGGCCTTTCTGGACATCACCGAGCGGAAACGCATCGAGGAGGCGGTTCGCCAGAGCGAACTGGCCAAGGCGGAACGGGAAAGGCTTTTTTCACTCCTCGAAACGATGCCCGCGTTGATGTTTCTTCTGGCGCCCGATTATTCGGTTCCTTTTGCAAATCGTACATTCAGGGAGGTGTTCGGCGAGCCGGGAGGAAGACCCTGCTATGAGATACTTCACGGACGAAAGGAGCCGTGTGAAACATGCACATGTTTCCGGGTATTTGAAAAAAATGAGATGATAAAATGGGAATGGACGAATGCACGCGGACGTTCCTATGAGTTTTATGACTGCCCCTATACCGATATCGACGGCTCCCCCTTGGTGATTGAGTTGGGGATCGACATCACGGACCGAAAAGAGGCGGAGGAGGCGCGAAAACAGGTTGAGCGCAAGCTTGAGGAACAAAGGGCAAAGGCAATCCTTTCGGATCGTTTAAGGTCCTTGGGTGAGATGGCAACCGGGATCGCCCATGAGCTGAATCAACCACTTTCCGGTGTGCGGGGGCTCGCCGAACATATCCTGATCGGTTTCAACCGGGGCTGGCGCCATTCGGAGGAAACGATCAGGGAAAATGTTGAAATGATTATCGAGCAGACCGATCGGATGACGCATGTGATCGAGCACACCCGGCTTTTTGCACGGGGTGCGGAGGATTCAGAGCTTGTTCCGGTTCAGGTGAATGAGGTGATAGGTTCGGCGCTGGGGCTTATCGGCGCGCAACTGCGAGCACGGGGGCTCGTCGTGCAATGCGAATTGGGAGCAGGATTGCCGGCCGTGCTGGCAAATCCCTTCTCCCTTGAAGAGGTGATACTGAACCTGCTCAACAACGCCAGGGACGCGCTTATGGAAAAGGAAGGGGAGGGCACCCCGGACAATACCCCTCAGGTCATGATACGCACCGGTGAGACAGGAAAGGATTCGTTGCGCTTCGTCAGCATCGACGTCATTGACCAGGGAACGGGAATACCTCGGGAGGTGCTCGGCAAGGTCTTCGACCCCTTTTTCACCACCAAGTCTCCTGACCGAGGAACGGGTCTGGGTCTTGCCGTTTCAAAGTCGATTGTCGAGGGGTTCAAGGGAAGCATCGCCATCCGTTCAAAACCAGGCAAGGGGACGACGGTCAGCGTTTACCTGCCTGCAATTCAAGAAAATAAGGAACAGGACAATGGCTGATGACCAATCGCTCAGGATCCTTATTGTCGACGATGAAAGGATCCTCCATCAGACCCTCTCCAGGTATCTTCATGACCTGGGACACCTCGTGGACAGCACCTTTGAAGGCACTACCGCCCTGGAGATGATCACGTCGCGCGAATACCACCTCGTTCTTCTCGATATTCTCATGCCGGGGATGGATGGAATGTCCCTTTTGCCCAAAATCGCCCAGATGCGTCCCGATCTGCCCATTGTCATGATCACCGGCCACGGAAATATGGACATGGCCATACAGGCCCTGCGATCCGGGGCAGCGGACTTCCTCAGGAAGCCGATCAAGCTGCTCGAACTGGACGCGGTATTGGAGAAGACATCCCACATCCGTCACCTGAGAGAGGGACAGCAGCACCTCAGGAACACCATACGGGGCATACAAACCGCTGAGGACATCCGGCTCAGAAATCGCTCGTTGATCGGACGGAGCAAACAGACGGCGGCGGTGCGCAGGCAGATCCGGCTTGCCGTGGAAGGGGGATGCGATACCATCCTGATTACCGGTGAGACCGGGGCCGGCAAGGAGATCGTTGCCCGCGAGATTCATTTTTCCTGCGGTGACGACAGGAGGCCATTCATCGCGGTAAGCTGCCCAGCCATCCCCGACACCCTTGTCGAGAGTGAGCTTTTCGGCCATGTCAAGGGGGCGTTCACCGGGGCCACCCAGGACAAGGCCGGTGATTTCGAGCTTGCAGACGGCGGCACCCTCTTTCTCGATGAGATTGCGGATCTTTCCCTTCCTGCGCAGGCAAAGATCCTTCGGGTATTGGAGACGAGGAAATTCAGGAGGGTGGGGGGATCACGGGAGATTCATACCAGTGTGCGCGTCATTGCAGCCACGAACGCCACGCTGGAAGAATTGGCGGAATCATCCGGATTTCGCAAGGATCTCTTCTACCGGCTCAATGTCTTTACCATTCATCTTGCCCCTCTCAGGGAGCGCCGTCCGGATATCCTCCCCCTGGCTGAGCACTTCCTCGCCATGTATACTGTCGGTCGCGGGCTTTGCATCAGCGGTTTTTCAGAGAAGACACGGGAGGCACTCCTCAATTATGATTTTCCGGGAAATGCCCGCGAATTGCGCAATATCATTGAGCGGGCGGCAATCTTATGCAGGTCCGGAGAGATCCGGCCCGAGCATCTTAACCTCCCGTCACGAAACGGGAAGCCGGCAATGTTCTTCGATCAGTGTAATGGGCAAGACGAAAGGGCACGGATTATATCCGCACTTGAAAGGGTGAAATGGAACCGTCGCAAGGCGGCGGAGACCCTCGGCATCCCTTACTCGACACTCAATTACAAGATACGAAAATTTGGCATATAGACGGCTCATTGCAGAGAACGTGACGGGTCTTTGATTAATCATCTGATCGTGGGCGGTTTTTTCAAACAGTAGACACTCGACCCCTCGAGGACTGGGCGTGTTCCCATCCGACACGGAGTAAAGGATACCCTTTTAAGCCTTTTCTACGAAGTTTTTTCAGGCGATCTGCGCTATGCTCTGGGATATTCCCCTCGCCGAATCCGAACCCAAAAACACGATCAGGCCCTTTTCGATGCCGGCGGCCAGCGCGGGAAGATCCTTAATGCCGAGGGTATCCTCCGCGATTCCCAGCCTTTTGAACTGCACGGTCAGGGCTGCCGCGGCCATTGATGCACCGATCAAGGGCTCAAGTAACGAATAGACCTTTTGAACCAACGTATTTGTGTAACTCATGCCTCTCTCCTTGTTGTGCAGGATTGGATCAGCTCCATCTGGTAGAAACCTCCCAGTCCGATCAGAAGATACCCTGCATTCCATGCCACATCGATGTACGTTGATGGATTCCCGGCACCATACAATCCCACCCAGCCAAGATAGGAGTAAAGGATATCCGCTATGGTCATGGCGATAAAGCCCGCTGCGATATACTTCCACGGCCTGGACACGCTTCCCTTACCGAATAGGTAGGTGATATACAGCAAGAAGCCGGCAGGAATGATGAGAAACAGGTCGCCGATCGGATAGAAAAGGTATACGAATTTCGCAAATACGCTTGTTTCCGGGTCCTTGATGATGGGAATGAGCAACAGGTAGATCAATCCGCCGGTGATCACGATGAATACCGCGGAAAGAATCGTATAAGCCTTTGTATTGCCTAATGGAAATCCACTTTTCTTATAGCCGTATATCAACATCGCCAGGCCGGCGAACAGGGGAACATACCCTGCAAGCCATGAATAATCCGCAATGGTGGGGAATGTCTCGTTCATATCGAATTTGAAGATGAGTTCCAGGATGGCGTAAATGCTTTCCCCGCCGAAGAAGAGTATAATGCCGACAAGAAGCAGCATCCATGAGATTTTGGTGGCATCGAATTCCTGGAAGCTTTTGAATGCGGCGGCAAGTCCGATACCCGCCACAATGACCGTGATTATCGGGAAAAGGTCGCTCACCACTGCCAGGACATTCTCCCCGCCTATACCAAAAAAATAGAACAACACGTTGATAACGACCAAGAACAGCCCCACAATCCATATGGTTTGAGATTTTTTCATCCCTATTCCCCCATTGGTGTGAATGTTTTCATGGACGATTCGCAATCCGTGAGCATATGTAGGTATGCATCCTGATTTTCATAGATTATCCTTCGGCATTTTTTGAATGGGGGAACTATGAGGGGATTCTGAGGATTTCCATGCGGCACGGGCCATCCGGATGTTTACTATCTTTAGGGTTAGTTGCCCGATTTGTTTTGATAAAAGATATTTTTACACAAGACGCGCCGCAGCCTGCTGTGGGGAGGATTCATTGATCCGGTTGTGAAACAATACCGGAACCGTTCTTATGGAATCGGTCATGATCCATATCTGCGGGCGGCGAAAATACGCACCGATTCAGGGCACGAACCAGCGCAGGAGCCCAGCTATTAGGCGAATCATCCGCACAAACTGGTTCGAAAGGCAACCGCTTCGCATAAACCGTGAAAGCATAGAGAAAAACGGAAGGGCCTCATTATCCAGAAGAAGGAATGCGAAGCCGAACTGATGCGGGCATTTTTTCAATCCATGCATGATTGAGCCCAGGGGGTCGTTTTTCCTGGGGGGCGGAAATCCATCAGCCTGTTCATCGGTATCCGGTTGCAGTGTGCATGCCTCATCCATGACGAGATCCTCGAAGATTTCGTCCCCGCACTTATTGAGGACCTCGACGATATCCCGGCTGATCAGGAACAGGGAGCCGCACATATCACAGGCGAGCAGGTGATCTTCGAACAATCCCTTGACCTCTTCGTTGAGTTCATCGGCCAGATAGTCATCGATATATCCCCTGAACAACCTGTGGGACATATGGGGGTCAGAAAAGGATGCCTTGTGGCTGATCAAGCGGGGCTCTTTCCTGAGCATTCCCCGGCAGACTGTTTCAAGTGCCCTTTCCCTGTATCCGCGGATATCTTCGAGGTCGACATCAGGTGTCGATTGCCGCGATCCCTGAGTATAGTAGCTCTTGAAGAGGGCATATCGTTCCGAAGGAGGCAGCGTTGAAACAAGCTCGAATACACCATCCAGACTCATCGAGCCGATTGCATAGAGATGGACCTCTTCAAGCCTCTGATCCGCGCAGTCATGCCCGGCATTGGCGCATCTTCTGATAATAAAGAATTGTTTTCTCATTGTCGATCTCATCCCCTTTCCGTCTAAAGAGAAAAAAGACCCATAAATCCATCACCTCTCTTTTTGATAGAATGAAAATAAGAACGGATTAAATGTAATAATAAACCGGTACCCTTTTATGATTATTTAAAATAGTAGGCAAAAAATGTATTTTTTTTAATTTCCCTACCCATTATAGTCGAGCAGGTCAGGATTTTTTTGCACGTTTTTTTCCGGTCGATACAATGCGCGTCCCAAACCGTACCCGGGTCCGTGAAATGGTCTAAAATCGCTGATTGAACATTACGGTTAATTGAGGAAGCACCTTCTTGAATGTGTCATCATACCTGACCAGATTTTTTTTAAGTAATTCGTCGGCCCATGTTTTTGTCCTCACCATTAATTCCTTTTCTTGGCAATGGCTTCTTTCCTTTTGTGAATCAATTCGTTTTCCATGGTGAGGGACTGTGCATGCCATGCAGTTGCTGATGATCTTACGAATTTCCGGGGGATACTGGAGACAGGGGAGAATATGATCCGCCTTTTCCACAATCGTATCGATGAACCGCCTTCCTTCACCATCATATCTGCCCCTTAATTCATGACACAAGGCGCATAACTGCTCATGCCCCTCATTGCAGGTTGTGCATGCAAGGATTTCTTCAAGACCCACGCAAAAAAGGTGCTGATCGGCATCCGAAAGGAATTTCCGTGCCTTTTGCCGGAGACCGTTCAGGGAGAATTGGTAGTCTACCTTGGGGAAGAAATGCTCGATACAGTGCTCCAATTCAGGATAATCCTCAGTGGTTACCATAAGTACCCGCATCATCCCGCGTTCCTTCATTGCGCGCAGTTCATCCAACCAGAGGGTGAGACCGTTGTATTCCCGATAGGTCTTTTCCACGACAATCCTTTTCCCTGCGCTGGCGGTAAGACCATATGCGATGAGGTGCATGGATCGTCTCTTCCTATTATGTTTATTATGCTGATGTAACCCCTTGAGATGATTCAGGTCCAGGAACAAAAACAGCCAGTCGGACTCAAGGGGACTCGAATTCAACTGTTTCATCATTCCAATGATGGCATCTATGTCGAATGGTGCTCTGGCCAAGTCCTGCTTGATTATTTCGAGCAGCCTCTGCAACCTCCGGCTGATCGATGCGATGGACATGTCCTTGCCGAACTGCTCATGCACCTCCCGTTGTATCGCGGCCTGGTTGAATTCCTCGAGGAAGTAAGCCCTGAAGATGAATCCGTCAAGGGTGCTGATGTGGGGATAGAACCGGTTACGCAGGTATGCGCCCACCTGCTTGTTATGAATTATCCTTTCGATAACATCCCTGCCGTAAGGGGATTCGAAGAAATCAAAGATATCGCTGGAAAATATGCAGACGGGGCGGTTTCTTGCCTTCTCATTATTGATCCTTGAGGAGATTATCTTGAGGATGTAGGCATAGTAATTCTCGATAGGGTCCCCTTTATTGTCATGTGTCCCATTCCGGATCACCTGGTTGATAAGCTGATCAATGGCCTTTTTCGCTATCCTGGTGTGGTCGCAAAATTCTCTATCCCGTTCAAATAAGCGATTCGTGATATTGAGGACATTGATCTCATAACTCCTCAGGCGTTTTTCTGCTTCATCTGCGAGTATACCGTGGGGCCCTTGTGTGTCGAGAACATTCTGGTAGAGCGTATGGCAATCCATGGTGATGGTCTGATGGAGACGTTTTCTGACGTATCTCCTGGCCCCTGATTTGAGCGCCTGGGCAAGGAGTGACCTTTCAGGGATCTCATTCTGCCCAAGATTGTCAATGAATTCCCGGAGGAATTCCTCAGACAGGCGGAACGGAGTGGGAAGTTTGTCGAAAAAGTCCCGGTATACCTCATAGTGCTCAATGATCACCGCAATCCGTTCCCTGAATGCGCTGATGAATCCCTTTGTGCCGTCATCGTCTGAGCCTTTTTCCTGTGTGGAATCCCTTTTTATCACCACGCCCACCCCCCTCCAAAAGGTGCTTAGGTGAAACAACATGAAAGCCCCTTATTTCGAAACACTACGGAAACCTTCTTCGGATACTGATGTGCCTTTCCTACAAAGAACGTGTGTTCTGAACTGGGATGAGAGTGAAGGTTGAGCGGGAGCCGCCTGTAACTTCTCTCCATTGATTGAACGTGTGAATTGAGCGGGAGGTTTTTTTCGATGGTATTTTTATTACAGTAGACGATGAGGGATAATTTTACTTATGTATATTTTAAAAAGTATTTATATCTATAATTATATATTCATATTTTATATAGTCGAATAAGCAAGGGATTTTTTGCACGATTTTTTTGAATTGATTTTTTTATTGACGAAGATGGAGAGTATACGCGCTATTGAGGGGGGGGAATAAAAATGCCGCAGGGTTTTTGAAATTTTTCCCTTTATAAGGCAACAAGGGGGTAGAGATGAGAGATTGGATGGATGTAAAAAAATCGATTTATTCAGGCATTGACAGCTCGGATAGAAAAAGGAATTTCTTCCTTGGCCAAGGGTATATTGCTGAGTATAGAGGTGATGGACAGTGATTCACTCCCGCACCTTTGTTGGTTTTATTGAAACAACCTATGTTTATATCAATGGAGGTATACAATGAGGTACTTGAATACGGTTTTAGTCATCATAAGCTTCACCGCCCTTGTCTTGGTATTGATGATGGCCTATGGGTTTCCCTCGTTTCCATATTATATGCCCTCATCGTCGGGCATTTCAGGCAATTGGAATGCATATGCCGAAAGTGATAATCAAGGATATGCAAATGTTCTCAGGAGTCTGACCGGATCGCTGCCGGATACGCTTCCCGCAATCGAGATGGTTCCCGTTGACCCATCGATGGGCGCCTATCCATTCGGCCTTTCCCTTGGATGGATGGGAATTAGCCCGGGCGGATTCGGGATGCCGGGGTATGGATTCCCTTGGGGTTCCTTCTTTCCCGGATATGGCATGTTCGGAATGTATGGGTCGGGCTATGGAACAGGCTATGGATCAGGCATGCCATACGGCACTGATGCCGTTACCGTTACCACCCAGACTTTTCACAAGTTCTGCTTTCCCGGGGGATTTTGCTTCTATGCGATTGTTGATTCGGAGCAGGAAGCCGATTAAGACGAATGAACATAAATCCACACAAGCGGGCACGATGCGCACGTGTCCGCTTGTGTATATGCCTCTCAAGCCAGGGTGATTTGCTCCTTAACCTCCTCGAGCCCCTTGAGGCCGAGGCCCTTTATGATCACCACCCATCCGGCAAGCACCCACAGATAGGCGATGAAGAATCTCCAGAGGATCAACAGTATCCCCAGGAGATGCTTGGGCACAAAGGGATAGAAGAGCACGTAGAATCCCCCTTCCGCAAATCCACTCCCGCCCGGGGTCGGGGTCAAATAGAGGAGGAAATAGAGCACAATCTGTATGGCCAGCACCTTGAGGAAATGGATATCATATGAGAGTCCCTTGAGCAGGACATACGCAACCGAGTAATTTGCCAGCATGGTGAGGATCGTCAATATCCCCGTATACACGACGCTCATCTTTCGTTTTTGAAACAGATACTTGAAAGAGGATATAAACTCCTCAATCCACCAGTATATGTGTCGCATCCACACCGTGGGGCTGGAGTGCCTTTGGAAGATCCTGAATCGGTATAAAAATCCGATCACCTTTTCGAGCATGGTGTGAAGCTTGTCCAGATTCAGGAAGCCATAGATGATGATCCCGACAATTACCAGGAATAGAATGGCCATATAATCGAAGAGCGATTTCATGAGGGAGGTCTTGAGATATTCGCGGTGATAAAGGAGGACAACAGGCCCGGCAACGGCAATGATGAAGATGAGGAAGATGCCCCGTACGATCGCAATTGCCGTTGCCTTTTGGGTATCGATACCCGTTTTCTCGGTGAGCAGGTATATGAGGACAGGCTCGCCTCCCATTGCCGAGGGGGTGATGTTCGCCAGGAAGTTGTAGGCGAGTATAGCCTTCAATCCCTCCCAGAAGGGAAGGTGGAAGCCGAATGCCTGGCAGAGTGTCTGTATCCTCATGGAATCGAAGCAGTTGGCAAGCAGGCCCAGGATGAATGAAAGGAATATGTATCGGAGGCGCACGTGCTGGAGTGCTTCCCATGTCTTCTGCCCTACGGTGAAGAAGAGCACGGCGCCGATGATGGTCACACTGATGAGGAGCGAGGCAACAAGGAGAAATCTGAGTGAAAATCCTTTGCGCATAGAAGCATGCCTATCTATCCGATTTGAACATGGACATTCCTTCGCCTGATGAGGATGGAATATACAACGGAAGGCTGATATTATATTAACGATAAACTATAGCAGATGCCCGTCTTGTTTGTCAAAAGGTCTCTCCACCGCGGAGGGAATAAGAGTTGGTCCTATTCTTTTTGAGCGAAAGGCTCACGAACATTTTATTGTAAAGGAGCGGGAAGGGATCATGAAACAATGTGTGCTCTTGAGACATGGTGAAAGTACGTGGAACAAGGAGAATCGTTTTACCGGATGGACCGATGTGGATCTTTCGGAGAAGGGTATCGCGGAGGCTCACCAGGGGGGAATATCCCTCAGGGAGGCCGGGTTCCTTTTTGACGTTGCTTACACCTCGGTGCTGAAGCGGGCCATTCGAACACTGTGGATCGTTCAGGATGAGATGGACCTCATGTGGATCCCTGTCCATCGGTCCTGGAGATTGAACGAGCGACACTACGGCGCACTCCAGGGGCTCAACAAGGCGGAGATGGCGGAAAAATTCGGTGAACGTCAGGTCCAGATATGGCGCAGGAGCTACGATGTCCAACCCCCTTCCCTTGAAGAGACGGATGAACGGTTTCCCGGCCGTGATCCCCGCTACAGGGAGGTGGATACAAAGGACCTGCCCAGGGCGGAGAGTTTGAAGGACACGGTGAGACGGTTTCTGCCTTACTGGCACGAGGTGATCGCCCCTTCCTTGCAGTCGGGAAACAGGGTCCTCATCGCGGCCCATGGAAACAGCCTTCGCGCACTGGTCAAGTATCTTGACAATGTATCCGACGAGGAGATCGTGGGCCTGAACATCCCCACAGGGATACCACTGGTGTACGAATTGAATGATGATTTGAGCCCGATGAGACATTACTACCTTGCCGATGAGGAGCAGGTTCGCCAGGCTGCACAGCTCGTGGCGAACCAGGGGAAGGCAGCACAATAGCGTAATCCTCGCTTCGTTGTTTGCGGTGCGTTCAGCGCAACGACAGTAAGCTGTTGTGCATTCACAAAGGGGGTAACCATGAAGAAGGGATATTTCATTTGTGTCCTGCTCTGTGTCGTTCTTCTTGTCTGTGCCGGTTGTTTGACCGTGGGGCACGATTTCCCGGTCGATCCGGTCAGCCGGATCCAGATCGGGAAGACTACCAAGGGGGAGGTGCTCAGCCTGTTCGGGCAACCATGGAGGACAGGCATCGAGAATGGCATGAAGACATGGACCTACGGCCTTTATCGATACAGCATGTTCGGTGAGTCAAGGACGCGCGACCTCGTGCTCCGTTTCGATACGAACGACACGGTGGCATCATTTTCATTCAATTCCAATTATCCGGAGGACATGTCGCCGTAATGCCATTTCCTGATGAGTGTAGTCCCCAATGGGAACGGTGAGCCTCAGGCAATCCCGCTTATCCTCCTGCATTTTCCCTGTATATATGTGCCTGTTCTGTATCGTGTGTTTGGTGCTGCATCCTTTCTTCCAGACAAACATTCATGCGGATCCGGGCATTTCCTATCAGGTAAAAATGGAGGGGGTGCGCGACAGGGGTCTGCGCAATCTTCTGGAGGGGGTTTCCTCCACTATTGCCCGGCGGAAGATTCCTGCCGCTTCGCTGAATCTTCTCAGAAAGAGGGCGGAGCGAGACATCCCCGGCCTTGTGAAGGCGCTCAAATCCCAGGGCTATTTCGGCGGCAGCGTGTCCGTGGAGGTCGATGCCGGTGCCAAACCGGCAGCGGTCATCTTTCGCATCACCCCCGGCCCCCCCTTTCTCCTGGAATCGGTGGACATACGCTTAGGCGATGAAGGCGCGGCATTCGATCGAACACTCCCCGGACCCCGCGAGATTGGGCTGGTCCCGGGAGAAAGGGCTCACAGCAAGGCCATCCTGGATGCCCAGAAGTACCTCATCCACCGCCTCATGACCAAGGGATATCCCTTTGCCGCCGTTTCCCGCCGCGAGGTTGTGGCGGACCATGCAACGCAGAGGGTCTCCGTGCGTTTCCTGGTTGACCCCGGGCCGGTGGCGTGGTTCGGCCCGACGCGGATCGAAGGGCTGCATTCGGTTGATGAGACCTTTGTCCGAGGGAGAATCCCATGGGAGGTGGGGGACCGCTACAATGAGGCCCTTGTGGCCGGGCTGCAGAACCGGCTCGTCGAAACCGGCCTGTTTGCAGTGGTGAACGTGAGGAAAGGGGAGACCCTCACCGGTGAGGGGCGGTTGCCGGTGGCGGTCACAGTGAAGGAACGGAAACATCGCACCATCAAGGCGGGGGTGAAATATACCACGGATGAGGGGGCTGGGGCGGGGCTCTCCTGGGAGCACCGGAATCTCTTCGGACGAGGGGAGCGGTTGAGCCTGGGAGTGGAAGCAACCGAGATCGATCATTCAGTGGAGGGGACATTTCGAAAGCCTGCATTCTTCCACCCCGACAGGACCCTTATCCTGAGAGGCGGGATTGCTGAGGAATACCCCGATGCGTATACCAGTCGCGCTGCAAGGGGCGAGGCACTTGTGGAGCAAAGGTTTTCCAGGGGGGTGAAGGTGGGGGGAGGTGCAGCCGTCAGGACCTCGCAGGTCATCCAATTCGACCGGAGGGAGGGCTTCAACCTGGTGTACCTCCCTGTGTATCTTGACTGGGACACCAGCAATGACATCCTCGATCCGGCCAGGGGAGGCCGCCTGACCTTCCAGGTGGCGCCCTATTACGATGTCTATGGAGCGGATCTGGGTTTTGTGAAGGGGGATCTCAGGTACAGCCGGTATGCCACCATTGCCAGGCACCCCATGACCGTTTTTGCTGGCCGGATGGCATTCGGTGCCGTCGACGGGGCAGGACGAGAGGCCATTCCCGCCGATATCCGGTTTTATGCCGGAGGCGGGGGGTCCATCCGGGGATATGCCTTTCAGTCGGTGGGCCCTCTTGCTTACGGCGAGCCCATCGGAGGAAGATCGCTCATCGAGATCTCCGCGGAGGTCAGGGTAAAGGTGACGGACACCGTGGGTCTGGTGACCTTTCTCGACGGGGGGAGCGCCTTCAGTGAAACGGTTCCGCATTTCGAGGAGGACCTCCGGTGGGGAACCGGGGTGGGGGTCCGCTATTATACCCCGGTCGGCCCTTTACGCCTTGACGTGGGTGTTCCGCTGAATCGCCGGGAAGGGGTCGACAGACGGCTCCATATATATATAAGCCTCGGACAGGCATTTTGATTCCATGACACGGCACAGGAGAATCACAAAGGCGGTTGCATGGATTGCCGCTGCTGCGGTTATCCTCGTGCTCCTCGCCGTTATCCTCTTTGGTCTTCTCCAGACCGGATTCGTACGGCGGAAACTGGCATCCCTGGTTTCCTCTATGCTGAGCGCACGCACCGGTCTGCGGTGGGACATCGGGGAAATCGAGGGGCTGATACCCTTCGATATTCACTTGCAGCAGCTCGCCATCGCGGATGGTAAGGGGGAATGGCTTAAGGCGGAGGCCGCCACCCTTCGCTGGTCTTTTGCCGCGCTTTTGCAGGGGCGCATCCATGTGAACGAATGCAGCGCAGTATTGCTGAGGTTACATCGAATCCCTGAGCGCCCGGAACAAAAAAAACAGAAGAAAGGGCGGGCGGTCCCCTGGCCCCCACGGGTGCCACCCCTTATTGTGGAGAAGGTGGCGATCGGCAGATGTGAGATGGGGGAGTCCGTTCTGGGCCGCACGGTTGCCTTCATGCTTGAAGGCGGAATGGTGGTGTCGGATCAGGACAAGGCGATAGATACCTCCCTGCGCATCGAGCTGCTTGACGATCCCCGGACGGAGATCACGCTCGTCTCGCGCCTTGCCGGA
>JBLIRN010000059.1:0-16750 GCA_049472315.1 bacterium
AGCCGATGGCCTCGGAGCGCTGCCCCAGGCTCTGGATCACGCCGGTGATGTTCCCCATCATCTCGCCGATGATCTTCATCCCCTCCACCATCTTCAGGACCGCGTCGCCGCCGCTGGTTGCCTCGTCGCTCGCCTGCTTGGAGAGTTTGTCCGCCTCGCTCACATTGGTTGCGGTCTTTTCCAGGGTCACGATCATCTGCTCGATGGTGGAGCTGGTCTCAGACACGTTGCTGGCCATGGACTCGGCCATCTTGGCAACGCCCTCGGCGGTGCTCCCCATCTGCTGGATGGAGCTGGTGGTCTCGTCCACGTTCCGGGCAAGCCCCTCCGCGTTATTTGCCACGTTCTGGATTTGCACGGACATCTCCTCCATGGTGGAGCCCGTCTCCTCCGAGGCACTTGCCTGGTTCTCTGCCCCCTTGGTGATCTGGTCCGTGGCTGCGGAGATCTCGTCAGCGGCGCTCGCCACCGACTCTGAAGAGGTGCGCACCTTACCAACCATGTCCCGCAGGCTCCCCACCATCCTGGAAAAGGAGTTGCCGAACACGTCCTGGTCGGAGGCGGGCTTCACGTTCATGGTGAGGTCGCCCCCGGCGATCCCGTCGGCCACGTCCGCCATCCCCTTCAGGTACCCGAACATGCCGTTCAGGGCATCGCCCAGATCGCGGGTCTCGTCCTTGGAGGTAATCTCCACCTGCCTGGAGAGGTCGCCCCGGGCCACCTGCTTGGCGAATTCCACACACTGGACGATGGGCCTGGTGATCCCCCTGGTGATGAAGAAACCGAGAGCCAGGGCGATGGATACCGCACAGGGCATCAAAAGGATCAATATCCACATGGAGGCGCGCTGTGCCTGTTTTGACTCTACCTGCGCCTTCACCATGCCGTTGTCGGCAAGCTCCTCCAACTGTTCAAACAGGGATATCATATTCTCCGATGCCTGAAACATGGCATCGACACATGCATCCTCCCGGCTCTCCAACGAGGCGATTTGCGCATTGGCATAGTTCTGGATCTTCTCATACCCCTGGTCCAGCTTTACCGCGTATCGCATGCCGCGCATAAGCAGGGATCCCTTCTGCCTGTAATCCGCGGCTATGATGTCCGCCATGACCCGGTGGAACTTGACATTATTGTCATGGACATCCTCAAGGAGTGGTTTTATTCCCTCATCCTCGATTTGGTATGATTCGTACCACTCGCCAAAAAAGCTCTTCGAAGGATTGGTCTCGCCGGAGAAGCTTACCTCGTATTCAACGGCATCCTTCAGTGCCTGATAGGTCCTCCGCTGCACCAGGTCCGCTGCCTGAAGAAATGAAGGGAGCTCATAGTGGACCCCGCGGTAGTCGAAGTTGTACTGGACCCTGCTCTTATGGACGTCAAGCAGCTCCATGGACTTCTCGGCAAAGATCGATTTATGCCCCTTGATCTCTTCAAGAAGCAGCAGGATCTCTTCAGACCCTGGGGGCGCCTCGATGGCAAGCCCCTGTGCCACATACCGTTCCCCTGCAGGGCTGTTTTTGAACTCCTCCGCTTCCGTGCCGTATTCCACCATGGCCATGAACATATCCAGATCCGACAGGTGGGTGGTGATCTGCTCCTCGATTGTTTCCAAGCCCTCCTCGGAAAGAAGGTAGCTCTTACATGCATCAAGCGCACGATCCGCCGAAATGACGGCCTCCATGGCGATGTCCTTTACCGGCACCTTTTCCTCCAGCACCACATCGCCGCTCCTGACCACCTTTCTGATCATGATCAGCCCGGTCGAACCGGTGATCACGACAATCAGGGAGAGGATGATAAATCCTCCCATTAATTTGTTACCGATTGTCAGCCTCATCGCCTTCCTCCAGCCTTTGTGATTCATCCTGGTTAACCCCACGCACAACAAATTCCCGCAGGCATCCGGCCATGAACCGCCGGTTTAAAGGCCCGAAGGGTAGCCAACCATCGCCCTCCGATGAATGTATCTCGCTGTATTTCCCCCGTTTTTTTCAGGTCCTCAGTCGAATGCCTGCGGTTATCTTGAACGGGAACAACTAATCCAGGTGCTCCATGTGCTCTGCCACCTCGGCAAGCTCGGCCTTCATCTGGTCAAGGTACTCATCCTTTTGTGTCCTCTCGTATTCATTAAGGCAAAGGATCGCGGTCAAGGGATGGAGTACTGAATCATAGTGACACATCGCATGGGAGAAATGGTCCAGCTTCATTATGTCAACCCCCTGGGACTTCAAAAAGCCGCCCTCGTGCCACATCTCCTCGATCTGGTCAAGGCTCAACCCCCTCATGGAGTCAACGGACTTGATGGTGATCTCGAGTAATTTCTTTTCAACCGGTGTTGCATCCGGCTCGGACATGTGTTCACGGCATCCATCGAGACCGATGCTGATCAATTTTTCCATGTCGGCCTTCATGGTGGATGGACTGATGTTCCCGGTGAGGATCCTGCCGATGTTCTTCTTGGTAACCTTCACATATGTCGTCTTATCGAACTGATGTCCGGTTTCTGCAAAGGCATATACACACACCATAGCAATAACTACGAGCACTACAACACCCATCCATTTCATCCGTTTCATTGCTATCCCCCTTTGATAAGGTTGATTGACGGTACCTGCGTTTGGAATTTACTCCCCGCCTGTTCATTGTCGTAGCGGCATCACCCCCTTTTCTCGCAGGATGACTTCATATGCAGTTCCATAGCACTGATGACTCCCCTGAGCGTGGTTTTGCCGCCGGGCATGTTCAGCATACCTCCGACCTGAACGCCGCAATTCTGTCCAGGTCGAGGAGCATGACCATGCGGTCGTCAACCTTGCCCACCCCCTTGATGGAGTTTTCGTGAACGGAGACCATTCCCTCGGGCACCTCCTCGATCTGATTCGAAACGATGTTCATCACCTGCGATACCCGGTCGACCAATAATCCCAGAACCCTCGGCTGTTGCTCAATCACGACGATCCGTGTCTCATCGGTGAGCGAGGTACACCCAATGTTGAGACGCTCTTTCAAATCGACAACAGGGAGGATCCTTCCCCGAAGGTTCATGACCCCCCTGATGAAGTGAGGGGCATTGGGCACACGGATAATCTGATCGATCCGCCTGATCTCCTGAACCTTGACAATAGGGATCCCGTATTCCTCGTTTTCGAGGAAGAAGGTGACAATCTTCATGAGCCTCACATCCTGATTGGCATCCTCCCCCCCCTCTCTCCCCGTTTCAACCTTTGTGTCTCCCGTACACTCTGCAGATGCATCGTTCCCCAGAATGTCTTCGGCAAGGCCATACGCCGGCAAAGGCGAGGATTTCTCTGTGTCTGGCCTTCCCTCTGTCCTCCCTCTCTTCTCCTCGATCATACGCTCCTCCTTTTGATCCTGCCGGGCAAGAACCACGGCATGAGGAAACAGGTGCCCGGAAGTCTAAGAAAAATAAGATGATTTATGTTTTTTTAGATAACTATTTCTATTCTTATCGGACAACTGATTATTTATATTCATAAAAGATATTTTTTTAATCCTTTTAATTAATAGCTTCCGCTATGTGTTAGGTGATATCTTTTTCAATTCATATGTCCATACCCGGTACCCCCTGCTATGCCATTCCTTGATTTTCCATTGAAAATAAAGAGGAAAATGGCATCGGTGTCCCTCTTACATGCCGTTGGATTGACACAGAGGAGGAACCTGTATTGACAGGGTCTTTCATGCGGGGATATAGTGTTTATAGATGGCTGTATTCTCCGGTTTTGTGGGACATTGGGCCTTGTTTGATGCGCCCTGTGTGGCGTAGAGGAATCTTCGAAAACAAACGTTGACAGGGGACACGGATAAGAAATCAAAAACGATCCGTATCAGGCATAAAAAGGGAGGTACCTATGAAAAAGGTGATCGATCAACACTGCCCCGGTGATGATCCGGCAAAAAAACGCTTTCCGGAGATCTTCAGGTGCCCGAAATGCGGCGGGGAGGTAGAGATATGGAGCGACGAGGGGCACGGAAGGTGTTCCGGATGCAACCGGGAATTGAGCCGAAAGGACCTTGAGGCATCATCGCATTGAGCCGATTGTCTTCGGTTGACCAGGCAATCGCCGTCAAACCCGCCTGAACAGCATCATGCCCCGCTGGATGAGCACACCTGCAATGAGCAGGGCACCAAAGAGGAGCGCCTTGCCGAGCGGATTGAGGGGGATCCCCTCAAGAATCAGGACTGCCCCGGCAAGGGAGGAAAGGAGAATCAGCGCCCAGTCAAAGAGCGTGACTGCGAGCAGGCACCCTGCGATACCCCCGGCTGCGAAAATGATCCAGAAGAGCGGAACGATCTCAACTCCCAGAAATATCGATACGCCCATCGCTATATATCCCCCTGCCAGAAACCCGGCAAGGGCGATCGCCCCCCTCTTGAGAAAAAGGGCGGTGAATGCCCCCAGCATTCCGCAGAATAACGCGATGGCGAGCGTAGCCCAGACAGGAAGGCCCGCAAACAGCACCGCGGTGATGCTCATCCCCACAGCAAACCCGACAACGGCAACGAATAACCAAAAGATCTGCCGCCCGAAGATGAGGATGACCGCACCCACTATGATCTTTGCGATAAGCATCAACCGGCCCCCGGAAATGAACGAACGTGGTGATCCATCAAGTCTATCCACTTTCCAGTGAGGCTGTCAACTTCGAACGGCTACCGGCACTCGGGACACAGGGTCCCTGATTAAGGGATTGCGACCGGTATGAACAGGGGCTGGCCGAACGCATCCTTTCCGAACTCACGGATGATCCGCTGCCCCTCAGGTGAAGTCACCCATCCGATATAGGCCATTGCCAGGACGTAGTTTACGTGGGAATGCCGCGCGGGATTCACCGCAATGATCCCGTACGGATTGAACAGGACCGGGTCCCCCTCGACGAGGATGGGGAGGGTGATCTTTTCCTTGTACGCCAGGTAGGTGCCGCGATCGGTAAGGGTATAGGCATTCATCTCGAATGCGATCTGGAGCACCGCGCCCATGCCCTGCCCTGCCTCTACATACCACTGGCCCTGGGGGGTGATGCCTATATTCCCCCAGATGGCCTTCTCCTTCTTATGGGTGCCTGAATCATCCCCCCGGGAAACGAACCGGGACTGACTCTGGGCGATCTTCTTCAGGGCCTCGCCCGCATCCTTGAGCCCCTTGACACCGGCGGGATCATTTTCGGGTCCCACGATGACGAAGTCGTTGTACATGACATCGCGGCGGTTGACGCCGAATCCATCCGCCACAAATGCGTCCTCAGCAGGCCGGGAGTGCACGAACACCACGTCGCAATCACCCATCTCCCCGGTCTTGAGCGCCTTGCCGGTACCCTGGGCAATGACGTCCACCGTGCAATTGAACATCTTCTCAAAGGAAGGGTTCAGGGCAGCGAACAGCCCGGTGTTGTCCGTACTGGTGGTGCTGGATACCTTAAGCCTCTGGACCTGCGCGTGTACCGCCGTGCAGAGGCCGAATACGATACCGATTACCAGAAGAAGCGCGACACACCTTCTCATTTCAAAGATCCTCCATATATGTGTTAGTATTATGGTAATGATTATCCGGGACGACTGGCATGGCAGCCTTCCGACCACCCCCTTTGCACCAAGCCAATGAGCACATTGCACTCGGATTGAAGAGATAGTATTATTACGTAAAAGGGTTTTATTGTCAATAATAGTTATTTATGGTAATTTTTGGTATTTTTCGGAGATCATGCGGTGCACTTCCTGTGGCATGCGTTTGTAGAATCCCTTCACCTGATCATTTCCTTAGACCAAGAGGTCTACGGGATCGTGCTTCGCTCCCTTAGATTTTCTCTCATCGCCACCATCTTCGCCGTCATCGCAGGGGTGCCGTTCGGTTTCCTGGTGGGGGTGAAGCGGTTCAGGGGACGATCCCTGCTTATAACCGTGCTGAACACAGCCATGGCCCTTCCCACGGTGGTGGTGGGACTCATCGGGTATTCCTTCCTCTCCAGGAGCGCCCCCCTGGGGTTCATGAGCCTGATGTTCACACCGCATGCGGTCATCCTCGGTGAGTTCGTGCTCTCACTGCCCGTGATCACCAACCTGACCGTGGCTGCCGTGCAGTCGGTGGACCCCCGGGCCCTTTTGACCGCAAGGACGTTGGGGGCGGGAAGGATCCTGACCACCTGGACCATCCTCATGGAGGCCCGTTTCGCCCTCATTGCCGCCATCATCGTCGGATACGGACGTGCGGTGTCCGAGGTGGGTTCGGCGATGATGCTCGGAGGGAATATCCGGTTCTACACACGTACCATGACCACGGCGATCGCGCTGGAGACGAGCAAGGGGGAGTTCGGTCTCGGGCTGGCCCTGGGATTTTTCCTCCTGCTGGTGGTCTTCACCATCAACATCCTCTTTCATTACTTCCAGATCAAGGGGCATACGCACTAATGGCCACGCATATCCTCGAGCTCAAGGGGATCGAGCACTACTACAACGGCAGGAAGGTTCTGGACATTCCGGGACTTGCCATGGATAAGGGGGGAACCTATGCAGTGGTGGGACCGAACGGCTCGGGAAAGACCACCCTCCTCTCCATCATGAGCCTCATCCTCAGACCCACCAAGGGTGAGGTTGTGTTCGAGGGGCGGCAGGTGCAGCATGCCGGCTCCCCCGGCACGGACGCAGGGCGGTCCATGACCATGGTGCTCCAGAATCCCTACCTGTTCAATACCTCGGTCCTGAAGAATGTGTCCTATGGTCTGCGCGCCCGGGGGATATCCCGGAGGGAATGCGATGACAGGGTAAAAGAAGCCCTACAACTGGTGGGGCTTGAGGGATTCGAGAAAAGAAGGGCTCGGGAGCTCTCGGGCGGGGAGGCCCAACTGGTCGCGCTGGCACGCGGCCTCGCCATCGACCCGGTGGTGGTGTTTCTGGACGAGCCCACGGCAAATGTGGATGCACGCAACATGCGCCGCTTCGAGCAGATCATCGAGCGGATCAACCGGGAGAGGGGAACGACCATCGTGCTCACCTCCCATAACCTCTCCCAGGCCTACCGCATGGCGCAGACCGTGTTTTCCCTCTTTGAAGGGGCATTGGTCACTTCCACCATGCACAATCTCTTTTCGGGGAGGGTCATGCAGACCGACAAGGGGCCCTGCTTCATTGCCGGCGACATACGGGTATGGATCTCGGACGATCTGCCGCATGAGGAATATTCCCACATCACCATCGACCCTGAGGACATCATTGTCTCCAGGGAGCCCTTCTCCTCGAGCGCACGCAACCTCTTCGAGGGCGTTATAACGGCGATCATCGACCAGGGGGGGAAGATCATGCTGGAGGTGCGCTCCAGGGAGGTATTCAGGGTCTTCATTACCCCTGTATCCCTTCAGGAAATGGGGCTCACCGTGGGCTCCCACGTGTACCTCACCTTCAAGGCCACCTCGGTACGGCCCCTGTAATTGTACTATCCTTCATATATGGTCTTCCCGATATCCCTGATGTCGTATCCCCCAAAACGCGCACTGTATTCCTTAAGCTCGCTCGAACGCAGGAACTTGAGAAAGGTTTGGACGTTGGCCTCGGGGAAGGTCTCCTTCCTGATAATGAGATCGAACCGCTCCTTGCGCAGGGGGATGAAATCAAGGCCCAGCATTCGGGCAATCGCCTGGATACCCAAGCCGGCATCCGCCCTGCCTGACAGCACCTCTATGCCCACATCGAGATGACTCATGCAAATGCTATCGAATCCTCTGATCCGAGCCGCATCGATCCCGTTTTTATCCATCTCGTATTCAAGGAGGAACCGGGTGCCCGTACCGGACTGGCGGTTGACAATGGTTATGTCCGGCCTTACCAGGTCCTTTATCCCGGTGATTTGTTTCGGGTTCGTTGCGGAAACGATCAGGCCCTGGGTCCTGTATGCAAAATTCACGATCACGAAATCCTCGTTAAAGATCTCTTTTATATATGACAGGTTGTACTCTTCATCCTCCTTCTGAAGCATGTGGGAGGCACAGATATGACACCATCCCTTTTTGAGTGCATTGATGCCGTTCATGCTCCCTATGCTGCTATAGAGGGGAAGGATATTGCGGTGCTTCTCCTGGAAGAGGGAGAGCACGTCTGCCAGAAACAGGTCGTTGCTGCCGGCGATGATCAGCGCCTCGCTGAATGTCTCCAGTTTCTTTTCCTTCATCCAGGGATAGTTCTGGATATTGTTGTCTATCCAGATATCCACAAGATGCTTCGGGAAGAGCCACTTGCCCGTCACCTTGGTTGCCGGCAATCCCTTCTCCATAATGAGGCTGTAGATCTTCTTCTCGTTGATATCGAGATAGTGCGCCAATTCTTTGGTATTGAACAATTCCTTGTTCATCGCGAGCCATCCCTGTCACGCACTAAAATCACCCTATTCGATCTCGAGCTCCTTCACCTCGAGCTCCCTTCCGGAGACCATCTCCACATCCAGCCCCTCACAGCGGGGGCAGACCATGAAGGGATGTTCGGCGGTGAAGAGCTCACCGCACTCGTGACACTTGATCATGATGGGGACCTCTTCTATGAACAGTAAGGCGCCCTCTGCCACCCCTCCCTGTGTTATGGTCTCGAAGGCGAACTGGAGCGCGTCAGGCACAATGCCGCTCAATTTCCCTATGCGGAGGGTCACGGAGAGCACCTTCGTGTTGCCGAAGGGGGCGGACTCCTGCTCGATGATCTCGAGCAGGCTCTGGGCTATGGAAAGCTCATGCATGGGACGCAGAAACGGATTGCTTCATGAAAATTCACTCCAGTTCAGCAAGCACCGCCTTCATCACCCGGGGGAGTTCCGCCTCCACCTCGGGTGAAAGCTCGATGCTGCAGGAGATCTCCTTTGGCTCCACGCCGATGATGACTACCTCGCCGTGCCCCCCGATCTGCCGCGCCATGCCGAGCACGTCGAGGAGCCCCACCTCGTGGAGGGAGAGGGCGCGCGTTGTATCGTGCATGATCTCTTCAGGGGTAACCCGGTAGATGGTGCCGGGCGTTCCCCCTGCCTTGAGGGCATCGATGACGATGATCCGTTCGTAATCCTGGAACATCGGTAGGAGATCCATGGCGTCCGTTCCCCCGTCGATGACCTCGACATGTGGGGGTAGATCCGTCCCCTCCAATCGCTGCACCGCATGCACCCCCACCCCTTCATCCTTGAGGATGAGATTGCCGATCCCTATGATGGCCGTCTTTTTCTGCATAATAGCCTTACAACTAAGCCATACCGGCGAGCCTGAGGATCTCGGGGACCTTTTTCTCCCAGCCGATCGCCATGATGTGTACCCCCTGGCAGAGGCCCTTGAGGTCGTTGATGAGCCGGGCGGCCATGCCGAGGCCGGTGGCTGTCTTGTCCTCCGCCTTGGTCATCTCGTCGATGAGCCGGTCGGGCACAAATACCCCTGCAACGTTCTTGTTCATGTACTTGGCCATACCGGCCGACTTCAGCGGGATGACGCCCGCGAGCACCGGCACGCCGAATCCCTTTACCCGCTTCATGAATTTGGCGAAGATGTCCACGTCGTAGACCGCCTGGGTCTGGAAGAAGCGGGCCCCTGCCTTGATCTTCTTTTCCATCTTGATGATCTGCAGCTCGACTGCCTCCTCCGTGTCCATGATGGGCGTGACCACGCCGCCGACAAAGAAATCGGTCTTCCCCTTGAGCTCGTTTCCCGAGACATCATACCCTTCGTTCATCTTGGCGATGGTGGCCACGAGTTGGACCGAGTCCAGGTCATATACATCCTTTGCATCGGGGTGATCGCCGAAGGTGGGGAAATCCCCGGTGATGGCGAGCACGTTCTTGATGCCGGACAGGTGGGCGCTTAGCAGGTCCGACTGCATGGCGATCCGGTTCCGGTCCCTGCAGGTCATCTGGAAGATGGGGTCCAGCCCCTCCTTGACGAGCAGCGAGGAGACGGCAAGGGAGCCGAGCCTCATCACCGCGCTCTGCTGGTCGGTCACGTTGGCGCCATCCACCTTCCCCCGCAACAGCTCGGCGCTCTCTAGTATCTCCGCGGTATCGGTTCCCTTGAGGGGGCCTACTTCAGCCGTGACGGTGAACTTTCCGCTCGTTAATGCCTCTTTTAGAGCCATGTGCCTCTGCCCTCCTCTCTATTCGTTTTCTGTATGTTCAAGGGCCCAGATGGATGATGCAAGGAGATCCCACCGCGGCCTCATTTTACCATATGTCTTGGGGGGGATGTACTGCTTCAGCAGGTCCACCCTTCCCAGATCCCTGACCCGCTTATAGATCAACTCCCACCCGCACGGCTTGTCCTTGCTCACCTCGCAATTCCCGTTGGTGGCACCGCCGCAGGCTCCGTTGATCAATCGCTTGGAGCAGGCGGTCAGGGGACAGATCCCTCCGGTATAGTCGAGGAGGCAGTCCCCGCACTCCATGCACCGTTCCTCACCCCGCCATTCACCCCGGCTTCCCCCAAGGGAAATGGTGTTGCAGGCAGGATGCACCCTCTTTTTCACCATGGCCGCGACCGCCTGCACACCGATGCCGCAGGTCATAACCAGGAGTGAATCCGCCTTCATCACCTCATCCTCGAAGGCGCGTAGTCGCGAGGCAACAAGTGCCTTCTGGCACAGGAAATCTATGACACAGGAACCGGTCACCTTCTTGCCGGCCCCTTCCAGCTTCTCCTTCATCTCCAGCACCTGGGGCATACCTCCGGTCTGGCTTGCCTGTGCGCATCCGTCACACCCCAGGATGAAGACCTTTTTCTCCCCCTCGAGATACCCCTGTATCTCTTCAAAGGGCTTCTGCTCTGATCTGATCATCGGTATCCTCCTCGTTATTAGGCAATGGTGTACCTTCTCAACTCGCGCCCCTTGTGATTCAACAGATGAACGGCACACGCGGTGCACGGGTCGAAGGACCTCACGATCCTGACGATCTCGAAGGGATTGTCGCTGTCCTTGACCTTTGTGCCGATGAGCGCCTGTTCGATAGGTCCGTGCTTGCCCTTGTCGTCCATGGGGGATGCATTCCATGTGGTGGGGACCACGCACTGGTACTTGTGGATCTTCTTATCCTTGATCACGATCCAGTGGCCGAGGGCCCCCCTGGCGGCATCCGCGATCCCCACGCCGGTCCCCTCGTCCGGAATGCTGTATTCCACGTACGCAGGCTCACCCGGCTTCAGACCGAGGACCCAATCCTCGACATTCTGCACCATATACTGGGTGCACAACGCCCGGGCGGCATGGCGTCCCAGCACGGAGAAGAGGGCATCGGGCGATGCCTTGAAATGGGAGAGCACCGAATCCACCAGACCACGTATCTTGGTGTCACCGGCAGCGTAGCTTACGGCAATGCGTGCGAGGGGACCCACCTCGTGGACCTCGCCGCTGTAACGAGGGGATTTGATCCAGGAATATCCACCCTTTTTGTTGGGATTGGGCATGGTCTCCCCGTCGAAGGGATGGGCGCCGTTCGCGTCCTCCTCATACCATGAGTGGGTGACCCATTCCTTTATCTGCGCAAGGTCGAGGGGGCGATGGCTCAGGTCCGTTGCCGTGGTCCCCTGGGAGAAGAGCCTCTTCCTTGTGGTGTAATCCGGGTTTGTCCCATCCAGGTCGAAGATGCCGTAGGAGAGGTATCTCCCGCATCCCTTCCCGATGCCGAAGTAATCGCTGTAGGTCTCCGCCACCTTTATGACGTCGGGCACATACACATCCTCGACGAACTCCCTGAGTTCCTTTGCCCGCCACAGGAGGTTAGCGATCTTATCCACGGTGGGCACCTCGGTGGCACCGCCGGGGGTTATGGAGCAGGCATGGGGGACCTTGCCCCCCAGGACCGCCGTGGCCTCGTGCCCCTTTCGCCGCATCTCCAGGGCCATCACGTAGTGCTTCACCAGCTCCTGATCAACCTGGGCCGGAAACCGGTAGTCTCCCTCGTAGCGGGGGACAAAGGGGGACAACTCGCCCCGTGCGATGAAGGACTTTATGGAGTTGAGGGTGCGGTCGTTCCCGTTGTAGTCGGCCACCTTGGTGACATCGACATAGTCGAGGGCCGCCAGGTGATAAAAGTGCAGTATGTGGTCCTGAATTTGATGGAATGCCATGGTGAGGTTGCGGATCAATCGCCCGTTATCCGGTATCCGGTCGGCGATCCCGAAGGCGCTGTCCAGATTGAGTGTAGCGACGGTGGTATGGCAGTGATTGCACACCCCGCATATCCTCTGGGTGATGATCTGGGCGTCTCGCGGGTCCCTGCCTGCCAGGATCTTTTCAAAACCCCTGAACAGCATACCCGAACACATGGCATCCTTGATCACCCCGCCGTCAACAACCGCTTCGACCTTGAGGTGCCCTTCGATCCTGGACATGGGATCTATTACTATGGTAGCCATATCTATTTCCCCTCCGCTTGTTTCCAGTATTCGCCGATCTTCGGGAGATCAACATCGGTGAGTTTCTCATAAAATGAGCCGAAATCGGGAAACTCCGCCTGGGTGCATCCCTGGCAGCCCATTCCCGACTTGATGCACCAGTTCACCCCGTTGTTCCACTGGCGGATCGGGCAGTCGGCATAGGTGATCGGCCCCTTGCACCCCAGCTCGTAGAGGCAGCCCGGGTCCCCGAATTTCTTGGCGAATTTCCCCTCGTCAAAAAACGCCCTGCGCTGGCAGTTCTCATGGATAAGGGTGCCGTAGAAATCCTTGGGACGGAGCCAGTCGTCGAGGTCGGGCAGACCGCCGATGAGGATGCTCGCCACGGTCCCCACAAACCAGTCGGGATGAGGGGCGCAGCCGGGCACGTTGATGAGGGGGGTGGTGATCCCCTCCTCCTTGAAGATATCCATTACCGCCTTCACCCCGGTGGGATTGGGTTTTCCGCCGGGTATTCCCCCGAAGGCGGAACAGGTGCCGAGGGCAATCACGGCGAGGGCGTTGCTGCCAAGGTCCTTGACCCATTGGTAAAACGTTACGGGCTTCCCATTCCTTTCCCCGACACGGCAATAGACCCCGTTATCCTTGGTTGCGACCACTCCCTCGACGATGAGAAGGAATTCCCCCTTCTTACGCTCCCCGACATCCTCCAGGACCTTTATGATGGGTTCTCCCGCGCCTGCCATGACCGTGGCCTGAAACTTAAGGCTGATATGCCTTCCGGGAACGACCTCGTCGACGAGCACGTTCTTTATGGAAGGGGCGACCGCATTCAAAACGGACACCGAACATCCGCTGCACGACCCCCCTTGGATCCAGACCGCCGGAATTTCCTTGATTGCCGCCATTGTCACCCTCCTCGCAACTTCAGGGTTTGAGATTGCTCACCTCTCGGTCCTCTGCCCACTCAACCAGACACAAAGAGAGATGCCGAAATGAATGTAACCGATCATGCTTCTTATTGGCTAAATGATATCAGTGAATGATGATGGAGGTGGTTCCATCGTATTCCGGGAAAGGCACCCCGGATTTGAAGACGGTACCTCTCATTCTAAAAGCCCATCTAAAATAATACATCGTTCTATTCTTGTCAAGGATAACCGTATCTATCTGATGAAAACGGATCGCAGTCACGCGGAATTCAAAATAATTTATTTCATTGATTGTTATCATTTTTTTTGCCGCTGCCGAAATTCATCGACGTTTCAAAAACGCTATTTTGATTTTGTGTAAGAATATGATTTTGTAAGAGATGGTGCGCTGCCGCACAAAAACAGGAAGGTAGCGGAAACCCTATTTACAGGATTTGGTTACGGTATATCCCCGACCATTGATTCTTCCCTCATGGCGCAACCTGTTCCAGGACCGCATCCTGCATGATATCTTCGATGATCTCCTCCTTCTGGTCGCGTATGATTTCATCACGCTGTCCCCGTTGAAACCGCTCGATCTCCTCTTGATGAATATCCTGGGGCATCCGCTCGATCTCCGTCAGTATGTCTTCCATGCCATTGTCGATGGTGAGATCGTTCAGCACATCATCCCTGGGGAGTATCTCCCGGTCCATTTCCAGTGCCCCTCCAATCTCTCTCTCCAACTCGTCCGCAGCCCCCTTCAGGGTGTTGTTCAGATCGTGGAGATCCATGATCGGCTCCTTGTGAAGGCCTTCCCTGTCGCCGAGCGAACCCGTGCCGGGAAGACCATGCGGGATTTCTTCAAAAAGGTCGTGCATCCCCTTCTCATGTATTCCGGATGCCTCTTCAATCGCCTTCAGTTCCTCCGCGGTAAATACCCCCGGGGATTCCTCGAAGTCCTTCACCCTTCCCGCCTTCACCCCTGCGGCATCTTCTTCGGGTTCCGCGCCGGGGGTATCCTCCTCCGGGTCAAGCAACTGGTCAGCGGAAAATATGCCCCCGCCCTCATCGGGCCGCTTCTCCCTTTGTATGTTCACGCCATGGGAAGGCGCCGGGTTCGTAAAAGGCGTTACCCCTTCAATGCCTCGGGGCGGACCTTGTGGAGAGGAGGCAGTATCCAGAGCGGGCACCCCGGAGACCGCAGGCCCCTTTTGGCCCTTTCCCCGGCCAGTCCGTTCGGGATCGGCGTGTCCTCCGATTGCATCCCCATGTTCCTGTTCGACTGAGACGAGGATTCCCCGCAGCAGCTCATCAATCTCCTCCCTGCCTATGTCGCGGACCTCTGCAGGCGGTTCGTCTACATACACCAATACCTGCGTGAACGGCTCTAAAACCACCCTTCCGGGGATATCAGCGGCAACGCTTCCGACCCAGACGCGGCCCCTGGTGCATATGGCCCGCGTGACGTCCTTCTGATCCCCACCCATCCGGGACCTCTCATTGATCACCAGTTGTTCGGTGCCAACGACGCCGGTGACTGCCGTGGTGGTCTCTATTTCAAATCTGGATTCCGGATTGGTAAATCTACTCACCAGTGCCCGGAGACGCCCGAGTCTCATTTGGAAACGGGAGGTGGTCAGGGAATCGGAGGGCCGGTAGAGGAATTCCTTGATCTCCAGGTCGGTCCCTCCTCCGATATCAAGGGATGCCCCGGTTACGAAAATGATGTGCGCCTTTGCATTGACATCCGTGCGTATCCTGTCCTTGGGAAAGACCTCTTCGTCCGCGCGGGCGATGGAGGGGGTCCCCTCCCATGCGTGCTGGAGGTAAACCGTACCCAGCACCTCGTCGATCATCCCCACAGGAGATTCCGACGTGAGTGCATTGCATGTCAGGGATACGGCAAGAAGGGTGACGGCCAGCATGACAGGAATCCACACATACGGCATGATCCCGTTATGGTGATATGTGCGCATTGGATTCCCCCTGTCCAAGGTGTCCAATTGTTTGATCCTTTTTAAGCAAGGTTTGTACCAGAATCTCATTTCCCAAAAACCTCGATATACCGGACAATATCCATGACCATCCAAAAAGGATGCACCTGCGATGACCCCTTTTTAAACATCCGGAGTATGATATTTGGGCACCGGCCTTCCCTCTCCCATGACCAGCAGGCCATAGGTCCTTTGAATCCTGTCCCAGTTGTGCTCCCGATCGAGCGCCCAGTAGCGCCCGATCACCGAGACCACCCTGCCCACCCCTGCATTGCGTGCCCGCTCCTCGATCTGCCGGACATAGTAGGCACCGCTCTCCGGCCGCTCCCCCCTCCTGCCGAGGAGGGAATGGATGAACACCCGCTCGTGCCCTTCCTTTTTTGCCATATCCATCAGGGCATAAAGGTACTCCACGGACCCGTGCGAGCTGTAAAAGGAGACGATCCCGAGCAGGTGGAGGCCGGTGCCTTGCTTCTTTGCCTGGCTGATCGCCCAAAGGAATTCCGGATTCTTCTGGAAGGTGCCCTCCTCGATCGCCCGGGCAATCCTGATCCGGTCCGAGGCCACCACCCTGCCTGCACCGAGATGGAGATGCCCTGATTCGGAGTTTCCCACGGTCCCGGAGGGGAGTCCCACCGCCTCCCCTGATGCGGCAAGGAGCCTCCAGGGATGTTGCGCCATGAGCCCATCCACGCATGAGGTATCCGCCTCGGCGATCAGGTTTCCCTCCGAAGAGGAATTGTACCCCCATCCATCCATGATCAGGAGGAGGACCCTGCTGCCGCGTCCCTGCTGCGTGCCTGATGAAAGCAGGCCCCTTCCGGTCATCGCGTCCGGCACGGGCAGGCCGAGGAGGTGGAGTATGGTGGGGGCCACATCGATGAGACTCCCTTCGCCCTCCCATAGGGAGACGCCTTCATTCCCTTCCGGGGGGATCGCCACAAAGGGCACCGGGCTGTCGGTGTGTCCGGTATCGATCTTCCCGTCGGGGTAATACCACTTCTCCACGGTGCCGTGATCCGCAACGAGCAGGGTGAATACCCCCGCATCCCTGGCCTCCCCGACGATCCTCCCCACCTGCCCGTCCACCACACGGATGGCCTCCAGTATGGCCGGCTTGTTCTCGATGTGGCCGACCACATCGATATTCGCGAGGTTGACGCAGATAAACTCCTCGTGCCCCTTGCGGATGCGATCGATCACCCGGTCGGCCACCTCGGCGCAGCTCATGTGGGGACACTGGTCGAAATTCCTTACGTCCTTGGGTGACGGGACAATGATCCGCTCCTCGCCGGGAAAGGGGCTCTCACGCTTGCCATTCAAAAAATAGGTGACGTGGAGGGCCTTCTCCGTCTCGGCGATCTTGACCTGTCTCAACCCTGCCCTGCTGATCAACTCGCTCAGGGTGTTCTCCAGACGCTCGTACGGCGGGAAGGCCACCCTCACGGGCAGATCGGGATGGTACTGGATCATGGTGAC
>JBLIRN010000006.1:0-20833 GCA_049472315.1 bacterium
GATCTCCCCTTCGGGGGGTACCCATGCGATGGTCACATATCCGTCTGCCCATTCGGCCTTTGCGCTGACGACCTTGTTCGGGGGGATCGTATCGATGGTCAGTTTTGCAGCGGCGGTGCTGGATGTGCTGTTCCCCTTCGGGTCTTCCAATGTGCCGGTTACGAAGGAGCCTTCTATGGCCATATCCCCGGTGACATCCAGACATGCCGTATAGACACCCCCATCGGTTTCCTCCATGGATGCGGGCCCGGAGAATCCCTCGATGAGAAATGATGCGCGCATGCCAGGTTCGCCCATAAGACAGAGGCAGATCCGGTCCCCCGCCTTTTTTGCCTTTTCCCCTGCGTCGTGGCTGAAGGAGGCGATATACACGCCTGAGGTGAAGCACTGCGCCTCCCTTGGATACTGGCTCTCCATCCCTTTTTCAGTCACCGCCACCACCGAATAGAGGTATCCCTGGTCGGGCATGACCGATCTGTCGGTGTATTCCGTCTCTGTCACCGGTTCGGGGGTGAGGGACGTGAATTCGCGTTCGCGGAGGAGGCGCCGGTATACCCTGTAGCCTGCAATGCCGTCCTCCTCGGACGGCTCCCACGTCAGTACAACGTAGTGGTCTCCGGACGGCTCCCGGATAAAACGGGCGTGTACTGAGGATAGTTCATCGGGGAGTACCGGCATGGGCGTGGCGCCGTATTCCGGGGAACGGAGGCCTTCGATCCCGTCCATCCCCACGCAGCAGACCGTGTAAAAGTAGGCGAGGCCGTTGGCGACCTGCGTGTCCACAAAATAGGCATCCTGGATAGGGATATCGGTGAGCCTGCTGAAGGTTTGTTCCATCGGGATTCTGCGATATACATGGTATCCCTTGAGGGGGGTGCGATCATACGGCTCCCACAGGACGCGCACCTCGCTGTCTCCCGGTTTCGCCCTTACCTTGGAGGGGGGGAGGATATTCGGGGTCGTGGAGACAATCGGGGATTTCTTGCTTTCGTTTCCCGTATAATCAACCGCGGTCACTGCATAGAAATAGGTGATGCCGTTGACCAGGCCGGAATCGGTGAAACAAATCCCCCTCAGGGGCTCTTCGTTCAGCCTCACAAAGATGTCCGAGGCCGCTTCGCTTCGGTAGATATAGTATCCTGCAAGATCGGTGAGTGGAGTGCCGTCTTCATTCTTATTTGGCCTGATCCACGAGATGGTCACCTCGCCATCCCCAGCCTTCGCCTCGATCGCATAACAGGGGTCTGCGGAAAAACAAAGTGCCATTACCATCATTAACCACACAAGCGCCTGGATGAGATTGATTCGAGTCATACGCCGTGAATTCACGATAAACACCCCGCAGTTACAACATGATGGATATCAGAAAGGATTAAAGGCCATTTCTGATGATATGTTTCTGTATTGATGTCCGGAATACCATACGACATCAGGAATATACTCCTATTATACACTATCGGCCGTTCCTTCTTTTGTTCTTTGTATACATGCCGAATTTCCTTTCACTTGAAAATCCCCCAGGATTTTCATGCCTCTTTGTGAGCCGAAGGCTCATCTGCGTTTCACTTCTACATTCCATATTCTGCATTCTACATTCTACATTCGATATTCGCAGTTTCATCCGGCTCATCTGCGTTTCATTTTTGATTCGCCTTCCTACATCGGTGGCTCGGGCGCAACCCGGTCCCCCAGGGTCCGGCCGAGCACCGGGACGAAGCTGTTGTGACAGTTTGCCGTATCGCAGCTTGTCGGGGTGGTCAAGGGTCGCACTGTTGATTCGTGGATGTAATGGACATCGTGACAGCTATTAAAGGGGTCGTTCGCCATGCAGCTCACCGCACCGTTCTGAAGCGCAGTATAGCCTCCGTATGAAGGCACCGGATTGGCATAGCGGGCATCCACCATCAGCCATTCCTTGAGCAGGTGGCCCCGCTGCACCCCGGAGATCCCGCTTTCCGTGGCACCGGTGTAGGTGCCTTTCGTACCATGCGAATCGTGGCAGTAGGTGCAGGATGCATTGTCCTTATGCGTGTAGTGCCCGTTGAAGGTATGATTGATGATCGTGGTGCCGCCGCCACCGCCGCCGCCACCGCCGCCACCACCGCCACCGCCGCCGCCCGTGGTATGACAGGTGCTGCAAGATGTCGACTGGACATGGTTGTGGGCGAAATAGAAGTTTGAAACGGTGCCGGGAGTCGCATAATTGCGGTTGGTCAGCTCATACGATATATTCGGTGCACCGGGCCAGGGCGAGCGTGGGGTCACAAACAGGTTCGGGGCATGGCACTCCATGCAGTACAGGTTGTTCAGAGGGGTGCCTGAGTCGTTTACCTGGCCGATGTAGTAAGGGGTCCCGGATACCACCAATCCGGTCGCCGTATCCGTCACTGTGCCGGTTGCCACACTGGTGGGCAGTGCCAGGTAGAGCTCCGTATTGAGGCCCGGTCTGGTGATGGGCTGCTCGAGGGTCACCAGGTGCGGGTTGTGACAACTCGTGCAGTCCAGCACATCCTGGAATTGGGTGTCCACCAATATGGGTTCGATGTGATGATGGGAGATGAAATTGGGGCTGAATTCATCCTGTTTTTCCTCATGGCAGGAGAAGCACAATTTTTCGTCCTTTTCCTTTCTGAGCTGAAGGAATGCGGACCCGTGGTGTTTATGGCAGTCCGTGCAGAGGATGGGCAGTGTGGTATTCGGTATGGTGGCGTTTCCATGCCTGCTTCCGCTCCACATGGAGGCAATATCGGTGGCGGTCTTGCCGAGGCTGAAGAAGGTGACCTGCTGGGTCGGATTGGTTGGGGCATCATGGCAGCTCAGGCAGAAATTCTCGGTGTTCATAAGGTCGCCGCTGAAGGGATACCGATCGAGGGAATCCGGGTCCCTCAGGAGGACAACGCCTCTGGTATGCCGCGCGGGGTCGAACAGGTGGCAGACCTGGCAGTCATCCTTGATAAGCTGCGCCTTGATCCATGGATCCATCTGAATAGTCATGGTGATGCTGTTCGGATGGTGTGAGGGGTACTCACTGAAGAGTTTGGCCTGAAACGCATGGCATCCTGTACAGCTTATGGGGGGAGAGGTCCTCTCCCGCGTTCCCTGTGCGTCGAGGATACGTGCCCCGGGCAGCAGGAGGCAGAAAAGGAGTGAAATACACGCCATCAGGGTAAACGTGTGCATTCGAGTGCACCTCCGGTTCGTCTTCACGTCGGCGGTCATTATTCCCCTTCCCCTGAAATCATTGCGGTATGGACGTCACGCCATATCGCCGTTTTTTTTGTATAGCCCATTAGCATAATCCTTCCCTCTCCGATCATTTCATGTTAGAGCCCCGGTATCTGCCAGGTACCAGGAAGCACTCCCGGAATCACATAGGGTATCCTCACCGTTATCCAGGTGGGTGTGCTGGATCCCCCTGGATAGGTCGGCGCTGTGGGCGCCTGCGCCGCCTGCAATGACCAGGCCGGGGTGGGATTGTTCAGGTTCGGAATATCGTCGGGATCGCCCACCAGCGGATTGTGGCATCCCACATAGCAGGTCTGCTTGATGGGATCATAGATCGGCGGGATAATGGCCTTCCCGTCCGTACCATAGTATGCCATTTTGGTCTGGAACTCACCCGAGGACCTGGGGAATGCATAGGATGTATCGAAGTCGATGCTCACCTTCGCCCTCTTGAAGGAGGGGTTTACCACCGTGGCGCCTCCCGGGTCGTGGAGACAGCCCTTGTGGCACATGGTGCAGGCAAACTGGTGTTCCACTACATGCGTGTAGTGCGCCCCCGCACCTCCTTTATAATTCTGGTCGGTATCCCCGGACCCCATCCAACCATTGCCGACGCTGGTGGGGGGATAGCCGTGGCAATCGATGCACAACACCATGGCCCTGTTGTGTCGATGGCAATCCGTGCAGGCATAGATGCCTGCATCGAAATGTTCGTACACGGTCTTGGGCGGCCTGGCCAGGAGAAGGCCGCTCGTATAGAGCGGGTTGACGTTTGCAAAGGTGGTCGGGGCGTAGATGGGTGCATTGACCCGCTCGGAGAGCCCGTGACAGGCTACGCACGCCTGCCTGCTCTCCAGGTTGTCCCTGGTCTCCGGGTGATAGGCCATGTTGATGCTTGCCTTGTAGGGACCCATGGGTTTCCCCCCGAGGATTGCCTTGATAAATGCCTGGTTGGCAATCCCTTCCTTGGTGATCCCCCGGTGGGGATTATGGCAGTCGTTGCAGGCCAGTTTATCGTTCTGGGAAATGCCCGGGGTGAGTATGGGTTGCCGCACGAAGTGGCCCGAGGTCTTGATCTCCGTGGGCATCCCCGATGGCAAGCGGTGAGGCGGTATATCCTGAACATAGGCGGGCAGGTTCTCGTAATAGCCCGCGATAAGTCCCCCCGGCCCGTCCACGAATGCAACGTCCTGGGGCGGGAAGGGGAGGAAGAGCTCAGGCGGCGGGTTCGCATCGCATACGATGCCCGAATGGCAATCATAGCAGTATATGGTCGATCCCAGGGCAAAACCGGGCGCAGCCCCGAACGTCAGCCGCTCTTCGGCCATGGATCGGACCCACAGGAGCTTTTCACCGGGGGCAAGGTGGGGGCTGTGGCATGCAGAGCAGATACCCTTGGTGGCAATACCTCCGCCCAGGCCGTCCAGGCCCCGGTGGGAGAAGTCGTGGGCGGACCCGACGATTTGCGAATGATCGGGATGGCAGTTGATGCACAGGTCGCTTCCTGCCGGTCCGTGACCGTTGTCGATGACCAGCAGCTTTCCGTGCCTTCCGTCCACCAGGACCGATTCGTCGGATTGCGGTCCGGTGACCTGACCGTCATAGGTGGTTTCCGCAGCATGGATATTGTGGCAGGTGAGGCAGGTCATCTGTCCCACGCTGGGGGAAAGGCCGGTGGGCGCCGCGATATATCCCCCCTTTTCTCCCTTGCCGCGGGCCATTCCAGGGTCCACGTTGCTGAACAAAAGCGGAGACCATTCAACCACGGAGATGATCCCCTCGGGTGCGGGTGCAAGGCGATGGTTGAAGGCAGGGGTGCAGACGCTCGGTGCGGGATCGGCGCTGTGGCACTCGTGGCAGAACCCGCCGCCGGGTGCATAGGGGGAGGTCAGACCCCTGAGGTATTTGGACCCGGGGTTTGCCGCCCAGGTGTGCACGTCGTGGCAGGTGCCGCAGTACAGACGCCCCGACTCGGTGCCATAGTCATCCGGAACCATCTCCCCTGTTCCGTCCGACAACGGAAACACCGGGTTTGCCGATTTGAGCCTGATCGAGGTCGGGCTCGCCGGGTTGGGCTCGCATCTGAACCGGTGGGTGAACCTCCTGCCCAGAATGGGATCGGCTGCAGCCTCCGGCCCCAGTTCCTGAGGAGGAATGATCAGCGCCCCCAGACTTCCCACCCCTCCGACGATCCGTTCCCTGCTGTGGCAACCGTAGCAGAGGTCCTCGTAGTCCAGGGTGTCTTCATCCTGCCATGCATCCCCCCAGCGCAGGTTCACCGGGCTGATCCGCATCAGGGTTTTCACCCCGGGGGTGGACGTGTCCCCCTGGTCCTCGCCGTCATGGATGAAGTGGCAGAACATGCAGTTTGCACACTTGACCGTGATCGGTGTTACCGTCTTTTTCCCGTTTTGTGTAGCCAGTGTGCGAACCACCCTGGTGACGGGGCTGGTCTCCCAGGTCTGGTGGTGCCCTCCGCCGAGAGGTCCCAGCTTGGTCTCCAGTTTATTGGGATGGCACCTCAGGCAGAAGTGACTGTTGTCTTTGGCAAAGTCCCAGCGCAGAAAGTTGTTTTCCCGGTCCCCTTGATGGGTGTCCGAATGACAGGAGGTGCAGGTCAACTCCCCGTTTTTGTTGAAGAGGCTTCGGTCCGCACCGGGGGCCCTGGGGCACTGGCCGAACCGGGCCTGCCTGCCCATGGGATGATGGTCTCTGGGGGGATAGGTCAGGGTCTTGCCCCTCCGGCGGGCCTGGGAATCGGCGTCTTCCACGGTGGCGGCGTCATCGCCGTAGATGCAGGTGGCGCCGAGGTCCTCCCAGGAGATGACGTTCGGATCGGACTCGGACGGACCGTGACACCCATAGCAGGTCGAGCTGACATCGTCGCCGGTGAATCCGTCCACATTGGGCTCGGCGGTAAAGGTCCGCGCCCTGAAATCCACGATCAGGATGAGACGTCCCACATTGGGATCCTCGTCGATTTGGGTCCTGCCCTGGTGGGGATTGTGGCATAAGAGGCATGCGTCATCCTGCTCCTGGAAATGGGCGTCGATATGGCAGTCGTTGCAGAAGTCCTCGCGTTTGCCCGGATACCCGGCGTTCCCGCCCCTGCTGCGCAGGTAGGCATCTCCCTGCTGGAGGTGCGGGTTGTGACAGGACCCGCAGTAGAAGCCGTCATGGGGATCGGGCTGGGGTTTTGGCCCCGTGGGGATGGCGTCATGATCGGACGAATCGCGGGGGAAGGTGTTGGGATCGTAGTAGGCCACTCCATCGATGTCAGCCCAGTTTCGCATCACATGGTCCTCCAGGTAATCGCCCGGTATCTGTCCTCCGGGGAGGGCCTTTTTGAAGACCGACTCCGCGCCGGTCTTGGCGATGCCCGCGAGGTTGTGGCAGGTGAAGCAGAGCTGGCGGAAGCCCTGGAAGGGGCCGGACCCGTAACCGGGGCGTGACCAGAGCTTGGGCCCAGCAGCGCCGTGAGGGGTATGGCAGGCATTGCATATCCCCCATTCAGCCCCGGAGAGGCCACCGCCTCCATGATCCCCTGAGGGGAAGTCATACTCGGTATCCCCGAATGGATGGCAGGCCTTGCACAACTCGCTTCCCGGGCTGTGGGTGCCGCGCTCGCTAAGGTTGTCCTTGACCAGGAGGTAGCCATGGTCCTGATAGGGATCCGTGGTGTTCTCTCCCTGCCACGAGGTTGCAGCGGCATGGGTGTTGTGACAGGTAAGGCATATCACTGCACCCTTGCCAGCCAGGGTGGACTGGCCGGTGGCGGTATTGAACGGATAGGTGATGCCGCCCGGCCTTCCGCTTCCCCCCTGTGAGAAGAGCGGGCCGCCCCCGTGGTAGGAGTCGGCAAAGGCGGGTGCGGTGGGCGCGCCTTGCGAGGGATCGGGATTCGGTCCGACCCCGATCGGGTGGCTTGCCGGTACGAACTGGCTGTCTGCGTCATGGCAGGCCTCGCACAGGCCCTTGGTCTGATAGGGTGAGGGATGGGTCCCCAGGTAGGGTGCGGTCCGGTTGTCGTGCACGTCGTGGCAGGTGCCGCAGTACATATGGCCGTCCTCGGTGCCGTAGTCGTCCTGGACGACCATGGCTGCGCCGTCCGCAATGGGGAACCCGTCCCCGATGATATCCGCATCGGGGACCAGGGTGAAGGGATGGGTGAAATGTGTATTCGGATCGATCATGGCGCCAGCGCCGCCGGTCCCGCCTACAATGGCCTGGGTCCCATGACAGCCGAAGCAGAGGTCCTCATAGTCGAAGATGTCGGTGTCCTCATGCCTGTCTCCCCATACCAGGTTGAGGGAGGGCACCCTCATGAGGGCATCCAGGTCGGTGCGTATGCCGATCCCCGGGACGGGGTCGGTTTGGCGCTCATCCCCGTCGTGGACAAAGTGGCAGAACATGCATCCCCCCCGGCCGTTCGGCGACTCGGCCGGAGACACCATGTGCCTTCCCTCATGGGTGAAGGGGGCCTTGTCGGAATGGCATGCCAGGCAAAAGTCGGGCTTGTCCCGGTCCTCCCCGTCATTGAGGACCCAGCGCAGGAATGCATTGGCCTTGCTCTTCTCCCGCTCAACCAGTCCTGCGAAGGGGCCAAGCCCATGCAATCCGTCGTGGCAGGAGGTGCAGGTGAGCTGCTTGTTGTTGTTCAGAAATTGGGGCGGTGTCCCCGGCGCCCTGATGAATACACCATCCTTCACCTTTTCCGGATCGGTGAGGCTGGCCTGGGTACCCATGGGATGGTGCTCCCTTCTCATGTCCCCTGCATCGTCACCGTATATGACGGGGATACCGGCACTTCCTCCTGCATCGGGATTGTGACAGGCATAGCAGAATTGCGACGGGTTGGTGTCGTTCGGGTCATCCGTTATCTCGGGCACATTGGGCAGGGCGGTGAACGTCGTGGATACCACCGAGAATTGTGAAAGAATCAGCCGGCCTATACGCTCATCATCCTCGATGAGGGTCTTCCCCTGGTGGGGGTGATGGCAGTCCAGGCAATCGCTGCCGGGTGCATGAATCTCACCGTGGCACTGGATACAGAAGGGCTTTCTCTTCCCGGCCTCCCCTATCCATGAGGAATCCTTTGCCCTGAGGTAGTCGCCGTAACCGTTCGGGTCCTCCGAGAGATCGTTGTGGGGATTGTGACAGGTGCCGCAGTAGAATCCCTCACCGCCTTCCCGGTAGCTGAAGAGGGAGCGATTGCAGTAACTCCCGTCGTCCTTCTCGGGGATGGTGTCGCTGTCGTTGGGATCGAGGGGGAAGATTGCGGTGTCCAGGTCCCCCACCAGCCTCAAACTGGGGGCCTCCGGGCACTCCCCGGTGGTAATGACCGCACCGCCGAACATGACGTGATTCTCATACGATCCCTTCGAAAAGACGTCCCCCTGCCCGGATACGGTCGAGAAGTCCAGGGGATTGTGGCAACTGTTGCACATATCGTGAACCCCGTCGAAGGTCCCCGGCAGGTCTATGGCCCATAGCTTTGATTCGGACTGCGCACGGTGGGGGACGTGGCAGTTGTGGCAGATGCCTCGTTCATCGTAGGCAGCAAGGTCATCCCGGTGAGGACCGTTGAGAGGGAAAACATTGCGGTCATGACATGCCCTGCACAGCTCGTCACCCGGCTCCGTCGAGTTGGTGGGAAAGTTGTCCATAACCAGGAGCTTCCCGTGCACCATGCTCGAATCACCGGATACTTCACCCCTTCGTGAGGTGCGCGCTGCATGGGTGTTGTGACAGGTAAGGCAGATGACCTTACCCTTTGTCCCGAGGAGGGAGGTGGATTGTGCAGCATCGTAGGGGTCAGTGATTCCTCCCGGCTTCCCGCTTCCCCCGGAGGAGAAGACCGGGCCGTATCCCCAGAGGGTGTCTTCAAAGGTTTCGGCGGTAACCGGTCCGTTTCGCGGATCGAAATTGGGGCCCCGGTCTATGGGATGGCTCGTAGAGAGGAACCCATCCTGATCATGGCATCCCTCACAGAAGCCATTGGCCTCATAGGGGGATCGCTGGGACCGGAGGTAGGGCCGGTTCGACCCTGTGTGCACGTCATGGCATGTTCCGCAGAATATCTCCCCCTGCTGGGTCCCATAGTCATCGGGCACCCCGTTCTCCCCCCCGTCGGACACGGGAAAGGAGTTCGGGTCGATAATGATCTGCGGCTCCACGGTAAAGGGGTGGGTGTAGTATTCCTCGGGTCTGAGCAGCGACCCTGCCCCCAGCTCTCCCACGATGGCCTGATCACCGTGGCATCCATAGCAGAGATCCTCGTAGTCAAGGGGATCGGTGTTATCGATGTGCTCTCCCCATGCCAGGTTGAGGGGGGCGATGCGCATCAGGGAATCCACATCCGGGCGGATCACCAGGGTCTCCAGGGATTCGCCGGTGCTCGTCTTCTGTCGCTCCGTGCCGTCATGGATGAAATGGCAGAACATGCAATTCGCACATCCCACCTCGGTTTGGGTCACGCTCCCGTTCGGGTCGGCCATGAAGGTCAGCCGGGTGACATTCCGCGCATAGGCCTCCGCCCTCGTATGCAGATGCCTGCCGCCAAGCATGGAGGCACTTTTGTCCGAATGGCATGCGATGCAAAAGTCGGCACTGTCCTCCGAGGGGTCCGTGCTCTGGGGGTCATCGGCGCCATCCGGGCTGGCGAAATTCCAGCGCAGGAAGTTGTTCCGTTTGTTCTTCCCCTTGGCCCCTGTGCCGGTATAGGGCCCCGGGCCGTGAAACCCGTCGTGACAACTGGTGCAGGTAAGCCCCCCGTTCTTATTCAGGAACTCCGCCGGGGTTCCCGGCGCCCGGATGAACATGCCGTTGTTCACCTTGGAGCTGTCACCCAGCCATGCCTGGGTGCCCATGGGGTGGTGTTCCCTGGAATCATCGGTGATGTCCTCGCCATAGATGGGAACCGCCCCTGCCTGTGTCCACAGGTTTCCCTGGATACCATTATGACATCCGTAGCACAGGGCCCCCGACCATTCATCATCGCCGGTATCATTCACGGAGAGCACGTTGGGCGTGGCTATGAACGGCTTCTCCTCCACAGGAAACCGAAAGATCTTCCTGCCGAGGGTTTCGTTATCCTTGATCAGCGTCCTTCCCAGGTGGGGATGGTGGCAGGCCAGGCAGTCCGACTCCGGGGCGTGAATCTCTCCATGGCATTGGGCACAGAAGGGCTTCCGGTTGTTCCAGGGATCACCCACGCCGTGCCCGGGCCGCGTTCGCAGGTAGAACCCGCCGGAGTCTCGCGAGTCCGGTTGTTTATGGGGATCATGGCACGTGCCGCAGTAAACCCCGGCCCCCCCGGATCGGTACCGGTCGGGTGCCGGCCCCTGGGGATAGGTGTCACTGTCCGTGGGATCGAGGGGGAACACCTCGGAATCGAAGAAGATAAGTGCATCATCGAGGCCTACATCCGCCCCTCCGTGCATGACGTGGTTCTCAAAGGGACCGTCGGTGGAGGAGCCCCCCTCCATCTCATCCATGACATCGTCGGTGCCGGTGCTTGCGTAGACCTCCCGTTCACCATCCGGTCCGGTGTCGACGGTGAAAATCCCTTCATATTCGTTGGCCGGGGGATAGTTGCCTGGCTGGTATCCGTCGACCATGAAGACTTCGCCTCCGGACACGGCGTCCCCCTTGAAGAACATAGTACCATCGTGACAGGTGGCACACAGTTGGTGGATGCCGTCATAGAGGCCGGGCTTTTTGCTGGTCCTTGCCCATATCTTGGGCCCTTTCGATTTGTGGGGGATATGACAGGTGGCGCATACCCCTTTCGGGCTTTTGATCCTCTCATCCCCGTGAGGCCCGGTGATGGCGTATGTGTTCGCTGCGCAAAAAAACAAGAGAAGACAGGTAACCACGAGGGTAAGCGTGGCACATCGTGGTGCGCTGCAATCTGATATTGTATATGGCATGAGTTTTTTGTTTTCAGATACACCTGTGCAGTATCATTCCCTTGTGCGGGAAATGGTTTCGAATCAAGTACCTCATTATAGTAATTTTGTGAACAGACTTCAAGTTAAGACCATCCTAACTTATTAATTATTCTGATATTAATTATTACGATATCGATAATGGATGAGCCCCCCTCCCCGCCCCGCATCGAACACTGCCCGGCAATCCGGGGCGTTTACCCTTGCACCTGCCTGTGGATAAACAAATTAATACAGCAAAAATATATTTAATTTAATTAATGTTGTATATGTCCCCATCCGTGTGGATAACATGCAAAACAAATACCATGATGTACACCCGGAACGTTTGTCCGTGCATGGGAGTCACATGTCAATCGGCCATGCGTCCATGAACCTCGGCGCAGGGTCGGACGAGAGAGAGGGCAAGGGAGGAAGGCCATGCAGGGGGGGGAGGGATGATAAGGAATCCTCGCCATATCTCACACTGTATGAGGGATCATGCAATAGGAACATGCGTGCACAGGGACACTGCTGTTTATTCACTGATCAGCATTGATCATTTTTTGCCGGAGGGGGCTGAGCCCCAGTGTATGACATGAATTCCAAGGGGATTCGGCTACACGGAACAAGGGACCGGGGGCAGGGGAATGTTGTATGATTCTGCAATAATATGCATTCTATATGCAATATTATATAATAGTATCATGCAGGATGTACCTCCATGATCATCACAGCCCATTCCACTAAAAAGCCACGATTTTTTGATCATAAGAAGGAGGGTGAGCCGCATCATCCAGGGGGCAGGGGAGGCACCTCGTCCTCCTCATCCCATAACTTTCGGTAGTATTTGTAGTTGCTCACACCGAAACGCATAAGCCCGGCATGACATTCACCGCAGTAAAGGTCATCCCCTTCGTTGCCGAAAAGGCCATAGTTGCCGGTCCCTATATACCCGTATGTCCAGTCCGCACCATCTTTGTCATGGGTGATGGCAAGATCGTTTCTGGTCATGGCCGTATGCTTGGTTCCGTGGGGATTATGGCATGCCGTACAGGAGGGGCGTGAGTCCAGCCATCCGTCCCGATCGGAATCCCAAACGATCTTGCTGTGGCATCGGCTGTCCGTGCATCTGTTTGTCCGGCTGGCCCCACCGCTCCCGGCGGGTGCGGAGAGGGTGACCAGGGCATTGGGGAGCGCCAGATGGTTCCAGTGGCTGTTGCTCGGAAAGTAGTTGACGAATTCGAAGGTCGGCCCCCTGGTGGTGTTGTGCCTGTTCAGCCCCAGGAGGTCCACGTTTTTGAATCCTGTCTGCACGTTGTCCACCAGGAAGAAGGGATTGTGGTTGGTGGAGTAGTAGCGGAAACCGAATCCGAGGCCTATGATCGACTCCTCATTGTGGCAGGAATAGCAGAGGTTGAAATCCCCTGACCAGTATTCGTCGCGCCAGCGGGGAATCACCATGGGCTCCTTGCCGTTCACCATTCGAAGGCGATAGCCCGACTGGTAGTTGGCCTCCTCTGCATTGTAGCGACTGATGTTGATGTGGGGCAAATCGGGATCGTGGCAATCGGTGCAGATAAGACCGGCGCCGCGTCTGCCCGAATCCGGGTTGACCAGATAGGGGGGGAGCCCGTGACCTGTCTGAAAGAAACCGTATCCCTCGGGCTGCGCAACAGGATCGGCGGGTTCACCACATACATTGGGCGCCACAATGGGGGCGCCGAGACCCGGCCACCATATGACCGAGGGCTCGTCATCATGACATCCGGCGCACCATTTTTCCCTTCCCAGTTTGAGGGTGCCGTTGGAATTATAGGGGGACGACTCCCAATTGTTTTTTGCACCGATGAGGGGATCCGATACCCCGTTGTAGCTGCCTCCCTGGCTATGGCATGGTTGGCATACCTCCGTGCTCGCGAAGGGCTGTTCATCCGCAAAGGTAAGGTCACCTATCTCATAGGCGAGCTCCGGGGGGTGGCACACGGAACAGGTGCTGATGCCGATGCCCCTCCCTGTCTCGATTATGCCCTTGGCGCGGATGAGCCGATCCGCGGGTTGCGTGGTGCCCGGCGGTGAGATGAGGTGCACGAGGTGCGCCTGGTTCTGGACGGGGACTATCCGATTGTGAAGGTGACAGCTCGTGCACGGGGTGTCATTGTCCTTCTCGTGTTCGGTCCTGTTTTCGGAGGTCTGCAGTATATAAAAATCGTAGAGTTTCAGAGGGATTCCGATGATGGCATCCCGTTCCGCATATCCATGGCAGGATGCGCAGATCGCCCTTCCGTTGCCGGTGCCGTTTCGGGTATGGCGGCTGGTTTCCAGGTTATCCACGGTGTTGACCCCCAGGGGATTAACCAGGAAGGCCTGGTTTTTGGTACGGCCATGGGGATCGTGACATAGGTCGCAGGGGATCTTGTCCCCTGTGTCGATACCGTGCCTGAGTTTTGAGAGGTTTTCGGTCTTGATGTAATGGCCTCCGGTGGGTGAGCCGTCTACCGGAGGCTGGTCCTCGTTGGGTGGTATGGTGTCGTAGTAACCGACCTGGGTGCTGATCCCCGGTCCATCGGTGAAGGCGATATCCTGCGGGGCATTGAAGAAGACATTGGGGGGGGGATCATTATCCGTGGATGCGTAATCCTCATGACAATCGTAGCAGAAGATGGTTGTGCCGGGGACGTAGTCCGGTTTGTCGGCATGGAAAAACGTGCCCCGTTCCTCCGCCAGGGAGCGCGGCCAGAGGAGCAGTTTGTCCTTGGTCCGGTGGGGGGTATGACAGGCGGAGCACACCCCCCGTGAACCTGTCTCCCCCAGGTCAAGGTGTGAGAAGTCGTGTCGTGACTCGCAGATTGCGGAAAAAGGCTCATGACACAGGCGGCACAGATCACTCCCCTCCTCGGTTTCACGGTTGTCTGCAACGAGCAGGTGCCCGTGTCCGCCCTGCGTGTCCATCTGGTCCGTTTTGTCGAAGGTGTCACCGTTGTGGGTAGTGGAGGCGGCATGCACGCTGTGGCAGGTAAGGCAGAGGATCTCCCCCTCCGGGATATTCCCCTGGGTGATTCCGCGTGGATCGCCGCTTCCCCCGCCGAAGAGGGGGGCGGGAAACGCCTGCAGGGTCTTGTCCGGATTGGGAGGCACGCCCACGGGATGGCTCGACATCCCACCCGCCGGGTGCTCCGTGTGGCATCCCTGGCAAAATCCCTGGTTTTTGTAAGGAGATGCATTCCCGCGCAGATAGGGTCTGTTGGCGGCATGGTGGATAGTGTGACAGGAGCCGCAAAATAGCTCACCTGCAGGGACACCGTAGTCGTTACCCACCCATAATCCCGGACCGTCGGATACCAAAAACTCGCCGGTGGGGTTGGCCGTACGGATGTTCCCCGAGAATGGATGGGTGGCAAACAAATCAGGACGAAGCCGCGCCCCTGCGGTGCCCGAACCCTTCATATACAAAGGATTGCTGTGGCATCCATAGCATATGTCCTCGTAGTCGTCGGTATCCGGGTCATCATCCTTCAGCCCCCACTGGAGGTTTACCGGGGTGATCCTGATGATCGCCTGAAGCCTGTTCGTGAATTCGGTCCCCTGGTCCTCCCCGTCATGGATGAAGTGGCAGAACAGGCATTCACCCCTGCCATTGGGACTCCTTCCGAAGGCCTGGCGGTGCGCCGATCCTTTCACCGTTCCGAGGTCCTCCGCCGTCTTGTCGGTATGGCACAGGGAACAGAAAGCTGCATTGTCCTCGGTAAAATCCTCCCTCAGATAATAGGGGTGGTTTCCCCCATGGAACCCATTATGACAGGAGATACAGGTGAGCTGGCCTTCAGGGCTGGGATGATCCACCCGGGTCACATGGGCATTTCCTTCGATGACCGCCTGTGATCCCATGGGGTGATGCTCCCGCGGGGTTTCGGCGTCATCGGCATAGATGATCGCCGCACCCAACTGCTCAATTTCAGGGGGACGGTTCTGGCGGTGGCATCCGTAACAGATGGAGGAGGGGTCCACATCGATCCCCTCCTGTTGCCTGCCGAAGGAGGGGACATTAGGGAGCGCCCTGAAGTTTGCGCGTATGATGGAGTTGGTGTGGATCCACTGGCCGAGTATAGGATTGTCCTCGATCCGTATGATTCCATCGTGAGGGTGGTGGCATCGCTGGCACCCTAGATCCGTGCCGTGCTGGGGATGTTCCGGGAGATTCTGATGGCATTGCAGGCAAAAGGCGGTACGGTCCCCTGATGTTCCCACCTCTCCGCCCTCCATGACCCGCAGGTAATCTCCGTGTCCGCTGGTATTCGCATGCGGTTGTTGATGGGGATCGTGGCAGGAACCGCAGTAGAATCCCTTGTTCTCCGTATCCCCCTCCGCCTCGGGATGCCCCCATTCGTCCCGCTTCTTCAGCGGGAAGACAGGATCGGGGGCCTTGGGGAGTTTTCCTGTGGCAGGATCAGGGTCCGCCCAGTCATGCATCACATGGTCTTCGCCGAGAAGGGATTCGGTCTGATCGACGAAAACGTTGGCATGCGTATACCGGTGCCCCCCCATGGGATGGGTGTCCAGGGTAAAACCTGAGAGTGCATTGACTGCGTTGCCGGGATAGTGACAGGTCTGGCATATGGTCCTCATCCCCTTGGTGCCCCTGACGGTCTCCGCGCCAGTGGGCATCTTTTCCCAGATCTTCGGTTTTTCCCCCCTCCTTGAGAAATGACATCGTTCGCAGACCTTGTCCTTGTATCCGGGCAGTATCTGGCTGTGGGCACCCTCCGGATCGCCTGAGCCTCCGTCAACGGCAGTGGCGGGAGATGAGGTAAGGATGAAGAGTCCGAGACATATGAAGACGACCGGATACACTATGCCCTTTTTGATCAACCCTGATCATGCCCCCCCGGACCCGTTTTCGTAAGGTCGTGCTTTATTGTTTGGAATAGCTTCTGGTTGACTGCAATCGTCGCCTTTTTGCGAAGGTCTTGCAGATAGGAATCGAACAGGGACTTTCGCATCTGATTGACCAGGTCCTTCCGTATCGAATCCCGAACCTCTTCAAAGGGGACGGCCCGGCTGGGTTGTTTCTCCGTCACGGTTATGATCTGATATCCAAAGGGGGTATTCACCAGTTCGCTTATCGCCCCGATGGGGAGTGAGAATGCAACCTGTTCGAATTCCCTTCCCATGCCGCTTTGCCCCGATTTGATATACCCCATGTCCCCGCCTTTTCGGGATGTTATCGAATATTCGGAATATGCCTCCGCCAGGGTGGCAAAATCCTCTCCGTCCTTCAATTTTGACAGGATCTCATCGGCCTTCTCTTTGTCCTTCACAAGGATGTGGCTGGCCCTGACCATCTCCGGCTCGGAAAACCGGATAAGGTTTTCCTGATAATATTTTCGGCAATCCTCGTCGGTAACGACGATCTTCCTTTCCACCTCGTACATCATGAGCTGCCTGGCGAGGAGATCCTGTTCAAACCGTCGCACCTCCTTGGCAAGGTCGGGATCATCGGAAAATCCGGCCTTTTCCGCCTCGAGCACCATGAGCTGTTTATTAAGCCTGGTCTCAACCATGCTGGCGAGCAGGTTGGGATCCTCCCAGAATGCCTTTGCCCCCTGCCCAGGGGATTGAGGGATAATCCCCCTGATGTCTCCCCAGGTGATAATGATTCCGTCGCCTTCCGCCAGGGCAAGGTTCGATGAGGCGGGAGAGGAGGACTCCTCCCCTGAAGCGACCCGCTCCAGGGCCTCCCGGTGGATGCTGATCCCTCGTTCCCGTTTTGCCTCCTCCAGGAGGTCCCGTATGAGCTTGTTTTTCTTGTCCCTGAAGAGCAGGCTGCGGTGGTACTGCACCACCTGTTCCAACTCCGCCTGATTGAGGGGCCTCTCCTCCAGCGGTTTGAACAGCGCATACCCTTCGCGGACCTTCTGGGGATCGCTCACTGCACCGATGGGCAGGGTGAAAATGGTCTCGATGACCTGCTTGGGGTAGATCCCGCGATGGGGGCTCAGGAAATCACCCACCCCTCCCTGCGGGGCCTCGATCCCGATTGATCGCGAACGGGCAAGCTGGGAGAAATCATCTCCCTCATCAAGGCGTCTCTTGATATCCCATGCCTCATCCTCATCGAGCACGCTTATCCGGGCAAATTTCACCTCCCTTTTCTGATACGCCGGTATGCTTTCCAGGACCTCCTGGTCCGTTATATGCACCTGGGGATCGAAGCGTTTCTGGATAAAGACATTCACCATGACCCGCTGCTTGAATTTCTCCGCCTGCTCCGCGAGAACCGTCGAGGACGCCAGGCCCATTTTTCGTGCCTCCTGTTCCATAAGGATCTTTTCCACCAGGGCATCGAGGACCGACTCGGGATCGAGGGTCCCCCCTTGTGAGGTCCAGTCAGCCACCCTGGGGCGGCTGTTATAGAATTCCATGAACTCCTGTGCCGATATCTCCTCGCCGTTGACCGTGGCGAGGGTCTCCTTCTTCATACGTGTTCGACATCCCGCAGCAATGATGACAGCGGCTATGGCACAAAGGCAACACCACAACGTTAGCGTACCCCGGTCGTTCTTCATTCGTATCATGCCTGTTCCTCCCTCTTGAGGTTTTCCGTGCATCGGTTGACTTCCTTCCCCATAGCTATTCAATGTCTGCCCATGCCCCTTGCTGACGATTCACGATGAGAATTGCCGGCAAGGTTCCGGGAGACTTGCAATTTTCTTCGGTCTCTATTATTTAATACTTTGTTTTCCATCTCAAATAATCGGTTCAAACCTGCGGATTCGATCCGGCGGGGGATGCCGTATGCCCGGCGACACCTGCCGTGCATATTTTTATTGTTTCAAGGGCCTGAGGGGAATCGTCCGCCGTATGGTCGATGTGTGCAATGCATTGAGCAGGCGGTTAAGGGACGTTTCGATGTGCACAGGAACGCCGGGATCTTTGAGGAATGATCATACCACTGTTTTGCCCGGGAATCGCTTTTGTGATTTAATAGGACGCGTTGATATGGGATGGGGTAGGGCATCCGCGCGTCGATGGCGGTGCGATCATGGCATGGAGACCGGAAGGACCCTGCATTGAAGAAACGGTATAAGTTCTGGGCTGGAATACTGATTAGCGGTCTTTTCTTCCTTTTGTTTGTCAGGGGGATGGACCTCAAAAAGGTCTGGACGGCAACGCGGCAGGCCAACTACTCTTTCATTCTCCTTGCCGTAGTCGTGAATGTTGTCAGCTTCCTCATCAGGGCGGAACGATGGGAGTATCTTCTTGAGCCCATCAAAAAGGTACGATTCCCCAGCCTCTTTTCCGCCGTGTGTATCGGATTCATGGGAAACAGCCTTTTACCTGCCCGCGCCGGGGAATTCATACGTGCATATGTGATCGGCAAACGGGAGGGTATCACCAAGACGGGGGCGTTTGCCACGATTGTGACCGAGAGGCTCTTTGACGGGCTCACCCTCCTCCTCATGCTGATCATCGTGGTAACCGTATTCCCGTTTCCTCAGGAGAATTACGGAAGCTACATAACCATCGGCTTCCTCAAGTGGGCGGTAGGGCTCACCTCCTTTTTCTACGGGATTGTTATCGCCACCCTTTTTTTCCTGAGCTGGAAACCGGATCACGTATGGCGTCTGATGAGTTTCACCCTTTTTCGGTATCTTCCGGAGGAGATGATCAAGCGGATCGAGGTGCTGTACAGGGCGTTTCTCTCCGGCCTGGAATCACTCAAGCGGGGCCGGCATATCCTCACGATTGCCGTGTACTCCATACTGCTCTGGATGGTCACCGCATTCGGAATCTATCTGCTGTTCCCGGCATTCTCCATCCGGCTTGATTTTTTGAGCGCCATTCTGATCATGGTGGTGGTGGCGGTCGTGGTCATGCTCCCCTCCTCCCCCGGTTTCGTCGGCACGTTCCATCTGGCCAGTTCGGAAACCCTCATCCTTCTCGGAATCAATGCCCATGTAGCAAAGACCTTTGCCATCGTACACCATGCCGCCTGCATCATCCCTGTCGTCATGCTGGGGCTTTTCTACCTCTCCCGGGAACAGCTCAGCTTCCGTGAGATCAAGGCATCGGTTCCCGAAGAGTACAAGGTTCTGGAAAAGGGGAACATGCCGGCCGAAGGCCATCTTCCCAAGCAATCCTGATTTCGGCCTTGTGCAATAGTGGGCAGGCATGCTTACCCCCTTTTCCTTGACAAAATGCAGGCTGGTCATTTATTATTCTCATAGCTGGTCATTCACCCGAGAAAGGAGGTGTAATGGATGAAGAAATATTCCCTGTGTATCGTTATTCTGGTTCTCGTGCTGATCCCCGTCCTCGTATTTGCAGGTGAAGGTCATGAGGAGTGCGCCCTTTGTCACGGTGCCCATACGGCCGTAGGCCCCGGGCTGCTCACCACCAAGCCTGATACCACCACCATCAATCCTGCGACGGGTAAACCGCTGGGGCGTATCGACTCCATCTGCATGGCCTGCCATGCCGAAGAGCCCAATGGATTGGGGTATCGTCCCGTGGCCATGGAAAGCACCCATCCGAGCGGTATCACCCCGGTGAAGGTAAAACTTCCCGCTGAGGCCAAAGGCTTCAAGGGCGAGGAAGAAAATCTTACCTGTATGGGGTGTCATGATCCCCACCCCTCCAATCCAAACTATATGTATCTCAGGGGGCCCATGGTTTCAGCGGGTAATACCCAGGCCTTTTGCATCTGGTGTCATCCGGAGCAGGCACCCAAGAAGTAGGTCACCAAAATATAGATTCGGTATCCAGGGAATACCTGCATACCGATTGCACATATTATGGTGTAGTTGAGCTGAATCATATGTGATACCCTATATTCTATCTATACAGGGGGTTGGCTGTCAGTGATGCGTCCAACCCCCTTTTTTATGGAACATGATGAATTACGCGGAAAAAGAACAAACAAAAGAGGTCATTGCCATTGGCAGCGATCATGGCGGATGGGAACTCAAGGAGCACCTCAAGGGGATTCTGACCCGAGAGGGGTTCGCGGTCGAGGACTTTGGCTGCCATACCCCCGAGCGATGTGATTATCCGGCCATCGGCATCAGTCTGGCTCGATCCGTCAGCGAAGGGAGGATCGGCCGCGGCATTCTCATCTGCGGGACCGGTATCGGAATGTCCATCGCCGCAAACCGGTTTCACGGGGTGCGTGCCGCACTCTGCCATGACCTGTACACGGCCCGGATGAGCCGCGAACATAACAATGCGAACATCCTGATCCTGGGGGGGAGGATCCTGGGGAAGGATTTGGCTGAAGAGACGCTCCGGGTATGGCTCCATACGGAATTCTCCTGCGAAGGAAGGCATGCCGCCAGGTTGAAACAGATCGATGATCTCGGAGGGAAGACGGCCTGAGATGTTTAGCCAGCCATTGAAGGACCTGGATCCCCAGATTCATGAGGCGATCGACCGGGAGCGGCATCGGGTGAATACCACCCTGGAACTGATCGCCTCGGAGAATTTTACCAGCCCTGCCGTGATGGAGGCCCAGGGATCGCTGCTCACCAATAAATATGCAGAGGGATATCCGGGCCACAGGTATTACGGGGGGTGCACGTATGTCGACATGGCCGAATCATTGGCCGTGGAGAGGGCCAGGGATCTGTTCGGCGCCGAACATGCAAACGTGCAGCCCCACTCCGGGACCCAGGCCAACATAG
>JBLIRN010000060.1:0-16498 GCA_049472315.1 bacterium
GTACCGGCGTATGGCGCAATGGGTATGTATGGCTATGGCTATGCAATGCTCAGCCCTTCTGCATTTGGATTGGATATGTTTGTCGGGGCAAGTGCTTACAGTGGCACGGGGGCTTTGTATGGCGGCGTTGCTGCCGGCGGATACGGTCTCTATTCGGGTTATTCCTCGTACCTTGGCGGCACAGCGGGATATGCCCTCTCCTCGTCCGGTCTCGGCTGGGGGGGATATGCCCCGATTGGCGGATACTCCAGTGCCGTGCGATATAGAACCGCTGCATCCGGTGCCGACATACGGTTGAATGGGGACGGGGACCTATCGGCACCGTTCACGAACATAGGCGCGGATGAGGCCGATATCGTTAAGAGCGACGACACCTATATTTACATGATCAAGGGGGAGGGGGTGCGCATCATCAGGGTGTACCCGCCGGAGGATCTCGCGGAGCTTCCGGGGATCGAATTCCCCGGAACGGATTTTACCCCCAAAAAGCTCTATGTGGAGGGGAATATAATGGCGGTCATCGGCGAGGAGGAGCGCGGGAGTGAAACCATTCAATTCGTGGACGGGCAGGCCTATCTCTCCCCTATCTACCTGAGGCCGACATTCACCAGGGTGTTCCTGTACGACATCACCGACCGGGCCCAGGTGATTCGGACAAGGAGCCTCAGATTCGAGGCGCAGTACAAGCAGTCACGGGGTACGGATGGCACCCTGTATCTGATCATGCACGAGGACCCCCCGTATGAACTGCTCGATGAGGACCTTCCCGATGCCCGTGCGGTACTCCCTGTATACAGCGACTCCTCGGTGCATGGCGAAGGAGGCGGGAGTGTGGAGGTGGATACCGTGTGTGGGTGTGAGGATGTCGCCTATTTCCCCCGGTATGCGCAGCCCAGGTACCTCCTCGTGGTGGGCATCCCGCTTCAGGACTTCGGCCAGGCAATCGACGCCGAGGTGATTCTCGGGGACTGCGATTATGTCCTTTCCTCTGCAGAGGGGCTGTATGTGGCGAGCACCGATGTGGAAGGGGATGCGCCGGTCACCCTGGTGTACAGGTTTGACTATACGGACCAGGGCATCCTTGTTGCGGGCAGTGCCAAGGTCGCTGGAGAGGTCATCGATTCATCCGGCATGCACGGGCATGACGGTCGTTTCATGATCTCAACGAATTCGGCAATGGCGCCGTTGCAGAGCGATCTCTATGTGTTTAATGACCTGATGAGGCTGACAGGGATCCTCTCCGGGCTCGCCCCTGGGGAGACTATGGAGTCCGTCAGGTTTTTCGAGGACCGGTGTTACATGGTCACGGGTAGTGAGGGGTATCCCTTCCTGGTCATCTCCCTTGATGACCCGATGGACCCCTGGGTGGCGGAGGAGCTCGACATCCTGGGAGGAAGCGAGTATCTGCACCTTTATGACGCCGGCCACATCCTCGGATTCGGCAGGGATATTCAGGAAACTGCCGGGCCGGGCCTGCGGATTGCCCTATATGATATCACCGATACGGCCGCTCCCATCCTGGTGGGAGAGGAGGAGATCGGCGGCAGCAAGACCGGTTCTGCGTTATTTACCGATCACAGGGCACTCCTCGTGAACCCAGCCGAACACCTCATGGCATTTCCCGTGACAAAGACCGAGGATGTGGAAGGAATGCCCTATCCGTACCAGTATACCTTTCAGGGGGCGTATGTGTTCGATATCAACGGGAACGGGTTATCCCGCATGGCCGAGATAACCCACCATCCGTCAGGGACGTTTCCGCGGCCCTCCTATGCACCGACGGGCGACCATATCGCCCGGGTCCTGTGCATCGGGGATACGTACTGTACCGTATCGGAGAATCTGATACGGGTGTTTGACATACAGGGGCATACCGAGACAGGAATGCTTGTGGTTGACTGAGCGTTGCAGTCGTTATGTCCTTCTTGATGCCACACCCCCAGGGTCCTGAATTATTCCCCTCTCGCCTTTTTGAGTCCCCGCAACCGCTTCACGAATGGGACCTTGCGAAACGTGTTGGCATATTCAATGCGGCCTCGATCATCCGGCGTCTTACCATTTCCACCCGAGAGCAGATGCCGGTTATTCCCATTGCCATAGGAAGGGATGGTGCTGCAGATCATACGGCACAAAAACGGGCTTTTTGACAAATAAGATATCTCATCGTATCATATATCTTATGAAAGTGACCGCGATACTGCCTGATCGTCTTCTAAAAGAGGTGCAGAAATTTGCAAAGGGGAAAAACCTTACCGAATGCCTGGTCATGGCCTTGGAAGAATGGTCGAATTTACGACATATCAAAGAGTTAAACAAAAAAATAGAAAAGACGCCATTGCAATTTTCACCCGATCTCAAAGCCGATGGGATTCGTGAGACCAATCGAAAATCATGATCATCCTTGACACATCGGTTTGGATTGAATTCCTGAAAAAAGAAGCAGAAATATTTACCACTGTCAAAGGACTGCTCGAGACAGAAGAGATATTTGCATTAGAATGTATTTTCGGAGAACTTCTTCAAGGTGCAAGGGATGATCGGGAAAGGCGATTGATAACCTCCTATTGGGAGTATCTGCCAAAGATTGATGAAAAAAACATATGGATAGAGGCAGGCACGTATTCCAGTGAGAACAGGCTGACCACAAAGGGTGTCGGGCTTATTGATGCGGTTATCGTTATGGCGGCTCTTCGATCGAAGTCAAAGGTGTGGACATTGGATAAGAAATTAAGAAGCGTACTGAATCAGGAAATCATGTATGTCTGATTAATCAACCGGTTCATACGTCCGGAAATTGTCTCGTCTATATACAGAATCAAATGCCACAGAAACGCAAAGGTCCCCCATACAAACTGCTCGAAGGGGGTTTCTCGACGCACGAGCGGTTTTGCCTGTTCGCACCGACTCCCCGGATGCATGGCAATGAAGGCGGGAGCGTGGAGGTGATACCCCGTGATATTGCAGGGCCCTCGGAAAGGGCCCTGCATGATTATTCTATGATCCGGATATCCGCACCTCGATAGCCTGCCGGATTATTATACCCATCCCCGCAGCCTGCATGCCTCGGCCACCTTTGTCACGGAGACCAGATAGGCGGCCTGTCGCATATTGATCTTCTCCTGCTGGCTCATGGTATACACATTGTGAAAGGCATGGGTCATCTTGAGGTCGAGTCTGCGGTGGATCTCTTCCAGTTCCCAGTAAAAGTTGTACGTATTCTGGACCTGTTCAAAATAGGAGACCGTCACCCCCCCGGCATTGGCCAGGAAATCGGGAATAACGAAGACGTTGTTCTGATGGAGGATGTCATCCGCCTCCGGCGTGGCAGGGCCATTGGCAAGCTCACACGAGATCTTGCATTTGATCTTGTCGGCATTTTGCTCGGTGATCACCTGTTCCAGTGCGGAGGGAAAAAGCACGGTCACCTCGAGTTCCAGCAGTTCCTCGTTGGTGATGGAATCCGCACCGGGGAATCCCTGCAGGGTGCCGGTTTGCTGCTTGTACTTTACCAGTGCCTCCGGGTCCATACCCTTTTCGTTGTAAATCCCGCCCTTGGAGTCGGAGGCGGCCACCAGTTTGAGCCCGAGGATCTGATTGCCCAAGGTCGCCGCATACTGACCGGCGTTTCCGAACCCCTGAATGGCCATGGTCTGGCCTTCGAGCTTGATATTCAATGCCTTTGCCGCCTCGCGGGTTACATACACACCTCCCCGGGAGGTCGCATCACTACGCCCGGCAGAACCTCCTATGGCCAGAGGTTTTCCGGTAATGACACAGGGGTGGTGTTGGCCTCGAATCGTCTCATATTCGTCCATCATCCACGCCATGATCTGCGGAGTGGTATACACATCCGGTGCAGGTACGTCCTGGGTCACACCGATGTTTTGCCAAACCGCCCGAATATATGCCCTGGCAAGTCGTTCCTTCTCCGTTTCGGAAAGTTCCTTTGGATTACAGGTAACCCCCCCTTTGCCTCCTCCCAAGGGAAGATCCACCACCGATGTCTTCCAGGTCATCCAGGCAGCCAGGGCCCGAACCGTATCGATGGTTTCATCCGGATGCCAGCGCAGCCCGCCCTTGGCAGGCCCGCGTGCCGTGTTGTACTGGACCCGGTACCCGTGAAATATCCGGGTGGAGCCATCGTCCATCCTTACCGGAAGGACTACCTTGATTTCCTTCATGGGCCAGCGGAGAAATTCATGGATGGCCGGCTCAAGCTCCAATTTTTTTGCTGCTACGTCCAATTGCTGTTGTGCCATCGAAAATGGATTGACCTTGGGCATCTTCCGACTCCTCACTAAAATTTTTTGGTAGGTAGTGTTAGCATCAAGATAAGAACGTCATTCATCCTCAAACAATTCCATACTATACCAAAATTTAAGAGCCGTATCCAGCATATACGATCAATGCTTACTCCAATGCGGGAGAAGAGCAGTACTCCGCCCATACGGTAGTGAACAACTTCCATACAGGCGGAGTCTTTGCACAAGTGAATGGAAGGTGGCGGTTAGCCCAGTATCCTGTCAACCTCTTTCTTGTCTGCGTCCATCACATAAGCGATCCCCGACATTTCAGCCGCCTCTCGTGTCAGTGCACAGATATCGTTACGATCGATGTGCTTGAGCGCGAATTTGCGTTCCCCGGCCATGAGCTGTTGCAGCCCCTGGGTGAGGCGGTCAATGTAGGTGTAAATGCCGAGGGCGCCTGGAGGGATCAGCTTAAAGTCCTTGCCGTATTTTTCCTTCAGCTTTGGGCTGGTCACAAACAGATCCGCCACGTCGATCCAATCACCCTTCTTTACGATGGGGGCCTTCTTTTTGGCCTCATCCTCTTCAAAGAAGTGGGCAACCGTACCGTTTTTCTCGATATCCTTTTCCATCTTCTTCCTGAGCATGTTGGCCTGGGTGTTGCCCACCATGGCCGCGGTCATGATGGAACGGCCCATGCACACGGCCTTGATGTAGGGGGCGCCGAGTGCAAATGCCTTGAACATATGGTCCTCCAGGGAAAGACCACCGGCTATGGCGCAGTCCGGGACGAATTTCCCCTGTTTCTCCAGCCGTCTCAGGTAATCATACAGGAGGCATTCTATCTGGACGGTGGGTATGCCCCATTCATTCATCATACGCCACGGGCTCATCCCGGTCCCGCCGCCGGCCCCGTCGACCGTCAACAGATCGATCTTTGCCTCGGATGCGAACTTCACCGCCCTGGCAAGGTCGGCAGGCCGGTAGGCCCCTGTTTTCAACGTAACATACTTCGCACCCACCTTGCGCAGATGCTCCACCGTCTTATAGAAACCCTCCTCATCCACCATGCCCAAACGGGAATGCCGCTCGAACTCCTTGAACTCCCCGTCCTTGAATGCCTTCTGAATCACCGGATCTTCCGGGTCCGGGAGCACGATATACTTTCTTTTTTTCAATTCAAGGGCCTTCTTGAGATCGGGGATCTTCACCTCGCCGCCGATGTCCTTGGCCCCTTGCCCCCATTTCAACTCGAAGATTTCCACCCCCAGTTTTTCAATGACGTATTCCGGCACACCCAGACGGGTATCCTCCACATTGGCCTGGACCACGATCCCGCCATACCCCTCATGCCATCGCTGGAACGTCTTGACCCGACGCTCCATCTCTGCGGAACGGACAACCCTGCCGTTTTTTATCTCGGCAGCCATATCCATGCCGCATATGTTTTCACCGGCCACCACCATGATGCCCGATATGGCCGCACCGATCGCCATGCCCTCCCAGTGAATCCTGCCGATCTCCGTTGACCCGACGGCACCGGTGAATGCAGGGAAACGGAGCTTGATCTTTTCCTTGGCGCCGATCTCTGTGTTGAGAGTTACGGCAGGAAAGGTCGCCTTGTCGGAATCCGCCTCCACGCCGACGGCCCCCACACAGGTCCCCTGGATGTTGAAATAGGAAAAATCATTGGGGTAATCCTTCTCCGATCCTGCGATCACCTCGCCGAAGGGTTCAGGATACAGATTTTCCCTTCCCCTGAGGGCGGAGCGGCCGATTTCACAAAGGCCGGGGCACCCGTCAAGGCAGGTAACGCAAAGACCGGAGATAGGGGCGACCTTTACCCGGCTTTTGGTAAGGGTTGCTGGACTTACGTTCGGTTTGCTGAGCGTCATGGTATGCCTCCTCACGATAGGTTTTGATCAGATCCGCATCGGTTGGTGAATGGATCTATACGGCAATGAATTTCCTATTAATAATCCTGGCAATTCACTGCCTATATATTGTGCAAAAAAGTGTAGCACCATTTACATTCATTGTCAATAAAAGAAGAAAACAAGGATACAAAATCAGAGAGGGTTGATTTCGATACCGTCCATGGGGTTGGCCGGCAGGATTCTATTTCATCTATTGTAGGCATTTTTGCCTATATAATCTTGACTTATTCCAAATTTAAGGTATTGTATTAGGGAGGATCGGCGAACACCCATAACCTGTCGATCACAATCAACCGTGCCGGTGGAAAAAACGTTATGCAGACGGCTGTGTATACGGGGAGCAGCGCGTTTCACATGTTCATCGAGGATACTCCATGGATAATCGTCATCAGCAGAGAATCATATCGATTCTGAATATCCTGAATGAAGCCGGAAGGCCCCTGGGGGGTACCAGGATCGCCCAGAAACTGCAGGATTTTGGATTTGACCTGAGCCAACGAACCGTACGAAATTATCTCAGGGAATTGGACCACAACGGCCTGACCCAGAATCTTGGGAAGAGAGGTCGAAGAATCACCGCACAGGGGAAGGAGGAGCTTAAATCCGCCTGTGTGATCAACAAGGTGGGATTCATTGCATCAAAGATCGATACCCTGACCTATCAGATGAACTTCTCCTTGCGAAGGCAAAAGGGCAAGATCATCCTGAATCTGTCCTCAATGGACAAGCAATATCTTTATAAGGCCAATCAGCAGATCCAGAAGGTCTTCCGCGCAGGCATCGGCATGGGGAGGTTTCTCCTCATAGGTCTTCCGGGCACCAGGGTGGGGAACATACAGATCGAGGATACCAGGGCGGTCATCGGTACGGTGTGCAGTGTCACCATAAACGGGATTCTGCTAAAAGAGGGTATCCATGTCACATCCCGGTTTGGAGGATTGCTGGAATTGGCAAAGGGGGTTCCCTTTCGATTCACCGAAATCATAAACTATGATGGGTCCTCCATTGATCCCTTGGAGATTTTCATCAAGGGAGGAATGACGGATGTCCAGCAGGTCGCTTCCACCGGAAACGGCAGGATCGGTGCCAGCTTCAGGGAATTTCCCTCTGTGGCGCTTCAACGGGTTGAACAGATCAAGAAAAGGTTGGATACAATCGGCCTCGGCGGGATACTCATGATCGGGAAGCCCGGTCGTCCCCTTTTGGGGATCCCTGTGCCTGAGGAAAGGGTGGGGATGATTGTTTCGGGGGGATTGAATCCTCTTGCAGCGGTGGAAGAGGTGGGCATCACCACCGAGAACACCGCCATGAAGACATTGTTCGAGTTCGATCAATTGATTCCATATTGGGAGGTAAAGGTATAAGATGAAACGCTCATGAGCCTGATGAAACTGCGAATATCGAATATCGAATGTAGAATGTAGAATGTAGAAGTGAAACGCAGATGAGCCTTGGGCTCACAAAGAGGCATGAAAATACCCAAAGGGGATTTTCAGGTGAAAGGTATAAGATTTGATACAGATGTATGATACACTATATACACAATGAAAAAAAGGAATAACCAATAGAGTATGGGAGAGCATGAGGCATGAGCGAAAGGGAAGTCAAGGTCAGCACCGGTGTACCGGTCATCGATGAATTGCTCAGCGGTTTGCGATGGGGTGATAATGTGGTGTGGCAGGTTACCAGCGCCCTGGAATACTCCTGGCTTGTCCGCCCCTTTGTCGACGACGCCGCTGAAAAGGGGATCGACATCATCTACATCCACTTCGATCAATATGCCGTCCCCGAGATATCCCCGAAATGCAAGGTCATTGAAATCGATCCCACCGAGGGATTCGACTACTTCTATCGCTTTGTCAGGGACGTAATGGAGGTCGCGGGAAAGAGGGTCTATTACGTGTTCGATAATATCTCCATCCTGGCCAGGCACTGGGGAAGCGACGAGTCCCTGGCCAATTTTTTCCGCACGGTCTGTCCCCGCCTGTTTGAGCTCGATACGATCGCCTATTTCTGCATCCTGAGGGGAAGCCATAACAATCAAACCATCGCCCGGATCAGGGATACCACCCAGGTGTTGATCGACTTCTATGTGCAGAGCGGCCAGTCACACATCCGGCCCATCAAGGTATGGGATCGATATTCCCCGACCATGTTCGAGACCTATATACTCATGTCCTCCCTGGGCCAGGACCCCGAGGGGCCGTGGGACGTGATCGAAGGGCTTCCCAAGCGGATAGCCGATCAGGCCCCGCCGAAATCCGAGTACCTGAAGCCGATCGAGACATTGATTCATCACATGAAGGCCAGGGCATGCTGGTCGCGGGCCAATTGCGAGGCCCTGCGCATGGAGCTGATCAAGACCCTGATCAGCGAGCGTTCCGAGTATTTTCAGATAGCACGCGAATATTTTACCCTGGAGGACATCGAGGCGATTCACAACCGGTTGGTGGGTTCGGGTCGAATCGGGGGCAAGGCGGCCGGGATGCTCCTGGCGCGCAAGATCCTGCAGCAGGCGGTGGAGAAGGACATGCCCGAGCTCAAGGAGGTGCTCCAGGAGCACGATTCATACTACATCGGATCGGATGTCTTTTTTGAATTCCTGCTCGACAATGACCTGCTCTACCTTTTGAGCCAGCAATACAAGAACAGGGACGAGATCGTCTCCGAGTATCCCAAGCTCAGAAAGCTGTTCCTGGAGGGGTCGTTCCGTCCGGAAACCCTGTCCCAGTTGAAAACGGTGCTGGAGCATTTCGGCACCCAACCGGTCATCGTCCGCTCCTCCAGCCTCCTCGAGGACAACTTCGGCTATGCGTTCGCAGGCAAATACGAGAGCGTCTTTTGCACCAATCAGGGCGAATTCAAGGATCGTTTCCACGATTTTCAGAATGCCATAAAGATGGTTTACAGCAGCGTGCTGAAGCCCGATGCCCTCCTGTACCGCATCAAACACAAATTGATCTATACCGATGAGCAGATGGGAATACTGGTGATGCGGGTGGAGGGACGGCAGGTGGATGATACACTGATGCCCATAATCGCCGGGGTCGGTTTTTCCCGCAATTTCCACCCCTGGTCGCCCCGCATCAACACCGATCAGGGCCTGCTCAGGATCGTCTTCGGCCTGGGCACCAGGGCGGTGGACCGGGTGGGCAACGATTACCCCAGAATGATTGCGTTGAGTCATCCCACCATCAGGCCGGTGCTGTATGAATCGGAGATACGGCACTATTCCCAGCATGCGGTCGACCTGATAGATCTTGCCTCCAACAAGTTCCAGTCACTTGCGGTGGAGGAGGTGACCGACCGTGAGCACCTTCCGGTGTACAAATATCTTTTTTCCATCCATAAGGACGGAACCATTGCCGAGCCTGTCAGCTCCATGCAGTTCAAGGCCGCCGATGCAAAGGTCCTCACCTTTAACAACCTCATCAAGAAGACCCCCTTTGCATCCATTATGGACAAGATCCTGCGAACATTGGAAAGAGGGTACGGCATCCCTGTGGACATCGAATTCGTGGCGGACGTGACCGACAAGGGCCGGATAGAGATCAACCTGTTGCAGTGCAGACCCCTGAGCGAGGTTCGCGATCAGGAGAACGTGACCCTGCCCGAGCACGTGGAGCCCAAGGATGTCCTCTTCCAGACGGACAGTTGCGTAAACACCGCCCTGGTGGACAACATCCGTTATATCGTCTATGTGGACAGCGACGGGTATCATGATCTGTCAACCGATGAGAAATATCAGGTGGGCCGGGCCATAGGGCGCATCAACGGCATCCTGGAAAGGGCCGAAAAGAGCTACATCCTGATCGGACCGGGCCGGTGGGGAAGCAATAATATCGATCTGGGCGTGAACGTCAGCTACGCCGATATTGACGCCTCGTCGGTCATCGTGGAGGTTGCCAAGACGTCCGGCGGATATGTGCCCGAGGTATCCTACGGCACCCATTTTTTCCAGGACCTGGTGGAAGACCGCATCTATTATCTGGCGGTATTTCCGGGGCTTCCCGATAATGTGCTCAATGAGGATTTCTTGCGTTCGGCACCCAATGCCTTCGGGGAAATGGCGCCTCAGTACTTGAAGCTCTCGCAGATCGTGCGGGTCATCAAGTGGGAGAAGGACAATGCGTGCCTGCGGCTGGTCATGGATCGGGAGAAGAACCGGGCCATCTGCTTCAGCGTTCCCAGTAATCCGGACGCCCGCATCTGAGGCACACTCAATGCAATCCACCCCGCTATTGGTGCGCCTGGATTTCTCATATTTGGGCTTGTTTTTAAGTATCTCTATATGATTTCCATGAGTCCTTTCATTCTTCTCGTATCATTAACTATCCTTCTTTTCATGTTCTGATATTTCCCTCGAATATTTGTTTTGACAAATACACACCCGGTCTATATTCCGCACCCACAAAGAAAATTCCTCTATTTATCAAGAGATCTTCTGACAGGCAATTGCTTTTCTGGGCAAAAAAATAGGCAGGGTTTTCAATTTTTGTCAATACAAATGTTCAGGTAGAATTTATATGAAAGTTCTCAACTAATCATTTGTTTTTATGAACTTTCAACCTTCGTTGTGATCGCAAGATCATGGCGGTTTAGCAGATGGTGAAGCGGGGGTATCCGATTAAGGCTTCTCTATCATCCGAAAAACCGCTCGTAATCGTCGTGGCTACCCACCCAGAACCATGTCACCATGTCCTCTTCAAGAATCCCCAATGCTCTGTATCCCAGTGTCACACGGACTGCCCAGATTCTCTCAGCTTGGTTGATACATTTGAAACGTAACGATGGGTGGAACGGGTCCTCCGCCCATAGGCGATATGCCTTCTTTACCCTATCCTTGATGTTTCGATCAAGATTGCGGTACCGCTCCCAGAAGGATGGCAGGGTCGCTGAATTCATAACTTTTCCGGGTCAAGAGGGGTTGCCTTACCTTCGGCGATCTCTTTCCGGGCCTGCCGAGCGGCAGCGACCAACTTGCTTTGTGACTTGGAGAAAGATTCGCTCCACTTCCTCTCTTCCCGGATGTCCTCAATGTAGTCTCTCATGTGCTCGAGAACTCGCTCCTGAAGCTCTTCCGGAAGTGTCTCGATCATTTTCGTCATCGTCGTGGTTATTGCTGATGCCATTATATGTTCTCCTTGAGACGGGGTTGACCCGTCATTTTATGACCAGGCAATCGCTTTTCTGGATAAAATTATAGGCAGGATTTTCAATTTCTGTCAAGGAAACTATTTAAATAGAATTATTGGAGGGAAAATGATACGCGCCCCTTGTCAAAATTCCATTCGACTACAAAATGATCCTAACTCAAGGTGATTTTGCAGATGATTAATTGGTCAAAGTTGGTGGCGTGGAATGGGAGGTACTGCTTTTTTCAAGGGTATGCGTTCTCTTGCCGGGGATTGGCGATTGTTTGGATCGAGGGCTGGGGATCATTTCCTTATTCTTGATACGGAACCAAGCTGAGAAAAAGGCAGTGGCCTTAAATCTTCCTAACCTTGAGATAGGGATTATGTCCCCGAATGTTGCATGGTAAGTAGTCAAGAGATGTATTGAAACCGGCAGAGAATATGATTCTCTCAGCCGGTTTTTTGGGTAAAAACCATAATTTAGAAAGACGGGAGTTTTGCACCCTGAGCCAATAGTAGCCAGTATGCATCTATAGGGCAACTATACTGTTTCTTTATTGCTACGATACGTTTTTCTTCCTTCCTGCGATCCCGTATTGAAACGTTTATATCTCAATATGTTATATATGTATCCCGCACCATGACCGGACTGGCATAATGAATGCTACTCCTTATTGAAGAATTGATGACGTGCTGTCATCAAAGACATTTACGGGAGAAAAAGGCACTAACAAAGGCTTTCAATTGTTGGATGCCTTTATCAGGGAAAGGAGGTGAACAAGATGCCCTATGGTGACGGTACAGGACCAGCAGGACAAGGACCGATGACCGGTCGTGGTGCAGGCTACTGCGCAGGATACGGCGCACCCGGCTACGCCAATCCCATCCCTGGAAGGGGATTTTGGGGGCGGGGCGGCAGAGGCCGCGGTTTTTGGGGCCGCGGGGGAGGCCGCGGCTTTCGCCACCAGTATTATGCCACAGGTCTGCCGGGTTGGGCCAGAGCCGGTTATGGCCGGTTGGCCTGGGGGGGGCCGGCGGTCTACCCCCCTCCCGGGGCCGCCTATTCAGGTCCGGATAAGGAGCAGGAGTTGCAGATGCTCAAGGATCAGGCGGATTACTTTACAGAGGCCCTGGACGGGATCAAAAAGAGAATCGATGAACTTGAGTCGAAAACCGGGGAGAATGAATAGGCCGTTGGTCCCCCAATAAAGGGATGAGCAAGCCTGGGTGATTAAGGCTGGGCATTGTGCCTGACGGCTTGCTCATCCCCCATGTTCTCCGACTAAAATCTTTTGGGTGCTTTCGTTAGAGGCGAAGGATTCAAAGGGGTTTCAGGATCCGTACGGTGCTTTCAAGCGAGGTGACCCTCGATCATGCCCCCTGTTATCTGTAGGTTGCCTCCGGTATCCGGTAGAAGGGATAAAGGTAGGGCAGCAAAAATAGATCCTCAGAAATGCACGGGTTGTGGGGTTTGTGCGGATGGCCATTCCGATCCTGGGGGTGGTGGAAAATATGAGCGGTTTTGTATGCCCTCATTGCGGCAAGGTCTCTGAGATCTTTAAGACCGGGGGTGGCGAAAGGATGTCCCATGAGATGGGCGTCCGCTTTCTGGGGAGGGTGCCCATCGATCCTCAGATCGTCGAGGCATCCGATGCGGGCAAGCCTTACATGTATCATTATGCCCGGACAGAGACCGCCAAGGCCTTCAGCCGGGTGATACAACCGATCATGGGTCGAGAGTCTTCCGTGACGTCGTCAGAAAACGGCCATAATGTGGCTGATGAATCATAAAGACCGGTGAAGGACCATCGTGCAGGATACCTGATCTCAGGTGAATATGGGTCCGATCATTGAAGATTCGTCTCGAAAATACGGTTCTATTTTCGGAACAAACCCTCATGCCGCTTTGGCGGCGCCACGAAGGATGAAAATGTCATTCTATTTTCGAAACAAACGCTCATGCCACATTGTGGCACCACGAGGAATGAAAATATGGTTCTATTTTCGAAGCAAAAACTGTCAATTCAAGACCTGGCCCCAAGCATTCCCGATGTTAATGTCTTTCTTCACGATAGCTCCGTTTAACCAGATAATATCCGATGGACAATGCAATGATCATAACACCGGTTCCCATGAGCGTCGCGCTTGTGATACGTTTTATATCCATGATAATCATCCTGCGGGCGATTGCGATAATGGCCACCATGAGCACCACCTCCGCATGAACCACGTTCTCCTGGATATATGCCTTGACCGTGTCGAGCAACTCGATTCCGATCAGTATCAGTAAGAAAAGACCAAAAATTTCAAGAAATTGGTCTATTTTGAGGAGGGCAAGCGGAGGTGCCATCATACCCTTTGTGACACTCCATGCCAGTTCTATCACGGATAAAACCACGACAATGGCCATTAAAAACATGAGTAAAAAGATAACGATCCGTTCAATTTTTTTCAAATAATTCAACATGTTTTCCCCCTATGATAGGTTAAATGTGCAATCCAGGATTTAAAAGCCCATTTTCTCGCAATTGCCTTTATATAATCCCTATATCGTCTTATCCTGCAAAATTCATTTCTATGCAAATTGATACATTGTCTTGAAAATAGTATTATGGGGTCAGGACTTGAATTGACAGTTTTTGCTCTGAAAGTATCACATATCCTATTGAAAATTATATTTTCATGCTTTGTGGGCCACAAAGCGGCATGAGGGTTTGTTCCGAAAACATCCTGTATTCATCTGAAAATATGACATTTTCATTCTTCGTGGCGCCGCTAAAGCGGCATGAGTGTTTGTCTCGAAAATAAACCTATTGTTTATTTTATGTTTCGTGGCGCCCGAAAGGGTATGAGGGTTTGCTGCAAAAAACTGTCATTTCAAGACCTGACCCCATTTTGATGACCCCATTTTGACATTCCCAGCCGAGGGTACCAAATAGGCATATGGCAAAAATCGAACCCTTTGAAAAACATACGGGACGGTATGACGAGTGGTTTACAAAGAACAGATTTGTCTTTGCGTCGGAGCTCAACGCCATAAGGGGACTATTGCCAAAGGCAACAAGGGGGATCGAGATCGGCGTCGGGACCGGCCGATTCGGGGCACCCTTGGGCATTACGATTGGGATTGAGCCCTCCCGTAAAATGGGAGCAGTTGCCCGGCAAAGAGGGATCCGGGTTATTGAGGCCACCGCGGAAAATCTCCCGTTAAAAGACGCGTGTTTTGACGTTGCCTTGATGGTCACGACAATCTGCTTTTTGGACGATATTGAGGCGGCTTTTAAGGGTGTTCATGACATACTAAGGAATAAAGGGGCGTTCGTCATTGGATTTGTCGACAGGGAGAGCCCTCTGGGTAAGATGTATCAACAAAGAAAGGCACAGAGTGTTTTTTATCAAACGGCCACCTTTTATTCCGTGGACGAGGTCGTTTTTTACTTGAAGCAGGCGGGATTCAAGGGATTCGATTTCAGGCAGACCATTTTCGGTCTTCTGCCTGCGATCAATACAATCGAGAATAGTAAGGAGGGGTTCGGCGAGGGGTCGTTTGTCGTAATCAAGGCGATAAAATGAAGCGGTTGAAAGGGTAAAATGAAAATCAAACCTGAAGAAATAGAAGAGGCGGTGAAGATCTTACATTTGCCCGAACAGGAATGCTCCAGGAACACAGACGCAAAGGTGGGAATGGAGACGTCAACATAGCCCCGTCATCGATCCCCCCGGTTGATGATAAGGACCTCATAGGGGTCCAGGGGGGCCCCTTTCCCCGAGACCCTTCCGAAAAACCGGTATGTCGTACTCCAAGAACCCTTCCGTGAGTCGTGGCAATTGATGGTGTCTATGTCCCGGAACTCGGGGTTGCGCAGCATCTCCGTGGTGGTGGCGTTCTGAACAAGATTACTGGGGTCGAACAGGTTCGTGTCGATGAAATCCGCGGCAGAGGGCGCCTGGGGGGTATATCCCTGGTTTACGAAGCCCCTGAGATAGACAACCGGGCAGGAGGGGGCGTTGAGCTCCAGGAAGAGCCTTCCTGCCTGGGGAACCTCCAGGGCATTGAAGGCATTCGAGTGGGCCATGCCATATGTCTCTTCCTCCCAGATGCCGGCCAGGGGGGCATAGTAGAAGACATGAAAGCCGGTCTGAAGCCCGGGCATATTCAGAACACCGTCAACGGAGGGGAAATAAAAGGGATTGATCCCCGCCCGCAGCACCAGCGGAATGGTGGGTGAGCAGGGGGTGCTTGCATACAGCAAAACCTCGTCGCAATTGCAGATGGCGTCTCCGTCGTAGTCACCCTCGGGAAGGAAATTCGGATCCATATCCCCTCGCTGCACCGCCGGCAATCCCTGGGAGATATAGTTCCCTATGACCTCGTGGTATTCGGTATCCTCGATTGTGCGGGAGAAGAGATCGGTGTCCGCAGGCGGAAGATCCGTGAGGTCTATGGTAAACTCGTTGAGCAGCATTTCATTCAGATATACGCTTACCTCAGCCACGGGGTCCCCTCCCGGTATATTACCCTCGTATACCAGGACGGTGATCAAATCGTCTAGTATCACATTATTGAATTTAAAGGCAATGGTCTCAGGGTACACATACCTGCGTATGGTCGGAGAGATGTACTCCCCGGTCGACTTCACCCATCCCCTCGCGCAATAGGCCGCCATTTCAGGGGGGATCACCCGCACCAGGAGGCTGGTCACCTTTTGCGCCTTCGGCTCCAGGACCGATACGATGTACTCTACCCCTACCGAAGGATAGGGAGAGGCGAGTTGTGCGCTGAGGAGATAGTACCCGTCTTCGGGGCAGGAAAAGGCGAGATAGTTGTTGGCGGCAACAGGCCTGCCGAGATCATACAGGGGATTGAGTTCGAGGTCGTGGAGACCCAACCGGATGAAATAGCCATACTCGGAGAGGTCCTGCGCGTATATCTCATAGGTATGCCCCTGCCTCCCGTAGAATTGAATCCAATCGACATCCTCACACTCCTTGCCTCCACCCGCGCAATAGAAGGTGCGCCGGATGGGGAGGGCGTTGACCACCAGGGTGTGTTCCGGATCCAGGAGGATCGCCTCCGGGGGCTGGTCAGGTTCCAGGGGATCGTCACCGAACACCCCAGCGACCCCCGTAACAGGTGTCATCTCCCATTCGATCCGGTTTTCCGTGTACCCCTCCGTAC